>CAKJXZ020000015.1:0-25998 GCA_918234285.1 Pseudomonadota bacterium | reverse complement strand
GTTTTATATCAACTGCATCAAAAACGAAAAAACTTCGGTTGAAGAGGTCAAGCCGGTTGGGATTGCATTAACTCTCGGCACAATGTTTTTGTATGTGGTTGCAACTTATCTGATTAAGGTGTCGGCGGCGTATGGGGCAAGCGAAATCACGCTCAATCTCGGCTATTATGTGGTGGCGTTGCCGTATTTCGGCTACCTTGCACTTAAAGGCAAAGATGACGATACAAAAAACACCGCCAACCCGCGCTGGTATAACGGCTTTTATTTTCTGGCCTTTGCCATCGGCATTTTGGAAACGATTTTTTATGTGTTGGAAACGTTTAGTTTTATCAACGACACGCCGACCATCGTTATGGCGATTAAACAAATGGGCATTTTTGTGATGTTCTTCCTTTCGGTGCTGTTCAAAACGGATAAATTCACACCGCAAAAGCTGATTGCGCTTATCTTAGGCTTTGTTGCCATTACGGGGCTGTATTTTAATTAAAACGAAGCGTCATCTCTCCAAACCGAAAGCCATCTTATTACCGTCATCCCTCGATTTTGCACTGCAAAATCGTCAAGGGATCTTCAAATTAATTAAAAAAGCGGAAGATGCCCTGACGTTTTCTACCGAAAACGAGGCATGACTTTCTTTTTTTTCGATCTGTATTTTAATTAAAATTCACAATGTCAAAAATTTATTCTTGACAAAACTTGCGAAAAATTATATAGTTTTTTGTAGAAAGAAAATTATGTTGTATATATTAGAACCTCACGACAAGGCGTGAGTAATTTTAGAGTTATGGAAAAAGCATTAAAGTTGATGACTTTGTTCATGAAAGGTACAGGTTATTCTTGTGTTCTGGCAGTAATCGCGTATTATGCAGGCATGAGTAACGACTTTGTCGCCGCTACGCTGTATGTTATTTTAGGCTTTGCCTTTGCTCTGGTCTTCACCGGCTTCTTTGTTGGTATGTGCCATTGGGTTGAATATCGTAGGGAGTTAAACTCCCCACGTAAAAAGAAAGAGCCATTAGTATCTTTATGGGATATTTCTGACGACAAGGCGTAAGTAATTTTAGAGTTATGGTTATTGATGATCAAACGACACTTTTGTTAGTAGTAGTCATTTTGGGATTAGCTGCCTTAGTTATTATCTCATGTCTTAATATGACCTCTAAATGAAAAGCGCGTATGAAAACCGTTAAGAGATTCAATGAATGGTGGAGCTACCGCTCCCTCGGCGAAAAGACTATGTTTGTTCTGATAGCCATAGTCGGTGTATTATCGGCTTGTCAGTGCTATATGCACACACGTTGCATCGTCGACTATTTGATGTAGTGTTTATAACCTCTAATGATAAGTGCTTATGGAAAAGTTTAGAACAATATTGTTCGAAGCAGGAATAATCTCTCTCGGAGTAATGGTTGTGGTGTTTCTTATCGCTCTGGTGAGACAGCAGAACGTTGCCGAATATACTCAAGGAAAGTTGAAGCGTGAAAATCGTCGACTTGAGATTGAAATTCAACAGCACGATTATTTGTTCGGCAAGTACGCCGACAGCATCTCCGATGAGATGCTTCGCGATTTCTACCCTGAGGTCAGCAATCTGGATTCTCTGCGTAATCACCTCAAAGAGAGGTACGAGATTAGGCTGAGAAATGATACTGACGGCCTTTGTTATTGAAATCAAAAACCCCCTCACAGTTTAACCGCTGTGAGGTGTTTTTGTTTTTAAAACAATAAATAAGCCCTGACGGATTACTCCATCAGGGCTTATTTATTTCTCGCAAATTGCCTCGTAAACCACGTTGTTGCGGTCGAGTTGGCGGATTGTTTCGGCAGTATCATTGTCGTAGTCGGCGTAAATCGGTTCGTACAACAGGCAATAATTACCGCTTGTATTTGTTGTGCAAGCGTTCAATCCGGTCAGGATTAGTAAGACTGCGACGAGCCTCTTGAGCTTTTTTAATTGCATTGTTTTCCTCCTTGTTCTTATGATTTTCTGCCGATTCTCGGGCATTTTTATATCCTAATAAATACAAAAAAAGAGCGATAGCTCCGAACACTACCGCCGATAGAGACAGCCGCGGCCGCCGCGGCACCCATAGCCGCACCATAAGCCGCTCCGACCGCGCCGCCGGTATAAACCGAGGCCACAATAACAGCCACCGTCAGCACCACTTGCACCGGATTTGAGCTTTTTTTACCGCCGCCACCGCCGAGAGGAAGTGAGACAATGCTGATAAGCTCGCCGTCATCAAACACATTGCCCCAGTCTTTGCGTAATACCGGAGCACCGTTAATCAGGCACAAAATCGGCATCGTTAAATCGACTTTCTGCTCTTTGATTATCTGCCAAACGGTTTTCGGCTGTTCAATAATCGCACTTATCCGCCCCTTATCCGGCTGACAAGGGTTTGTAAAATAGTTAAAGTATAACAAAATATAATCTCCGCAAATTATGCGGAGATTATTAAACTATTCTCCGCAATCTATAACATAATGTGTGCTACGACCGGCACCAATTTGTTTTAGGATTTTATTATCCATCATATATTTAATTGAACGTATTGCTGTATCTTGTGAACATTTACATATTTTAGCCCATTTACTGGAAGTTAAATTTCCCTCAAAACCATCAAGTAACATATTGATAATTTTTCTTTGATTTTCATCAAGTGGAATTTGGTTAAACTTCTGCCATAATTTTGCCTTCTGTAAAATATTTGCAATTAACTGTTGAGAGCTGTTTATTGAAGATAACAGACACCTTAAGAACCAAATAAGCCAATTTGTGATATTTAAGTCACCTTTTTGAGTGTATTCGAGAACTTTATAATAATCGTTTTTCTCTTTTTGAATTTGAGACGACATACTATAGAAACGATAAGCAGTGTTTTCGGCTTTTGCTAACATCATATCGGTAATGGCACGGGCAATTCTACCGTTTCCGTCTTCGAACGGATGCAATGTAATAAACCACAAATGGCTTATTGCCGCTTTAATTAAAGGATTTTCCGTACTGTCAGTATTTATCCAATTTAAGAAATCATGCATAAACTCAGGTAGGATTTTGGCATCCGGTGCCTGATAATAAACAACTTCGCGACTTCCTTTATTTGAAACAACCTGCATCGGGCCATCATGGTCATCACGCAGATTTGCAACTTTGATTTTATACATTCCGCTATATCCGGTCGGGAATAATGCGGCGTGCCAACCGTAAAGACGTTCCAAGGTTAGCGGAGTATTGAAATTATGCGTTGCATCAATCATCATGTTCACAATACCATCAATATGATGACTGCTGGTTATGGAGTTTTCATTATTAATGTTCAGCCGTCGGGCAATGGAAGAACGAACTTGTTCTGTATTAAGAGTTTCTCCCTCGATTTCACTCGATTTTATAATCTCCTCGGTTAAATTAACCAAAAGGGCTTCCTGTTGCAAGTTAAATCCTAATTCTTGCATTTTACCCAAGATTTGACCTTCTGCAAACGAAGATTCAGCCAGTAAGTTAGCTATTTTATCGCTATTCCAAACAAAATTCGGCCAATTTTTACATTCATATATATACATTTCTAATCTCCGCAAATTATGCGTAGATTATTGCATATATTCTCCGCACCGTCAAGTATTTTCTTTTACTCTATAGTAAGAGTGAAGAAACCAACCACAAAGGTTCAGCGAAGCAATGTCGTGGCTGTCCGTTGGACGTTAAGCGGCACTCACGAAGGCGAGTTTATGGGAATGCCTGCCACCGGCAAACATATATCTACCTCTGTGATGAATTTCTACTATTTCAACGACGAGGGCAAAGTCATAAATGACATCGCCGCCGAAGGTATGATCGGCATTTTGCGCGGCATCGGTATGCTGGATAAATAATTTGAGTATCCACCGGTGGGGTTTTGAAACGCGAACAGTTGGGAATAAAAAGCCTTAGTTTTAAGCCGAATTTGGTCGGGTCTGTCCCGACCAAAAGTATCTATTTTGGTATCTTTTTGGGGGAAATGGGTGAAAATAAAAAATAGATACGCGACCAGACCACCGCAAAATACGGCTCATAAAAACAATAAATCAAAAATCGGGAAAGCCCATAAAATAAGGCGTTTGAAGGGGATAAATTACACTAAAATCAAACTCAAAAATTTAAAACAAAAAAAGGAATGAAAAGTATCATTCCTTTCACTTGGTGGGCGACTTAGAACTCGAACCTACCACCAGATACTTTGAGCCCTCAAAACCACCTATATTCGTAAAAAAAATATATTTCAATCTATTAGTTTATTTAATCATTTTTTAACTTTAATGCACCGATACACGACCTCTTCAAATAAGTCTCAATTACAAAAAAATATAACTTTTTGAAAAAAATTTTAAATTGTGCCGAACGATTTTTCGACTTGCGGGAATGTTATCTGTTGAAAGGAAAAAACAAATGGTAGCAAACAGCGAGTTTAACGAATTTATCGATATTATCGGCATTGCCATAAAAATTCTCTTAGAAGAGCAAGAAAATGGCGGGAAAGTATCGATTTTACTGGATAAAGAAGAAATTCCAAGCATTGCTGTTACTGAGAGGTAACCAATGGATAATTTAATAGATTTAATTTTTGAGGCTGTGAGTACCCTAATTGAAGAAAACAGCACAAACCAAGAGAAAGGACAAAACAATGCAGGTTATTGATATGAACATCGATCTTCGTGCAATTCCTCAACTCTCTTATGAAGAGCTTCGAGCGTATTACGATAAACTCATCGCCATTCCTACCACATCCACGCGTAAAGAATATTATGTGTGGCGCATTACGCATAAATTGCAAGAGATGCGGTTTGGCGGTTTGGATAATAAAACGCGGCAGATGCTTGAAAATATGGATATCAAGGAATTAGCAAAACCGCATAAATTTGTAACTGGAACAGAAATTGTTAAACAATACAAAGGCGCAACGTATAAAATTCGAGTGACGGATGGTGGTTTTGAGATGGACGGCGAAGTTTATAAATCGCTCGGTTCATTGGCCAAGCTGATAACCGGACGTAAAGTATCGGGACAAGAATTTTTCGGAGTTAAGTCATGGGTGAAGTAAGGTGTGCAATTTATACCCGTAAATCTACGGACGAGGGTTTGGAAAAAGAGTTCAATACATTGGAAGCTCAACGCGAAGCAAGCGAAAACTTTATTAAGAGCCAAAAGCATCAAGGTTGGGTGCTAATTGACGAGCATTATGACGATGGCGGTTACAGCGGCGGCAACATGAAACGTCCGGCTCTGGAACGGCTGTTGAAAGATATTGCCGATAATAAAGTCGATATGATTGTGGTTTATAAAATCGACCGACTTACCCGCTCGCTTACCGATTTTGCTAAGATGGTTGACGTTTTTGAAAAACACCAATGTTCATTCGTTTCGGTAACACAAAACTTCAACACGGCCGATAGCATGGGACGGTTGACCTTAAATATGTTGTTATCGTTTGCACAGTTTGAGCGTGAAATCGGCGCGGAACGTGTTCGGGATAAAATTGCCGCCTCTAAAAAGAAAGGTATATGGATGGGCGGTGGTGTACCTTACGGATATGAAGTGGTTGATCGCAAACTAGTCATAAAACCGGAGGAAGCCAAAGAAATCAGATTTATGTACGATATGTATATACAATATAAGTCAGCCCAGGCCGTATCCGAGTTAATGGAAGAAAAAGGATACAAAAAACTTGCCCGCACCGCAATCTACAGAATGATACAAAACCCGATTTATATGGGCAAAATAAAGCACAAAGACATTGTTTATGATGGGCAACATGAAGGCATCGTCAGCCAGGAAGTTTTTATGGAGGCGCAGGAAGTCAGCGAAAAACGACCGTCAACGCAACGTATTTGCTTATTTAATAATAATGAGGTCGGGATTATGCGTGGTCTTTTGACTTGCGGTTGCTGTCATGCATCAATGACACCGACCGCCAGTCAAGCGCACGGTACAAAACGGTATTATTACACTTCAAATATTGCCAAGACACACGGATACCACCGATGCACCAACGGCGCGGTACAGCAAGCTGCCATGGACGATTGCATGATTAAAATCGTGTCGCAATTGTTACAAGATCCGAAAGTATTCCAAGCCCTTATTGAAAAAGTTGCACCAAACAAAACAATGGAGTTGTTCAGGATTTTGCGTACACCGGAAAAAGTTCTTTATAAACTTGCCGACCGTTATAAATTGCTTTTAATGCGGTTGCTTATAACCGGCGTTACATTAAATTACGAGACCATGGAGATTAACTGGACTGATTTAGGCTTAAGTCTCTTATCGGAATCATTACTTCAAAGTACGAGCGGACACCAAACGGTATTACCTATTCCGTTCGTAAAACATAAAGGTCACACCGAAATACACTTACCGGATAATATTATGGCCAATCCGCATTTTGATAATGAGCTGATTAAAGGAATTTGCCTCGGGTTCAGATATCAAAAAATGATTGACCAGACACACCGTAGCATTGCCGAGGTTTCCATAAAAGAAAATATTGATGCCGGTTACCTTAGCAGACTACTGAGATTAACATCACTTTCTCCGGCGATTATCCGCACCATTTTGAAAGGTCATCAGCCACCTAAATTTTATCTGCGCACTTTGATGCGTAGCGATATTCCACCGCTTTGGGAAGACCAAGAGAAAAAGTATGGATTTACGATTCTCGACTAATGCCACATAGCCGGTTATGATTAAAACTCAGTTTTGCACAGAATTGTGCACATTTGTCAATAAAAACAAACCTATTGTCATACCTAGACTTAAAGTCTAATTCTATTTTGGGTTGAAGATTAAACTTATTGTCTAATTTTAGTTTTGATTCAAAATTAACTTCTCATTAACATTTTAGAGAGGTTTATTTTATGAATCTTGACATCTTCAGCGGACTACCACGGTATGTCCGCTTAACGGTTTATACGCAAACGCGAAGACTGTTATCAACCCAATATTTCAGTTATGAAGATCGCGAAGATATTATGCAAGATCTTCTTCTCTACTACCTTGAGCAATATTATAAGGTTCCGGACACGAACGAAGCGTTAGTTGTGCACGCGCTTCAACTGCGGTCTTATAAACTGCTACGAAAACGAAAGCGAACTAGAGCACATTTAACATCCTCATTGGACTACGAAACGTTCAATGAGGATTTTTTTTACGATAATGAGTCGACATTTGACACTGCTATCAACCGAGCCACAATTCACGACATTTTTGATAAAGCCGAGAATATCAAGTTAAAACAGACGCTTTACTTGATTATGGATGGTTATAGCGTGGATCAGATATCGCGCCAACTGCATATCAGCAAGGAGACAATCTACAAGTTTTTCAATAAAATGAAAAATTTTTGATTTTTGCCGAACGATTTTTCGACTTGCGGGAATGTTCTCTAGTGAATGTCAACATTTGAGAAAGGAAAAAAAAAGATGTTCACTGAAGAAAAATATGCTTATGTAACTGAGGAAGTACGCGGTATTCCGGTTGTTTATTTGCTTAATCTAGAGATGTCAATGCTTGATGAGCTGGAGAAGAAAGTGCGCGATGAAGTTCGCCGCACTTCTTTGGCTCTTAAGTGGGTGCAAGGCGTGAAACGCATTAAGTCGGCCTCTCGTGACGATAACGGAGGTCGTCATGGACAATAAAAAGACATCATTTGTTATGTATCCGGCGGACTTTCTTGCCGCTGTGCATAACTTTAGGAAAAACGAAATCGCCGATTTAATCATCGCAATATGTGAATTTAATTTATACGGTAGTACGTCGGTAAAATTAGCGGGCTTAAAAAAAGACAGATTTGATTCGATTCAACGCGTAATCACGGCTCATAACGAACGGTGGTTGCAAATGTGCGAAATTAACGCACAAAACGCCAAGAAAGGAGTCAGCCATCGCAAAGCGACCGCTAAGCGACCGGTCAGCGAAACACCACCTACACCGCTCAGCGGTCGCCCACTAGAGTCGGAGAAGGAGAATGAGCTGGAGATAGAGAATGATTCGGGTAATGAATCGGATAATGGTGGTAGAGAAAGAGAGGTGCAAAATGTGGATAACTCCGGATTTGTGGGTGCGCCGAGTGCTGAAGATGTTGCCGGATATTGTTCTGAGTTAAAAATTGCGGTGGATGTACCGGCTTTTATGAGCTGGCACAATGAGCGTGGTTGGCGACATGGTAAGAAATACGTGGCCTTGGATTGGCAAAAAGCAGTTCGGAAATGGTATTGTAAGGACGTTGGAATATCAATAACGGACTTTGAAGCCGGACTTGCCGCCGGTCAAAATGAGCTTGGCAATGGAAAGGCGGTGTGAAATGACTGAGATTACCATCGAACAAATCAAGCAAGATTTAGAAACAGCCGCCTATGTTGAGCGGTTATTACCACCGGTAAAACCTGAAAAATACCGAAGTTGGCTTTTTGAAATTGTTTACACGCCACAAGAAATCGCTTTTATGGAGCGACTTCCTATTAAAATTAAACCAACCAACGAACAAATTGCTTTGTGGGAGCGAACTCTTGTTTGGATGGAAGTCCTCGAGCCTCGCGAGCGAATGGTTGTTTGGAAACGCGCTAAACGGATCCCATGGAAATTACTATGCCGAGATTATGGAGTAACACGACAGAGGTTATGGATAATGTACAATCGTGCACTTGTAAAAATCCAATTCAGCATAAAAAAATGTTGTTGACATATTTGGGGTTTACAAATCTGCAAAAAAAACGTATAAAAATTGGTATAATCGGGGACGAAAGTGTAAACACGTCCCCGTTGGCATTTTAAATAACCCTCCAAACATAAGGAATACAACATGATTAAAACTGCAGAAGCGGTGTCTTTAGGGCATCCTGATAAAACGGCGGACTATATTTCCAGTTACATTTTAGACCGGATGATTGAACAAGATAAAGATGTTCATTATGCGGTCGAAGTAATGATTAAGGACAACATCGTTGTTCTCGGTGGCGAAATCAAAGGCAATGTCAATTTGGATAATGTCGAAGAATATGTGCTGAAGGCTCTCGCTGAAATTGGTTATGATGAGTATTATGCACTACGTTGGCATGATAATGCTATTGAGCCTAGTAAAATTGAAGTTATCAATTTGATTGGAGAGCAATCAATGGAAATTAATTTTGCTGTTTATAATCAGGATGGCTGGGGCGACCAAGGCATATTTGTCGGTTATGCTTGCCAAGGTATCGGCAACATCAGCCGTGAGCAATATCTTGCCAACAAGCTGTGCCGTGCACTTTATGAATACGCTTTGCAGAACATCCACCTCGGCATTGATATTAAAACGCAGATTACACTCAATGAATTAAGCGGCGTGGACACGGCTATTGTAGCAATTCCGATGCTCAGAGATGTTGACCTCAAGCCGTTTATAATTCGTGTTCTAGGTGAAGAACCGGAGAATATCATCATAAATCCAACATTGGTATACGAAAAGCACTCTTCCATTGCTGACTGCGGTGTGACCGGACGTAAACTCGCTTGTGACTTCTACTCGGCATCCGCTCCGGTTGGCGGCGGTAGTCCGTGGACTAAGGACGGAAGTAAGGCCGATGTAACGTTGAACATCTACGCTCGCAAGCTGGCATTGGACTATTTGAAAGACAATGACGAGTGCTTTGTTTATCTCTCATCGTGCATTGGACGTTCAGACTTACCGAGTGCGGTGGTTAAGACAGTCAAGCGCGGTGTTCCGCAACTCACGACACTTTCAATTACCGACGAACCATCTAAGATCATTGCCAAGCTTGGGCTGAACCGTCCGGTGTTTGCAAAACTCTGTCGCGATGGGCTCTTTTCGATTTAACGGGTCCTTCCTCGACTTTTTTTGTATGCGGGGACGCAAGCCGCGGCGAAAATCTAGTTAAACGGCTTTTTGTTTACTGGTCACCCATCTCTCAAAACCCTTGCTACATAAGGGTTTTGAGAGATTTAGTTTTTTCTCGGCTGGTCACTGGTCACTTTTGGTTGGTCACTTGGCTGGTCACTTTCATTTTTTAGAGGATTTTTACAATGGAATTTCACGCCACATTTCCGGTTGCGGATTTAATTCCGTATGCCCGAAACTCACGCACGCACAACGAAGAGCAAATCGCTCAGATTATGGCGAGCATAAAAGAATTCGGATTTACCAACCCGATTTTAATCGGTAGCGACAATGTCATCATCGCCGGTCACGGTCGACTTCTTGCCGCCCAACGGCTGGGCTTAACCGAAGTGCCGGTTATCTGCCTGCCGGATTTAACCGAAACTCAGCGCAAGGCTTTAGTCATCGCCGACAATAAAATCGCGCTGAATGCCGGTTGGGACGAAGAAATGCTCGCCCTTGAAATGGCAGAGCTCTCGGAGGCCGATTTTGATTTGGACTTGCTCGGATTTAATCCGGATGAGTTGGCGGAGATACAGCACCTCGGCGAAGAGCAAACGCAAGGTAATACCGATGAAGACGAAGTACCGGAAGCACCGGTTGAGCCGATAACAAAGCACGGCGATATTTGGATTTTAGGCAAGCATAAGCTCCTCTGCGGCGACACCACCATGTATGACGACGTGCAGAAACTAATGGGGAATGACGTGGCCGATATGGTCTTTACCGATCCGCCGTATAACGTTAACTATGGAGCGACCATGAAAGACAAGCTCCGCTATCACTCCTCGCCGAACCATAATCGCACGATTATGAACGACAACCTCGGCGATGACTTCGGGCAATTTTTGACCGATAGCCTCTCAAATTTAATGATGTTCAACAACGGAGCCGCTTACGTCTGCATGAGCTCATCGGAACTGCACACACTTTATTCCTCGTTTGTGGCGGCCGGCGGCAAATGGTCGACGTTTATCATCTGGGCGAAAAACACATTCACGCTCGGTCGGGCGGATTATCAGCGGCAATACGAGCCTATTCTGTACGGTTGGGGCGCGGATAAAAAGCACTACTGGTGCGGTGATCGCGACCAATCCGACGTTTGGGAATACAACAAACCTGTCCGGAACGACTTGCACCCGACCATGAAGCCGGTCGAATTAGTGGAAAGAGCCATAAATAACAGCTCCAAACTCGGCGATATTGTGTTAGACGGGTTCGGCGGCTCCGGTTCGACCTTAATTGCGGCCGAAAAAACCGGTCGAGTCGCTCGTCTAATTGAGTTAGATCCGAAGTTTTGCGACGTTATTGTTAAGCGTTGGGAGGAATATACCGGCAGAAAAGCGGAACTATTGGCGAACACCGAGGAAACACCGGAAAATAATGCAGAAAGTTCCGAAAATGATGTCGAATTGACTGGATAATTAGTGAAATCCAAGCATTCATTGACTTGTAAACATTAACAGATAAAGGAACTTAAAAATGAAAACAGTCAAAACATACATGGTGAGAAAGCCAAGCAATATCGAAGAAGTTTTATCGGTAAGCACGACGATCGTCAGAGACTGCTCCTTTAGGGTTGAAGAAGTCTTAATCAGCGAGACGATTAACCTTAGCCGAGAGGAATACAAAAAAGTCTGCGAGAGACCGCTCGACGATTACGAGTTTTTAACCGGCAAAGGCGGCTACGACAAAGTCGACGATAAAGAGTACCGAAAAGTGGTCGAGTTGACCTGCGATGGCCACCTGACACTCTACACCGATCCGTCCGGATCAAGCTACTGCCGCTACCTCGGCATTAAGTTGGGAGACTAACGATGCGGATTACCATTAAAAACAAACGCACCCGTGAACTACGGGTGCTCTCCTATGAGGAATTTAAGGCACAATTCAAAGCCGAGTTTGAACGGGCTTACCAAGGCTTTATTCGTCACGAAACCGAAAAGAACGCATTTCTGCCGGAATTTATGCAGAAGCACCTGAGCGAAGCCGATTTTTTACTGAGCCTGCAATGGAACTTCAACAATTATTCCCGCTCGGAATGGTACATTTTAGCAATTAGATGAGTTGACATTCTCCAACAGCGTGTCCGGAAAACCGCCGGACACGCGCTCTTTCGGAGTATAATCAATCAGGCGGTATATTGTACGACAAGAAAGTTTTAATGCACGTCGGGCGAATAATCGCTTAAGTGTTTGGCTGTTTTCAAATTATTATTTATTTTCAATAACTTATAATTAAAAAATGTGCATTATTAAGTTGACTTTCGCTTCTTTCCAAGCATTCATTGAGACAGCAAGGGCACGGTAGCCTGCGCATTAACTAAAATTAGAAAAGGAAATTAAAAATGACAAACGAAGTAAAACATCCGGAAATCCACGTGCAACTGGTTGGCCAAGACGGCAACGCATTCGCAATAATCGGCAGATGCCTGATGGCGATGCGCCACGCCGGATTAAGCAAGGAAGAACGGGACGAATTCCAAAAGGAAGCGACCAGCGGCGATTATAACCACCTGCTGGCAACCTGCACAGAATGGTTCGACGTGGATTAACGAAACCGGCGGGGTGGCAACGCCCCGCCACTTAATGAATGCTTAGAATAAGGAATAAAAAAATGGTAAAAGAAAATAACGAGATGGACGCCAAAACAAAGTTAGCGATAATTACCGGTAACGTGCAAGCGATGGAAGCCTTGCTTAAGGATATAAAATCAAGGATTTCCTCGGCTAAAGACGGCATAAATTGGAAGGAAGCCGACAATGACCTCGGACGGGTACATTGCGCCTTAGGCGGGCTGATGGGGATAGAAGAATCAATCAGTGCTCTTAAAGCCTTGGCTGAGGCCTCATTCTGCATAGGCAGACGTTAATAATTTAAGCCGCGGCGGGGTGGTAACGCCCCGCCCAAATCTTTCTGCACTATTTCTTCGATTTTAATGCAGAAAGGACTGGACTTCCTGTGAAATCCAAGCATTCATTGAGACAGCAAAGGCATGGTAGCCCTAGCATTAACTAAACAGAAAAGGATTAAAAAAATGATTACATGGTATCACGAAACAAAACAAGCACCGGATTTTGACAAGCGCATCGCCCGCTGTGAGGAAGACGGCACTTGGGCTTATATGGACGAGATCGAAAAAGCCGACGCAGAACTTGAAAAACTTAAGACCAAAAAAGCAAAAACACCGCACGGCAAGCGCGATGTGGTGGACGAGCTGATAAAGCACGAGCTCATCAAAGTCGACGAGATAGTCAATGTCCTGGAGTTTTTGGGGATAGTTCCGCTCCCACCAAAGGGATACTTATCCGAGAGCGATGGTTGGTGCTGGTACGAGGCCAACCCGCCACGCGAGGAAAAACTGCGGGTTTTAGAGGGCTTAAACTACGACATTAGCGGACTTTAAGCAAGTCTCCGGCGGGGTTAACGCCCCGCCTGAATCTTTCTGTACTATTTCTTCGATTTTAATGCAGAAAGGACTGGACTTCTTGAGAAATCCAAGCATTCATTGAGTTGTAAGCGGAGGCACGGTAGCCAAAGCAATAACTTAGAAAAAAGGAACTTAAAATGGAAAAATTGTTTATTATAAAAAACACGCAGAACGAAAGATGGGGCTTATGGGGAACGGCCTACGGCGTATTCGGTGAGGAAACAGCCGAAAAACTCTGGAGTGCCACCTCGATATTAGTCCACGAGATCGGCGACTTTGATTCCAATCAAACGCAAGAATTACTGGACAGCCACTGGGGTAAGCAGATCATCGGCGAATTCTGCCAAGAAATCGAAAACGGCACTTTTATCGATGCCTTTAGAAAGAAGAAAACAAAAGAGAGCCTAATCAGCGATTACGACTACTACGTGGGGCAACCAAAAAGAAAAACTCTACAGAAAGACACTCAGGCCGGAAAATACGAAAAATTCTGCGCTGAGCTGGAAAACCTAAGCCGCAAATACGGAATAGTAATTCAGGCGGTCGGTGGAGTTAGGCCGTTAACAGATGACTTTGAGGGGTATAACCCAGACCTCGACAGCGGCGATTTAATGCCGGTTTGGAGCGAGGATTAACCTAAACCACGGCGGGGCCGCAAAGCCCCGCCAGCGAGCCACAAAGTCCCAAACAGGCGGGACTTTCAGCCGTTCGAGGAGTGCTTGGCTACCGAGTTCCTTTTCTGGTTCTCCGCGAACGGCGCAAGTAAACGGGGCGTAACTGCCCCGTTTATCCGTATCCGCGAAACAGGCTCACAAAGGCCGAAATAATGCGCTTTCCGGCGTTTTATAAAATCGTGCGGTATATTGTACGCTTATGATATATTTATACATACCAAGTATTTGATAATAAATGATTTTTTATGCGTTATTCTACTGGACTTTTAATGCATTCCAAGCATTCATTGCATTAGCAGAGGCACGGTAGCCAATGCATTAACCTAACAGGAGAAACAAAATGAGAAATTACGAACAAGTAAAAATTTTTGATATCAAGGAAAACGGCGTGGATGCCAAGGATAAAGAGAATTTAATCTGGCTTGTAAAATATATCACAATAAGCACCGCGACAGTACATTTTATCAAAAACGCTACCTTTAAATTTGATAATTACCGTTTTATGAACGTCAAAATTGACGGTTACACACTTAACCTTAAGCAGTTACGACGGGAAAAGAAACTCGAGCAATGGCAAGCGAGTTTTATAAAAGACGGCAAAACAGTCATGGAGGTGTTCGCACAGTGGGATAAATAACCTCCGCAAAATGATAACGCACGGGAGCCTTAAGCGGGCTCCTTTTTTATTGGATTTACCAACGAGAAAAAGCGTAAGCCTAAAGCCTACGCTAATTCAGGCGGTGGTGTTAGTCGCCGTTTTGGGTTAAGCGGTAATATCTAACACCGTCCACCTTTTCGGAGGAGTGTGTGTATTCGGGATGGTTTTTGGCGTAAAGTGACATCGCACCGCGCACCGAATTCTCTTTCCACCCGAGGGCTTCAGCCATCTCTTTAAGGGTTGCGCCTTCCGGTCTGCAGAGGAAGTGCACCATAAAGGTCAGCTTATCGGAGCCTGTCAGCGGAACCGGCTTCGGTTGTTCTACCGGCTCGGCAACTTGGTTAAGGGTTTCGGTTAAAATCTCTCCGAGTTTTTTTGTGGTGATGGTTTTCTTGGCCGTTGTTTTGCTCTTGGCCTTTGAGCTTTTCTTTTTAGTAGTCATTTTAATGTTCCTTTTTGTTGGTTAATGCTTTGGCCACCGTGCCTCTGCTATGTCAATGAATGCTTGGAAAAAGGAGGAAGTCCAGTTAATTCTGCAATAATTTTGAAGAAAGTTGCAATAAATGGGAAAACAGGTATCAATGCGCGAATATGCCCGCCAACGCGGTGTGCACTTAAATGCGGTACAGACGGCGGTTAAGACCGGACGGATACACAAGACCGCCGATGGCAAAATCGACGTGGATGCGGCCAACAAGGAATGGTTTATGAATACCGATCCTGCGAAAAGCCACAAGACCGATCCGTTGTTTGAAAATCCGCCGGAAACCTTTGCCAGTACCGGCGGTGGTGCGGCAAAACCGAACTTTTCGACCTTTCAGCAGGCAAAAACCGCCGATGTTTATTATCGGGCGATGCTTGCCAAGGCCAAACTTAAAATGATAACCGGCGAAACCATCGACCGTAAAAAAGCCGGACAGTACGCGTTTAACCTCGGCCGGTCTTTGCGTGATTTGTTTATCAGCTTTCCCACGCGCTACGGTTCGCTGATCGCGGCAGAGATGGACGTTGACGAACATAAAATGGTGACAGTTTTAGATGAATATATCAGAAAATTACTCACAGAAAGCCGCGACATCATCGATAGAGAGCTTTGATGCCGAGATTTATATCGCCGACCAGTTTTTCAAGGGCATCGAACCGGACAGTTATATGTCGGTGTCCGAATGGGCGGATGCCTACCGGATGTTGTCGAGTAAATCGGCTTCCGAGCCTGGGCGGTGGCGCACGGCCAGAACGCCTTATTTGAAAGAGATAATGGACTGCCTCTCGCCGAAAAGTCCGGTTCAGAAGGTCGTGTTTATGAAGGGAGCGCAAATCGGCGGCACCGAGTGCGGCAATAACTGGATCGGCTACATCATGCACAAAGCTCCTGGTCCGATTATGGCGGTATCGCCTACGGTGGATATGGCCAAACGTAACTCGCGCCAGCGTATCGATCCACTGATTGAGGAATGTCCGGCATTGCGCTCGGTAGTCAGTTCGCCGAAGGCACGCGATAAAGGCAACACGATCCTGTCAAAGGACTTTCAGGGCGGTGTTTTAGTGATGACCGGTGCAAATTCGGCGGTGGGCTTACGTTCCATGCCTGCTCGGTATTTGTTTATGGACGAGATTGACGGCTATCCTCCGGATATTGACGGCGAAGGTGATCCGATTTTACTGGCAGAGCGCAGAACGGCGACGTTTAGCAAGCGCAAGAAGATATTTTTGGTATCAACGCCGACGATTAAGGGCTTATCAAACATCGAACGCGAATTCGGCATGACGGATCAACGCTACTATGTTGTGCCGTGTCCGTACTGCCATAAATACCAACGGCTCGTGTGGGATAATATCCGCTCGACCGATACCGGTGTGATGTACGAGTGCGAACATTGCCACGCGTTAATAGCCGAGCATTATAAGTCGCAGATGCTTGAAAAAGGCTTTTGGCAACCAACCGCTAAGAGTGACGGCATAACGGCGGGTTTTCATCTATCCTCGCTTTATTCTCCGGTCGGATGGCTTTCGTGGAAAGAATGCGTGGACATCTACGAGAAAGCCAAAAAGAACCAAACTTTAATGCAAGGTTTTCAAAATACTATCCTCGGTGAAACCTACGAGCAAGAAAGCGATGCGCCGGAATGGCAACGCTTATACGAACAGCGTGAGGACTACAAAGTCGGCACAATTCCGTTCGGCGGCTTATTCTTAACCGCCGGAGTTGATATTCAAAAAGACCGTATTGAGTGCGAGGTTGTCGCTTGGGGACGGCAAAAACAGAGCTGGTCGGTGGAATATTTTGTTTTGGACGGCGACACCGCTAAACCGGAGGTATGGAAAAAGCTTCAGAACGTCCTGTTTAAGGATTATCCGCACGAAAGCGGCATAACGTTACCTATTCGCGTGATGTGCGTTGATAGCGGTTACGCCACGCAAGATGTTTACAGCTTTGTGAAAGATTACAGCCAAGCTGTCTGGGGCGGTTCGGGTGCGAGAGCAAGCCAACCGCATACGGTGGTGGCGATAAAAGGTCAAAGCCGCGACACGGCGATGATACTTTCCACTTCCAAGGCCGATACCAAGAAAAAAGGTCTTAAAGTTTGGAATGTTTCGGGACCGGTGATTAAAACCGAGCTGTACCGGGGCTGAGGATGCAACGCACTGGCGAAGATGCCTCGCAGTTCGGCAGATGTCACTTTCCGCAGTACGCTGAGGAATATTTTAAACAGCTGACGGCGGAACGTCAGGTGGTACGCATAACCAACGGCTATCCGAAACCGGTGTGGGAAAAAGATCCGACACGCCGCAACGAAGCGTTGGACTGCCGCGTTTATGCTCGTGCCGCCGCCGCAATTTATGGTCTTGACCGAATGAGTGAACGCGGATGGCAAGAATTGGAAGCCTTAATTCCGTCTCCTGACGAGGCCAGACAGCGCAAAAAACAACAACGATTTATTCAAATGCAACCAACAAAGGTGGATGATCCATGGCTTTAGATAAAGAAACGATAAAAACACGGCTTGCCGAGGCGGAAGAAGCATATCACAAGCTCCTCATCGGCGCAAAAGAAGTTTCGGTCAACGTCGGCAACTTCGGCGCGGTAACCTATAACCAAACGAGCCGGACGGCTTTGGAAGCCTACATTGCCGACTTAAAATCGCAATTGGCGGAAGCAGAAGGCACTCCGGTGTTAAAACGCAAAATTATAAAGGTTAGTTTTTAATGACAGATACAGCACATAGTTCAGCATCAATAACGGCGCGAGAGCTTTCTTCATGGCAACCGACGCAAGGTTCGGCGGATAATGATTTATTGCCGGAGCTGTCCACCATTGTCTCGCGTTCAAGAGATTTGGCGCGTAACCACGGTGTGGCGGCCGGTGCGATACAGACCTTGAACGACAACATCGTCGGTGTCGGGTTCAGGTTATCGGCTAAACCTGATTATAAACTTCTCGGCAAAACCAAGGAATGGGAGGAAGAATGGCAAAGCAAAGTTGAGAGCTTATGGCGTTCATGGGCGGAAACAACCGCTTGCGATGCCGCCAATACGCTTAATTTTCACGGTTTAACCACGCTTGTTTTCAAGTCCTGCCTGATAAACGGCGAAGCGATTGCCTTGCCGCTATGGCTCAAAGATCGGAAATTTGCCACTTGTATTCAGCTGGTAGAGCCTGACCGGTTATCAAATCCGAACAATGCGATGGATACGAAAACCATGCGCGGTGGAATTGAAATTGACCGCTACGGCGCACCGGTGGCATATCACATCCGCAAAAACCACCCAGGCGATTATTGGATCGGCGGTGCGACTGATACTTGGGAGCGTATTCCGGCTTATACCGATTTCGGCAGACGACGGGTTTTGCACGTTCACGATGTCGAGCGTATCGGACAGACTAAGGGAAAGCCGATTTTGACTTCAATTATGCCGATGTTCAAAATGCTTGACCACTACGAGCGGTCTGAGCTTCAAGCGGCTATTGTTAACGCGATGATAGCCGCATTTATCGAAACGCCGATGGATGCCGAGGGTTTGAACGAGTTGTTCGGCGGCGACAGCAATGATTATTTGAACGCTAAAAAGGATTGGAAAGTCAAACTCGAGGGTGGCTCGATTATTCCGATATTCCCTGGCGATAAGATTGCGCCGTTCACGCCGAGCCGACCGAATTCCGCCTACGGAAGCTTTATTGAAAATGTTCTTCGCCACATCGGCACGGGCTTAAATATCCCGTATGAGTTGCTGTTAAAGGACTTTTCAAAAACGAACTACTCTTCAGCTCGTGCCGCCTTGCTTGAAGCTTGGCGGTTTTTCAACGGGCGCAGAGCTTGGCTTGCCAACACTTGGGCAACGCCGGTTTACGAACTTTTCTTGGAAGAAGCCGTCAACAAAGGCTTGATTGATGCACCGGACTTCTACCAAAACCGCTACGCTTACACGCGGTGCAAGTGGATCGGACCAGGCCGCGGTTGGGTTGATCCGGTTAAGGAAGCTCAGGCTTGCCAGCTCCGTATGGAAATCGGGCTTTCAACTTTGGAAGAAGAATGTGCCAGTCAAGGCTTGGACTGGGAGGAAGTCCTCGAACAGCGGCTTCGTGAGAAAAACAAATTACAAGAGTTAGGATTATACAATGAAGTTAATAAATCAGACGATATGGGCAATAACGCCCGAAATGCTGCAAACCATGACCGAAATAGCGAGCGAAACGAGGAAGAGTCCTGAAGCGATCGCCAAAGAAATGGGAAGAGAAATGAGAAACACCAACGCCGTTTCAGTTCGAGACGGCGTTGCGGTTATTAAAGTGTCTGGTCCATTGTTCCGATATGCGAACTTAATGACCAGAATTTGCGGTGCAACCTCTTATGAGTTATTTGCGCAAGACTTTAATAAGGCTTTGCAACAATCTGAAATAAAAGCAATTTTACTTGATATAGATAGTCCAGGCGGAGAAGTAAACGGATGCTCGGAAATCTCCGATATGATTTTCAAAGCCAGAGGTTCAAAACCGATAATCGCTTATGCTTCCGGTGCGTGTTGCTCCGGCGCATATTGGATAGCTTCGGCCTGTGACAAGATTTTGGCGGCTGACACCGCAATTTTGGGTTCAATCGGTGTCGTTTCCATCTTTGAAAAGGACGATGATGCCAAAACCATCGAAATTGTATCAAGTCAATCGCCGAACAAACGGCCGGATGTCAACACCGATGAGGGACGAGCTAAAATACAGGCACGTGTTGATGAGCTTGCTGAAGTATTCATCGCTAAAGTGGCGCGTAATCGCGGCATTACGGCGGTGGATGTGGTCAAAGAGTTCGGCGCGGGAGACGTTTCTGTTGGACAATATGCCGTCCGTAACGGCTTGGCGGACGGCTTATCCTCATTCGAGGATATCGTTTCAAGCCTTAATATGGAGAAAACATTCATGAATGATGAACAAAACCAAGTAAGCGCGGAGGATGTTAAAAAAGCCGAGCGCGAGCGTATGGCGGCGGTTTTTGCCAGCGATTCAAGCCGCGGCAAGGAAACCACAGCCCACGCATTGTTGGCGATGACTGATTTATCGGCCGCCAACATTCTAACCATTTTGGATACTATTCCAAATACCAAACCAAACGCTTTTGAAGCGGCAATGAATGAACTGAGAAATCCGGACATTCAACCGGCCGCGGAAGCACAAGAAGAAACCGTTGAGGCTGTGGCTGACCGCATCGCCTCGTTAGCTAAGGGAGAATAACATGGTAGCACAAGGATTTACTGATCAGGGCGAAACCAAAGCCGACAACCTGCTTGCCGGTGAGTTTCCGCGCGTTTCAATGTTAGTGCCGATTACCGGTGGTAAATATGAACGCGGCACAGTTTTAGGAATTAACAACAGCGGCAAATACACCATTAGCACATCCGCTCCGGAGGCAATTTTGGCGGAAACCGTTGATGCCTCTGACGAAGACAAGGAAGCGGTGGTGTATTTGACCGGCGAGTTTAACAAAGCCGCGCTTAAGGCCAACGCGGAGATTGACACGCTTATCGCCAAACTCCGTGCCAAAAGCATTTTTGTAAAAGAAAACCAACCATACTAAGGAGCATATAAATGGATATTTTTTCAACTCAAGTCCTTTCAAAAGTGGTGGAGCGGTTACATACTCCACCTTCTTTTTTGCTTGATACGTTCTTTCCGAACGTGCAAACCTCCGAAAAAGAGGAAATCTTCTTTGATATTACCGACAGCAAACCGCGCATTTCGCCGTTTGTATCGCCGCTACTTCCTGGCAAAGTTGTTGACGGCGGCGGATATCAAACCAAATCGTTCAAACCGGCTTATGTTAAAGATAAACGCCGCTTTGATGCCAACATTCCGTTCAAACGCTTGGCCGGAGAAACCATCGGCGGCAGTTTATCAAACAACCAACGCTATGAACGAGCTCTTGCCACGCATTTGAACGACCAACTCGAAAACCTGACACGCCGTGAGGAAGTTATGGCGGCGGAAATTTTGCGCACCGGCAAGGTTATTGTTTCCGGTGACGGATATCCGGCGCAAACCGTTGATTTTGGACGTGATGAGGAATTAACCAAGGCTTTGACCGGTTCAGCGACATGGGAAAACTCCAATGTTAATCCGGTAGATGACTTGGAAGATTGGGCAATTACCGTTCAAGACAAGTCTGGTGTGGTCGCCAAAACCGTGGTAATGGACCCGCAAGCTTGGAAAATCTTCCGTTCAAATCCGATTGTTCAGAAGTATTTAGACATTCGCCGCGGCACCAACAACACCATCAACATTGATCCGCATATCATCAGCGAAAACGAAAAAGCCCGCTATGCCGGTTCTATCGGTGACTTTGCAATTTGGGTTTATAACGACACCTACATCGACGATAAAGGCGTGACTTGCAAACTCTTGCCAGAAAAGACCGTTATTTTAGGCTCTCGTGACGGCTTGGAGGGAACGCGTTGTTACGGCGCAATTCACGATGAAAAAGCCAACTGGACGGCTCATCGCTACTTCACGAAGTCATGGGTTGAGGAAGATCCGTCGGTTCGTTGGCTGTTGTTGCAGTCCGCACCGCTGGTTGTTCCGTACCGCCCGAACGCTTCCATGTTTGTTAACATCGGCTAACGGAGGCGCACATGGCAAAAGTAAGAGCGTTAATCACGTTGGTGGTAAGCAAAGGTAAGCAATTTGCACCGAAAAGCGTTTGCGATGTCAGCGAAAGCGAGGCAAAACGCCTCATTTCGCTTGGCTATGCCGAGAGCTTAAAGAAAAACACACCGCCGACAAACACGGAGACCGAAGAAGATGGCGATAAATCCGATGAAAATGGCGACAGACAGCCTGTTCAACCAGATGGGACAACCGGCGACGTACAAAAATAAGGCTATTCGGATTATCCTGACCGAACCTGATGAGATTGTGGGTGTGGGCTTTGTACAAGCTCATTCCCCGTCTCATCGGGGGCGGATACGGATATCTGACGCGCCTGAACTCAAAATCGGTGACAAGATTGACACCGACGACGAAACGTTTACGGTGCATTCCGAGCCGATCAAGGATATTCACAAACTGATTTGGAGTTGCGACTTATGCACTTAAAAGCGGCCTTAGAGGGAAAACTTGATGAACTCTTGGATAAGGAGTATCAAAATGCCGCCAAAGCCGTCACAACCGGTATTAAAACCGCAACCAACGGTCTGAAGCTCTCGCTTCGGTCGCAAGTTAAAGCGGCAAAACTCGGCTCACGGCTTGCCAACACTTGGCGCGGAGACATTTATCCGAAAGCCAAGAACAGCATTTCGGCGGCCGGTGTGGTTTATACCAAGGCACAAAAAATCCTTGAGGGCTTTGAGTATGCCTCGGTTATTCGTTCACAAAGCGGCTTTTGGCTCGCCATACCGACTTTGGCCATAAAGAAACGTGTGTTTAATAAGCGTATGACACCGGCTCTTTATGAAAAATGGAAAGGTGTGCGCCTGCGCTTTATTTATCGGGCGAACGGCGCATCGTTTTTAGTGCATGAACAGCGTAAAAAAACGATTATCGCTTTTATTCTGGTACCGCAAGTCAAAATGCCGAAGCTGATAAACTTTGAAACCGAAAGCGAAAAATGGCAGGCGCAAGTTCCAACACTAATCATGAGAAACTGGAAAGATGAGTAGTTATTTACTCTGTTCTTTAGATTGCTGACTAGGTGTTGAAGGCTGAGGCTTTGGATTCCCCGAGATTATAGTTGTAGATATAGAACTTGGTGTTAAGCCATTCTCAATTATATGAACGGGTTTTTGTGTCTGAACATCTTGTTTTACATAAGTATCAATAATTTTTGCTGAATGAGTATTAGGAAGCAATCCTTCTTTCAAAATATCATTCTGCATGGATGAGTTTGATATTAAGCCATCTTGAGCTATTGTTTGATTATCAGTCATATCGGTATTCCTATTTAATAAATTAGATGAGGTAAAAATCAGAAATAAGATAGAAGCAATCAAAAAAGTTCCCAATGCTATTCTATTTAACCAAACAGTGATAGAACGAAAAATTCTGAATTTAAGATTGCTAAATGGTTCATTATTTCTGATCGCATTTAAGCATAATATTTGAGAATCGAATAACTTTTGGGCTGAGAAAAAGGAAAACAAAGTTGAAAGAAGTGAAGTAAAGTATAAACACCACGAACAAACTAAAAAATACGGATGAATACCCGTATAAAGTTTATCATATATAGCGAGAGAAAGTGTTAATGCCCCAGATGATAAAGATATTAGTAATTTATCGTGTGATTTTATGCTTTCTTGTCGCATTTGTTCACATGAATTTATTTCATTGTCTATATCTATATCTTTTTCCAATTGTTTATCCTTTGTATTTGCTTTTACCATAGTTATTTTGCCCTCAAAATTAGTACTTTAGTTATATAGGATGCAAAAAAAGGAAAATCAATGAGTAAACGAGAACAAGTCTTAAATGCTTTATTGGAACGGCTGTCGGCTCTGCCTGATGTCGAAGTCAAGCGCAATGCCGTGTTGCCGGTCAAAATTCCAGACAACGGTCTTGTGGTGCTTCGTGACGGCAACATCGGCGAACCGGATGTACTGTTGTCTCCGGCGTGTTTTGTGTTCCATCACAAAGCCGAGATTGAAGTGCTTATTCAACAAGTCGAGGATTCCGACAATGATGCCAAACTTGACAGCATTTTGGAGGCAATCGGCTTGATTTTGAAAGTTGATGTCACGCTGTCCGGTTTAATTGATTATATGCACGCCGATCCGCCGGAGTTTATCGAACAGCCGGTTGACGGCGGCTTCACCATCAAAGGCGCGGTTGTGCCTATTGTTTTGGAATATGTTTCAGATTCAAATTTAACTTAGAAAGGAAAAAATATGTCACGTGCATACGGGTGGAATGCCCAATTACTTATCGCTGAAGAAAGCGAATACGGCGTGATGCCGGACACCGGATATCGCAAAATACCGTTTATTTCATCGTCTCTCGACAGCGAACAAAACCTTTTATCATCCAATGTCTTGGGTTTGGGACGTGATCCGACACAGCCGTTCCAAGATGTTATCAACGTTGACGGCGATATGGCTGTTCCGGTGGATGTCCGTAACATCGGCGTTTGGCTGAAAGCAATTTTCGGTGAACCAACCACAACCGAGGCTGACGGTGTTTATACACACGCCTTTGAGAGCGGTAAAATTGCCATTCCAAGCTATTCGCTTGAAGTTGGCTTGCCGGAGGTGCCGCAGTTTATCCGCTTTTTAGGTGTGAGAGCCAACAGTATTGCCTTTAACTTCCAACGTTCCGGCGAAGCGCAGGTTACCTTAAACTTAATGGCGCAATGCGAAAAAGGCTCAACAACCGCGATTGATGCCGCGCCGGATGTCTATAAATACACTCGTGTGTCACAGTTCCAGGGCTATATCAAGAGCGGTGGCGAATTCTTAGCCAACATAACGGCGGCAAGTGCCACATACTCCAACAATTTGGAAAAAATCGAAACCATCCGCAACGATGGCTTGGTTGAAGCGATTGATTTGGGTGTGGCAAGCCTGTCCGGCAGTATTTCCGCCCGCTATGGCGACAATATCTTGCTTGATAAGGCGCGAGAAGGAACACCGGTTGATGTGGAACTCGGCTATCAGCTGACCGACACGATGAAACTCGTGATTGAATGTCACGAAGTTTATCTGCCAAAGCCGAAACGTTCTATTGACGGCCCGAACGGCATTGAGTGTTCGTATGACTTCCAAGGAGCAAAAAGCGAGGAACTCGGTCATATGATGACGATTAAGCTAATCAACGACGTGGAGAGTTATTAATGTTAAAGTTAAAAATTAACAAAGAGCCGTATTGGTTAGAACTTGGCTACGGCGTAAAGGTCAAGGTTAAGCCTTGCACATCGGCGGTATTTTACGAGGCCAAAGCCTATATGAATGCAAAACTGGCAGATTTGGCCAAAGAATATAAAGCCAACAAAGATGCCGGACTGGACGTATCTGAAGACATCGAAAATCCGGTAAAGCGCGAGGCATTGGCGGATAAGTTTCTGCTTATCGGCTTAGGTATTGCCGGTATTTTGGAATGGCAAGGCATTCAAGAGGCAGACAACGAGAAAGCCGCACCGCTGACGGAAGCTAAAATCGACGAGCTTTTCTCTAATTTTTGGGTGGTTGCCGAGAACTTTCGCAATCAATATTGTGGCCTGCGTGAATTGCTGGATGCGGAAAAAAACGACTTTACGCCCGAGCCAAGTGGCACTTCGGTGACGGGCGAAGTTACTGCTCCGGATGCACAGAGCTAAACCTGCTTTGTCCTTTCCACAAATGTCGCTATACCGAAACAACGCCGCAAACAATCGAGGGATATCAAGCGTGGGAAGTTTTATTAAAACTCTCCGAGCCGAATCTCGAAACAGCCTTAAAAATCGCGGAAACATTGAATTTTGATAAAGAAACGCTGACGGAATTGTTGTCTGTTGGCGTTTTTGCTATGAAACAGGGATTAAATGACAGCAACAGCGAAAAAATTATCAATCAGACTTGAAGCGGTGGGCGGCGATAAGGTGCGGAGCGAATTTAAGTCGCTTGGCACGGACGGCCAAAAGGCTTTCCGGCAGATTACGCAAGTAATCACTCCGGCAAATGACAATCTGCGTGCCTTAAGCGACACAGTCAAGACCTTTAACGGTATATTGAAACAAACTGCCGGTTTAGTCGGTGCTTACCTCGGCGCAAGCGGTTTAATGCGGACTTTCAAAGGCATTGTCAGTATAAACAAGGAATTTGAAAGCCTATCCGGCTCATTAAAAACCGTGACCGGTTCGGCTGAAGGCGCAAAGGAAGCGTTTGC
>CAKJXZ020000014.1:0-84776 GCA_918234285.1 Pseudomonadota bacterium | reverse complement strand
GATAAAAGTATATATTGCGATGATGATTTGATGGAAAGATATAATTGCCCGAAGGCGGAAAATGAAGACGGCGATTATTATATAAAATATAAAGACTTGATTGAGAGCGCAAAGTATCAGAGCGAGTTATCCGTCTATAAAATTCGGCAGAAAAAGCACGAGGAAAATAAGGTTGCTCAGGATAAGTTTAAGGCCGGCTATGCCGCATTTAAGAAAAAACAAGCTGAGGAACGAGAATAGGAGCAGTACTCATGGCGAAACTAAACGATAAATTTGAATTTGAACAGGACGGAAAGACTTACAGCCTTTATGACCTGCCGGACGGATTTGTGATTAAAGGAGACGTTAATTTGTCGGAGAGAGGCTTAACCGAACTGCCGGACTTATCCAAAGTCACGATTGAAGGCTCTTTTTCATGTCACCATAACCAGTTAACCTCCTTAAAGGGCGCACCGCGAAAAGTAGGTCGGGATTTCAGGTGCGAAAGTAATAAACTGACCTCTTTGAGGGGTGCTCCGCGAGAGGTTGGCGGAGACTTCGACTGCCTTGACAACGAACTTACTTCCTTAGAAGGTGGGCCGGAAATTGTCGGTGGTTTTTATGACTGCAGCGGTAACGAACTGGTAACTCTGAAAGGCGCACCGCGAACCGTCGGCAAATATTTTACATGCAACCAAAACTGTTTAACCTACTTAAAGGGAGCGCCGGAAAAGGTTGGCGGAAAATTTGAATGCTGCTATAATAAGTTGACATCTCTGGAGGGAGCGCCGCGCGAAGTCGGTTGGACCTTCAACTGCAGCGACAATGAGCTGACCACCTTAAAAGGGGCGCCGCAAACCATTAAAGGCAGTTTTTATTGCAGCTATAATAAGTTGACATCTCTGGATGGAGCTCCGCAGAGTGTCGACCGACTTTTCTCCTGCCATGATAACAATTTGACTTCGCTTAAAGGGGCACCGCGAACCGTCGGCGAACGGTTTTATTGTAACAATAATCAACTCACTTCCTTACAAGGTGCACCGCAAAAAGTCGGCGGAGATTTTGATTGCAGGGGCAACGAATTATCTACCCTGCAAGGGGCACCTAAGGTGGTTTACGGTAATTTCAAATGCTACAAAAACGAGGAACTGCAATCGTTATTCGGTGTACCCGTATTGGACGAAGATAAGAAGATATGCTGCGATAATGCCCTGGGTGAAAAATACGGTATTGCCGATGCCAAGGAAAAAGGCTGCGGCTACAAGGAGCTGATAGCAACCCCTCTTTATAAAAGCGAATTGGCCAAGAACAGAATTCACCGCCAAAAACAGCAGGAAAAACAGGATATTCAGACCAAATTCAAAGCCGGCTATGCCGCGTTTAAGAAAAAACAAGCTGAGGAACGGGAATAAGGAGTAATAAAAATGGCTGAGTTAAACGATAAATTTGAGTTTGAACAGGACGGGAAGACGTACAATTTGTATAACCTTCCGGACGGGTTTGTGATTGAAGGCGATGTGGATTTGAGCAAAAAAGGTTTAACCGAACTGCCTGATTTATCAAAAGTTACGGTTAAAGGAGATTTTAGTTGCAACGACAATCAACTGACCACCCTACAAGGAGCGCCACGAGAAATCGGAGGAGGTTTTGGGTGCTCTAATAATGAGCTTACTACCTTGACCGGAGCGCCGCGAAAAGTCGGCGGAGATTTTGAGTGCCACTACAATAAGCTTACTACCTTGACCGGAGCGCCGCAAGAAGTCGGCGGAGATTTTTGGTGCGATAATAATCAGCTGACCTCCCTGACCGGAGCGCCGCAAGAAGTCGGCGGATATTTTGATTGCCGCGATAATGAACTTACTTCCTTGACCGGAGCACCGCAAGAAGTCGGCGGAGATTTTTATTGCCACTACAATAAACTTACCACCTTACAAGGAGCGCCGCAAGAAGTCGGCGGAGATTTTTGGTGCTTTGATAATCAACTGACTTCCCTGACCGGAGCGCCACAAGAAGTCGGAGGAGGTTTTTGGTGCTATAATAATCAATTAACATCTTTGCAAGGAGCGCCGCAAGAAG
The DNA here is from genome assembly GCA_918234285.1 of Pseudomonadota bacterium. Classification (GTDB taxonomy): domain Bacteria; phylum Pseudomonadota; class Alphaproteobacteria; order RF32; family CAG-239; genus RUG410. Next base: position 82,721 of record CAKJXZ020000014.1, on the reverse strand, counting down.
TCGGCGGAGATTTTGGGTGCAGTAAAAATAATGACTTATTATCTTTATTCGGGTTGCCTCAAATGTCGGGTGATGAAAAAATATATTGCGATGATGATTTGATGGAAAGATATAATTGCCCGAAGGCGGAAGATGAAGACGGCGATTATTATATAAAATATAAAGACTTGATTGAAAGCGCAAAGTATCAAAGCGAGTTATCCGTCTATAAAATTCGGCAGAAAAAACATGAGGAAAATAAAGTCGCACAAGCTCGGTTGAAGGCCGGTTATGCCGCGTTTAAGAAAAAACAAGCTGAGGAACGGGAATAAAAGAAGGCCTATTCTTCAGCGTTGCGACTTTTGAATACGCCGTTTTCATAGCCCTGAATTGCCGGATTTTCCGCGGCCATATCCAAACGTTTCAGCGCCAATGCCACATATTTGCGCTCGCGCTCAATCCCCAAAAAACGCCGACCGAGTTTTTTTGCCACCACCGCCGTAGTGCCCGAGCCGACAAACGGGTCAAACACCATATCTCCCTTATTGCTCGAAGCCAAAATCAGCTTGGCTATCAGTTTTTCCGGCTTTTGCGTCGGATGCTCGGTATTTTCCGGCATTGACCAGAACGGCACCGTTATATCGGTCCAGATATTTGACGGAGCGGTATAGCGGATTTTTTGCCCGTCACTCTCCTGCCAATCCTTAGGATTTCCTCCCTTATCGCGATACGGCGCCAACACTTTGCGCTGCATTTTAACTGCATCCAAATTAAAGGTAAAATCATCGGACTTGGTAAAATACCAAATATCTTCCAAACAGTTTTTCCAGTTATTTTCGGCCGCTCTGCCCTTCTCGCGCTCCCACGAAATGCGGTTGCGCAACACAAAATATTTAGCCGCAACTTCCGGTATCACCAGCGAACTCTGCCAATCGGAACAAATGTATACGCTGGCATTCGGCTTCAAAATCCGTGCCGTCTGCGCCAGCCATTTATCCAGCCACTTTTTATATGTTTGCAAATCGGTGCGATAAAAAATATTTTTGCCGAAGTTCTTGGTTAAATTATACGGCGGATCAACCACCATCAAATCAGCGAAATTATCGGGAATGTGCCGCAAAGCATAAAACGTATCTTGCCAAACGATTTGATTATTCAGCTGCGGGGGCTCGCGAAACGGCGCAAATTTAACGGCACGACGCGACAAAGCGATTTCCTCTTTAAGGTTCAGACAAATTGTTTTATTACGCGGTGCTTTTTGCTTAGTCACGATTCTTCACCAAAACGATTATTTATCAGCAATTTCAAATCATCGACGGCCTTTTGCGCCTCGTTTCCGGTGGCCCTGATTTTGATGGTGCACCCTTTGGAAGCGGCCAACATCATCAGGCTCAAAATCGAGCAACCGTCAACCACAACTCCGTCTTTTTCCACCGTAACTTCGGCATCAATATCGGCAATACACTTAACAAAAGCGGCTGCCGCCCGTGCATGCAGCCCCTTCTGATTGCAAATCATCACTTCTGCCTGAGCTTCACTCATTTGGATGTTCCGTTCAGCAACTGTGAAGCAACATTGATATATTTTTTACCGGATTCCTGTGCGCAATCGGCACAATCAGCCAAATTCATGGTCTTGCGGGCCTCGCCCAACTTAATCAACATCGGCAGATTAACCCCGGCAATCACGTCAAAATTACCATGGCTGATAACCGACATTGCCAAGTTAGAAGGTGTTCCGCCGAACATATCGGTCAAAAGCAATACACCTTTTCCCGTATCAACCGCTTTGGCCTTAGTTAAAATCTCCTGCCGGCGAGCATCCATATCATCTTCCGGCCCGATACAAACACAAGCCACATTATCCTGTTTGCCGACAACGTGCTCCATCGCGGCCAAAAACTCCAACGCCAAGTTGCCGTGTGTTACAAAAACAAGTCCGATCATTTTGTGGTACCGCCGGTCCAAGTTTTGATTGCGCCGAAAGACTTGAGCAATTCTTCTTTGCTCTTGGCTCTGAATATTTCATCGGCACGGGTTCTGCGACCATTCAAGACGATATCTTCAACATTTTCCACCGCCACGGCATAAACTCTGACTACTACATCGGCATGCATTTCGCAAATCATAACCACTTCGGATTCGGCCAAAACCCCTCTGGTTTCGACATCGATATTATCCAAAATAATCGAGCGGCGCTCATCACGCTTCAACAAAGCGGTTTTCTTGCCGTCAAACTGCAAAACCGGTTCTTGCGGCTCACCGTCGCGCGCATCAATAAAAATCGCCAATTCACCGTATTTATTTTCGATTATTTCGAAAAAATCCTGCTTTTCCATAAGTGTGTAATATTGATTTTCCATGTTTTTTTCCTTAAAGAGTTATTTTATGTTGACCACTTTATTATATTTTTTTTTAAAAGTAAATCGTAACTTTTGATTATCTCCCTATTTTATCATTTTTCTTAAGCGATTCCCGCAACAGCTCTTTCATCTGCGCCGAATAAGATTTATTGCTTTTCGACTTATTCCCCCTTTTCGAGCCGGAATTCCGCGTTTTGCTCTGGTGCTTGATTTCCGATAAGCGTGCTGTCTGTCCCGACTTGCGTAAAATCAGTTCGGCTGTTTCGTTTTGTGTCATTTTCTTTTCGCCGACTTTCTTAACATCATCCATCTTCAGTGCATCAACCTTGCGCCCGCCCGACAGCGACTTAACCTTGCGCACGCCCTCAACCACCTCGCCTTCGCTGTGTTTGACTATTTCGCCCTTAATTCCCATTTGTTTGGCAATATGCGTAGCCAATGCCTCACGTCGCAACTTACTCGGATTATAAATAGCATCCTTCATTTCGTTCATAAATTCCTGCGTATTCATCTGCTCCAAATCAGCCTTTTTCAGCAATTTATCCGCCTGCGCCAATGCGTTGTGCCGACCGGCATTTTCCTCCTGACGCGTTATTTCGGTAGTGATGTTTTGCATAATCTGTCGCCGTTCATCGGACTCCAGTGCGTTGACCAGTGACGTATCCGAATTTGTGGAATCCTGCCGATTCATTTGCATACGCCACAATCGGTTAAGCGAGCGCATGGCAGTATGGTCCATCAAATCCTCGTCTTCATCGTCATCATCATCCATTTGCCGCACTTTAGTTTTAATCTTATTAGGATTTTTTGAGATTCGATTGACGTTGTTTTTTGTTTTTTTCTTCTGGTATTTATCGGCTTCCAAAGCGTCAATCCGTAGTGTCAGACGCTCGCTTTCCTCAAACCCTTTTTTGCTGCCTAAAACACCGGAACCGATATTGTCGGTGTCTTCGTCATCTTCGTTTTTCTTTTTCAACTCATCATCCGTTATCATCTATTTACCTTTCCGTGCCGCTTTTACGGTATATGTAATCATAAACGAGCCGTCATAGAAGACCAGCGGTGAAACGGCGATATTCACGTTATCATCTCGCAATAAATCGAATTTACGGCCTTCGGTTATGTTTGCCATCATACTCTGCTTAAAGCTTTCCCAATCATCAACGTTGGAAAAGAACAGCTTTTGGTAAGCAATAATTTTTTCCAGTTTCGGCTCATCCTGCATTTTATCAAAATCCAAGCTCCACAGCTTCAAATAAGCGCGATTATATGATTTTAAACGCTGGTTGGCGCCGAATATAATCACCGAGTCATTCAAATTATCCAAAATGGTTTGCTGTAACGCGGTCAACTCATTCAAACGACGCATGGTAGCCAATCGATCGGAAACGTCTTCAAAAGCAAAAATCACTCCGTTCGGATGCGGCGTGCGGAAACGCCGAATAGCACGTCCGTCCGGCAAATGCAACAAATCTTCGCGCGTTTCCCATAATCCGCCGAAAACCGCCAGCTCATCTTCTTTATAAGCCTTAAAATCCGGTACCGGCGGCAACAGTTTATGCTCGCGCACCGTTTCCAAAAACTGCAAATAACTCGGAGTTTTTTCCAAAAATTCGTTATCCAACCCCCATAAATCGCGAAAAGCATTGTTATAAAAGAATAAATTGGTTTGTCCGTCAAAAATGGCAAAAGCCGTACCGAGTGTTCCCAAAATTTCCAGGTGACTGTTCTGATTTGCCTTAAATCCGCGTTTGAGATGTTCCAATTCGGTATTATCGACCAAATAGCCGACCGTACCGACCTTATCCAGATTATCGTCAATAAAATACGGATTTTCTTGAATTTCATAGTTATACAACGCTCCGCCGCGCACCATTTTGAAGGCTTTTTTCTGGATTTTTTTGCTTTTCTGTGCCTCGGCCGCAACTTTTTTTACCACCGAATCTCCGTTGTTGTTACCCAACTCCACAGATTGATTTATTACATCACTTTTATTACTTAAACCGCTGTATTCAAGATATTTTTTATTTATCTCAAGCAGATTAAGATTTTCATCTCGCAGCCACAGCGGATAGTTAACACCGTCAATCATATTTTCCAAACCGGTTACCCGATTCTGCGCGCTTGTTATCTCATCTTCCAGCGTATTGATTTTTTCGGCTTCCGAGGATACATCGCGACACCAAATAATATCGCAATAAAGGTTATTATCCGCTCCCTGTATCCGGCTGCCGTAAACACACACCAAGCGTTGCCCTCCTTTGAGTTTCAGCACGTCCTCAAAGGCATGTCCCTCCTGTTGCAACAAGGTAACATACTTCTTCAGGATTCGCGCATCTTCTTTATAAAAAGCCTCACAAACATCGGCAAACGACGAGGCCGTACCATTTTTCAACCCGAGCATAACCGCCAACCGGCGCGAACATCTTTCAACGATTCCTTTTTGCATATCTTTCACCTTCTGATCCGGATAAACAAAACACAGATAACCGTCTTTGGTTGAATACAGAACCTCGTTGCAACGTTCGCGGTCACGTTTTATGAAATAGACCTTGCGTTGATATTTGGCAATTTTTACCTGCATGGCAATAATAATTCCCACCAGCGTCATTTCAATAATGATGCTCGCAATCATAATATATTTCAGCAGTTCCGTATCCATTTGCATATCTTTAAAAAAAACGTTTGCTCTTAAAATGATTTTATATTATATAAATCAATTAGCAACAATTTTATCAAATAAATCTAATTTTTAAAGGCAAAAAAAAGGATGTACACATTGGCATTTGATACCACGGCGAACGGTTGCTCGATTGCACTTTTGAAAGATACCACCGTTATAGCCAGGTATTATGAAGAAATGGAGTTCGGTCAGGCGGAAGCTTTGTTGCCGCAAATTCAGCGTTTGCTGCAACAACAGCGGCTGAAATTTGCGCAAGTCGGGCTTTTGGGGGTGTGCATCGGTCCCGGCTCTTTTACCGGAGTTCGTTCTTCCGTTGCCGCCGCTCGTGCTTTTGCCATGGCCGCACCCCAGGTTGCCGTAACCGGAGTAACTGCTTTCGAGGCTTATGTTCATTCGCTTGATATGCAGGAATTGTCATCATTCAATGCCGTAATTATCGAAACCAAACGCGACGACTTTTATTTTCAGCTGTTCAACGGCAAACTGGAAAAACTGACCGAGCCGGCCGCCGCCGATTATAACGAGATTATCGATTTATTAAAAGGCAAAACCGTTACCCTCATCGGCAACGGTGTCGAAAGATTTCTGGATAAGCCGAGCGGACTTGTATTACACGCCATTCGCATGGATAAAAATGTTTCGGTATCCGATATTGCCGCCTGTGCCATCCAAAAACTCAACGCCAAAAAACTGAACTATCCGAAACCCCTCTATTTAAGAGCTCCCGATGTTTGTGTAAAATCGTAAAAATTATCTGGCTATCTGAAAAATTAAAGTGTAATAATGGATAAAAATTTCGAATCAAACTAAACTAACGAGTGAGGATAAAGTGACCAGATCAGAATTAATCGAAAAGATTGCGGCAAAAATGCCGAATTTAACCGTTAAAGATGTTGAGAGCATTGTCAGCGTCGTTTTTGAAAAACTGACTTCCGCATTGGCAAGCGGCGACAGAGTAGAAATCCGCGGATTCGGCGCGTTTTCGGTGCGTACCAGAAAACCGCGCGTTGCCATCAATCCGAAAAATAAAACCAAAGTAGAAGTTCCATCCAAAAATATTGTGCATTTCAAGACCGGCAAGGAATTACATACACGTTTAAATCCTTAAGGTCGATATAATTAAACAAAGGAGGAAGATATGAGGTTTCTTCACTATCTGATTATAATACCTCTAATCGCCGTTGCTATCTGGGCAATTATCGGTGTTGAAGCTGAGGGTATACATTTTCCGTATGGTCCGGAAGAAGGTTTTAAAGCCCAATATGTTCTGGCGGTTTTTCTGCTCTTAGGTTATCTTCTGGGGCGAATCAGTGCTTGGTTCGGTTATTCTCCGTTGCGCCGCGATTTGCGTATACAAAGAAAGACCAATCGTGCCTTAAATAAGGAACAGGCCAAACTCAACGAAACCGTTACCGGCTTAAAACAGGATATTATCGGTATGCAGGCCAAAGTTCAGCAGGAAAATGCCGATAAAAAACCGGCGAGCCGTTGGTGGAAACGTCTGAAAGCCCCGACTAAGAAAGGATAACTCAAAATGAATTGGCTTACGGATATTGTTCGTCCGAAGATACAAAAAACCACTCCGAAAGAAATCGCCGACAATCTGTGGGTACGTTGCCCGAACTGCAACCAAATGCTTTTTTCTAAAGAGCTCAAGGAGTCATTCTATGTCTGCACCTCTTGCGGCCATCATTTGCGCTTATATGTAGAAAAGCGCTTTCGTTTGCTGTTTGACAACGACAAATACACAACCGTGGCTTTGCCGCCGATTATCGATGATCCGCTTAAATTTAAGGACGTGCAAAAATATACCGACCGTTTGAAGGCCAACCGCAAAAAAAACGGTACCGATGATGCCATTCAAGTGGCTCGCGGCAAAATCGGCGGTATTAGTTGCGTGGTGGCGGCAGTTGATTTTTCGTTTATGGGCGGCTCCATGGGGCTGGCCGTAGGCGAAGGCTTTATTGCCGCGGCGCATATTGCCCTCAAAAACAAAGAACCGTTTATTGCCATTGCCGCATCCGGCGGTGCTCGCATGCAGGAAGGTATGCTCTCTTTGATGCAAATGGCGCGCACTACTGCTGCCGTAAATGAACTGAAAGAAGCCGGCATTCCGTATATATCGATATTAACTGACCCGACTACCGGCGGTGTTTCTGCCTCCTTTGCCATGCTCGGTGATGTCAATATTGCGGAAAAAGGCTGTCTTATCGGTTTTGCTGGCCCGCGCGTGATTGAACAGACCATTCACGAAAAATTACCGGAGGGCTTTCAACGTGCCGAATATCTGTTGGAACACGGCATGGTCGATATGGTAGTTGAACGCTCGCAAATGAAGCCGGAACTGGTAAAAGTATTAAAAGTGCTGAGCGCACACATCAAAGGTAAATAGCTATATTTTCACGCACTTAAGCGCCGTCATTATTGGCGGCGTTTTTTATGTGTTGACATTGCCGTATGTATCGTTATAATGCGTGAAAATCATAAATTTTGAGGCGATGATGGACATACTTATCGACACACTGATTGATAACTTAAAATTGTTTCCGTTTTTGTTTGTTACCTATTTGTGCTTAGAATACATGGAGCATAAAACTTCGGACAAAACCGCGGAAATAATCAAAAAAGCCGGCTGGAGCGGACCGCTTATCGGCAGCTTGTGCGGAGCGCTTCCGCAGTGCGGTTTTTCAGTGGCGGCCGCCAACTTTTTTGCCGCGCGACTTATCGGTATCGGTACTTTGCTGGCGATTTTTCTTTCTACCTCCGATGAGATGTTGCCGATTATGCTCTCGGCCGCCGTTCCGCCGCTGGTTATTACCAAAATTTTGCTGTATAAAACGGCTTGCGGCATTGTCTTCGGTTATGCCGTCGGTTTTATCTGGCACAAATATTACAAATACCGAGAAATTAACATTGAAGAACTGTGCCGCAACGAAAATTGTCACTGTGAAGATTCCGTCGTGAAACCGGCATTATATCATTCGTTACGTATTACCGCCTTTATCTTTGTGTTTACGCTGATTTTAAATTATTCGATAAGTTATCTTGATATTTCGACCGTCACCGCTTATATGCAGATACCGCTGGCGGGAGAGTTAATCAGCGGTATAATTGGCCTTATTCCGAACTGTTCGTCATCGGTTATTTTAACTCAATTGTATATGGATGATTTTATCCCCTTCGGCGCCTTAATCAGCGGCTCGCTTGTCAACGGCGGTGTCGGTCTGTTGGTGCTGTTCCGCGTCAACCGCCATTTAAGCGAGAATCTGCAAATAACCGCCGCGTTGTACATCTGTGGTGTTATCGGCGGCTTGCTTACGCACTTGATTTTTTAGAAAGGTCTGCCTGATGATTGTTAAACAGGTTCCGGTACAAGGCATTATCCGCACCAACTCTTATTTTTACATTGATGAAAAATCCAAGCACGGTTTTTTGATTGACCCCGGTGCCGAAGCCGAAAAATTGCTCAAAACCATTAAAGACAATGACTGGACAATTGAAAAAATACTCATCACGCACGGGCATTTTGACCATATCGGCGCTGTAGAACGAATCGCCAAAACGCTTAATATCCCCTATTTTGCCCATGAGAACGGCCGTGAATATTTACCGAATCCGACTTACAATCTTTCCGCATTTTTCGGTGATGATATTGTACTGAATAATGCCCAATATCTTGCCGACAATGCCGAAATAACGCTTGAAGCCGATCCGACCGTAAAACTGCGAGTTATTCATACTCCGGGGCATACGCAGGACGGTGTTGTGTATTATGATGCCGCCAATTCACTGGCCTTCGTCGGCGATACGATTTTTAAAAACGGCATCGGTCGCACTGACATCCCGGGCGGCGATTACAATCAACTGATTTTTAGCATTTGTAACAAAATATTCACATTTCCTAACCACACAATTTTGTATTCCGGACACAGTGAGCCGACCACCGTAAATGCAGAAAAATAGCGGCATTCACGCATTTTATTTTATTGTTTTTTACTCCAAAATACACTATAAACGGCACTCGCAAAAAAACTTGACGAAATTGCAAAATCAGTGTACAATGGCTGTATGATTATTCAGTAAGCGTTTGGAGAAAAAAGATGGCTGAAGATACAGAAAAAGCGGTATGGGAAGATAATCCGCAAACGGTATTTGAAAAATACGAGGCGGGTGAGGCATCCGCTGAAGATTATATTAAATCGTTGAGTTTATGCGATGTTAGCGAATTTGCCAAACAATCCCATAACTTTGTAAAGATTTACACCCACTACCAACAACAGCTTGAAAACAGCGATTCCACTCCCGGCGAAATAAAAGCGGCCGAACAATATATGATGGTGCTTGAAAGCATCCACAGAGATAAAAGTGCGGAATTTAAACAACTGCAACCCCAAACACAAACCGTAGAAATGAACGAAGTACCTCTGCCAACTGACGAAATTGACATGTCGCCGGAAAATGTTGCCGCGATGGAAAATGACGGTGCTACTTTCTCCGCATTACAGCAGGCCGGACAACGTATAATGGATAATGTCGATTTGAATGCCGGCGAAACGATTGATTTAAACGGCGATACAAAAACTCCTAATTCTGATACTTTCTCCGGACTACAAACAGCCGCTGACAAGATAAAAGAGAATCTGCAATCCGGAGGTATAACGGTTGATTTAGACGACGATACAAAAACTCCTAATTCTGATACTTTCTCCGGACTACAAACAGCCGCTGACAAAATAAAAGAGAATCTGCAATCCGAAGGTGTAACGGTTGATTTAGACGACGAGATCACCATTACCCTTAATCCGCCGGCAAACGCTGCAGTTGCCAGAGCCAAAATGGATAAAGCAATGAATGATGCCGAACAAGCATTTGCCGGTATTAAGGGAGTTAAACTCGAACGCGGAACGGTTGATATCAGCAACGGCGAATTCAAATTTACTCCGCGCGAAGCACCTGCCGCCGCTCCTACTACGGCCGAAAAAGCTATGGATAAAGCAATGAGCGATGCCGAGCAGGCATTTGCCGGTATTAAGGGAGTTAAAATTGAGCGCGGTACGGTTGATATCAGCAATGGCGAATTTAAATCTACTCCGCGCGAAGCACCTACTGCCCCTACTCCGGCCAATAACGTTGTTGCCGAGCCGGAAGTAAAAGCAGCACCTGCAGCAGAACATGAGGCACCTGCTACCCCGACGGTAGAAAGTCATGAGGCGGAAGCAGTCAGTCCGGATATTGCCAAAATGGCTAAGAAGATTAAGTATATGAACACGGTTAATAATGCCGAAGAAGGTTCATCGAAGTATGTTGACCCGCAAGAAACAGCACAAAAAATGTATAATCTTTACGGCGAAAATGCTTCAACACTGCTCAATGAGGCCTTAATGGCGCCGAATGATGTTAATGACCATGCTAACGGATCAATCACCAGCAGAAAACAAACCTATTCACGCGAAGCGGTTGAATATTTAGCCAACCTGTCACCGGAACAAGCCAAAGAATACGCCAGTAAAGCGTTGTCGCCGGAAGAACTCGCATCGGAAAAAAGCCCGCAGGAAAAACTGCAGGACGGTCTGGCTGACATGAAAGCCAACAATCCGGAACAATACGGTGACTTTACATCGGCAATCAGCCAGCTCGCCAACGGAGGAAACCTTGAGGATGCTCTTATGCAACTGGTGCTCCAGATGATGAAACAGTCCGGATATACCGACAGTCAGGAAGGTCTGCAAGCATTTACCCAAGATGCTCAGACGGCAATTCAACAAATTGAGCATTCCGAGAAAATGGAAAGACTCAAGGCCGGTGTAGAAATTCCGACGGTTGAAGGTGTGGCCTTGACCAAGGAAAATGCCGACCCGCTGAAGATAAAGCCGATAGAACTCGACAATTACGGCTATCTTAAAGGTTCGGCTGAGGCGCAGAAACACGATGAAGATATGAAAACATATCACGAGTTGTATAAAAACGACCCGAAAAAATTCAAAAAGGCCAAAGAAGGCTATGAAAAGGCCGTAAAGAGCGGAGAAACAACCGGTCAGGCCAAGTATAACCTCGACGTAATCAATACCGTGGAAAAAGAAGAAAAGCTCAAAGAGCAAATGATTAAAGACCAGGAAAAGGCCGCCAAACAAATTAAAAAGTTGGAGAAGAAAATCGAAAAGGCCAAGAGTAAGGGTAATGACGAAAAAGCCAAAGCCTTACAGGAAGAACTGGATAAGCTGATGAAAGAACAGGGCCTGAAGAAAGAAGACGAGGGTAAAGACGGTAAGGCCGGAAAAGAAGCCAAGGAAGGTAAAGAAGGTAAGACCGGAAAAGAGGCTAAGGAAGGCAAGGAAGGTAAAGAAGCTAAGGAAGGCAAGGATGGTAAGGCCGGAAAAGAAGGTAAAACTGCAACCGGACAGACAAAAGATACGCCGAGTGCCGAAACCGAATATGCCGAAGCCACACAAAACGGTTTCAAAATTACCAAAGGCAACGAGGTACGTACCGTAACGTTTGAAAACGGCGGACGTGTTATGCACTTTACGGTCAATGATCAACCGATGACGCAGGACCAAGCCAATCAGTTTATGAAAGACTTGCAGCAGGCACCGAATCTGGATCAAGACAAAGTAAGTCTGACTGTGTTGCAGAAAGATATCAACGAAAGAAGCGGCACCATAGCCTATGCACCTCCGAAAACCGTAAAAGGAAAAGGGAACGAACAGGAAAGAGAACTCGGTACTCAGGACAATACTCTGAGCCTGAATACTCTGGTTGCCATGCAAAAGGGCGGCAATTCGATGGGCTAATCCCCTGCTCTGATGAAAAAAATTATGCTTTGCAATCCAAAATTTTTTGCAAAGCCGTCAGGTCGTGTTCATAAGCAGCCAAGGCGTCGTTATAGATTTTACAGATTTTGCCGTCGGCAATACTTATTTTGTAGCTTTCTTCCACAATTTGCGAAACCATCCGCAACTCGTCGGTCGGCGATACCGTCGGCAACGGCGGATGCCGCGGCTCCGGACACTCGTTCAAAAACTTGTTTTCAAAAGCAAAGCGCGCACTGTCCAAATAGCACAACAACGCGTATTTTTTGAATAACTTCTGCACATCATGCCGAATGGTATCAACCCGCGCCGAATCAGATACTTTGTGCTCGGCGGCATAATCCTGCAAAGCCTTGGCAAATTTGCGATTATCGGCCAACAAAATCTGCACTAAAGTCAGCAACTGCGGTTGATGCGCCATGCGCTGCAACTGCGCCACCATATTGCACAACATATTGGCACAAGTTTTGGAAACCTTATTTCCAAACAGTTTCATTTCATAAAAACAATGAGTTATACAAAAATCATCAGCCAAAGGATGACGTGATTTCAAAATTTGCGCCGCCTCATTCAAATAGTATTTCATACGCTTTTTGTTCAGTCGATACAGCGGATGAGCCAGCCCGAAACGCCGCATGGCCGCGCCGTACGTCTGCGCAAAATCCTTAATCAGCGACAAATCGACGGCTTCGGGATTTTTCTTCAATTCTGCTTCCGATTGCAGCCAGATCTCGCCGTAAACCCGATGAATTTCCTTCATTTTCAGGGCAAATGTCGCCGGAATCAAAGTCGCGGCGATTTTCTTTTTTTGCGCCGATTGCCGATTGACCGTAACCAAATCCAGCACCTTGCGGGCACGCCCTATTTCCGGCACATTTTCTGGAATAATTATGTTTTCCGCCAAATCGTGTTTATAGCGCTCGTATTCTGCAAATAAACGCACGTTGCGGCTGATATCGTGGGCCACCGCTTTAACGCATTTTTTAACCGCTGCTCTCGGCAACAGGTACGGCACAATTTCTGCATGCCGTTTATCAACCAGCATATAACCGTTTGAATTTTTGATATTATATTGCAAATCGACACATTCCGCCGCGTCATTTTGCGGACGGAGAAAAGACTGTTCCAGAGCGTATCGTAAAAAAGCCTTATCGTTCATCGTTGTCCCCTTTATAGGCTATCTTATTGCACAAGCGTTATTTTTTCGTTAAAAAAACTCGTTTTTTTGCTTTGTGTATAATGCGGTTAAGCATTGAAATTTACCAAATATTGTGCTATTTTCGCCGTAATGTTTTATAACGTATCTTAATAAAAGGAAAAATCAATGTCGGGAAATGCACGATATAACGGAAAAGAAACTTGGGAAGAATGGCGCGAAACTTGGCAAAACGAAGAACGCTACAACTTCCGCACCATCGAGAAAAAATGGCAAAAAATTTGGGAAGACGAAAAAGCTTATAAGGTAGAAATCGACCACAACAAGAAAAAATTCTATGCTTTGGTTGAATTTCCGTATCCGTCAGGTGCCGGCTTGCATGTCGGACATCCGCGTTCCTATACCGCGTTGGACGTAATTGCGCGCAAAAAACGTATGCAGGGCCTCAATGTTTTATATCCGATGGGCTTTGATGCCTTCGGTCTGCCGGCAGAAAACTATGCCATTAAAACCGGTGTGCATCCGGCTGTTTCCACCAAACAAAACATCGAAACTTTTACCCGTCAGCTTAAATCGCTCGGTTTTTCGTTTGATTGGGACAGATGTTTCAACACCTGCGATCCGGAATACTATAAATGGACACAGTGGATGTTTCTTCAATTCTGGAAACATGGATTAGCCTATAAGGATAAAATGGCGATTAACTGGTGTCCGTCCTGCAAAGTCGGACTTGCCAACGAAGAAGTGGTTAACGGCCATTGCGAGCGCTGCGGGGCTGAAGTGGTACGCCGCGACAAGGAACAATGGATGCTCGCCATTACCAAGTATGCCGACCGTTTGATTAACGACTTAGATATGGTTGATTTCCTCGACCGCATTAAAACCACGCAAATCAACTGGATCGGACGCTCCGAAGGTGCCGAATTGGAATTTGAGCTCACTGACAACAGCGGCAACAATTTAGGTAAAAAGATGGTGGTTTACACTACCCGTCCGGATACGATTTTCGGCGCCACCTATTGCGTGATGGCTCCGGAGCATCAGTTTGTAAAAGACTTGATGGATAAGTTTGAAAATACCTCCGAAGTGCAAAATTACGTCAATGAAACAGCCAAAAAATCCGAACTGCAACGTACTGCCGATACCACTAAGACCGGTGTTGAATTAAAGGGAATTAAGGCCCGCAATCCGTACACCGGTACGCTTATTCCGGTATTTATTTCCGATTATGTACTGACCGGCTACGGCACCGGCGCGATTATGGCGGTTCCGGCTCACGACCAACGCGACTATGATTTTGCCAAAGTGTTCAATCTGCCGATTATTCAGGTGTTGGCCGGCGGCGATATTTCCAAAGAAGCATGGGAAGAAGACGGCACACACATCAACTCCGGTTTTATGGACGGCATGGATAAAAAAGACGCCATGGCCGCCGCCATCAAATATGCCGAAGAACACGGTTTCGGCCACGCTAAAGTCAACTTCAAACTGCGTGATTGGGTGTTCTCGCGTCAACGCTACTGGGGTGAGCCGATTCCGATGGTTTATTGCGAACACTGCGGTTGGCAACCAATTCCGGAAGATCAGTTACCGCTGACGTTGCCGAATGTTCCGGATTATCGCCCGAATGATAACGGTGATTCCCCTCTGGCCAATGCTACCGAGTGGGTAAATACCACTTGTCCTAAATGCGGCGGTCATGCTCGGCGCGAAACCGACGTAATGCCGAACTGGGCCGGTTCTTCGTGGTATTTCCTGCGCTATTGCGATCCGCATAACGACAAAGAATTTGCCTCTATGGATGCCTTAAAATATTGGATGAATGTGGATTGGTATAACGGAGGTATGGAGCACGTAACACTTCACCTGCTTTACTCTCGTTTTTGGCATAAATTCCTCTATGATTGCGGTTATGTACCGATGCCGGAGCCGTATCACAAACGTACTTCTCATGGTATGATTCTGGCGGCCGACGGCGAGAAAATGAGTAAATCACGCGGCAACGTGATCAATCCGGATGAAATTGTCGAAAACTACGGCGCCGATACTTTCCGTTTATATGAAATGTTCATTGGTCCGTTTGACCAGGTGGCGATGTGGTCGGAAGAAAGCTTAAACGGCGTATATCGCTTTGTCAGCCGCGTATACTCATTGTTCAGCAAAGTTTATGCCGATAAAGATGCGCCGATGAACTCCGAAGATTTGCGCGAAATGCATCGTTGCATCATCGACGTAAGTGAGCGTATTGAGCAAATGAAGTTCAACACGGCGGTTTCAGCTTTGATGACTTACGTAAATTATCTCGGCAACAAAGATAAAATTCCGGCAACCATGTATGAAACTCTGCTTAAGTTACTGTCGCCGTTTACTCCGCATTTGGCTGAAGAAATGTGGGCTCGCCTGGGCCATAACACGTTGATTGTTGCCGAAAGCTGGCCGGAAGGCGATGCCAAACTGGCAGAGAACAATGTGGTTACCATCGGCGTACAGATGAACGGCAAAATGCGCGGCACCATTACCATTGCCAAAGACGCAGCCAACGATGTGGCTGAGGCCGAAGCCTTAAAGCTTGAAAACGTGGCACGCCAATTGGAAGGTAAAACAGTTAAGAAAATCATCGTGGTACCAAACAAAATCGTTAACATCGTAGTAGGAATGTAAAAGTGGTGGCAACAAAAAAAATATTTACGACAGCGTTCTTGATTTGCGGTCTTTCCGCCTGCGGCTTCGAACCATTATACGTTGAAAAGACCGGAGGTAATGATTTATGGTATTATAACAATCAATATGATGCCGATATTGTCAAACAAATGGCGCAAATCAAAATTACTACGTCCGGCGGTCGCATGGGGCAACTGATCAAAAACGAGTTGATTGATACGTTTAATCCTTATGGTGCACCGAAAAATTCCGAATATTTCTTAAAAATTCAGGCTCCGACCGTACAAACGGTACAGCAAGCTCTGCGTGACGATATTACAGCTACCCGCGAGAAGGTCACTTATACCGTCAAATACGAACTTTGGAGCAACAAAAAGGGTAAACTCGTAAGCGGTAACAGTTCAACGATTTTGAGCTACGACTTGCTCGATAACCCTTATTCCACCACTATGGATAAGAAAAAAATTGAGAAAGACGGCGCCAAAATCATCGCCAATGATATTACCCTCAGAATCGGTGCTTATTTCCACTCCGTCAATACCAAGGTGGGCAATCCCGATGAATTTTAAACCGGCACAGCTTGAGAGTTTTTGCAAAAATCCGGACCCGGCCGTCAAGTGCATTGTTTTGTATGGCAATAACGAGGGCGAAATTTCCATGTTGCAAAAACAATGTGCCGAGGCGGCCTGCGGCTCGACCGACGACGCGTTCCGCTATTGTTTGTTACAAATGGAAGATATTTCTAAAGACGGTGGCGAAGTTTATGCCGAGTTCCACGCGCAATCGCTGATGGGCGGCAGACGGGCAATCGTGGTGCAAAACGCCGACAATAACCTGACGCCGCTGATTAAAAATATGTTGCCGGATACACCGTCGGAAAATCTGCTGATTTTGAGTTCATCGAGTTTGAAAAAGAATTCTTCCTTGATAACATGGGCTAAAGACCGCAAAGATATTTTGTTGGTGGGCTGTTACGAAGATCGAGAAGCCGATATTGCCGCCGATGTTGAAACCATGCTGAAAGCCAAAGGATTGATGGCCGATAATGCCACCTTGCAATTGTTGCGCTCCCGACTCTCGCCGGATCGCCGTCTCAACCAGAGCGAGATTGATAAACTGGCGATGTATATGGGCGAGCGCACCACCGTAACCGCGGAAGACATCAAAAATGCGGTCAGTGATGTGGCCGGAGCCAACATTGAGGATTTGTGTTATTACACGGCCGGCGGTCAAGTCTTAAAGGCCTGTGCCATGTTCAATCGCCTGCTCAAAGAAGGCGAGGAACCGGCAACTCTGGTACGACAACTGGAATACCATTTCGGGCGGTTGCTGGAAGCTTCGGCGCAAATAGCCGACGGCAAATCCGCCGACGAGGCCACGAAATTTTTCAATTTGATGTTTTATCGCAAAAACGACTTTTATAAGCAACTGCGGATATGGCATAAGGAGCAACTTTTAAGCGCCATCAACACCCTTTATGAATGCGAGCGCGATTGCAAAACCACCAATATGCCGGCCGAACAAATCGCCGGTTACACCGTGTTGCGTTTGGCCAAATTCGCCGCCAAAAACAACGTTTAACTTGCTGATTTTCAAAAACTTATTTTCGTACCGCCCCACTCCACGACGGTAAAGCCGGTGCGTATCGGCGCTTCTGCCGGCAAAATCTGCGGCTCAATTTCCAACGGCTCCTCAAGATTATCATACTCCATCATTACCCGAATTACCGTTTGCGGTTTCGGAGTAATAATCAAAGGCATATTTTTATCTTGCTCCGCCATCGTCTGAAAACGGATATAATTATACGGTGAATCCTCCAGTTTCGGCAGCCAATAAACAATAAATTCCTCAGCCTCTCGTTCATTCAAGCCCAACTGCGCCAATTTTTCTTCCAAAAAAGCTATCGTTTCTTTACCCTTAACCACAAAACCTTCGCTCGGATGCGCCACCACCGTATTTTTTCCTTCCCAATACAAGGCATAATAATGCCGCCCCGTTGCCATGTCGGTCAAATTACCGTCCGGCTCGGCCCGCACTTGCCAATAATCCTTATATTTAGGATAAGTGTGAAACGTGTTTTCCGGATACCCCAACTCAACCCGCACTTCCGTCGTTTCTTGCGGATAGAGGTAGATTATGGGTTTATCCATTGTTCGTGCCGCCTCATAATCACAATAACAATGACCGTTCCTGCATACCCAATGCACTTTTACATGGTTATCAAGACCGGCAGACGTATACCCGCAATCATGAAAATCGGGGTTTGTATACCATTCATACCACTTTTTTTTATATGTTAAATACCCATAGCATAATACCGCTCCCAAAACAACGCCCGCCAAAAACAAAAGCGCAACCTTCCGCGAAACCTTTCTTACTTTTTTCTCTTTTTCTGCTTCATCCGGTTGCATAATAACCCCCTGTTATTTCAAAAATTTATTGTTTTTCGGGAAGCCAAACGGCACCAATTTGCCTACTTGCGCGCGGTGTCCGAGCCAGGTTATCAGCTCTTTTTCGGTACTGATTCCGCCGGCGCGATTATAGCTGAAGCCCTCCTCGCCCTTAAAGAACTGAATGTCGGTAATACTGCCGTCTTTGTACCTTTGCAACAAAACTCCGTGTCCGCGTGCCATCGTCGGAATTTCCTCGGCTTTGAACACCAAAAGCTTGCGGTTTTCGCCCACGGTTGCCACATAATCGCCGGTAACCTTGACGCAGAACTTAATCATCTCGCCGTCGGCCACGTTCATAATTTTGCGCCCGTTGCGAGTTTGCGCCAAAATGTGATTCTCGTCCACAATAAAGCCGTAAGCCTTATCCGAGGCAATCAGATATTTGGCATCCGGCTCATACACAAACATCGCCGCAATATCGTCGGTTTGCGCCAAATCTATCATCAAGCGCACCGGCTGTCCGAAACCGCGACCGCTCGGAATATCGCCGGCCGCAATGTTAAAGAACTTACCTTTATTATCCAAAAGCACGATTTTATCGGTGGTTTGCGCATGAATAGCAAAGGCCAAAGCGTCATCATCTTTGAACTTAAAGCCCTCGCTTAAATCGGCATAACCTTTGAGACAACGTATCCAACCTTTTTGCGACAAAATAACGGTTATCGGCTCTTTTTCAATCCACACTTCCGGGGTAAATTCAATTTCCGCCGGCGGTTCGGCAATCTCCGTACGCCGCCGTCCCAACGCAGTTTTCTTGCTGTATTTTTCCTTAATGCGTTTGATTTCTTCGGCAATCGCGGCCCAACGCTTGGCTTCATCGCCGACTAACACCTCGAGCCCTGCCTTTTCCGCCAGCAAATCGGTATGCTCGGCCTTGATTTCTTCCTCGTCGAGTTTGCGCAAATTGCGCAATTTCATATTCAAAATCGCCTCGGCCTGGTTATCTGTCAGCTTAAACGTCTGCATCAACACCGCTTTCGGCTCGTCTTCCTGCCGAATGATTCTGATTACTTCATCCAAGTTGAGATAAGCGATTAAATAGCCTTCAAGAATTTCAAGTCTTGCATTAATTTTATTTAATCTGAAATTGATTTTACGTAAAAAAACGTTATTTCTATGAACCAGATAATCGTGCAAAACCTGCTTCAAACTCATCACCCGCGGCACCCCGTCCAAATCGAGCACATTCATATTCATATTGAACTTGGCTTCCATATCGGTCTGCCGATACAACTGTTCCATCAATACCGCCGCATCCACCGTACGATTTTTCGGCTCCAATACAATGCGGACATCTTGCGCCGATTCATCTCTGATATCGTTCAACAGCGGCAACTTTTTATTCAACAGCAACTCGGCAATCTTTTCAATCAGCTTTGATTTTATTACCTGATACGGAATCTCGGTCACCACAATTTGATATTGTCCATGCCCCAAATCTTCGGTTGTCCACTTGGCGCGAATACGGAAATTCCCTTTACCTTGCTTATAGTTATTCAAAATCGTCTCAAACGAATCAACCAACATACCGCCGGTCGGAAAATCCGGTCCCTGTACCTTGCGCACCACCGCTTCGTCACTGCAATCCGGATTATCGATCATCAACAGCAACGCATCGCTGAGTTCGCTTAAATTATGCGGCGGAATATTGGTAGCCATACCCACGGCAATACCCATCGAGCCGTTGCACAATAAATTCGGCACCATCGCCGGCATTACCACCGGTTCGCTGTCCTCGCCGTCATAAGTATCGGTAAAGTCAACCGCATCGGAGTTCAATCCGTCCATCAAATCCATGGCAAATTCGGTCAAGCGCGCCTCGGTATAACGCATAGCCGCGGCACCGTCGCCGTCAACGTTACCGAAGTTACCCTGCCCGTCTACCAGCGGATAGCGCACCGAAAAATCCTGAGCCAAACGCACCATGGCGCCATATACTGCGCTGTCGCCGTGCGGATGATATTTACCGATGACATCACCGACCACGCGGGCACATTTTTTAAAACTGTTTTTCGGGTCCAAATGTAACTGCCGCATGGCATACATCAGGCGCCGATGTACCGGTTTCAACCCGTCGCGCACATCAGGCAACGAGCGCGATACAATGGTCGACATTGCATACGACAAATAGCGTTTACTCAATTCTTCTCCGAACTGTACGTCTTTTATTTTTTGCGCTTCATCAACCATTATTTCACCTTAAAGTTTATACATTTTCCCGAATTTCAGCAGATTAACACGATTTTCCGGTAATTGCAAGTTGTGCTGTGCTAAAAAATTCTTTTGCAAAAAGCTGCCGGTCATTGCCAAAACATCAGTAATTTCCTTGTGTTGCGGGCGATAATTTTTCTCGGCTATATACTGTGGATAAGCAAACAATTTATCCTTATACGGCGCCCCGACTTCGGCACATACCGCACGTCCGGTTTTCGGCGAAACGTATAGCAAATCCGTATGTTTGCCGGTAACCGCACATTCTTTGATATCCAGACCGATGCCCAGAAAATCCAGCAAATAAAACTCAAAAAACGAATAATACGCCAGCCAGTTATCATCGTTAATGTGGCAGAAAAAATCATCAACCGCGCCATAAAAAGAACCCAAATCGTCGTTTTGTGCCACACACTCATCCAACAATCGGCACAACGAGACTAGCGCTTCAATTTTATCTTCATTCAGCACAAAATCGGCTGCGTGCGAATGCACCAACTCCACTCCGTGCAGGCTTAACATATTTTCTTCCACTCTGGCATAAGCATTGAATGAAATGTAATTACCGATTTGAAAAACTCCCAGCCCGCGTTTATTGAGTGCACCCTTAACATAACCGATGATTTTGCCTTTATGCGGACAAACAAGCGTCACAATCGCTGATTGTTCGCCGTGTTTTCTGATTTTAATGATATATCCTTCGCCGCTGAATTGCATATTCTACCTGTCAATAAAACCCTGTTGTCCCGTTTATAGCACAAAATTCTTAATATTCTTTTATCAAAGTTTTATTGACTTTATCAAATGCCATCAACTCGGTCAGCACCCGTTCCATATCGCTCAATTTGATAGAGTTCGGACCATCGGAGAGTGCCTTATCCGGATTTTCGTGCGTTTCGATAAACACGCCGGCCACACCCACGGCCACCGCCGCTCGTGCCAACACCGGCGCAAATTCACGCTGTCCGCCGGTAGTTCCGCCCAATCCTCCCGGCTGTTGCACCGAGTGCGTAGCGTCAAAAATCAGCGGATAACCGGTATCTTTTGCCATTTGCGGAAATGCCCGCATATCCGTAACCAGCGTATTATAGCCGAAACTGGTGCCGCGCTCGGTAATGCAAATATTATGATTTCCGGAATCTTCGACCTTCTTTACGATATTTTTCACGTCCCACGGCGCCAAAAACTGTCCTTTTTTGATATTGACCACCTTACCGGTTTTGGCCGCCGCCACCACCAAATCGGTCTGCCGACACAAAAATGCCGGAATTTGCAGCACATCAACATATTTTGCCACTTCGGCGCACTGCCATACTTCGTGAATATCGGTCAAAATCGGCAAATCCGGATACAGCTTACGAATTTGCTCAAACGTTTTCATTCCTTCTTCCAACCCTACGCCGCGAGCACTGTTGATTGAGGTACGGTTGGCTTTATCAAACGAAGCCTTAAAAATATACGGCAACCCCAATTTTTGCGTAATTTCCACCAACGAACCGGCAATAAAAATCGCGTGTTCACGGCTCTCAATCTGACACGGTCCCGATATAAGCGCCAGAGGCAACCTATTGCCGAGTGCCACCTTTCCGACTTGAATAATTTTCTGCTCCATCTTCATCTCCTATATATGTAAACGGGCAAACATAAAGAACACGTTTCCGTCGTTTTTAACACCCGGAATATATGCCCCGTGCACTTCAATATTGCGATATCCCGCACCCACCAACGGCAACGGCAACGGCACCGGAATATAATGATACTCATGACGTTGTGTCAAACCCAAAGTATAGCCTACACCGGCGTGCCACTGATTTTCCGAACCGGCGAACCAGTTCCACTGGCGGGCATAACCGAAGTATGTTTCAAAATACGAGTTGGAATCCTTAAAGCCCAAAGCATACAAGCCCGACCACGTTCCTTCGTCGTTAATATGCGAAATACCCAAACCGGCGCCCCACGGATACTCGTTATATCTGTCCAAATGTTCACGGTCATAAGTCAGACGATTATGCCAAGCATAAAATGGTACAAACAAATCATAATCATGCTCGTTCCAAATTTCTTTGATATCGGTTTTCAAAAAATTATAGCTGTCTGCCCACCATCCGGCTTCTGCCTGCCAACCGAGACAGCATCCGAGCAACACAACAGTTGATAAAAGCTTAGTTCTCATATTCGTTTTCCTTATTCTTCGTTATCTTTCATATCCGGCGTGACGATGCCGCATGATATCACATATTTAATGCCGTCTTCAACACTCATATTGAGTTTAATCACATCATTTTCCGGCACAAAAATCAAAAATCCGGAAGTCGGGTTCGGCGTCGTCGGCACAAAAATACTCAAAGTCTTTTGCTTGGTATTGGCATCAATTTCGCCACCGGTTTCGTTGTTGCTGACAAATGCAATCGACCACAGTCCTTTGCGCGGATATTCCACCAACACCACCTCGTTAAACGAGCGGGATTTTTGCGATAAAAACGTTTCGAAAATTTGTTTCAACAACGAATATATGCTTGAAATCACCGGCATTTTGCGGATAATCTTTTCCCACAGGCGCACAAAAAACTTACCGATATAGCCGGTAGTGAGCATACCGATAAACAACAACAGCAAAATCAGCAACAATAAGCCCAACCCCGGCACGGCATACGGCACAAAATCGCCGATTTTCCATTGCTGCGGTATCAGCTTTTTGGTTACCTCGTTTATCCATATCACCAGGTGATACGACATATATATCGTAATCGCCACCGGTGCCGCCACAATCACACCGGTAAAAAAGTAGTTTTTCAATTTACGAAAAAACGTATTTTCCGTTTTGTTTTCCTGTTTCATGACTTCCTCTTTATATCGTTAATTAACATTTGTACGCGTTTACGTCCCTGCCAGCTGTCGCAGCGCACATATCCCACCACGTCGAACACTTCGCCGCTGTTTTGCAATATTGCCTGCCCGATGGCATTATCGGCAGCCCGAAAAGCAATCGCCGGAACTCTATTACCCGCTGCCGACAACAACGTGCACTTAACATGACCGCTACCCACAATCTGCGCCCAACCGAAACGCACATCCCGTAACATTATCTGCGGTTCGGGATTACCGGTACCATAAGGTTCAAGCAGTTGTAACTCCTCGGCAAATTGTTCGTTGACCGCGCTCGGACTGACTATCGCATCAATATTCAGCACCGGCACGATTTTTTCGCTGCCGAGCCGCGACAAAATATATTCACCGGCGAATTTTCTGAATTCCGGTATCTGTTCTTCACTCAGAGAAAAACCGGCTGCCATAATATGTCCGCCGCCGCTGCTGATAACTCCCTTTTCTTTGGCCGAAAGAATCAGCGCACCTAAATCAATCCCTTCGGTAGAACGGGCCGAACCCTTTACTTCATCAGCTTCCACCGACATTACAAATGCCGGAACATTGTAACGCTCGCGCAATTTTCCGGCCACAATGCCGATAACACCTTGGTGCCAATCGTGTCCGTAAACAAACACCATCGGATATTCTTGCGGCGTGCCTTCAATTTGTTCGATTGCATTCAGAAAAACAAAATTTTCTATCTCTTTACGCTCAAAATTAAACTGATTGAATTGTTCGGCCAGCATCTGCGCTTCTTCTTCGCTTTCCGAACACAATAAACGGCTTCCGAGCCGCGCATCGCCCACCCGACCGCAGGCATTAATCCGCGGCCCGATAGCAAAACCGAGATGATACGCCGTCGGCGCTTCCTGCAAATTCAAAACCTTCATCAGTTGCCGCAACCCGATATTTTGCATTCTGTGCATTACTTTCAGTCCTTGCCGCACATAAGCCCGATTGAGACCGAGCAACGGCACTACGTCGCATACCGTCCCCAAAGCCACCAAATCCAACAGTTGCAACAAATCCGGTTCTTCTCGATTTTGATAAAAGCCGTGCAAGCGCAACAACCTGTTCACCGCTACCAACACCATAAACCCCACACCCACGGCCGACATGTATTGCAAATAGGTGTACGGATTGTCTTCGTCCAAACGTTTCGGATTTACCACCGCATACACTTTGGGCAAAATCGGCTCGGCCTCGTGGTGATCTATAATAATGATATCAAATTTTTCGGCAGCCCGATTCAACACTTCAAATGCCGTAGTGCCGCAATCTATGGTAATAACCAAACTCGCCTTGCCGTCGGCAAATTCCTTAAATGCGACATCACTCGGCCCGTAGCCTTCTTCCCGACTCGGAATATGGATAAGCGGCTCAATCCCGACCTGACGAAAAAAACGGGTTAAAATAGAAGTGGAAGTAGCTCCGTCAACGTCATAATCGCCGATTATCGCTATCTGCTCGTGCTTTTCCACCGCCGCGGCAATCCGCTCGGCCGCTTTTTGCATGTCTTTCAATACCGTCGGCTCCGGCATCAATTTCTGAATTTTCGGGTGCAGAAAATTATCGGCTTCTTCGGCGGCAATACCGCGCAGACACAAAATTTGCGCAATAGAAAGCGGAACCTCGCAAACTTCGGACATATGATGACAAAGCTTATCGTCCGTTGCCGGCTCGTTCCATATATTTCCGCCCAAAGAAATGTTATTTTGCATTATTTAAGCCGATACAAATAAATTTCCGCACGACGATTGGCTGCTTCATCGGCACGGGTAACTTCCTTTTTGACCGGCCGACTGTCGAACATGGCAATAGTGCTTATTTTATCGGCAGGAACACCGGCCGCTGCCAGAGCTTTTGCCGTATTGACGGCTCGTTCATTGGAAATATCGATATTTACCAAAATCCGCTGTATCGGATCTTTGGTGCGAGTGCGGTGCGAAGCATGTCCGTAAACAACCAATATCGCATCGTCGGTCGTTTTGGCGGCAACATCGCGGATAATCTGTAAATCATTTTTCTTCAAATCGGCTTTACCGTCATCAAAATGAACAACTCCCTCCAATCTTGCCTCGGCAATTTTAGAAACGTATTCATCCTCGGATAAACGGCAATCCGGACCGTTGAACAACCCGGCACAACCGCTTAAAATCAGGGACATACCCGCAATCAACAATTTTCTCATATCTCTTCTCCTCTATGGCTCTTTGCCATATAATTTAGAAAATATTACATATTAACACAAACGGAAAAGCTGTTTTTCCCCAAAAAAATTAACGTTTTTTTTGTAAATAATTATTAAAATGTGTTTGAACTTATTGAAAATGTGCTGTACCATACACACGTCAAACGATAAAAATAGGAGTGATTATGTTTAAGTTTTACAGAATTTTAGCGCTGGCAGCAATGGTTTTGATGTCTGCATGTTCCGATGAAGAAAATAACCAGGCCGCCAACAAAGCCTCTCTTGAATGGCCGGCAGTTTCCGAAGCCGCGGTTGTGGCTAAAGACGGCGGAGAGACAAAGAATACTTTCCAAATCAATGTTGCCGATACACAGGAAAAGATTTATCACGGCTTAATGGGACGCACCTCTATTGATGAGAACTACGGTTTGCTGTTTGATGTTAATATTGCACCGAAAGATGCACAGATTGCATTTTGGATGAAAGATACGCTGATTCCGCTGGATATGCTGTTTCTGGATGAAAACGGCGTTGTTTTCTACATTTATAAAAATGCACAGCCGAATGACATAACCCCGATTGTTGCTCCGAAAAGACCGCGCGCGGTGTTGGAGGTTAATGCCGGTCAGGCCGATAAATATAATATCGAACTTGGCGATGTGCTGAAAGCTGATTTATTCGGTAACATTTAGTCACTGTATAAAAAATTAAATCCCTCGCGGCGGTTGAGCGGCGGGGGATTTTTTTGTATTCAATAAACAATATCTTCCGTATCGGTCAGATAAGAGAGAAGTTTGTTGATATCGCAGCATTCACCGACATATCGTTGATATTCATATTCACCGAATACCTTATATGTGGTATATTTTCCGAAATCTTTCAAGAATCCGTCGTAAGGTGAATAAAACACAAAAAACTCTCCGCAGTAATAGAACATTCTGTCGCCTTCAGGGAGCTTCAACGGACGGATTTTGCTATGATGTAAGTCATGTGTTTGCTCAATTTCCCAATCATATACGGTACAGCCCCGTGTAATCATATTGGCCGGAAATTTTACAACCACCAGGTCCGGATTGCCTTTGCGTCTGGTTGACAGACTTTTTACAATGCAATTTTTTGGACATACACTCCTAATGATTTTCAGTAGTTTTAAATTCATAAGTAATAATATTTAAAGTTAATAATTTAGTATAATTATAGATTTTACGGCACATACCTTAAATAAAAAATACATCAGAGTCAAACAAAAAAATCCCTCGCGGCTTTATGTAGAGTCATGCCTCGTTTTCGCCAGAAAACGTCAAGGCATCTTCGAATTTTAAAAAATCGGAAGATCGCTTGACGCATTTGCCTTACGGCAAAGCGAGCGATGACTTGTTATTTTTTAATGACAACAATAAAAAAATCACTCGTGGCGGCATAAAAATAGCGTCATGCCTCGCGGTGTGCAGTGCATCACCGCGTCCAGGCATCTAACCTTTGCGAAGCGCTATATCTTTTGTGAATTGGAAGTGGCACTATGTGCCAGAAGACGAGATACCTTGACAACCTGTTCTTGTTTCACCTACGGCTTACTTCGGTCACTCGTCTACTAAATTCGCCGTTACTACCGTTACGGCTCATTAAGTTTCCTTCGCCCATCGTCCAAAAACAACATTTAGAGGTTGTTTTTGTTCCTCCGGCACAGCGCAGGTTGAGGTATGACCTTAATAAAAAAATCCGCTTGAAGCATCTTACCTCAAGCGGATTTTATATATTCCCGGCCGCCGTTGTCAGCGGCTGATTTATTATTTCAGCGAATTAATAAACGTGTTGAGCAAACGCACCCCGAAGCCGCTTGCTCCTTTCGGATACAAAACATTCGTACCTTCGCTCAAATCCATACCGGCAATATCGATATGCACCCAAGGCGTACCTTTTTCGATAAAGCGTTGCAAGAAACAAGCCGCCGTAGCCGAACCGGCCGCACGTCCGTTGCCGATATTCCGCATATCGGCAATCGTAGAATCCATCTGCTTGTCATATTCGGCATCCATCGGCAACCGCCACACGCGTTCGCCGCTCTGTTTGCCGGCCGCCGTAATCTTTTCCGCCAGCTTATCGTTATTGGCAAAAATACCGGCAAAAGTATGGCCCAGCGCAATAATAATCGCCCCGGTCAAGGTCGCCATATCGGCAATACATTTCGGCTTGAACATCTTTTGAATATAGGTCAGACAATCAGCCAACACCAACCGCCCTTCAGCATCGGTATTCAACACCTCCACGGTTTGTCCCGACATAGAGGTAAAAACATCCCCCGGACGATAAGCACTGCCCGAAGGCATATTTTCCACCAAACCGACAACCGCCACCACGTTTTTCGGCGCTTTTTGCAAAGCCAGCGATTTCATCACCGCCGTCATTGCCGCCGCACCGGCCATATCTTGTTTCATATCGCCCATATTAGCCGCCGGCTTAATCGATATACCGCCGCTGTCAAAGGTTACACCCTTGCCGACCAGACCGACCGCAAATCTATCGTCTTTCGGATTGCCGCGCCACTTGATAATCGCAATTCGCGGCCGATTAACCGAACCTTGCGCCACCGCCAGTGCCAGATTAAAACCAAGCTCCCGCATTTTGGTTTCTTCCAAAATTTCCACTTCCAAACCGAGATATTCCAACCGCTTAATATCCCCGGCCAGAATTTCCGGCGTCATGGCATTTGCCGGTTCGTTAATCAAATCGCGAGCATAGCGCACGGCATTGGCTACGGCGGCAACATCTTTGTAGCC
The DNA here is from genome assembly GCA_918234285.1 of Pseudomonadota bacterium. Classification (GTDB taxonomy): domain Bacteria; phylum Pseudomonadota; class Alphaproteobacteria; order RF32; family CAG-239; genus RUG410. The sequence continues at coordinate 54,571 of CAKJXZ020000014.1, read as the reverse complement.
GCTCATATCTTTAAGACCGGTATTGGTAAAAGCGATTTTTTCCAGTTTCGGATAGAACGATTCTTTTTTCTTGGTAAAATATTTATCAAAGCGATAAGAGGTCAGCTCGACACCGAGCGCAAAGTCATACACTTTTGAGGTATCAATCTTCGGCAGTGCCACCTTAACCGTGCGACAATTCTTGATTTTTTGCCACATCGCCCCGCCAAACTTTTGCCATTCTACCGCCGTATCGGCCTTAACCACGGCGACAAACACCTTATATTCGCCCAAATCATATTCTTTAATTTTATCTTCCGGTTTTTGCTTTTTAACGGCAGCAACCAACCCCGCTTCATTATCGTTAAGCAACTTAACGATATCTTCCGGCTTTGCCGCCGCAATAACTTTATCCCCTTTGGCACCGATATTGCGCCCGATTACAAATTCAACCATTATTTCCTCCTTCACAGAACTTTTTTTATTATAATCGTTGAATATCGTTAAAAAATAGTAGACTTTATAATATTTTTTTGATATAGTTTAGACAAAACAAATTTCAATGTGTAACCGGGGTTAGTATAATGAGCCGCAGAAAGAAGACATACGCCGAAAAACATTTTGATTTTCTACCGAGTGCATCTGAACTTACCGGCAGATTTATCAAGGATAATGCCGACTTATGGGAAACTCTGCGCAATCCCATTGATTTTCAGGAAAATTTTACCAATCTGGAATATCCGCGACAAATTGCTCTGGTTGACCTGTTGCACGACATTACTTATAACAAAGTCACGATTTCTCCGGCCAAGATGCAGGAGAAATTGCTTGATTTAAGCGCTGACTGCCTTGAGATGATAGGTTGGATGTGCGGCTCTTTTTATGATGCCGGCAATATTTATTATCCGCTGTCCGATGACGAAAAAAAGCTGGTAAGGATGGAATGTTACGGCTCAATTGATGCCCGCCGCGAACACGAACTCAGCTCGTATTACAAATTTTTCTGCAAAAACGAAAACCGCGGCAAATTCAAACTGAAGGATTATGATTTATCACAATCGCCGATGTGGCGCGTTTTCAATCAGTTTGAGAGCTTCCGCACGATTGCCCCAAACGTTCGCCGCTATATGTATAAAAACGGCATTAATCCCGACGCGCTCAAGGTTATGTCGGTCAGCGATTTCTGCGATGTTATTCATAAATCCTTTGCCAAAACTCCGGAATCGATGAAGGCATTGTTCCTTAAAACCGGCTATAAAAAGAAGTTTGTTAAGAGTTTTATGCGCGAACAGGGCAAAACCTTATATAATCGGCTGATTGCCAATGGTCTGGACGAGCGCAAAGTTGTTTCGCTGTGCCGACGTATGGCTAAAAGCGGTTGCTGCGATATTTCTACTCTGGTGGTGACGGAAATCAATTTTACTCCGCGCATTATCAAAGATTTGCGTAACACCCCGTACTATAGTGAAGACTATAAAGTCGGCGATAAGATACCGGAAGAGCTGATGGATCGAATGTTTCTGGCAGACAAAGAAAATATTCTTGTTGCCCGCGATGAAAACGGCCTGCCGCTGAGCAAAGATGATATGCCGTGCTTTGAGGTTCACCATAAAAACGCCGTGAAATTTGCCAACGACGACGATTATTTGGCCAAAGTAAATTATCCGACCAATCTGGTGCTGGTCGAGCATGAAATGCATCGCGCCTATTTCCACGGGTTTGATGACACCGACGAAGTTGCAAAAAACAACGAGATGTATTTTTCCCGTATCAATATGTATGATTCCAATGTGGCGTTGCTTGACGGTTTTAATTTTGAAATCAGTTGCGATTGGGATAAAAACAGCAGTTTGCAAAAGCGCATTAATCAAGATAAGCAAAACGTGGTTAACTATTATGAAATGCAACTGCAGCGCTTTAACAACATTCCGGAAATCGCCGACCGCTACAACATTGAATATTCTAAACGCGACTTGAGTAACGAGCGCCGCAACCTGATTAGCATGTTGCAAGATAAAATCAACGTTTCTGCCGAAGACTTACAGATTTTTACCGATTGGATTGTGCCTGACTCCAAGGCAAAGAAGAGCATTAACAAGGCTGCGGGGAAAAATCTGAAGCTGATAAAAAACAACAAAGGAAATGAGCTATGAATACATTTCTGAATGAAATCAAAGGCAAAAAGTTTGCCCACGGAGAAAAGTTAGAGGCCGAAGCGCTGATTATTGCCCAAAAAGTTCTGCATAACATGGGACTGGGTCTGATACCTAAGTCTTATGCAGATTTTCTCCACCATTATAACGGAATGAAATTCGACGGTTCTTATCTTTTCGGTGCCACGGTTGACGACGATTTGGATATCATTGATAAAAACGAGCAGATGAAAAAGCCGGAAAACACCATTTTGCTCGGATACAACGATTTTGATTTGCTTTGTTATGACTACACTCTGGGCGAATACCTGATTATCGATCGCAACGATTTTAAAGTTACGGATAAGTACGGAGAAGTCGAGTTAGATTATGCTTTGAGTAAGATATTTAATTTTTGAGATGACTGATAATATTTACAAAAATACTCCGCAAAATATGGAAAAAGCCGCTGCGATTATTAAAAACGGCGGACTGGTGGCCTTTCCGACCGAAACGGTTTACGGCTTGGGCGCTAACGTATACAACGCACAGGCGGTTGCCGCTATTTTTGCCGCCAAACAGCGGCCGCATTTCGACCCGCTGATTTCGCATATTGCCGAAGTTGATTTTTTGAAAGAATATGCTGCCACCGATGCGCGCGTATTTGCGTTGGCCAAACGTTTTTGGCCGGGGCCGCTCACCTTTGTTTTAAAACGCATTGAAGAAAATCCGGCAATTGACTTGGCTTGCTCCGGTTTGCGTACGCTGACGGTCAGAATGCCGCGTCACCCGATGGCATTGGAACTTATCCGCAAGAGCGGAGTGCCGATTGTGGCACCTTCGGCTAACAAATACCAATCCATAAGTCCGACCACGGCGCAACATGTTGCCGACGGTTTGGGCGATAAAGTTGATATGATTTTGGACGGCGGCCCTTGCGCGGTCGGGGTTGAATCAACCATTTTGGATTTAACCGGTCCGCAAGTGGTTATGTTGCGTGCCGGCGGTACGGCCAAAGAAGATATTGAAGAATTTTTGGGCGAAGAAGTTTTGCTTTCCGCCGGTAATCCGGATTTACCTTCCGCACCGGGGCAATTACTGCGTCATTATGCTCCGCGCAACGTCTTGCGCATCAATGTAGTCCGACCGGATAAAGACGAATATTTCATCGGCTTCGGCAAAATAGACGGCGATATAAACTTAAGCCCGCGCGGCGATGTTAAGGAGGCCGCCGGCAACCTGTTTGCCTATCTGCGTTTGGCCGATTCTTCAGCCTTGCGCGGCAAAATCGCCGTAGCCCCTATTCCGCGTAACGGTCTGGGACTAGCCATCAACGACCGCTTAAAACGCGCTTCATACAAATAAATCACTTATTGACAGATTGATAAAAGAATAATACACTGCCGCACAATTAAAAATTAGTGTGTTATTTAATATCTTTATGTATGGAATTACTATTAAGTTACGGTAACCCGATATTCTGGGTCGGTTTGTTACTGGCGGCTTTTCTGACCGGTTGTGAGTTTTATCTCAATGACATGAGCATACCGCTGGCGCGGTATCAGAAATTCACTTTTGCCAAGCACCCTAATATGCAAAAAACCTGTAGGGTATTGTACGTTGTAAACGTTTTGCTCGCGTTGTTTGCCGAGATTGGTGACTATTGGCAAAGCGGATCATTCTCTGTTTTAAACTATTTCATCAATTTGATGATTGTATTGCTCATCTATTTTGTGGTGTGTTATTCACTCGTTCTTTGTTTTTTGCAGGCAATTTCCGTATTGTGGAGTATGGTCCGACTGTTCGTAGCCGTACTGATATGTATCACTAAGGATACCCTCGAATGGATAAATGCCGAATAGTTTTTACGATATTTGATTTTATATACTTGACATTTATAATCTGAGAGCATATAATGAGAAATTGTGAAAAAATTATTTAGTTATATATATCTATGAGTGAAAACAAAAAAACAAGCGGGCTTCTGCTACCATTGCGCCTTATCAGCCAATCTTTGAAACAGGAATCTGAGAACAGTCATGTAATCCGCAACGGCATCATCAAGATGTTGGAGGACAAAATGGGTGAAGTTGAAAACATCCCCCTTGACGAGGTTCCGAAAATCAAGACCCTGCTGCAAAAAATAGCGCCGGCAGAACCTCGGGTTGCTGATGAAGTCAGTCAGATGATTGAAAAATTTCATCCCAACCTCTAGAGATGACAGAGCCATTCGTTCTTTACGAACGTTTGGCTCTTTTATTTTTCCGCCAGCAATTTTTCCACAAACTCCGGCAATGTCGTACCGGCCGGACCGTAGATATGTTCGTCAAACATCAGGTTGTTTGAGGTTTTTTCCATATTAAATTCGTAAGTATCCGCCCCGAATATCTTGGCTATCTGCACAAATCCGGCCGCCGGATACACCACCCCCGAAGTGCCTATTGATAAAAACAAATCACAAGTCTTCAGCAATTCATCAACTTTATCCATATACAATAAATCTTCGCCGAAAAACACGATATTCGGCTTTAAGGTCGCGGCCATACCGCAATTTTCGCACACATCTTCCGAAGAAAATTCGCCCCAAGTTTCAAACACATGACCGCAATTTAAGCAACGCATCTGATTAATCTGCCCGTGAATGTGATATACGTTTTTGTTACCGGCCTTTTCATGCAAAGTATCGACATTTTGCGTTATCACGCTTATTTCGGCCGGGTACTTTTCCTGCAGAGTCGTAATTGCCTTATGCGCGGCATTAGGTTGAGTATTAAACAGCTCCGGCCGCATTTCGTTATAAAACTCGTGCACATAATCGGGATTGCGATAAAATGCCTCAATGGTGGCCACATCTTCCACCCGATGTTTGTTCCACAACCCGTCCTCACTGCGAAAAGTTGCCAATCCGGATTCGGCGGAAATACCGGCACCGGTTAAAATAACAATATTTTTATACTTGCGCATCGTTACAAATTTCCTCAAACAATTCCTGATTGGTGGTGCGTTTCCACTCGGCATTTTCCATATTGGTAATATAATCCTGCCGATACTTAAACACGTTTTCTATTGCTTTCGGCAAATCGGTTTCCACCTTGTCATCGCGCAAAATTTCGGCAAAACCCTGTTTTTGGAACGATTTGGCATTAAGTGACTGTTCACCGCGGCTCGAAGTTGAAGGCAGCGGTACCAACAACATCGGTTTTTTCTGGCTTAGCAACTCAAAAATAGCGTTGGAACCGGAACGTGAAATCACCACATCAGCCAATGCCATCAAATCCTTAAATTCCTTATCCACAAACTCGAACGGAGCATAGTCTTCACAACGCGCAAGTGTTGTCTGACCCTTACCGCAAATATGGATAATCTGATATTTTTCGAGCAACGCTTCCAGATTTTTAATCACGGCATTATTAATGCTTTTGGCACCGAGTGAACCGCCGACAAACATCAGCACCGGCTTATCCGATTTAAAATTGCACATATCTCGCGCCTTTTCCGCATCGCCGTTATTCAAACGGTCGGTCAATACCGGCCCGACGCAACGCACCTTTCTCTTATCGTTAACATAATCGGCCGTATCGGCAAAAGTGGTGAAAAAAGTGCTGACAAACGGCAACGACATTTTATTAGCCAGTCCAGGCGTAACATCGGATTCATGCATATAAACCTTTTTAATGCCGTTAAGCCAGGCTCCGAACACCACCGGAAACGATACAAAACCGCCCTTAGAAAACACCACATCCGGCTTTTCTTTGCGAATAATATTCCAAGCCTCAAACACTCCGAGCGGCACCCGCATCGCATCCTTAAAATTTTCCCACGAAAAATAGCGACGCAACTTGCCGGTGGCAATCGGATAATATTTCACACCCTTAATTTTTTTAATAAGTTCATTTTCAATTCCGGTTTTGGAACCGATGTAAACCACTTCCCATCCGGCCTGCAAAAACAAAGGAATCAACCCTAAATTCAGCGTTACGTGACCTCCAGAACCGCCGCCGGTAAAGATTATTTTTTTCATGCTACCCTCCTTTGTTTGCGTATTTTTTGATATTTTAGGCGTAAAATCGTAAATATTCCGTGTAAAAAAGTACAAATATCGTGGATTTTTATGCAAAAAAGTTTTATATCGTAATCTCAGAGATACTTTTAAACAAGGATAAAAATAATGAACAAAGTACAAAGTGATTTCTTGAACGATATTAAAGAAGAAAAAGTGGCCGTCACCGTGTTTTTGATTAACGGTGTTAAGCTTCAGGGCATTATTACGGCACAGGATGAAGAAAGTTTGTTGTTGCGCCGCGATGGTCATACACAGTTGGTATATAAACACGCTGTTTCTACCATTATGCCGAGCGTTGCATTGGATATTGCCGAAGAATAGTGATAGAATATCAACAAAATCCTGTTTGCAAAACTTGTGTTATTTGCCCGATTGTTGCGGGCGAAACCCTGAGTTTGTCTCCCGAAAGCCGTTTGGAAGAAGCCAAAGGCTTGGCTCAAGCCATCAAGCTGGATATTGCATACAGCGAAATCGTCAACTTAAAAGAACTCAAGCCGGCCACCTATTTCAGTCGCGGTTTTATCGAGCGGATGCAGCCGATTATCGCCGAGCAAAATATCGACCTGATGGTGGTTGACACGCGCTTAAGCCCGATTCAACAACGCAATCTCGAGCGCGAACTCAAACTGAAGGTTATTGATCGCACCGCGCTTATTTTGGAGATTTTCGGCGAGCGGGCGCAAACCAAAGAAGGTGCATTACAGGTTGAACTGGCACACTTAACCTATCAGCGCTCGCGCTTGGTCCGCAGTTGGACTCACTTGGAGCGTCAGCGCGGCGGTGCCGGTTTTTTGGGCGGCCCGGGCGAAACCCAAATCGAACTCGATCGCCGCATTATTGATGATAAAATCGTCCGCATAAAAAAAGATTTGGAAAAGGTGCGGAAAACCCGCGACATTCAACGCAGTGCCCGCCGCAAAGTGCCCTACCCGATTGTTGCCTTGGTGGGATACACCAACGCCGGAAAATCCACTTTATTCAATAAACTGACGCAAAGCAATGTAATGGCGGCGGATATGCTTTTTGCCACGCTTGACCCGACTATGCGCAAAATAGCCCTGCCGCACGGTATGGAGATTATCCTCTCCGACACCGTGGGCTTTATTTCTGATTTGCCGCACGAACTGATTATGGCCTTCCGCGCTACCTTGGAAGAAGTGTTGAATGCCGATATCATCCTCCACGTGCGCGATATTTCCAATCCGGACAGCAATACCCAACGCACCGACGTACTGCAGGTTTTGGCCAACCTCGGTCTTAACGAAATTCAATATGCCGACAACTATATCGAGGTCCTGAATAAGTCCGACTTGCTGGAGCCCGACGAAAGACAGAGCTGGCACAATAAAATCAAAGATAAGAACGGAACGGTTCTGACTTCGGCCTATAACGGTGCCGGTTGCGATAGTCTCTTGCACCTTATCGAGCAAAAACTGACCTCGGCGCATATTCGTTGCCAGGTTATTTTTCCCGTATCCGACGGCAAAACCGCGGCTTGGCTGCACCAAAACAGCCACATAGAAAAACTTGAAAATTCGGAAAACGAAAATACTTATACCGTAAGCATACGCGCAGACGATTTGGCGCGCCTCAGTAAAATATGCGAACAAAATCAGGATATAAGTATAAGGAAATAAAATGCAAAAATTCATATATTTGTTGGCGGGAATACTTCTTGTTTCCGCTTGTCAAAACGTTGGCTATTCCCGCTCCGTATATCAGGAAAAGCTTGAAGATATGGTTGGCAAAAGTGCTGCTTATCTTTATACCTCATGGGGCCAGCCGCAGCAAATCACTCCGGTTGCCGATAACACCTATTTAGCCGTTTATTTTGGCTCGGCGAATAAACCGGCAGACGATAATTATCAGCCCTATGCCGGTGAGTTGAGTTATGCCGCCATGGCGGTTCCTGACTACGGTTTGCCGGTGCCGACACCGTTGTTTTATTGCAAAACCACCTTTGTAATCCGCAACAATATTATAACGGATTTTAATTTCAACGGCGACGATTGTTATTAAAAAATTTTATCCCCGAACGCGGCATTCAAGCAGCATTTCGGGGATATAATTACGCCTTAGCGTTGTGATACAAATCGTACAGAGCCACCAACTCGGGAGCTGCCTTCTTGCGGAACTCGGGTTCGACATCGCGGAAGAAGCGCCTCTTGTTCTTAACGTAGATTTGCAGGTCCTCGGCATTTTCCGGTTTCAGCAGTTTCAACTCAGCCTCACGGATATGGAACTCCGTTTGGTTGATATAGAAACGACGATACTCGCGCATACCTCTTCCCCAGAGGAGCATTTCGTTGTCGTGGTCGGCAAAGTTATGAAACTCGATGTACTTCATCAGATACTTACCGCGGAACTCCGGCTCAAATAATCTGGCCTCGTATACCGAACCGAGCACCCAGTTTTCCAGAAAGAGCAGAAGAACATCCTCGTTCTCCTGGCGAAACATCAAACCCTGATTAATCTCGTGCAGGGAATGGTGCTTTAGATACTCGAACAGCGCCGGCCTATAGGCGGGCTCGAACAAATACTTCTCGTCGTCGGGTGCCACGATGTTGCGAGCATCCTTCAACAATTCACACAGTTCATCGACCTTGTCTGCATCCCCGAAAAAATAGGGATTCACTTCGTTTGGATTGTACATAAATTGAGAAAAATTTGTAAGTAATAAATAAACTCCGATTAAAGTAGCATTTATTTTCCTTTTTGTCAAATAAAAAAGTATGATATTTTAAAATAAAAAAGGGCCCACATAAGCGGGGCCGTTTACTTTCGTGCCATTTGTTTTGCAAACGGCACTCATTCTTTTGTGGCTTTATTTCCAATATCGGATTATAATCCGAATAAAAGAATAAGCCACGTTTTGGACATCACAATCAGATAGCAGGGCAACGATAAATCATTGCAAGAAAGTCAAGCCGTATAGGTTACAAGTACCTTCCTTTGGTACCGACCGTGCTAAAACTCTCCCTCGTGCGTCTTCCTTAATCCCTGGTGTCTATATTTTGAGCGGGGGAAGAAGCGCGAACCTAATTGAATGTCCGATTAATCATAAAATAAACGGTATATACATAATATCAATACGGGTTCAGTGTAGCACATTGAAATATTTTGTCAAGTAAAAAATCACTTTCCGCCGTTATCTTTAGAATCTTTTGCAGAAATTACCTGAGGTGCCGCTAAAGATCTGATTTGTCTGTAATAATCGGAGTTCGGCATAAACGCCTGCAACTGCAAATGTTGCGGAAATTTCTTGCAATGCGTTTTGGCCTGATAAGCGTGTCGCAGTGCCAAAAATTCATACAAGGCGCGAGTATAGGCAACCTTTTGTGAGTCCTGATTTCTATAGTTATTCGGTAAGTAATCCTCGCTTTTAGCATTGAAAGCGCTTGCCGGTCGCGAGCAATAATCGCTGACAATTCCCGCATCAAAACACTTATACATTTCAAGCGGCAAGCCGTCGGCATTTTCTTCGGTCTTAAGCCATTTTAAATCATCAACGACTTTCTCCGAAGTGTGAAAATTCCGCAAATCATCCGCTTCCAACACCCCGTGCGTATTTCGCGGCAGATTATATTTCTGCAACAAATATTCCATGCCCATAAAGGCTTCTGCCGCATAACGCCCTGTCATACGCCGCGACGTTTTTTCCCGCGCTCTGGTTATCAAGTCTTTTACATACTCTCTTTTATGTTCAAGCGAACTCATATCGTTCATCATTGCCATTTTGACCATTTCATCGCCGGAACGCACGGATTCGTGATATGCCTTATATAAATATGCCAACGCACACTCCTTGAGCGTATAAACGGAATGCATCTGCATATACAAAATATTGGCCTGAGCCTCCAAATTATCATAAAGCCGCTTACGCCCGGCGATTCCTTTCGGCTCGTTTTCCTTCGGCGACAAATCGAAAAGCATATCATTATAATCATAAGACGGATAATATTTACGCATTTTATACAGATATTCCTCGCAGGTCAAAAACTTTTCCGCAAACAATGAAGGAACGTTCAAATCTCCCGCCTTAATTTCCTTAAACAACGCTTTTAATACTGCGGTATGCCTCCGCTTTTTGGTGTTCGACGACAATTTTTCATCATCTTCAATTTGTTGAAATGCTTTGTCGGCCTTGTCTTGCGCCATATACAACGGAAACAGCGATTTAACGCCGCCGGTTTGGCAATAATACGAACCGCCCCCAAGCGACAATGTTTTGCTCTCCAGCCCGTTTACTTTGAGTTTATTTATTTCCTTACGGAATTTCATCATTTCGTCCCAGAGATGCTTCTGTTGTTTTAATATTTTATCGCGCTCTTTGCCGATTTTCTGGCCGTTGGCATTATAAGTTTCCAACAATTTTTCTATATGCGCCGAAGGTTGCCAAAAGCGAAAACAATCCAACACCGCCCCTTGCTCTTTTAACAATGCCTCGGTATACAGAGAATGCAGAACTTTCAGGTTTTTGCCGATATGATTTTTTTCATGAGCCAATTCTTCCATCGACATGGAGCCAATCCAGGCCAAGCCCTCGGTATATATTTCGCCGTCCTGATAAACCTCGTTAATCTGGCGCAGTTTTTTTACGCTTTGATAGCCGTGAGAAGCTTGAATTTTTTGCGCGTCAAGCATCATAATCGCCGCCTGATAAATCTTTTGCTTAGTGAAATAATTCCAGCCCAAACGCAAATCCGAATTATGTATGGCTTCGTGCAAAAAAGTTCTGTCGCCAAATATGTATGCCACCAATTTAATGGCCGGTTTTCCCGCAATATGTGAAGATTGTCCTCTGTATCCGGCACTTTTACTGTTTCCTCCCATTGAGGAGCATTTGTCCTCAATAAAAATCCGGCAACCGCTTTTTGCCAACGCTTCCAACTGTATTCTCTCCGTCGGGTGCTCCAGCAGCTTTGTATATTCAGCCATAAAATCGGCAATACTCCAGCCTGCCCATTGAAATTTCTCCGGCAACTTTTCCATTATTTCATAGGCATCATATGCGCGATAGCAACTGAGCTTCACGCCGAACAATTCATCATCAAGAATATTGCCGTCAACTTGCTTAACTTTGCGCAATATAACCTGCGGATGCATAATGTCCGACCCGTCGTATGCCTCCAAGATATCCTGATTGCGTTCTCTTTGCGTTTTTTCTTCGGTCATAAATTTCCCCTTATTTGTTCCGCATTATAGTAGCACTATTTTTGTCATTTTGCAATATAATTCCGGCTTCAAAATTTGCCGTAAAAAAAACGTCCCTTGCGGAACGTTTTTTTGCACGGATTTCGGATATTATACCGCCAGAGCAGTCGCCATCTGTTTGCGTTTGAACTCCGAGCGGCGAATTAATTTTTCCACCCGCTCGACCAAAGCCGTATTAAATCCGGCAGCAACCGCTTCTGCTACTGACTTTTGCTCATCATAAAGCAATTTCAATACTTCGTCCAAAACAGCGTATGGCGGCAACGAGTCTTCATCTTTTTGCCCTGCCGCAAGTTCTGCCGACGGTGCCCGCGTGATTACCGCTTCCGGCAAAGCATATCCTAAAGTATTGCGCCATTTGGCCAATGCGAAAATCGTGGTTTTATATACGTTACCTATCGGCATTAAACCGCCGCAAGTGTCACCATAGAGCGTACAATATCCGGTCAATGCCTCCGATTTGTTGCCGCAAGCCAACACCAACCCGCCGTTTTGGTTGGACCACGCCATCAACAGCTGTCCGCGAATGCGTGCCTGCAAATTTTCTGCCGTAATACCGCGCACGGGAGCCTTAAAAGCCTGCGCTAAAAAGCCGATTTCCGCCTGCACCAACGGTTCAATATCCAACTCATGATAATCAAGATGGTTGAGCTTAGCCGTTTCGCGGGCAATTTGCAGGCTCAAATCAGATGTATATTGAGTTTTCATCATAATCGCCGTAACATTTTCGCCACCTAAAACATCTGCCGCCAACACCGCGGTCAGCGCCGAATCCAGCCCGCCGGAAAGTCCGAGAATTGCTTTATTAAAACCGTTTTCGGCGCAATATTGCCGCAAGCCGCTTTGCAATTTATGCCAAAGTTTTTCCATCATCTATCTCCCCTTCCCGGCATTCATAATCAGACTTTGCCGCGTATTATACAGGTTTGTTTCCAATCCCACGCCGTAAATATGCGGATTGGCCAAACGCTTGTATGCTTCGTCAAGCCGTGCCAAATTAGCCTTGCCGCGTTGCTGCAGTTTTTGCAAATTCAACTCCGGCGGATTGATTACCTTGCCGTTTTGCACCACCGGTTGCAACAGCAAATAAGCCTGCTCGCCGGCTTTAAAATTGCGTTTCAATCCGTTCAGGCTGTCAAGCGTATACGAAGTAATATTGCGGCTCAGCTTGCCGTCTTGCACCAAATCCGTATCGGCCGCACCGCAGATAATATCGCCCTCAAACTTATCTTTGCGTATGATTCGCACCACATTGGTCGCCCCCGGAATGGTAGTTTTTCCTTCGGCGATTTTGATACACGGACGTCCCATATATTGCTTGGTTTTAAACACTCCGCCCAATGCCGGAGTATCATAAGCCGTAACCAACTTGGTACCCGCCGCCAAAACATCATACGGCGCCTTTTGCACTATCAGCAGATTTTCTATCAGGTGTTCATCCAAGTCATTGGAAGCCACCATTTTTACATTGGCAAACAACGGATTATCGCCCTCGGCATCAATCATTTTGCGCGCTTCCTTCGCCCAATATGCCAAATCGCCGGAATCCACCCGCATTCCCATCAGCGGCAAACCGACTTCCTTAGTTGCTTCAATGGCATGCTTAATTCCCTCGCGTGTATCATAAGTATCGACCAATAGCGTGGTATTCCCCGGATTGCCGCGCATAAAGGCCTTAAAGGCATCAACCTCTTTTTCGTAGCTCATCACAAAAGAGTGCGCCATAGTACCGGAATCCGGAATCCCGTAATGTTTGGCCGCCGCGGTGTTGGAAGTGCCGGTTGCACCGCCGATAAATGCCGCTCTGGTTTCGGAAAATCCGCCCATCTCATGCCCGCGTCTTAAGCCGAATTCCAAAAGCGGACGTTGTTTGCCGTCCAAAGAAGCAGCATATATCATACGCGATGCCTTGGTTGCCACCAAACTCTGCGAATTAAACGCGTTTAACAAGGCCGCTTCCACCAAATCAACCTGCCAAGTCGGACCGGTTACGGAATACACCGGCTCGTTCGGAAACACCAATTCTCCTTCCGGCACCGCATTAATACTGATTTGCAGTTTTTTGTCTTTGATAAATTCCAGAAAACGCTTATCAAAACGCGCACTGCCGTCGGCATTCTTTTCTTGACGCAGATAATCAATGTCATCTTTGGTAAAATGCCAATTTTCCAGCCACTGCACAAATTCACCCAAGCCGGCACACATCAAATAACTGCCGCCGAACGGATTTTTCCGAAAGAACGCTTCCGAAGTTTTGATTTCCTCGGCTTTACCGTCCAAAAACCACGCTTGCGCCATGGTTAAATGGTATAAATCGCAAAACAACGGCGTTCCGTTTTCCAAAATATTCGGTCTGGTATTTGTCATGGCTATTCTCCTAAACTTTTATGAACTAAATTGTGTTGAACTTTTTTATTATGCAATTCTTTGCGGAAAAATTGCGCTGTCGTAATCCGTCGCAGATAACCTGCCTCAATAAACGGCTGATAAGCTTCTTTTTGCAAAATATCGCCGATTTGCTGATTGGCTCCCAGGCATAAATCCTCGATAATCACCACTTTAGCACCGTGTTTTAACAGCCCGTTTAAGGCCTGTTTAACACACACGTCGCTCAAAACGCCGCACAAATAAACGTTGGTATCACCCCAATCCTGTTGCAAAGTGCGATATTGTTTCAACTCGTTCCAAATATTGGTGGTGGATTTATACATTTTTTCAACCGCCAAATCCGGCTTAAACGGCGCCGCCTGCTGCCACCCCCAAGTGCCTTGCACACAATGCGGCGGAAAGCTGTCGGATTCCGAGGTATTGCCGTAAGTTTCGGCAAAATGCGTGTCATACGTATCGATAATTTTATCAAAACTGCCGTCAAACAGCGCATCGGCAAATTTTTGATGTTTTGTGATAAGTTCCGGTGCATTCAGACTGAGCGCACCGTGCGGATGCACGAAGTCATTTTGAAAATCTATCCGCATTAAAATATTTTGAGTCATAATTTCCTTCCCTTCAGGCTTATCAGGTTAAAATCGTCTGTCTTGCATAAGCCCTGCGCAAGACGCAGACGCGTAAAATTAAACAATACCTTTTTTCTTATTAAAATGTTCTTCCACCAGATGATGATTTTCCGGCGCCACAAAATTTTTCCAACGCTTGTCGCCGAATTTAATCATATCACGCACCATAGTCCCTGTCACAAACGGAAAATTCGGATCGGTACGATCTACCAACACAATATGTTTGAAATGGTCTTTAAACCAGTGCGCGTCATATTCCGAACCGGCATAATAGGCCTCAGGCAACGGTAAATCCGGAAAACTTTCTTTCAAGAAATCAACCACAAAATCTCCCCACTCTGCCGGATTATTGATATCAAACAGCCCGATGATTTTGAGCCGCTCGTATTCCGGCTTGTCGCGATAAATATTCTGAATCATTTTCTTGCGGGTAGTATAATTGAGCGGGTTACGCGCCGTCCCTTGTTCCTGAATCGACCCCAGAGCCACCGTTACGCGCTCACATTCTTTCAACATCTGATCAATGATTTTTTGGTGCCCGATATGAAACGGCTGGGCACGCATAATGCAAAAACCGTGTTTATACTTATATTTACTCATAAAAAAAACTCCTTTAAACAGGAGCCGCTAACAAAATAAAAATACTTTCATCTCATTAAACCGGCTCGGTTTTATAATGTTCTCTGCCTATAAGCCCTGCAAGCACCGAGAACAATTCTACGATAATTCCAAAAATAAAAATGTCAAGATATTTTTGCCTTTACCGACAAGGATCCTCTTCCGGCGGTACATAACATCTTGATAAACAGATATAATTTATTTAAGTTCCAAACTCAGACGAGAATAACTGGCCACCGCGTCCTCAACCTGTACAATCATTTCGGCGGTTGCACCAAAGTCAAATTCCGCCGCTTCGCACAAATCATAAATAAGCGCATCGACGGCATCTTTTTCGTAATCTTTCTTCAGCATTTTTGGGGTATAATCATTTTCCAAAGAGAACGGCACCAAACCATAAGCCGGCGCCAAAATCCACTTATTTTCTTCGGTCAAAATCATGGAAATCCCCCTGCCGCGAATATCTTCATTGCCGGTCTTCAAATCAAATATCAGTAATCTCAGCAATTTTTCTATTTCTTCCGGCGCGATTTTTTTAACAATATCCGTATAATAACCGAGGTAAATTCTTTCAAACAAATAGTTTTTGTTCATCAGCGAGCCGATGGAAAGAACATGGCGCTTTACGCCGTTTTGATAGTCAAAACGCTTGCTGCCGAAATATCCGGCCGCCGCTTTTGAATCAAACAGATGAAACTGCGGCACGGTAATACCGGCCTTTTTTGCCATTTTATTATAAACATACTCGGCCACCCCGTCCAGCGGATTTTTCCGCGACGACGGCAATTTTATTATCCAATCGGCAAAATTTTCTTCGTCGGTATCTTCATAAATTTGTTGCTTATCCTTTGAAACTCTGACCGCGACTTTCGGCGTATGCCCGGCAATACCTGCGGACAAACGAAACTGCCGGCTCAAATTGTTTTCATAACGGATATCGCTTTCCATCATATCCAAATCAACCGGTATTTTTTCGTAATTATAAGCCAGTTCCGGCTCAAACTCCAATGCGCCGACACCGCGTCGGCCGTGCATTGCCAGCTGTTTCAAAAGCGGAATTGTCGCTGAACTCAATTTATACAAAACTTCGGCATTAAACCCCGACGGCAAAAAGTCCCAAAACAAACACGGCAACATATTTCTAGTGCCTTTTATCTTTAGCACCTCGGCTGACGGAAACAACGGACACACATCGATTTCTCTGTATTCGAACCCGGCATCGTACTCAAAAATATATCTCTCATCACGGTCAGATAAAACTCCCAAAGGCACCCTTTGCCCGTAACTGTTATAATATACTCTCAAATCCATTGTTTACCTTCCCGAATAATTTCTAATCTTTTGTATTGTTTTTCTTCCAACTTTCGAAAGCGGAACGTCGCTTTTCTTTTACGACCATCTCTTTGAGATCTTTGCGCAACGTACGCACACTGTCAAGTATTTCCTTCATTTCTGCGGAACATTTTTTCATCTTGGTCGTATTAATGATTTCTTCGTCGCTCGGCTTCAATATATCAATGATTCGCTGCCAGGTTTCTCGGTTGGCCTTCCCGTCTTCTCCGAGCAAATTATCGGCAATAGTACCATTGATAATTTGCGAGTTAACGGCTGCAAACAGTTCGGAAAGCTTCGGCCGCTTCTCCGCCGGCAGCTCCCGCAGATGTTCGATGAACACGTGGTTGCGACAAGCCAGTTGCAAATCAAGACTCAATTTAACTTCATTGCCGGCCGTCAAATTCCTCACTTGTTGTATAACCTCCTGATACCGGTCTTCGCCGTAACTCTCTTTGATACGCTCATGCAGTTTGTTCGGATTTTCGGAGTCAAACGTTTCCTCCATCTGTTGCAACGTCGGCCGTTTTTCCGGCGGTATGACAGACAAAGCTTCGACCAATCTTTTGTCACTAATCGCGTAATCCAGTACATAGCGTTGCTCCAACGACCTCTCACCTTTATGGAAGCTGATAAACTGCTCGTTGCGCGATATCAGAGAATCACGATAGGTATCCATATTTTGGCTGTTCACCACCAACAGTATATTTTTGTACATCAGATTCATGGCTTTTTCTTTAGCAAAGTCATAACATAACGTGTGCAAGCTCTCCGGTTTTTGCTGCATCAAAAGATTATATAATGCTTCTTCCTGCTCCGGTATAACCGTCGGCCGCAGTTTGAACTCCTCCAAACTCGGCAAAGCATCACCAAACAGCTTTTCCAGATTATTAACGGTAATCTTCCCGTCGTATTCTTTTTCAATTATCTTCAAGGATGGATTATCAAACAGCGCCTCGGCATTGATTACACCCACGCAATCACCGAAATTTATCTTTTCCAGCTTTTTATAACCGCTCAGGGCAAAATCGGTATCTTGCGACGGCAACAGCTTACGCACTACTATTTCCTTAATATCGGACTGCTTAATCCGCTCCAACAACGGCTTATAATCAATACCGTCCTGCGGATCATAAACAAACTTTCCCTGTCTGGCCAGGATACGTTCCACCGCGTCCGAAAAATTCTGCTGACCGGTACATATCCAATTGGTGTAGTACGTGCACAAATTTTCTTCCTTCAGTTCCAAAGGTTTGCTGTCCTCGGCAATAATCTCGGCAAATTCCGGCGCCGGATAATATTGATAAATACGCGCCAGTTTATCGGCACATTTTTGCGGATTTTCCGGCGTCATTTCTTTATACATCTCGCCGATTTCCTTGCCCAATTGAGCGGTGATTTCCGGATGCGCATTCATATCTTTGCCGACGAGTACCGCGGCAAATTCCAAATATTGGTCGATTGTCGAACAAAATTCTTTGGCATTTTGCAAATAAAACTTAAACAGCGGCTTTTCGGTTTCCGCGGACGACAGCACTTTTTGCATATTTTCCAAACACCAGGTGTTGGCACCGCTGTAATATCCGTCCGCCTGTTTCATCCCCATAAAGATTTGTTTGCAAACGTCAAACCGACCTCTTTCTGCCATTTCCGGCAGCAAAACCGCAGCCGTCTCAATATACGTACGGTCGAACGAAGTGTACTGGTCCAATACTATCGAGGCATACTTCAAATAAAATTGCGCTTTAGGCGAATCCGGGTCGGCTGTTACTTCTTCTTTCATGTTCTTGGCAAACTCATCAATTCCGCACGTACTTATATAGTTAAACCGCGATTTTCTGCCCTGAGTATCATAGATATAGTGAGCGAAAATCCGACCGATACATTCATCGACCATTTGCGTTATTTCCGGCGCTCCCTTAAAGGTGCCGGCATCTTGCAAAAGCTCGTTCAGCCCGCCGTCTTCGACCCAACGTTCGTCTTTACGAAAACTGGTGTAACACAAATCGTCATTAAAACTGTAATTACTCAAATCCTTGGTTTGTTCGAGATATTTTTTAATTATCCGGTATTGCCGATTCATCTCCGCCGCTTCCGGAATTTCGCTTTCCGGCGTGGTAAAAATCGTATATACTTCCTTGCCGCTCAGCTGTTGCACCGCCTCGGCCGAGCGCTCGAATCTTTCTTTCATATCAAAAAACTTATTCAGGGTAGCATCGTCGGCAAAGCTCTGCAACAACTTATACGATTGAGCACCTTCCAGCATTTTATTGACACGCTCTTTGATTTCCGGATGGTCGTGAATCGCCCATTCCGTCGCGCTTCGGCTAATTGCCAGACAGGCTCGCAACTGATATATGTTCAAATCGTCGCGCTGCAAATATAAATTGACAATTCGTTCCTTATCATCATAAGCCAAACCCTCTTTGCCGCCGAGTTTGCCGTGTTCCAACGCTTTTTCAACGTTGAAGAACTCATTCAGCAACCCGCGTTCCCAAATTGTTGCGAGCGCTGTTTCATCTGCTTCATATGATTCATTTACATACTCATATGCAGAATCGTCGTCGGTGTATTTGTATCTTTCTCTACGCTTCTCCTTACTGTCCAAAACAAAGCTCTTTTCAATTATCGGCAGAATCTCCGGATGCTCCGGCAATGCTTTCAAAATTTCATCTATACGTTTTTTAAGTATTCCCGGCGTCAACTTTCCGTCATGTCTAGCGGCTGAATTTTGCATACGACGCAAAAACTTCTCTTTTTCGTTTAATTCCATTGTAGCGTTCATTATCGCATATGCGTCAAAATACGGCGCCAATTTTCCGCTGTCGGCAATCTTGATAACCGAACTAATATAATCTTCTTCCAGCTCGTCATCTAATTTTTTATCACCCGTCAACCCGCTCATGGTTACATCAAAATACTTTTTCAAACCTTCGACTATATCCGGATTCTCCGCCAATACCTTATCAAAAAACGGATTATCTCCTATATAGTACATCATATCGTATAAAAAACCGGAAGAGCCGCCTTGTGCTTTTGCCCCACGGCGCAACTGTTTTTCCAAATTTTTACCGCCGTCTTTTTGCAACGATTCGTTAAAAATTTCCTCGGCATTGCAAAATTTCTTGGCAATTTCTACCATACTTAATAAGTGGCATTCATCAACACCTTCTTCCGTATCATCATAGGTGGCAATATCGACAGTTTTCTTAACTACCTCCAACATCTGCGCATCTTTCGGCAATTTTTCATTAATAAAGTCGGTATCAAGATGCAGAAAGCCGATATAATCGACATACCCTTGTTTTGCCGCCTGATCTTTTAATTTTTTCCATAATTTATAATTATCCATGTTACGCACTCCTTATTTATCGTCACGAATATTTTTGGCCTTCCACTGTGCAAACCTGGCTTTTTCCTTTTCTTTCCGGACTTTTTCCTGCCGCTCTGATTTAACATATTCAACCACCCCGCGCAAAGTTGATTTGGCAGTGCTACCGGCCGCCAAAGCGTCCAAATCATTATCGCTCGGCCTAAAGGCTTCAATTACCGCCGCCAATTCCACCCGGTTTTTCTTTTTCTTGGCCAAGTTCTCAAACGGCGTAGCGTCGTCAACCTGATGTCCGTTCAGCAACTTAACGTTCGGTCGCTTATCATCGGCAAATCCGTTCAAAAATTCCATAACCTTATCTTTGGCGATTGCCTGCCGCAATTCTATCTCGTTTTTGAAATCGACGGCACCGGTCAAACCTGCAACTTTGGCAATAACTTTGCTATACGCGTTGCCGTAACTTTTCTTAACCGCGTCATGGAAACCGTCCATCGAACTGCATAGCTTCTCAAAACTCGGACGTCTTTCTTCCGGTATAATCTCCAGACACTCCGCCAAACCTTTGCTTTGAATCACCTTTTTAAGTGTTTTGTCATCGGTAATTTTTGCCTCATCGCCATCCATATTATAACCGCGAAAAATCTCTCGAATATGCTCATTGCGTTTGCGTAACTCCATCAGCGCCTCATATTCTTTACTCTCGCCGTATTTGACTTCCACCGTCAGCGTCAGATATTTTTCCATCAGATTTCGGGCTTGTTCATATGTGAATGTATAGTCAACGTCAAATAATCTTTCCGGTCGGCTTGTCATCAGATACTCATATAACTTCTGTGTGTCCTGCTTGCTGTGTTTTCCGTCAGTATAATGTCGTATTTCTTCCAAATTCGGACAACCGGCGATTATTTCCGGTATGTCATCCAATCCCGCCTTCGAGCTTATGGTAATTTTTCTCAAATGCGGATGTCCTTGCATCAACTGCTTCAATTCGGATACTTTGCAGTC
Source organism: Pseudomonadota bacterium (assembly GCA_918234285.1). Taxonomy (GTDB): domain Bacteria; phylum Pseudomonadota; class Alphaproteobacteria; order RF32; family CAG-239; genus RUG410. Next base: position 33,883 of record CAKJXZ020000014.1, on the reverse strand, counting down.
ACACTCGATTTCCTCAATCCCGGCCGTTTTAAATTTCTCGTGCAGTGCGGTAAAATCTATATTTTTGCCATGTTTTGCCGCATCGCTCAAATGCAGCTCCTTGGTCTCGGCCAAAATCTTATCGACAACATTTTCGAAGCCCTTCAAACCGATATGTTGCCATTTTTCATAATACTCGAACAGCTGCTTACTCTTGTCTTCTTTGATTTCAATGTCTTTACTGTTCTTTTCTAACATATCGGCTATGTCGGCATCTTTATGGTGCTGATAGATATCAAGTAAGCTGTTTTCAAATTCTAAAGCATTTTCTTTCATGATGCCTTTATGATTATATAACTTCAGCAGCGCCTTGCACAATCTTTCGGTTTCCGGCAAATGCTTACCTTTATCCGCGGCCACAAAATCCGCGACCACCTCGGCCAAAGTTTCGGTACTTGGGAAGTATGATTCGATTCGCTCCAGATAATACTTGGAAACCGGCGAGTTGACGTCTTTCTTCAGCTCTTTTCTCATATTTTCCGACGTCCATTCCTTTATTCTGCCTCTTGCCGTGTTCATATCGTACAAAATCTTTTCAGAAATGTCGAGGCGCCCTCTTTTAATCATCTCCGGTACCACCTTCGTCGCCATATCTCCGTAAGAGCTCTTGAATTGCTGCCATTGATTCAACACATATTGCGAATATTTCAAATAAAACTTGGATTGATAAGAATCCGGATTTTTAATCAGTGCCTTTGTCATCTCTTTGGCAAAATGCTCCATTCCGGCACCGCTTATAAAGCTGTATCTGGCCACATGGCGCGGTATGTCGTGATAGTTATGATGGGCAAATATGCGGGCAATACGCTCTTCCAAAACCGCGGCCATTTCCGGCGAACATTTATAAGTGCCGACATCGTTAAGCAGCGGATTCAAACTCCCCCAGCGTTTGCCGTCATTATAATAGGAATTATACAAATCCGCCCCCGGGCTGTATTCGCTCAAACCTTTCGTTTGGTTGAAATATTTCTGCAGCATCAGCATTTGTCGCTTCGCCTCGCGCGCTTCCGGGATATCATTTACGCTTTGCGTTAAAATATCAAACACTTCGCCGCCGCTCATCTTGCGCAAATTCTTTTCGGCAACAGCCAACTTTTCCGACACATTAAAAAACTTATTGAGCGTCGGTGAATCGTTAAATTGCTCCTGCACTTTATAATTGCGCGGATTCTCAAACAACTTTTCCACCCGCTCGCGAATTTCCGGAACGCTGCGGATAAATTCCTCGGTAATTTGACTGTTAATCTCCAGACAATTTTTGAGTTCAAAGATATTCAAATCCTTTTGCTGCAAATATGTTTTGATGATTTCCTCGCGGTCCTTAAACTCGGCATATTCCAGCTTATCGGCTTTCATGGCGGCCACATAGCATTCATAGGTCAACTTGCCGGATTCTCTTAATTTTTTGGCTTCTTCCTTGGCGGATTCAAAGTCGCTGTCGTAATGCCAATCAGAAGGATAGTCACTGCGCTTAACATTAAGACTGTTGGCCACCAACGGAATTAACTCCGGATGCGTCGGTAAAGCCTTAACAATTTCATTAAAATAAATTTCCAATTGAATGAAAGACAATCTTTTCTCCGATGCCGCCAATCCCTTCGCCCAAGCATCGTTTCTATCTAATTTTTGCGATTCTTCTATTTGTCGTCGCGCGTCAAAATACGGCTTAAACACCTCACTGTCGGCAATTTTTTCGAGTTTCTCCGCATAGTTTTTCATGCTGGTTTCAAATACAGCATAATTAGCCCTGAAACCGCAATTATAAACATTGAACGATTCTTTTGCGGCAGCAACAATATCCGGATTTGCGGCCAATATTTCGGCGGCAAATTCATGCTGAGCCAAATATTCTAAATATTCGACAGGGAGATAATTATCATGTTCCATTTCCTCTTTAAGAAGTTTGGTGAAATTCTTACCGCCGTCGCGCTTAACCGATTCGCGCAGAATACTTTCGGCATCAAACAATTCGGAAATGGCATGACCGTCATCCTCTTTCTCCGGCTTCCACCTGGCTGTTTTCAATAAGGCAACTTCATCGGCCGGGTCTTCTCTCTCGGCATAATTGGCTATATCAAAGGTCTTCTTGGCCGCATCCAAATAGAATTTATCTTTCTTCAGATAGCCGAATTCTTCATCATCTATATCATACAAGGTGTAAAAATTAAAGAGCCCGTCTTCTGTGAGTTTTTCGTTCAATTCAATACACTTGTGCTCGGCCATTACCGTTCTCCTTATCTATATAATATTATTTCCCGTCGTTGCCGCCTTTATTCAAAGCAATATCCGCCGCCGACGGAGCGTTTCCGCTCGGTGTCGGAGCGCTTCTTTGCGCCTCCGCCTTTTCTGCCGCTTCTTTACGTGCCACCGCCCGCATTCTGGCCGCCAACAAGGCGTGCAACAGCGGATGGTCCTCGGTTTCTTCCCTCTTATAAGAATCCTTCTTACCCGAATCAAATTCCGGGCTGAACTTCTCCGGCTGCATCATATCGGTATATCCCGGAACATTAAGACCGATACTGCCGGCATGCCCGGCCACTCTGGCCTTGCGCTCCGTATAGCGTTTGCCTTCCATTTTTTGTACTGCCGCATTCAAAATCGGGTACAGATAATCTTGGTCATCATCGGAAAGTGCCGCCGAAAGCGTACGCACCCGCCTATTAAGTCCCCCCAGTTTGTCCATCATTTTGGATTGCGTGCTGCCCCAAATATATCTGAATTTACCGTTTTCATCATACAACCGACTGTCGGTCGATTCGCACGGATTAATTCCGACTGCCAGTGCCATATTTTGCAGCCAATATTTATAGGCATCATACATTTGCATAAACTCATCCGGCGCCACCACCGATTCGACTTCTTCGCCATTAAGCGCCTTTATAAGCCATTCCGGCGATTCTTTTGCTTTGGCCTGAATAATCGCATTAAGCTTTTGCTCAAGTCCGAAATAATCTTGTATGCCGGCTTTTCGCCAAATTTCTCGCGCTTCTTCATTTCTGTGTAATGCATCCACATACGACGAATTATCCGGCATGCTCATAACATTGAGTACATCAACCGCCAAATTACCCAAAACTACGCGCGCCAATTCTTGCGAACTGTTAACAAATGACTGTCCGTATGTTTTTTTGTTCAGCATATCATCCCAGTTGTCGGCTTTAAGCACTACCATACCGCCGTAGCTTAAGCCGCTGCTGTTATAACCGCCGAAATGTTGGGCAATACTGAAAGGAGAATCGGAGTGAGTGATAATTTCAACGGTTTTATAACCCATATTCCCTGCATAGCGAATGGCCTCTTCCGCCGCCAGACACATCATCTCACCACCGGCTTTTTCATGCAGGCGCATATCCGTCGACATTTCCGGATTACCCATCTCGTTGAAAATCATGGTGTTACGGTGCATCAATGCCGTATTACGTGCCCGCGATACCGGCGAATGCACAATCATCTCCGGCGGATCGATTCTGAAATATTCCGCTCCGTATTTGCCCATGGCATAAGCAAACATCGCGCCGCGCGGCGTAATATTCGGACCGTAGGCATCATCGTGCCGCCCGATCATCAGCGCTACACCGTCATGGATTTCTATCGTATCCGTAATCTTAACCATCGTAATCACCGCGTCCTTTCTTTTCTATAAAAGTATTCAAATCCATTTTTTTATCGCTGGTTTTCTGCGCCGAAATATGCATGGCATCTTCCACCCGCTTTTCAATCATCGGTACCAGTTTTTCCAAAACGTTGTCACCGTCCACATGTTCAACATAGTCAATGCGCTTGCCTCCGGTACCGGTACGATGTGCATTAATCAGATCCTCAACATAGCTTTCTGCGAACGATTCGGTCAGTACCCAGTTAAACGTAATCGGCAAATCACTCTTAACAATGTTATCCACCAGTTCAAAGGAGCTTCCGCCATCGGTATGTCCGCCGTCGGTAATCATAAAGAAGTTTATCATACCCTCGTGGCTGGAGGCAGGGTCACGCTTGCTCACCTCTTTGATGGTATCTTCAATACACGCACCGATTTTATCGTCACCGTACCATTCACTGTGCATAACAGTGGCTAAGCGCTGCGAAATTTCTATGCTGTTCTCGCCCGGTTTGGCAATCCACGTGACCGGATTATGCATCATCTCGACATATACGTTAAATGCCGGATTATCGCGCGTTGCCTGGAACAAACAGCAACCGATTTCAATCGCCGTCTTATCCATATTATCATATGTCATCGAGCCGGAGTTATCAATCAAGATAACAACATCTATCGGCGCTTTGGTTTCTTCTCTGGCTTCGGAGCTGATGATATAGTTTTCGAAATCCTTTTCTTTCAGTTCTTCACCCATAGCCTGCTTCTTGAGCCGCTCGATATATGACGGAATATCTACCCGTAAATCGCCGGCATCCGGAATGCTGGCCAAAACATCCTGATCCGGAACATAGTCATAATATTTGTTTTGCAGCTCAATAAACTTATTGCGCAATTTTTCGATAGTTCCCTGATGCTTGCCGATAATCTTCTGATATTCGTTTTCTTTCAGCAGTTTCTTCGGCAACTCGTACGATACGGCAGCAGTGTCGCTTTTAACTTTTTTATGCTTGGAAGATTCCTGCCGCTTATGGTCGCTGTTGTCTTCGGAATATTCTTTTTCGCAGTTTTCCTGTTCTTCTTCCGGCGACATACGAATAATATCCGTGGCGTCCATACCCTCGCCGTCATTAATGCCATCCATTATGGCCTCAATCAACTGCTTATACAGCTCTTCCGGAGTTTCCGGCAAATCTTCCAGCGGCACCATATTCTCCGGTGTCAGATCTTCATCGGAAATTTTTTGGTCGAAACTATCCACAAATTCTGCTCTTTCTTCGTCACTGCCGGCGCGCGGTTTGGACTTTTTCTTGCCTTTGTTATTCTGTGCGTCTTCGCCGCTTCTGTCATCGCCTTCGCCGACACCCGGCAAATCGTCATGATCCTTACCCGACTTTTGACCCTTGCCTTTTTCGTCGCCTTCGCCGCCTTTTCCGGACTTATCCTTCTCGTCGCCTTCGCCGTCTTTTCCGGATTTATCCTTCTCGTCGCCTTCGCCGTCTTTTCCGGATTTATCCTTCTCGTCGCCATCGCCGCCTTTTCCGGACTTATCCTTCTCGTCGCCATCGCCGCCTTTTCCGGATTTATCCTTCTCGTCGCCATCGCCGCCGGCTCCGTCTTCATTAACTTTATTGTCTTCTTGGTCGGTTCCCGGCAAATCATTTTTATCACCGGAATTATCTTTGCCCTGATGCGAATCATTTTCGTTTTCATTCGGCTCTTGCCCGCCTTGGCCTTGTCCGCCCGGTTGACCGCCCTGTCCGCCTTGGCTTTGTCCACCCGATTGACCACCTTGTCCGCCCGGTTGACCACCTTGTCCATCTCTACCGTTTGGCCCCTGTTGCTTTCCGTCCTCGCGTTCCTGTTCTTTGGTCTGGTCATAATATCTCTTGGCAAAACGCTCGAATATTTCATCAATCACATCGCATCTTTTTTGCGAATATTCTTCAAACAGTTTAATAATCTGCTTTTGCGGCTTATGATAGTCGCGTTCGCTTAACTGCAATTTCTCCAGACGGGTCGCCATTTCGCGCAATTTTTTCAGCGCCTCGACGCCCTTAATTTCCTTACCGTTATCATCGGTATATTCTATCCAGTCGACATTGACACCCAAATCCTGCCAGCCTTTTACGTTGTCCTCAATAATGTCATTATTGACATGGAAAGATAAACGCAATGCCCGCTTAAAGTTATAAGCACGATTGGCCGGAGTATCTTGCGGTAACTTAGGCTCCTTACGATTTGCTAAAATATCAGAGCCGACGCTGAACAGCTGAGTTTCAATTGAGTTCAAGTCATAACCGACATCTTGACGCACCATACCGTAATCGAAAGCATTTACCGCAAACCGATTGGCATAGCTGTTTTCCGCCTCATCAAAAATGGAAAAACGAAATTGATATTCGCGCGCCACACTCTTAAGTTTCTTATATTCTTCCTTGGTAATGGTACGCTTGCGCGCCTTTTCGTTGAGCTCGTCATACGTTTTTTTCAACTCATTGAGCTTGCGCGTAAATTTCAAAGTACCGCGGCTGTGTCCGATTTCATGTAATTGAGCCGCACGCGAATGTTCGAAACCGCCGATAAGCGCCCACACCAAATCCAGATTAATCATATTGTTTTGCGGGTCAAAATAAAAACCCACGTTCGGATAGTTGCAAGCACCCCATTTAAGTTCGACATCTTCTTTCAAGAACGGCATTTCCGTGACCATAAAAGCATGACGCCGCAACTCACTGATTGCCGGTGCGCTGCGTTTTAATTTATCCCAGACTTCCAGTTTATAAATCGGCTGATGTTTTTCCGGTTCCTGCCAGCGGGCGCGAATTTGCGGGTCGCATTCGGAACAGGCCAGTGCCATACCCCAAACATATTGTTGTGCCGGATCCTTAATATCCGGATATTCCTCACACTTACCGGTCTTCAAAAACTCATAAGCCTTTTTGATTTCAATACCGAGATTCGATACGGAAATATCCGGAATAAGTTGTGCGGCTTGCAACATTCTGGTGCTCAATTCGGTGAAATCTGTCATCGTCAGCTTTTGCGCAAAAAACTTTTCACTCGTCTCCATACGCAAAGGTGCAAACGGTTTATGCATAATTTCATCAGCAGATTTATAGGCGTTATCCATGCCACTACTCCTGGTTATCAGTCGTTAATCCATATAATATTTTTTTCGGCCGAAGATGCTTCTGCCAACTGTGTCAACAATGTCTTATTCAACAAATGTTGTGAAATCATAACATTCGGAACATTATCGCTTCCCAAATTTTGCTTAAATGCGGCAATATCGGCACATACGGCAACTTTGTCGGAACGAGCCGCTTCTTTGATATCCGCTTCGCGGTCAATACTGAACACCCGACAGGTACCGACGGTTTCATACGGACCGGATAAAATTTGTTTCAAAAACATCTCGCTGGAAATTATATCCAATTTTTTATCTTTTTTCATTATTCCTTACCTCTCTGTTCCAAATTATTGAAAATCACGTCGGTATCAGCGTTGTTCCGCTGATACCGATTTTGTTTGCATCAATAATCGTTACTTCTATCTTCCAAATTGGCGAAAACCTGATATACCTTAGCGGTTTCTTCGCTTACTCTGGAGCCGTCTCCGTCAATAAAGGCCTCGGCCTTATCAACCCCGCGATCGAGTTCCGAAGTCGTAAACGTGGTCATTTGTGCCATATTATCCATATTGCGGCTTTCCAGACCGGACTTAAACAGACTTTGTACATTACCAACGCTGGAAATATCGAATTTTTCATCAACAGCTCCAGTCAGCAAAACTTCCAGAGTATCGTCATTGGCATTTACTTCGGCTTTGTTTATCCATTCTCTGATTCTCTTTTCCACGCTCTGTTTTTTGCCGGAGTCTTCGCTTTCTGCCACATCTCCGCCGTTTCGGTCGATATAGGTAATACCGTTTTGTTTCAGACGGAATGCCATCACCGGAGAAATCTTCTCGCCGACAATCAGCGTATGAGGTTCGCCGGCCTTCTGTCCGTCAGGCATTTTAACGTGAACTATATCAAGCGCAATCGGATTATCTTGAGCATCTTTCAATATAAACGAGTTGTATGCTATTTTGCTGTGGCGTCCGGAAAGAATTTCCAGAGGTTCCTCTTTACTTCTGTCCATGGAATAAATACTCGGCCAAATCGTGCCTAAATTGCTTTCAGACAGGCCATCGATGGTCAACGTGGTCAAAAATGCATCGACATCTGCCAAATGCTTGGTTTCTACCAGCGAAGCGGTACCGAGCGTTTCCACCACCGCCGCGTTTTTGATGAACGGCATTTGGTTGTTGGTTTCTTCGGCATTGTTAACCAAAATGGCTTTTCCGAGCAAAGCATGCTGATCCAACGGATTTTCTCTGACGGTTGTCAAAACACCTTCAATTACGAAAGGATCGACAATTTCATCATTGCTCTTGGATTCGTTGGAAGGATATCTTTCGCGAACCATTTTGCAAATCATTTCCTGAATGCGCAGAGCTTCCTGACTTGCCTTCTTGGTACTCTTTTCACCCGGAATCGGAAAATCAAACATATCTTTCAAACGCGGCATGTCGAGCGCTCTGGCCTCCATCAGCTTTTCTTCGTCGCCGATACCGTTACGTCCCAGAATTTGATTGGCAATACCTAAAACCTGTCCGCCCAATTCCGGATTCATTCCCTTGCAACTGAACACTTCTTTAACCGCGCCAATAATAGCCTTTTCCCAGCCTTCGCCCTGGTTGCGCAAGCGCATTTGCAGGGTATTGCTTCCGGACGGCTTGGCGAATGAATAGTTCAAGAACGGGTTATTGGACGATTTGCCGGCGCGTTGCGGAATATAGGTCCGAGCACGATTGCAAATATCTTCCAAAATACGGAAGCTGTACGGTTCGTCCTGGATGTGTTTACGCAATACCTGGTCTTCGCAATATACACCGGTTTTGGAGCTGATTACCGTGTCCTTTTTGTACTGATAAATCTCATACAGAGCCTTACCGATACATTCTGCCGTTTCCAAAAACATTCCCACGTTGTCCAGATATATCATTTGCTCCGGCGGAATTGCATCTACTTCTTTTTTGCTCAAACCCACGGTGCGCAAAAACTTACAAACATTGGATAAGTCTTCCTCATTTTCAAGCTGATAAGCATCTCTGATGATGGAAACCGGAACACCGGTCATCAAAGAGCAATACATATCCGTAAAATCTTTCGGATTAAAATCGGCCATTTCGGAAATATCAAAACGATCGCGCAACGGCTCGCTCATTTTTTCTTTAATACCCATTTCCGCGGTTTCAGGGTTACCGGTGGCTTCCAACATAAAGGTATCCGGTAAATCTTCCTTGGAAAGGTGTACTTCTCTGCCGTTGGCACCGACAATTTTTATATCCTCGTAACTGCCGTTCAAAAAGTCCAAATACGGCAACAGGAAGTCTTGGTTTTTACCGCGGTTGATTTCATCTAAGATAATCGGACGGCCGCTTTCAAGCGCTTGTAATAACTCGCCGTCTTTTTCCACAAAGCCGACGCTGTTGATATTGTACGAATAGTCGATATTTTCACGTTTGCAGAACTGCTGTAGCAAACTTACGAATTCTTTATCCCTGTCGGCGGAATCCAAAGATGTATTGCCGCGTGCACCGTTCCAATCAAGCGAAATTTTACCGCTTTCATCAATAGTAAAAGCATCATCGAACATGGTTTTCAAAAGTGAAATACCTTCAGCGGATAAAGCGCTTTTATCGCCCTTGTTATACATTTTGATACGGGCATCAATGGCATTTTTTTCAACATCAATATTTGACGTATCCAAAACAGTCTGCACAATCAAGGTTTTCAAGTCGCGATCTTTACAGTTAACGTAAATACCCCCTTGCGGATCCACCATTTTGCAAAGGGTTTTCAAATCGTGCGTTTTACCGCGTCCAGGCTCACCTTTGATAAATTTGGCGCGACGACGATGGGCAAAGATATTGCTGCTTTCAATATTGACGTCGATATTGTCGCTGCGGCGACGCAAGTTTTCTACAAAGTCATTAATTCTGCTTCTGACCGGAAAATTTCGCATCATTTTACCCAGCACCTTAGCCTGAACGTCTTCAGGAGTGCCGTCATACATAACCGGCAGACGGATATAAGTATTGTCATCACGCAGAAGTACTAATTGTCCGTCATCGTTCATGTACGGAATAGGACAATTCTCGGAACCGATATAAGCATAGTTTTTAGCCATTTTATTACCTTTCTCAACTATTTTCGTCCAATTTTCAATATATAAATATATCTATGTGTCACTTTATCATAATAAAAGCGTTTTGTCAACAGGAATGACAAAAATAATCGTAAAATTACGAACTTTTTTAAAAGCCCCGAAAACACTCACCATAATATTCAAAAAAACATCGTAAAAACAAAAACATCCATCGGTTTTACCCGTCGGATGTTTTTATTCTCACTCAAAAAAAATTTCACTTTCACCTTCCGCCCCAAGAGTGGAGTTTTTCGTCGGTATCGATGATATCGAACCATACCCGTCGGGAATCAAGCACCTTCTCCTCGGCAGAGAGAGCTTCAACTACGACATATCCGCCCTGAACAAAGAAGGGATCAATCATAATCGCCTCTTCCTCAATGCGAACTCTTGTAGATTTTGCATCGCAGTCGAAGCCAACCGGAAACGTGCAGTAGTTTGTTTCAACCACACCCGTGCAACCGGCCTTGCCATACCTGAAATTCTGGCTGATAATCTCCACCGGATAATCGCCTCTGCCGACAAACTTTTCCGGGGTTTTGATTTCAACCTTTGGGGTACCCAACTCATCATCTGCTTTCTGGCAGGAAACAACTGACATTGTCAGTGCGAGGCCGACAAGACCTAAAACAATTTTTCTCATACTTTTTTGTATTTGTGTTTGTGAGTTTTTCTAAATTATAGACATGATTATTGCTTAACTGTTGCCAGTATACGCTTATTTTGTCAAAAATCAAGAAAAATTTTTATTTTTTTACATTTTTTATTAACTGCGCCGATTTTTACGCGAAAGACAAAAACTGTAAAACCGCGTCGGATACACAATTTCAACATAAAAAAAGCGGAGATGTTTAATCTCCGCCGCAATTAATTAAGCCGTTATAAATTTGTCAACTTCATACGTAGGTTTTTTAAGGTGCTAACCGCACCGGAAATACTTTCAATCGCCTCTTTACTGAGTTCCTGCCGCACCAAAACCGTTGCCGGTGCTGCCGGCGCTACCGCTGGTTCGGCGGTTCTTTCCGCCTGTGTCTCAAAGAAATCTTTTTGAATTTCTTCTTCGCCGAGCAACGCCTTCAGCCCCTTAGTTTTAATCAGTTGCTGCGCCCCCTCGATTGTATAGCGATTGTTATAAAGCAAACTTTTAATCAGCTTGATGATTTCCACGTCATCCGGACGATAATAACGCCTTCCGCCGCCGGTTTTCATTGGCTTTATCTGGCTGAATTTAGTTTCCCAAAAGCGCAAAACGTGGGTTGCCACACCAAGTTCATCTGCCACTTCGGCAATGGTTTTAAATGCGGATTTAGACTTATTAATCATCATAATTCAGCCTCCTCGGCAAAAACGGCTATTTTACGCCGCTGACAGCCTTTCTTAAAATTTGTGAAGGCTTAAACGAAATCACGGTGCGCGGAGTAATCGCGGCCTCAACTCCGGTTTTTGGATTACGGCCGATTCGCGCATTTTTCTTGCGCAATGCAAAAGTGCCGAACGAAGAAATTTTGACATCATTACCTTTAGCCAATTCCGACTTAATTTCTTCGATAATCATATCCAAAACATCGCCGGAGTCTTTACGAGATAATCCGATTTCTTCATAAATGGCTTCGGTAATGCTCACACGCGTAACAGTTTTCATTTTTCCTTCCCTTTAGTTAAATTAAACGATTGACTAATATATAATGCCAAGCGGACAAAAACAAAACCACTTTAAGCAAATGATTCACAACTTTTTATTTTATGCGAAAAATCAAACACAGAGCACCCGAAAATTGTATTCAGGTGCTTTGTGTTTATTTCGGATTGCAAGGTTTAATTACAGGCAGCCGTTGGTTTCTTTGGCATAATGCACATAATCGCGGTAATATTCTTTAAGGCTTTGTTGCACCATATAATTTACCGTATTCTTCGGGTACTCGCCTTTGGCATTAGGCTTTCCGGCCTTTTTGCCGGTCAAAATCTCGATACCGTCATCAACCGTGTCGATGGCATAAATCGTAAATTTACCTTCTTCCACCGCCTGCAAAATATCGGCTCTCAACATCAAATTATCAACATTGGTCCGCGGAATAATCACTCCCTGATTACCGGTCAACCCCTTATAGGCACACACGTCGAAGAAACCTTCGATTTTTTCGTTTACCCCGCCAATCGGCTGAATTTCACCGAACTGATTAATGGAACCGGTCACGGCAATACTCTGCTTAATCGGCAACTCGGCAATCGCCGAAACCATACAATAGTATTCGGTTGACGAAGCGCTGTCGCCGTCTACCCCGCCGTAAGACTGTTCAAACACTATTGATGCGGAAAGCGAAAGCGGCGAATGCTTGGCAAAACGATTGGCTATCAGCGATTTCAAAATCAAGACACCTTTGCTGTGTATCGGGCCGCTCATCAACACTTCGCGCTCGATATTCACAAAATCGCCCTTACCCATCCGCACTTGCGTGGTGATTCGAGCCGGCTTACCAAAGGTATAATTCGAAAAGTCATATACTACCAAACCGTTGATTTGACCTACTCTTTCGCCAACAACATCCATCAAAATCGTTCCCTTGTCGATTTCTTCAAGCATGGCTTTCTTCACCCGGTCGGAGCGGTAAATCTGCGCGTCGATTGCCTGGTCAATATGATTTTTGCCGATTTGCTTGGAATTGGACTTGCGCGCCCAATAATCGGCTTCTCGCAACAAATCACCGATGGATGAAATGTGAGCCGTAAGTTTATTGGCATCATCGGCCAAACGCGACGCGTGTTCAATCACACGGGCCACCGCCTGCTTATTCAGCGAGCGCAGACCTTTCTTTTGCGAAAGCGAGCCGATGAGCTTGGCATATTCTACCTCATTTTCCGGTGTGCGATCCATAATCGTACCAAAATCGGCCTCGACTTTAAAGAAATCCCTGAAGTCCGGATCACGCTCGCACAACAGGTCATAAATTTCAAAATCGCCGGTCAGCACAATCTTGATACTGAGCGGTATCGGTTCCGGATCGAGCGAAATCGTCGTAAAACTGGTATCTTCACTCGGAGCCTCGATTTTAATGCGTTTGGAGGCAATCGCCCGTTTTAATGAATCCCAGGCAAACGGTTGTTCCAAAACCTTGCGCGCATCCAAAAGCAGAAAACCGCCGTTGGCGCTGTGCAAAGCTCCGGCCTTAATCAAGGTAAAGTCGGTCAACAACGCACCGTATTGTTGTATTCTTTCAACCTTACCGACCAAATTCCCTTGTGTCGGATGGTCGAGCGTAATAATCGGCGCTCCGGAATCCGGTGTGTTTTTAACGATAACGTTGACTTTGAGCTTGGCAAATTTGTCATCTTCCGGCTGTTTCATCCGGCTTAGCAACATTTGCAGCGGCTCATCTTCGTTATTACCGGATATCAGATTCTTCTCTTTATCTTCCGGCACAAAATCGTCGACATTATCCAGAATATGATCTTGAATGGATTTCAAAAATTTTGTTGCTTGCGAAAGTCCTTTATATTTTTTGCGCAACTCATCAATCGGTTCTTTAACCGCCACCTTGGCAAATCTGAGACGCAGAGCATCTATTTCGTCCTTTTGCTTTTCTTCCCATTTCGGTAAATCCTGCGTTGCATTCTCAATTTCTTCCTGCATGGCATTCAAATCATCCATAATCAGCTTTTTTTCATCATCCGGGAGTTGGTCGAAAACATCCGGGCTCAGCACTTCGCCGTCCTTCATCGGCGCGACCACCAAACCCATTTGCATATGCAATAACGACACGCGCTTGCCTTTGGCCTTCTTTTGCAAAATGTTGATATAATCTTCGCGTTTTGACTTATATTTTTGCTTTATAATTCCCAATGCCGCCTTATATTCATCAGATTCCACCAAAACCGTCAACGACGATGAAAGTTCGTCCAACAAATCATCGACATCTTTGGCAAACTCGCCGGCACATCCGGCCGGAAAACGAATGGCTTTCGGCTTATACGGCTCCTCAAAATTATATATATAAGCCCAATCATCAGGCGTTTTGCGCTTTTTTGCCTCTTTTTCCAAAATTCTCTTAACCAGACTGGTTTTACCCGTTCCCTCCGGTCCGAGGCAAAACAGATTGTATCCGCGTGAACGAATATGTATCCCCAATTCAACGGCACTGATGGCTCTGTCTTGTCCCAAGGCGGAAAGACGCTCGGCCAAATCTGCCGTGGTACTGAAACCGAATTGCGAAGTATCACACTTGCGATAAAGTTGGTTAGAATTTAATTTTGTAATAGCCATTTTAAAATAACCCTTATATAATGAACAATTATAGATAATATAGTCTTAAAATGCTAACAGAGGGTAAATGTCGGAAAAATATTTTGAATGGGTTATATCTTTTCTGCTCGTTTGTGTGATTTTGCTGCCGGCGCTCATATGGCGTCTGCATATACGCTTGCGTTTTTTGCAAAATCTGGTGCGAATAAATATTTTGAAACGTCAACAGCAAAGCAATCAAAATCTGCTGTTTTCGGCCGATATTCTGAACAAATCGGTGAGAGTTTTATTTTTTTCTGCTGAGGCAAAAGCCCACGCTTCCCTCCGCGCGCTAATCGGTGGTAACACCGCGCCGGCCGTAGCTTACCTGCAAATAAAACATCCGGCTCTGTCTTTGTTGTTGCATGCACACTCCGATATCAACGAGGCCAGTAAACAAATCAAACGTCGGCATATTCCGCAAATTACCGACCGCAAATACGGCGTATATATTCCGCTGACGGCACATTTGGTGCATGACCGACGTACTCTGCTCTCAGCCGTAGAAAAGATAAATCCGCTCTTATCGCAGTACGACCGTACCGCACAGGCATATTTCAAAGCGATTGCGGCTTATGCTTATTTACACGAAGGTGATATGCTCTCGGCTTCACAAAACGCTTCGGCTGCGCTCAAATTTTTTCAAAAAAAGCAATTTGCCATGGAAACCGCGGCCTGCCATCTGATATTGGCTGAAATTTACCGCATAAGCTGCGTTAATGATATTGCTCAAACCATGATTGATTCTGCCCTCAAGATTTATCAAACCCAAAACGCTCCTCTCTTTTTGGCCAAAGCCCGTACAGCCAAGGGAATGCTGATGGTATTTGAAAATCGTTTTGAGGAAGCCGATGACGAATATCGGAAGGCTCTGCAACTCCCCGTTACGACGCAATTACATGCCGATATATTAAATCAACTTGCTTTGCTTAAATTGGCACAAAACAATCCCGCGGCGGCTACCGACTATATTAAACAGGCGCTTGAAATGCAAAAGCAGCTTAAAAATCAGTATGGCACCGCTTTTTCGCTGCAGCTTTTTGCCCATATTCACTTCCAGAAAAAGCAGCATCGCCTCACGGTGACAGCCGCCGAAGAAGCCTGTAATCTGTATCTAAAACAAAAGAATTTTTCTGCTGCAGCCGAATGTTTGTACTTGGCAGCGGAAGCGCAATACAAAATGCGCAGTTATAACGCAGCCGAGAAAAAATTGCGCAAAATTCTGCAAATCAATCGGGCTCACCCGAACAGTTTCCATACTGCCAATGCTTACAGTTTGCTCGGTCTGATTTATTTGCAAAAAAAGGATTTACAGCGCGCCAAAGTTCTGTTTCAGCAATCCTTGCATCTGGAACAAAGCCACCGCCGCTGCGAGGGTTTGGCCGCCGATTATGCTAATTTGGCATTAATTGACGAACTTACCGATTACACCGATAACGCGGCCTCAAATTGGCAGATTGCCTTGGAGTATGCCAAAGAAACCGGCGACAACGAATTGGTAGCGCTGATTGAAAAGCACAGGGCTGAGAGATAATTCTTTACTTTTGGATATGAATTGTATAAATTGAAGTTATAAAAGATTTAAGGTAGTCATTTTTATGCTTAATATGGAATTAATAAACCGAATAGCTTTGTTTCAACTTCCGCCCGAAGCTGAATGGCATAACCTTATTTCGCAGTTTTATGCTCGCTATAATCATATTCACGAGCTGGTTATGGCAGAGTTCGGCCCCAACGGCTTTATAGTACTGTTCTTATTTTTTCTCTTTTTGCTGATTATCATTATAATCTACATCAAATCACTGCTTGATACCTTCAGTGCCGGCCGCGCCGAAATGGAAGACGCAAATGCCGAACCGGACGGGTTGTTTTATACCGTTGAAGAACCGGAATTAACCTTAGCCAACGATAACGATGCAGATTTCATGCAAGTTTTCGACAGTGAGGAATTTGAAAAGTTGCAGGAAGACCAAAAACTTTCCGCCGACTTGATTCTGGCCTCGCAACAAACCGCCGATTATTTGCATTTGGAACAGGATTATCTTGAACTGAAAAGAAAAATGCAAAAGCACGCTCAAGAAAGTCAGCGCCGCCGTAAAATGCTCGAAGAACAGCAAATTTCCGCCATTAAGAAAACACGCGGAAATAAAAAGAATGTAGATATCGAGCCGGAAACAAAAGAAGAAATCGATGATACACCGGATAACCCGGTGGCCGTCGTCTTGGGTATGCTCGGCCACGGCGTCACCGAGCAGAAAATCGCTCAGTCCCTGTATTACCACAACAAAACCCAAATGTCGGAAGAAGATATTATTCAAATCGTTTCCGCCATCAACAAATTCATTGATCTGTGCAAATCCGGTAAATTTAATCTGCCGCCGCAAAAACAACCGCTTCCGACGCCGGTTGCCGCAATGATTGACCTATCTAACGGCGATTCTTCTTCGTGTTTGATTTTATTGCAGTCTTTACTCAATTCGCAAATGCAAAAGGCCGAAAAAGAAAGCGGAATTATCCGCAATCTGACTTATGCAATGGCTGCCAATATTGCTTGCCTCATGGGTAATATTGCCAAACTCGGCGATTTGGAATTGGCACATAATTCTTTTGAACTGGCGACCGAACTTTCACCTAAGAATGTTACGGCATGGAGCCGCCTCGGCGATGTTTATATGCTTGAAGATACCAAAAGCAAAGCCATGATAGCTTATCAAACAGTTTTGGATATCGGTGACCGCATTCTTTATTCCGAACAAATTGCCAATGCCCAACAAAAATTATCCGAATATTATCAGGCGCAGGGACTGGAAGCCAAGGCCAAAGAAATGAAAGAAGAAAGCGCTCGTTTCTACCAAACATACGGAATTGCCACCCCGCTGAGCAACAGCGAACTCAAAGTTTATCAAACCCTCAAAAAAGAAAACCCGGAAACTTTGCCGGCCGTAATCAGCGCCTTGATTTCCGACCATCGTTAAAATCCTTCGTTGGGCTGTTAATTTGCATTAAAGCGCTTGAAGAATATAAAAATACGTGCTAACTTCATCACAAACCGATTACTCGCAGTTGCAACGGAGAAGAATTATGAACAAAGGTCGTCTGCTCACATTAATTGCCGTAATGGCAGTATTTTTCATCGTCGTGAAAACGGATTGGCATCCGAGAATTGACCACGAACAAATTCAAAAAGAAGCTCTGGACACCCATAACAGCTACACCGTCAAACATGCCGACGGAGTGGAAAAAACCTACTTCTCCAACGGGGCAATCCGCAGTGAAACCAATTATGTTAACGGAGAACGCAACGGCAAGGCCTTCAATTATTATGCCGACGGCACTTTACGTTCCGAGGTCAACTATATCCACGGCAAACGCGAAGGCGAAACCAAAACCTATTACAAAAACGGTCAGCTCGAAAAAATATACACGTATGCCGACGATATGCTGAACGGACCGGCCAAATCTTATGATAAGGACGGAATTCTGGTCAGCGAAACCACCTTCATCAACAATAAGCAACACGAAAAAGAGACCGCCTATTATCCGAGCGGAAAAGTTAAAGCCATATTCTATTTTGACGAAGACGGCCGATTACACGGCAAAATGCAGGAATTTTACGAAAACCGCAAAATTCGCCGCGAAACCTCATTTTCGCACGGCAAAGAAGACGGACTGGAGCAACTCTTTTATGAAAACGGCGAATTATTCCAGACTTCGCAATACATAAACGACCGACTGGAGGGACCGCAACGCACCTACAGCGAACAAGGTGTACTGATTGCAAGTGCCGAATACCAAAAGGGCAGAATAAACGGTATTGCCACAACCTATTGGCCAAACGGCAAAATCCGGGAACAATACAATTTCGTTAACGGTCTTAAACAAGGAGAATACAAAAAATACAACGATAAAGGGGTTCTGCTGACTTCGGCAAATTATGTTGACGATATTGTCGACGGCCCTCTCACCCTCAACTACCCCAACGGTAAACCTTATGCCGTAATTCCGTATAAATCCGGCAAAATAACCGGCAAAACCATACGTTATTACGAAAACGGCGTAAAAATGGCCGAGGCCGAATTTGTTGACGGGCTGATGGAAGGTCATGAGCTGGAATACTACGAAAACGGCAGATTGAAACACGATTATTTATATCGCCATGGCGAACTTGACGGCCCCGCCACCGAGTTTTACGAAAACGGTAAAACCAAACGTACTATGGTTTTCTCAGACGGACAACTCAGTAATTTTGTTGTCAACTACGACATCAACGGGCAAAAAATCTTTGAAGCACAATACCTTGAGAATATTGTCAACGGCAAAGCGCGTCTTTATCAAAAAGGCGGTAAACAGATTGGTACGATTATCCCGTATCGCGACGGCAAGATATCAGGGATTATCGAAGATTTGGATAAATCCGGTAACATTATGCAAGAGGTGGCATACGACGACGGCGTTTATCAGGGAAAAGTCACCGGTTATTATCCTTCCGGCAAAGTTAAGTATAAATTGGAAACCCCTACTGCCGGCAAACAGCCATCTGAGCTTTATTATAATGCCGACGGTAAAGCGGTTAAGGAAAATCTGACCGGCAAATTGACGGTTTTTAATCCGGACGGCTCTCTGCAAGCAGAACTGAATTATGTTAAAGGAGAGCCTGACGGCCCGATGAAAACCTACTATCCGCAAAGCGGCAACGTTCATACCGAAGTCGATATGTCGCACGGTGTCTATAACGGTGTGTATAAAGAATATAACGAAAAAGGCGGTCTCATCACGCAAATCAAATATGATAAAGGGGTGATTGACGGCGTGATTTCCAACTATTATGACAGCGGAAAACTTTTGATGCAGGTACCTTTTGTCAACGGTGTTGCCGATGGCAAAGTTACGGGATATTATGAAGACGGCAAAATCGCTTTTACCATGTTTTACAAAAACGATAAAATCAACGGAATGCTGACTACATATTATCCCAACGGTAATAAAAAAACCGAAAAAATGCTCAAAAACGGTGCCTGGTCCGGCAACGAATATCGCGAATACGATGAAAAAGGTCGCATTACTTTAGAAGTGTCCGAAGACGGTTACGGTATAAAATTTACACGTACCGACGCCGACGGCAATAAAGAAGAACTCTCCGAGGACGAGAGAATACACCTTATCAACCGACTGAAAACATTGAATATCGGTATTGTCGACGAAGATAAAATTTCTGAATATGTCAACAAAATGCCGATTTCCAACCCGGAGAATAAATAATGCACGAACAAGAAATAATGGAACGCCTTGTCGATATTGAAATGGCTCTCGATAATCAGCAAAAAGCCATTGATGATTTGAGTGAAATGCTGATTAAACAAGGCAAAATAATCAGCCATTTACAAAAACAAAACGAGTGGCTGAAAAATAATATCAATCAGGATGTGGTTAAACCTTTGGCCGAAGAAACCCCGCCGCCGCACTATTAATAAGGAGAATTACAATGCGTGTTGTCATCAAAAAAGATTATGAAGAACTTTCACGTTGGGCTGCCGATTATGTGGTCTATCGCATCAACAAGCATCGTCCTTCGCCAAAGCGTCTGTTTGTACTGGGTTTGCCGTCAGGCTCAACTCCGCTCGGTATGTTCAAACACCTGGCACAATATTATAAAGAAGGCAAAGTCTCCTTTGAAAACGTCGTATTTTTCGGTATGGGCGAGTATATCGGCATCGGAGCCGGCGATGAGCGCGGTTTTCAATATTATTTATGGGATAAATTCCTTAAATACATCAATATCAAAAAAGAACACGTTTATTTTCTCGACGGTCTGACCAAAGATTATGCCAAAGAATGTGCTGCTTACGAAGCCAACATCAAAAAATACGGCGGCGTCAATCTGTTTATAGGCGGTGTCGGCGTTGACGGCCATATTGCCTTTAACGAGCCGTATTCTTCGCTGTGCTCCCGCACTCGCGCTAAAATGCTGACTCCGAGCACTTTAAAAGCCAATTCCCGCTTTTTTGATAATGACATCTCCAAAGTGCCGCCGTTGGTTTTGACCATCGGCATCTCCACTCTGATGGATGCCGAAGAAGTGATGATTATGGCTACCGGCGCCGAAAAGGCAAATGCGCTTAAAAACGCCATTGAGGGCGGCATAACTCATGCTTGGCCGATAAGCATATTACAACAGCACCCGCACGGCATTATTGCTTGCGACGATGCCGCCACCGTCAAATTGGAAAGCGAGACGGTCGCCTATTTCAAAGAAATTGATAAAAATAAATTCTAAACACCTTACAAAAAAGGCGGGAGAATAAATCTTCCGCCTTTTTTGCGCACTATGCCGTGCTTAATTATATTTAATATCCTTGACCGTGTTTTTCAGCACAATGTGATTATCGGCATCTGTTGTCACTTTTACCGTGGCTCCGTCACCGATTTCGCCGTCAAGCAACATAATCGACAGCGGATTTTCCAGTTCCTGTACAATTGTGCGCTTCAACGGCCGCGCCCCAAATTCCGGACTATAACCGTTTTCGGCAAACCAATCATGCGCCTTATCGTCAAGCTCGATGGCGATATGACGCTCGCTCAAACGCTTTTGCAACCGCGCGATTTGAATATCCAAAATGCGGCGAATGTCTTCTTTTTTAAGCGAATTGAACACCAGAATCTCATCCAGACGATTCAAAAACTCCGGCTTGAAATATTGCCGCAAAATCGGCATATAGTCCTCTGTCGGCTCGGTTATCAGGTTTGAAGTCAGAATAATGAACGTGTTTTTGAAATCAACCGTGCGTCCTTTACCGTCGGTCAAACGCCCTTCGTCCAAAACCTGCAATAACAGATTGAACACATCAGGGTGCGCCTTTTCCACCTCATCAAACAAAATCACCTGATACGGCCGACGTCTGACCGCTTCGGTCAAAACTCCGCCTTCGTCATAGCCGACATAGCCAGGAGGTGCACCGATTAGACGTGCCACCGAATGCTTTTCCATATATTCCGACATATCGATGCGGATATAGGCATTGTCTTCATCAAACAAAAATTCGGCCAAAGCTTTTGCCAGCTCGGTTTTGCCGACACCGGTCGGTCCCAAGAACAAAAACGAACCTATCGGCCGATTCGGATCCTTTAAGCCGGCACGCGAACGTCGCACGGCATTGGCTACTGCCTTTAAGGCATGATCTTGTCCGACTACGCGCAAGGCTAAATTATTTTCCAAATTCAGCAACTTATCGCGCTCGCTCCCCACCAGTTTATCTACCGGAATACCGGTCCATTTAGAAACCACCGAGGCAATCATATCCGGCGTTACCGTTTCCACGGAAGACTGCATATTATTCTGTTCGCGAATGTTTTGCAGACGTTTTTCCAGTTCCGGAATTTCCTTATATTGCAATTCGCCGGCCTTTTCAAATTCGCCGTTGCGCAATGCTTGCTCCATCTGGATACGGGCGCTGTCCAACTTTTCGCGCAACAGATTGGTTTCGTTCAAACTACTTTTACGCGCGTTCCACTCTTCGGTTTTCTCCGCCGATTGCTTCTCCAAATCGGCAATATCTGTCATAATTTTTTGCAAACGCTCCTGCGAAGCCTCGTCGCTCTCCTTACGCAAAGCCTCGCGCTCGATTTTGAGCTGAATCAGCTTGCGGTCGATTTCATCAAGTTCTTCCGGCTTGGAGTCGAGTGCCATTTTGAGCTTGCTCGCCGCCTCGTCCACCAAGTCGATGGCCTTATCCGGCAGAAAACGGTCGGAAATATAACGATTCGACATCACTGCCGCCGCCACCAAAGCCGAGTCGGCAATGCGCACACCGTGGTGCAATTCATACTTTTCTTTGATGCCGCGCAAAATCGACACGGTGTCTTCCACATCGGTTTCGCCGACATACACCGGTTGAAAACGCCGCGCGAATGCCGCATCTTTTTCAATGTATTTCTGATATTCTTTCAAAGTTGTGGCACCGATACAATGCAACTCGCCGCGTGCCAACGCCGGTTTCAAGAGGTTAGACGCATCCATCGAGCCCTCGGCCGCACCGGCCCCTACCACCGTGTGCATTTCATCGATAAACAAAATCACCTGCCCGTTGGCGGCTTGCACTTCCTGCAACACCGACTTTAAGCGTTCCTCAAATTCGCCGCGAAACTTGGCACCGGCAATCAGCGCGCCCATATCAAGCGCCATCAGCCGCTTATGTGCCAAAGAATCCGGTACATCGCCGTTAATAATACGTTGTGCCAAACCTTCGACAATGGCGGTTTTGCCGACACCAGGCTCACCGATAAGAATCGGGTTATTCTTGGTGCGCCGCGACAACACCTGAATGGTGCGACGGATTTCCTCATCACGCCCGACAATCGGGTCGTTCTTGCCCTGTGCCGCCCGCTCGGTAAAATCAACGGCAAAGCGTTTCAGGGCCTGAAAGCCGTCCTCTGCCGTGGCCGAATCGGCCGTCCGTCCCTGACGCAACTGATTTATTGCCTGATTAAGCCGTTGCGGATCAACTCCGTAATTTTTTTGCATTAAAGCGGCTTGCAATAAGCGTTCGACACTGACGTACGCATCTTTGGCTTTCTGTGCCATTTGTTCGGCCGAGTCGAGCATACGCATAAAATCTTGCGACATATTGAGCTGAACATTCTGTCCTTCGACACTCGGTTGCTTGGCGAGTTCCTGTTCCACTGCCGCCCGCACCGCGTTAACATCGGCGCCGGCCTGCCCGATTAAATGCGTCGCCATTCCCTCCTTGTCTTCGAGCATTACTTTAAGCAAGTGTGCCGGAAGCAGATAAGGGTTATTGCGCCGCACCGCAAGCTTTTGAGCTTCTTCCAAAAAGCCGCGGCTTCTGTCTGTATATTTTTCTAAGTTCATCTTTTTACACTCCTTATACCAAAGTATATAGGGAGCGATTTTTGCAAATGCAATCCGCCGACGGTAAAATGTTTAAATCACTCAGCCGTATTCGATGACAATACTGCATATTTTATCGATGTTTCACCCGCTCATATAACTTAAGCCAAAAATTAAGCCTTGACCAATTCTGAGCCAAAAACATCCGACACAAAAAACGCTGAAATAGCGGCAGATATTGCGGGAAAAACGTTCCTTCTTCGGCCATCTGCCGACAGATTGCACTATATTTTTGCCAATAGTCGGCATAATTTTCGCACTCCTTGCGGGGGACGGTGCAAACATAGCGAAAAACAAGCGGCATCAGGCGTTTCCACAGCTTTATCCGCGCCTTTCGCGGCAGTGCGTCCTTAAAATGCCATACCGTAAAACGCAGCAATCGCAAATGATCGTCAACCGCATCATAAGACAACCGGCGATGGGTCAAACTGGCGCTGTTTTGCCGATAAATCACCATTTTGCGACAAACACAGGCGGTATTGCCGCAACGCTCAAAACTGCGCATAGAAAATTCAAAGTCTTCTGCCATTACCCGAAACGAGGCATCAAAACGCATATTGCGTAATATTTCCGCCTTATATAATTTGCCGAACATTGATATCGATAATCCCGGTTTGCGGCGCTCAATAAAATAATCAAGAGCATAACCGGCTTTTACCACTTGATAATCGCGATAGGTTTCACACACTTCAAAACCGTCTTCTTCGGTACAATTTTTCCGTTTGCACCACACCATATCCGAGTCGTTTTGCCGCATAACTTTAAGCATGATATCCAAAAACTGCGGGCTTACCATATCGTCTGGGTCCAAAAACGCGATATATCTGCCGCTTGCCTGCTCCAAACCGACATTGCGAGCCGATGCGACTCCGCCGTTTGGCTTATCTGTTACCTTAAATCGCGAGTCGCACGCGGCATACTGTTGCAAAATCTGCAACGAATTATCCGTCGAGCCGTCATTAATCAACAGCGCCTCCCAATACGGATACGTTTGATTCTGCAGGCTTTGCAGGCTCCTATCCAGAAATTTTGCCGCATTATATACCGGCACAATAATTGACACGACTCCGACATCTTCCGAAACTTTGCCGACTTTATAGCTTATCTTTTTCATCTTCACATCCTCGTTTTTGCAATTAAAAACCCACTTCGAAAGAAGCGGGCGGATGTTCAGAAACCGTGATAAACTCATTAAAAAACGGCTCGGCTTATTTGGCCGAATAGCCTTATTCAGCCGACATCCGTCCCCAAAGAACAAACGTCGGCATACAATATTTAAGTCGTCTATGCATACGACTAATGAGTTTTTCAAAGGGTTTCTGACGCCCTGCAATGCTTTTTTTGCACTACAATTTAAAGCTAAAAGGAAAAAAAAAGAAAGTAAAGCAAAAAATTTTTTTATGCTTCTAACTATATGAATCTTAGTATTATTTTTCACTCATGCACATAAATATTAAATACTATATATTGTTTATTTACTTTTTGTTAACACTATATATAGTATACATCAGAATCAGCGAAACAATTTTAACACTTAAATAAGGAGAATAAAAATGACTGTTATCAACTTTAATGATATTGCTTTAACCGACGCCGAACGCCAACCGTGTGAAATTTGGACGCGCGTAATGGGTTATCATCGTCCGGTTTCCGAATTCAATAAAGGTAAAAAGTCAGAATATTACTCCCGTAAGTGCTTTACCGAAGAAAAGGCCGTATCGCACTTGGATTATGGCACTGCAGATTGTGCTTGCGCCGCCGAATAATCGGTAAAATTTTTCAAAATACCTGCAAAAACTCCCGCTCAAACGGGAGTTTTTTTCGACAAAATTGTGGACATTACAAAAAATATCTGTTATACTGACCTAAATTAGGGAATGAAATATGGCAGTTGACACGAGATATCAAACCATTGACGATTTGCCGGAGGCCGGGATTAACCTCGCCTGCGCGCCGGCTTTGGCCAACTATTCCGGCGTTTTAAACGAAGCACAAAAAAACCAAGGCACCCGTAACGGCGGCGCCAGTTATAACGAATCGGACATACCGACTCGAGAAATCTCATACGTTTACGCGCTTAACTCAATATACCGCGACTTAAATCAGTGGCAAAACGAACGCAACAACCTGGAAGATAATGTTGAAGTGGCAGGCTTGCGCCAAGAAATTCGCGACATCTTCCCATATTTTATGAACAGTGAATTTCCGCAACCGGCCGATGCCGCGCCGAATTACGTCATTAACGACGACTTTATTCAGATTGATACCAAAAACATAGAAACCAACCAAATTATCAATCCGCTTTCTTTTAGCATGGATGAAGCACACGCTCAGAGTCTGGATGCTTTTTTGCAAAAAATCGATGCCTTTATTGAAAAAAGGCACAAGGAAGATGCGGCCAGCAAGGGCGGTAACAGCCTGATTAATCGCAACTTGAGTATTTCACTTGATTTTATCCGCAAAATGCAGTTCTTTATCGCCCGCAAAGCACAAGGACGGCAGGTATTTGACTTCCGCACAACCGAAGAAAAATCGCGTACCTTCCGCAACGGCTTTATCCGCAACATCGAAAACGTTTTGCAAACCCAGAAAAACAAAAATGTTTCGTTTGCCAAGAGCACTCAGGAATTCAGTGATTTTCTCGACAGTAACGGAATGCAGGTGGTATGGTATCAGGAGCCGCCGTATGAATCCGAATTCGTAAATCATTTGGACGAGATGAAGCAAGATTTGCTCGGCGATACTCCGGATAATTTTTATAACACCAAGCTCCCGGTATTTATGGACCTGTGCAAAAATCTGCACGAGTTTAACCCGACGGAAGCCGCCTCCTTAAAAGCTCAGATGGATGATTTTTTGAATGCGCCGGATAAAAGCAAGTTAGCAGCGGCAATAGAAGAAGCCAAACGCGTTTCGCTCGACCTGCAAGAAACCGATTTCGTTAAATCAAGAGTTATGCGTGCAGCCTGGGACGGGATGATCGCCAATCAGCCGAAAAAGCGTTTGTCACCGTTTATGCAGGAAATTTTGCTGATAAGAGAACACCTTGTCAATCCGAATGCTTCGGAAGAAATGAAACAGAAAATTGCCGACTATACCTCGACACATTATAAGCCGGAAGATTATGACTTATCGCAATCCAAAGTTTGGAATATCTGCAAACAAGTTCCGCAATTTGCGCAGTTGGAAGATGCCTTATCCAAAAAAATCTGCGCCATGGATATTCCTCCGCAAAAAATTGCCGAATTCACCTATGCCGACGTTGCATATTTGCTGAACCATTCCGTTGCCTCCCGCACCAAGTCGTTTGCCGATAACGAAGGTTTGGCCGTTGCGTCCGACAAATGCCGCTACTTCAAAGAGCTGGTGGCAAACAACGAAGCGGAATTGCGTAAGTCGCTGCAAAGCTATTATCAGCAAAAATTTACCATGCAGCTGATAAACGACGGTGTTGCCCAAAAGAAAAGCGATATCAAAATTCAGAAGAAAGTCGCTGCGGAAGCTGAAGCGGCTGCGGAAAGCGTAATCGCCGATATGCGGGCCGGTCGAGCCAATAAAGACTTCAACGGTCACCATAACTTTGCGCTGAGTAACATCGCTTATTTTGAAAAAGTTACCGGTAAGCCGTTTACGGAAATTAACCAACACATCGTGCTGATTAATAAAGATTTCCATGATTTGATTCACCTGAACGAAAACAACGTTGATCGCAACGGCCAGATTCGGATGAACCAAAACATCACGCACCGCACCAAATATGTGCCGCAAAACATGTTGATTACCAAAAACAACCGCATCTCCGGCTATATGGGACGTGCTCTTTCTTTTGCGGTTATGGCTAAATCAGGGATTAAGGCAATGATTGATTTCCGTAGCTTTATTTTTGATAAAGAAACGTTGCAGGAAAATATCAGGGCGCAACAGCAGATGATTGATTATCGCAAAGAGCAGAAAAACAAGTTCAATAATCTGACTGTTCCGCATTTGGATTTGCCTCGTTTGCGTCAATATATGGATGATTTGCTCAAACCGGCCGAAGGTATCGAATTAGGCAATCAGGCCGAGTTGCAAAAAGCGCGCCAGCTGGATAAAATGAATCGGGAGCGCCGCGGCAATATTGCGGTGATTGATAAAACACCGCAACCGAAAAGAGCGCCGAGCCTTTCCAATAATCCGAACCGCGCTTTGTCTTGGCATCTGAAAAACAAAAACAAAAAAACCAAATAATTCTGGTTAACCTCTGTCGTTTTTATAAAATTTAACTCTTGATATTTGATTTGAAATATGTTATCCTGCAAAGGATTTTTGACGGAGAAACTCGGTTAAAATGATTGTTGACGGTAATAATACAAAACAGAGAAATATTTTAATAAATAAATGCTTTTACCAAACAACCGTAAAGATAATGCATTTCTTTGCGGACAAAGGTGACCACGATTTTGCCAACAAAACTCTGGAAGTAATTGCCGCTTATCACGACATAGTTCAAAAGAAAAAACGCAACAATTTCGATGCCGATTATAATACGGCGTTTGAAACCATCGATTCGGCCATTCGCAACGTTGCCAACAAGGTTTTCTATACTTTCGGTTCCGACAGTTACGACAAAGCTTATGCTTCGTTCTGCAATTACAACTATATTCAAACCGTGCGCGGACAACTGCATAACAAAAGTTTTTTCCATAAAAAGTAATCTGTGAATTTTTTATAATTTCCGTTGTCTATCCCGTGCTTTTATTTCATAATAAGGCAAAGAAACTATTTTGTGAGGTGTGAAATGAAGCAAATTTCGGTTATCGGCTGCGGTCGTTGGGGAACTTTTTTGGGTTGGTATATGGCCAATCGCACTGCGGTTGAGTCGGTTCTGCTCTACGGATTAAACGGTTCTCCCACTTATGAAGAACTGAAAAACGAGCGTAAAAATGAGTATTTGAGTTTAAGCGACAATATGTATTTAACTACCAGTATGGCTGAAACTCTGCAAAACGACTTCATTATCATCTCCATCAACTGCCAAGGATTGCGCGGTCTGGCCAAACAAATCAGCGAATATAACGTTGAAGGCAAAACCTTTTTGCTGGCCATGAAAGGATTGGAAGAACCATCGGCGGAAATTTTGGTTGATGTGTTCCTCTCCGAAATGAAGCAGAAAGTTCACGTAGCAACACTGGGCGGCCCGGGACACGTTGAAGATTATATGAAAAACGTGCCGTCGGCCGCGGTTATCGACAGCTACGAGCCGGAAACGCAAGACCGCGTGATTAAGCTGATGTCGAGCAATTTAATCCGTTTTTATTACGGTACGGATATTATCGGCAACCAAGTCGGCGCGGCTCTCAAAAACGTTATCGGTATTGCTGCCGGCATTTTGGACGGCCTGAATTGGTACGGCTTAAAGGGCGCTTTGATGACGCGCGCTCCGATTGAAGTGGGTAGATTGATTGCCCATAAGGGCGGCAACCCTTCTTCGGTCTACGGCTTGGCTCACTTGGGCGACTATGAGGCAACGCTGTTCTCGCGCAACAGCCATAATCGTATGTTTGGCGAATTGTTGGCCAAAGGCGAAGCTTATCAAAAGTCGGCTGAGGGTGTTGGTACGTTGAAAGCGGTTAAAGCCATTGCCGATCGGGAAAATTTGGAAATGCCGATTTGCCAAGCTTTATACAAAGTCGTGTTTGAAGGGGCTGACATTCAATCAACCATTCGCAGCTTATTTGAACGCCCGCTGAAAAAGGAATTTGATAAAGTTGTATAAAAACCGGCTTAGTTTTAAAAAGAAATACCCCCGCGGCCGAAAAAACAAAACCGCGGGGATCAAAGTATCGCTATACTTTTGTTATCTTCAAAAATTTAAAACTATGAAAAACATAATCTCACAAAATCCTACCGAGAATTTCGCAATTGTCGGCAAAATCCGAATCTGTCTCCCGACAGAATTTCAAACCATACAACGCTCACTTGCGATAAATAGTGTCTCTATATGTCTTTAGAAGGTCATCTCACTATAACGATGATCAACCCAACAATAACTTCATAATATGAATTTAGACATAATTTATCACATATTCAAATATTGTCAACTAAAAATGCCTAAAAAAAAAGAAATACCCCCGCGGCCGAAAAACCAAAACCGCGGGGATCAAAGTATCGCTATACTTTTAGTCTCACTTTAAACCTTAATACCATGAAAAACACAAAACCAGTTCGGAAAACGGGAATCTCCCGACTGCCGCTCCGAAGAAAGGAGTCTGTCTCTCGACATTGTCAACTAAAAATCTGCGAACCTTATGTATCTCACGACACAATTATATATAAACTATTCAATAACACCTACCTTCATATCACAAAAAATCGCCGTGTCAAGCACTTTTTTTATTGACAGTAAACATGGTATAATGCTACCATATTTAGCGTTTGTAGAATTATTTAGAGAATTATGAAGGATAAAATGGAAAA
The DNA here is from genome assembly GCA_918234285.1 of Pseudomonadota bacterium. GTDB lineage: Bacteria > Pseudomonadota > Alphaproteobacteria > RF32 > CAG-239 > RUG410. The sequence continues at coordinate 4,358 of CAKJXZ020000014.1, read as the reverse complement.
AATTGCTTCTCTTTTGGAGAAGTTGGGAATGACACCTCAAGAGGTGGTCATCGACTGGGTAGTCAACGGTAAGATTGATTTGCGGAAAATCCAGACCGCTCTGACACAAAAACAAAAAGAAACGGTGTTTGTCACTTCCTTTGAGGAAATCGAACCGGGAATGTTTCTGTATAACGACGGTAAGGTCAGCCAGACTTATACTGAAGGAAAGTGTAGTGCTCTGGTGCTTGCAACGTATCCTCGTCGCGAAGCAATGCTGATGATGTGCTTGCATAAGGCAATTCTTCCGTTCTGTTCGCAGGGTTTCGACATCGACACCATTGGACTGTTAAGCGGTCTGAATGCCACACATTTCATCAAGCAAATGGCTGATGGCCTGATGAACGTTTCGGTTGATGCTGCCCAATACTGTTTGGAATACAGCGATGTCTTTGTCAGTCAATCTCAGGCATTTATGCTTACCGTTGATGAGATAAAGAAACTCGAACCGGATACTGCTAAAATCAGTTCTGCCCTGCGTACTGCCGGTTTTACTGACGGCGGCTTCTGGCTTTCGACAACGGCACTGAGTGACAAAAATACCGACACGGTCAGCGCCAATGTTGCAGTGTTTATGCCGGACAGAATATCCGTGCAGAAAGAATACGCCACCATCCCGCAAGCCGTTTACCCGGTCTATGAGCTCAAATTTTCAGATATTAATTTGGAAAAATGAACAAAAAAAGCGTTGCCCGATTATGAGCAACGCCTTTTTTATTTCAGAATCTGTGTCGGAAAGTTATACCAAAACTCCAATTCTCACCCTTCCAATAGTCATCATACGAAAGAGTATCTGAAGTATAGGTACTTGCACTATGCGGATTGGCGGAGCGAACAAATCGCGCGTAAATCAGCATTTCCGAATTTTTCACTGCAGTACTGAGCAAGTTGTTGCGCAACCAGATTTGTGCACCATATTGCCAACACCACTCCGTATAAGGATTAGCCAATTTACCGGACTCATTTTCCTTATATACGGTTTTGTAGGTATCACCCGTTGACTTACCGTAGCCGCCCAAAATATCTATTCCGATACCCATGATATGGCCGTTACCGGTTTCAACACCTCCTTTAAGCAAGAAACTGCAGACAGTACCGTATTTTTCTTGTCTACTGAACATAGACATTATACCGCAGCTATAAGCAAAACCAAGCGGATTCAACCTCAGCATATCGCCCTCCTCGTGTCCGGGTACAAACGTCCACGAACAGCCGAAGTCCAGTGCAAACGAAGTCGGTGAATCCAACTGTCCCACATCGATATCCTGACCGTTGGATGTTTGTTCCGGCAGGTCCGGGTCATTATCGGTTGACAATGAGGTGCTGACATCCAAGGTTTGGTAGAACAAATGCCTGCGCATGAACTTACTCTTGCCGCGGATGGGCACATAACCGACTTTAGCAGCAGTTGAATCGGAAGCAGCAGAATCCACTTTCAGGCTCATCTCTCGATATGCTTCAATCAGAGCCGCAAGTTCATTCAGCTGTTCTTCAAACTGCGAACTGGCTGATGACATACTTGTTGCGGTACTTTCAACAGCAACATCATCTTCGTTCTGCGCATTCACCGAAAGGCAGAACATCGCACACAGTGCGATAAATAATAGCTTTTTCATATCTAGATAATATTGATTTTGTCTAAGTATATAAAATATTTTTATATTTAGCAAGTATTTTTTGCAAATTTAAATTGAGAAAAAAAACAAAGGAGTACTTTTAAGCACTCCTTTGTTTTTTATAATCGATGTAAAGGCTCATTATCGATATCACGACAGCGGTCAGAACCAGTACCGCATCGCTCCATTCCAACACCGGATCACCCATAACGTAAAAGGCGATATCCGCTGAAAGGACATAAAGCACCACAACCGATAAATATTGAGCCAAATCTTGTCTCGGGAACCTCAGTAATTCTACTACCAACGCGGCACCGCAAACCAACACGGCCAGCAACTCCGGAAACCAAATGCTACTGATGTAGAAACACGCCACGGCGATTGCCAGCAGACAGCGGTCAAGAGCCAAGCCGAAATCATAGGAATAGCTCAACAAACACAGTGCTGCCATCAGCGCAAGAGTCATAAACAAGCCGGGAGTCCCCATCATAATCAACCCGCAGTTCAACAATGTTGCAAACACGAGCAAAACTACGCCTAATAAGGCATTTTTTAATATACACATATTCATAGTCATAAAAATTTTTGGTTAAGGTACACATAACACACAAATCCGTTTTTGTCAACGTTAATTATCCGCAACGCGATGCAAAACACGACATGCCTAAAAATATTGATATAACTCCCTATTCGCGTTCTTCGGCCTTTTTCTTTTTGAACGCGGCAAATCCGGCCTTGTTTTTGGCCTTAGTTTCAGAGTCTTTTTTCACCCATTCCTCGTGTTTTTTCTGCCTAATTTTATGAGCGGACTCCTCGCTTTTGTATTTGGCGCTGGCAATTAACTCTTCGTAATAAATACCGCCATTTTCCAATGACGTACAACCATATTTTTCTTTCAACTCGTCATCGCAAAATATTTCACCATCTTTCAGCATTCTCGGCAATCCGAACAAAGAGGGTAAATTCGCGTTGGTATGGCAATAAAAATCTCCACCGATTTCTTGCGATGCTCCTTGTAATGAAGTCAGTTGATTATCGTAGCAATGAAAACCTTCGCTGACTTTTTGCGGTGCACCTTCCAGAGAAGTTAGTTGATTGTTGCTGCAACTGAAAAATCCGCCAACTTCTTGCGGTGCTCCTTGTAAGGTGGACAGTTGATTATTATAACAACTAAAATATCCGTCGACTTTTTGTGGTGCTCCTTGTAAAGAAGTTAGCTGATTACCGTGGCAATCAAAATTTCCGCCGACTTTTTGTGGTGCTCCTTGTAAAGAAGTTAGCTGATTACCGTGGCAATCAAAATTTCCGCCGACTATTTGCGATGCTCCTTCCAATGAAGCCAGGGCATTCCTTTGGCAATCAAAATATCCGTAAACAATTTGCGGAGCCCCTCTAAGCGAAGTCAGCCGGTTATAACTGCAATCAAAATCTCCCATAATTTCCTGCGGCACTCCCTCCAGCGAAGTCAGTTCGTTGCTGTGACAATCAAAATCTATGCCGACTTTCTGCGGTCCGCCTTTCAAATCGGTCAGATTGTTGCAAGTGCAGATAAAGTTCTTACCCACAACTTGCGGTCCGCCTTCCAGGGTGGTAAGCGCGTTATCGCTGCAATCAAAACTTCCGCCGACTTCTTTAGGTGCGCCTTTGAGCGACGTCAGCTTACTGCCGCTGCATATAAAATGTTTACCGACTTCTTGCGGTGCCCCCTCCAGCGATTCCAACGGATTTTTAAAACATTCAAAACTCTCGCCGATTTTTTGCGGCGCCCCCTCGAGCGAAGTCAGGTCATTACCGTAGCAATAAAAACTTCCGCTGACTTCCTTAGGCGCGCCTTTGAGCGACGTCAGTTTATTGTCATTACACCGAAAATCACCTTTAATCACCACTTTGGATAAATCCGGCAGTTCATCCAACTCTTTGTTGCTTAAATCCAAATTGCCTTTAATCACAAATCCGTCCGGCAAATTATACAAGTCATAGGTTTTTCCGTCCTGCTTTAAGGTAAAATTCCCGGCAGACCCGCTGAGCTCCAACTCCGGCTTATCTTTCATCATCTTCTTTATTTGTTGCCACAACTTAGCCATTATCATAATCTCCTTTATTCGCGCTCTTCTTCTTTTTTCTTTTTGAAAGCGGCAAATCCGGCCTTATGTCGAGCCTGCCGTTTGGCATCTTCTTCAGCGCGATTTTGCCCGTGTCTTTTACAAGCAATTCTGTGCATCGCAATTTCATTCTGATAGGTCTGACTTTCGAGCAAATCTTCATAATTTATTCCGGCATCTTTAGACATGGTAAACCCGTATTTTTCACCCAGCTCATCGTCGCAAAAGATTTTCCAATCATCCCCTACTTTGCTGATACCGAACAATGATTTCAGTTGATTACTGAAGCAACTGAAACGTCCGCCGACTTCTTGCGGTGCGCCTTGCAATGAGGTCAATTGATTACTGAAGCAACTGAAACGTCCGCCGACTTTTTGCGGCGCGCCTTTAAGTGTTGTCAAAGCATTATTGTGGCAACTAAAATGTCCACCGACTTCTTGCGGTGCTCCCTCTAAGGTGTTTAACTGGTTATTGCCACAATCAAAAACTCCGCCAACCTTTTGCGGCGCACCTTCTAAGGTAGTCAGTTGATTATTTTCACAACGAAAATCTCCGCCGACTTTCTGCGGTGCTCCTTTTAACGTAGTCAGCTGATTATTTT
>CAKJXZ020000013.1:0-1567 GCA_918234285.1 Pseudomonadota bacterium | reverse complement strand
GATTCGATGTGACGCACGTATCTTAAGACTTGTATCACGGATAAACCATTCGTTGAAAAGATTTTTCACGGGCGCCAATTCGTTTTCTCCCTTGTTGCTGTCTACACCATCATTTACGGCTACAAAACGAATATCGTTATCCGGAAAGAAATGTTCGGTGTAATAACCGCATTGCAGATAATTACGCCCGAGACGGGACATGTCTTTCACAAATACCGCATTTATTTCTCCGTCAATAATATCCTGTTCCATAGCCCGGAATCCGGGGCGGTCAAACGTCCATCCCGTAATTCCGTCATCAACATAGATTTTTGTTTGGGTATACCCGTAATCTGCCGTGACCTTTTGCAGTATTTTCTTTTGATTGGAAATGCTGTTGCTCTCACCGTCATTTTCATCGTCTCGTGATAACCGACAGTAGATAGCGGCTGTTTTATGCTCTGTATATAAATTGTTTTGGTTTGTTAACCGGTTCATTTTATCCTCCTTTTCAGCCGGTATAACAGAGTCATATCCATTATACCGGCCAGTCATATCTTCGTTAAATGTGTGAATCAACCTTGAGTAATCGGCTTAAACTTATTTGCCGAACGCAATACTTCATTTGCCTTATCGAGCATTATTTTCTTCAATACATCTTTTGCGCAGACGGAATTGTTTTTAGAAAAGCAGGATTCTACAATAAACTGTATTTTGCCTACGGTTTGTTTTCGTTGTATTTTCATATAGAACCCCCTTATCTCTCACAATCTCTTTGTCGCTGTAAATAGCGGTGATAATACTCAACTGCTTTTACGATAAAATCTTCGGTTTGCTGTGCGTTATAGCCGCTCGGTATTTTGCCGGATAAACGGTCTTGCGGAATCTTTACCGTGATACGCTGATTGGCTTTCTCACGAGCCATAATTTCATAGACATAATCACAGTCGAGCTCGCCGTTTTTATAAAGCTTCCGCATTTCCACCGCTTGCGCGTATGAAGGCGTGTTTTCGTTTTCCTCACAGGCGTTCAGAACATCATATTGCCGCTCATCGTCAAGGAAGGACAGTTCCACACCTACCGAAAGTGCAATTTTGCCTTCGTCCATCATATCCAGCAGTTCGGGTATAAGATTTGTAAGGCGGATATACCGGTGTACTTGTCTTTCGCTTTCACTTGCAGAATCGGCAATTTGTTCTACGCTCCACTTCTCGCCAAGTTGGCGAGAAGCACCCTGATGATTAAGCGCATCCATTTTGAGTTTATACGCAAACGCCTTTTCAGACGGTAAAATATGCTCGCGGTGCAGATTGTTGTCCACAAGCATAATCGCCGCCTCATCTCTGTTTACGGCAAAAATAAAAGCAGGTACTGTATTAAGCCCTGCTTTCACTGCTGCGTGTAATCTTCGGTGTCCCGATATTACTTCATATTCATCTTCCGTGTTTTCAAGAGGTCGTACCGTCAAAGGAGTTAAGATACCCAAATCCTGAATACTTTCTATAAGAGTATTCATTTCTCCATTATCGAGAACCTTAAACGGATGGTTCTCAAATCCGTGCAATTTATTAACCGGAATTGCCACCGG
>CAKJXZ020000012.1:0-99049 GCA_918234285.1 Pseudomonadota bacterium | reverse complement strand
TCCAAAACCGACTCATCGTTGGAGCTGTACGTAATGGTACCGACCAACGGGTCGTAACGTTTAATTCTGGCATCCGAAGTATCAACTTCCAAAGTTTCCGGGTCAGTTACCCGATTTATCGGGTCAATGATGTAATTGTAGTCATCTAACGAAAATCCGTCTGCTGTTTTATATTCAGCTTGCGAACCTTCTTCAATATAAACTTCCTTACCGTTATCATCAATATAATACGCGTGTATAATACCGGTAGAATTATCCAATTTACCCTTTAGGTATTGAATATTACCATCTTTATCCGTTCCGTACAAACCGTGATAAGTAGCAACCGTACCTTCAAGCAAAGTATTAAGCATATTAGCTAAGTCGGAGATAACCGCAAAGCGGTCGTGAACCACCAACTCACCGGTATCCTCTCTATAATCGAACTTACTGTGCAGGTTATCGGCACCGGTAATATTTTCCAAAATATTCGGCGAAATCGCAACGTGGTGGTTATACGGGTTGGTAACCGTAACTGCCACCGCGTCTTTGCGCGAACCGCCGAGCAGGTTGAGGGAATCGATAACCATCATTTTATCGTTATCCGGACCGAAGGTATTATAGCGGTCTTTGGTCGTAAACGTATCGGCACCGTTACCGAGAGCAAGTCCGTCCTTATTGAAATTATATGAATTACCTAAATCCACATCCAATCTTAACTTAACATCACCGCTCAAGTGCAACTTTTGCATCGTGTTATCTTCAAGATGGTCGTTTATGGTATCGAGAATCGCGGTTTGAACGTATGAATACTTTGTGCCGCTGTTTCTGGTCAAGGTCGCAATATCTTCGTCGGCAGGCGTATATATAAACTTACTGCTTTCGATGGTTACCTGTTCCGTACCGGTAATTTTGGTTAAATCATAATGTTGACTGCTCAAAGCGGAAATTGTCCAATACTTATCGTCCGGAGTAATGAACACTCCTTTAACTCTGCCGGCTTCGGCATCTTCTTTTGAAACTTCTTCCACTATTGCACCGCCGGCAATCAAGTCCGCAATCGGGTCAACATGCCCCTGTTCGGAATCCGGCGTATAATAATAGGTTATGCCGCCGATTACAACGCTGTTTGTATACGGAACCGTCTGCTCATCTACTATATGAGTCGGAGATGTATCCAATTCATAGTTAGACGATATGGTATTTAGATAGTTGTTTATCGCCAAGTTATTGGTTGCACTACCTATTGACCAATAGCTGTCGCCGTATTCAAATACATAACTACCCGCAGAAGAACCTGCCACGGTTGATGCGTTGGCTACAAGGTCGGAAAACGTATCGGCATTGAGCGACGACATAAATTTATAATCTATACCGTCAAGTTTGATATCACTATTTAAATTAGTGATATTAATCATGTCATAAGTTGCGCCCGGATGGTCTTCAAGATATTCAGCCACATCCGTAGTGCTTTTAGCCGGATCAAACGTCCAATAGTTATAATATCCGCCCTCGTCATCATAAGATTTGAACAAATACGGTGATTGCGTAATTTCCACCGTGCCGAGGTCATGAACATAACCGTAGGTGGTGGTGCCGTCTTCCTGCACCTGACTGCCGAATTTGAGATAGGCGCTGTTGTGCCACAAAACATTCTGATATTCCAGAACATTGTTGAAAATATAGGTACCGCCGGTCGCATCCGCATTGGTGTTGATACCGAAGGTGTTGTCTTTCATGATGGTTTTACCGGTATCTTCATCGATATACGTGGCACCGGTAATCGTGCCGCCGAAGCTGATTTGATGTCCTTCTGCGGCATTCACGTTAATTCTGCCGACATTGTTGTATAAGTCGTTATATTCAAATCCCCCGGTGTTATTAAGACCAATGGTGTTGTTGTAGAATGCAATATTCTTATTATCTGCCACCAAATTGACCGTGCTTGCGTCATTATAAATCGCACCGCCTTTGCCTTGTATCCACACTCCTTCTTGTGCGCCTTTATACCCTGTTGCTTTGTTGTCCGTAAAGTTACCGGTTAAAGCAGAAACTGTGCTGTTATCAGCATAAATCGCACCGCCCTGTGTTGCCTCGTTTTCTATAAAGTCGGCATCCAAATCCGTCACAACAGATGAATTACTCAGTGCAATCGCACCACCATATTTTGCTTTGTTTTGAGCAAAGTTGAAGGAAGCTTTTGCGACGTTTGCTTTATCCAAATATATTGCGCCGCCGTATTGACCAGCTGTATTTCCAACAAAACTACCGCTGATTTTATCAACATCATTACTTTTGCCTTCTATTTTGCTGCCGTAATACGCAATAGCACCACCGCTGTCTGCTGCATAGTTTTCAGTAAAGTCTGCAGTAATCTTCTTAATGACACCGTATTCACCGTTATAAATCGCACCACCGGCATGATTTGCAACGTTTCCTGTGAAAGTTGTGTTGTCAATGTTTTCAATAACACTCTGTTTTTGACTTGTTCCGCTTTCTTTTCTTGCGTTGTTATAAATCGCACCACCGTCAATACCTGCCGTATTTTCAAGAAACGTTCCCTGAATGTTTTCAATGATACCTTTAGAGTCACTGGTAGATTGCGCCATATTATAAATGGCACCGCCGGATTTTGCCGCCGAGTTACCGGTAAATCTGGCGTCAATGTTATCAATCAGGTGTTGGTTGAAAATTGCACCGCCAAATGTTCCCATAACGTAGTTGTTAATAAATTGTCCTTTAATTGTTCCGATATGAGCAGTATAAGAGTTATCCTTCCTAACGTTACGAATAGCTCCACCACCGGTATACTCTGTTGAGCTGGCCGGCGTTTTATCGTAGTTACCTAAAAAATCGCCGTTAATCATGGTGATGGTGCCGTTGTTATCAATAGCGGCCCCGCCGTTGATATCTTCGTTGTTAATAAAGTCGCCTACAATAGCGCCGATTTTACCTTTGTTTTGCACCACGCCGCCATATAAGCCCTTATTGGCTTGGAAGCTGCCGGTCAGGTTGTTCAAAGTTGAACTTTTCGAAATAAATAACGCACCGGCCGAATCTTGACTACCCGTTGTATAATTATCCTTAAAGTCAGCCACAATATGATCGATTACAATGTTCCCTTTAATGCTTATTGCACCGCCGCCGGCTGTTTTCCCGTCACCTCCGGCCGGAGGTTCGCTATGTAAACCATGGAACGCAACCTCGTCAACGCTTTCCGTTAAAGCGTCAATTCTTTCGTCAGCAAGCGTATATCCCTTCGGCACCACGTGAACAACCTTATAGTATTTGGTTCGGCCGTCCGGTAAAACTTCTTTATAATTATAATCGTTTTCGTTACTCTCCACAATTTTGGTACCGGAATGCTTGTCCGTATCAAGTGTCCAATATTTTCCGTTGTAGTCAAACAAATATTCCTCACCGTTCGCAACATCTGATGCCGAAACTTCTTCTAAGGTGACATAACCGTCAGAGATTAAACCGGCAAGGGTTGTATCATCCGGCCTCGGTGTATAATAATAAGTGTGGTTAACATATTTACTACCGTCCCACTCGGCTATCACAATCGAATTTTTATCATCGCCGCCATCTGTCGAAAGCGTGTAGTGCTGTCCGGCGTTATCTTTAAGATAAGCCTCAGAATCCACACCGGCTTTATCAATTTTGATGGCCTTAATGCCCGGAACATGCTCCCATATCTCATTGTAAACATATTCTTTATACTCTACATTGGTGTTATAAATTGCGGTGTCGAGCGCCTGCAAATTATCGGCAACAGAAGTATATTCCGTATCGCTCGTTTCATACTTCTTAATATAATGTCCGTCGGTCGTCACTTTACCGATGGCCGTATCCAAATATTGCAAGTTGGCACCGATGGAAGTGGTTGCAGGACTATTTTCGTTGTATTTCAAAATATAGTTGCCGCTGTCCCAATCACCGATTATCTTGGTGATATCCCCGATGGAACCGGTGCTCAAAGTCAGCGTGTCGGTGTCGGCATCATAAGTTTTTTTCAAGAACACATTGTCGGTACCGGTAATTTTCAAATTTGCGGTATCAACCGTGTAATAATTCGAATCCAACGTAAACGAAATATTATCACGAGCCATATCGCCGCCGGCAACCACATTTATGGCGTCAACAATCAGTTTGTTGGTAATTTCCGTAGTGATATTGGAGGCCGTAATCTTATCAATACTGCCGCTACCTCTCAGGTCGGCATCAATCGCCATTGCCACAGGCGAATTCAGCGTTAAAGTCGCCACGGTAACGCTGTCAATCAGGCCGTTTTGCATATCAAACAAAGTCGTATCGGTGCCCGTGTTGGCAATTGTAAGCGCATTGATGTTCGAGGCAAGCTTGCCGTTGGTTGTAATATCCGGTTGTATTGGATCGGTCGGGTGAGCCTGTGTTGTCGTGCCCAATTTGAGCGATTTAACATTACTTAGTGCAATTGTTTGCGCGTCCACCGCGTTGTTAAACACATAATTACCGCCCGTCATATTCAACGCATAATAAACTGGATTGGTTTCGGCCGCGTCGGTGCCGGTAATCGTACCGTTAAAGGTTATAGTGCCGACAGTATCATCGGTTGCGGCGTTCAGGTTAACCGTGCCGCCCTTAGTATAAATATCGTTGTAACCGCTATTATCTTTGTTGTTTGAAAACTCTATCGCATCGTGGTCGGCATCGATTGCAATGTTGACTGTGCCGTTGTTGTTATAGATAGCACCGCCTTTTTGCGTAGCCCTGTTGCCTCTCACATTGCCGACAATGCTGATTGTGCCTGTGTTATAAATCGCGCCGCCGTCTGTGTCGGCCGTATTGGAGTTGAGATTGCCGGTAATGGTGCCGAATGTACCGGTGTTATAAATCGCGCCGCCTTCCTCAGTCGCACTGTTCTGCTGAAAATCAGCATTTGCTCTGTAGGTTGTTCCTGAGTTGTAAATCGCACCACCCTTCGTTGCGCTGTTTGAGTAGAAACCACCGCTTATTCCACCGCTGTCTTCACTTCCGATAGTACTTGCATTATGAATCGCACCGCCGAATGTACCGGCCGTATTGTGGACGAATGTCGCATTAATATTGTTGATACTGCCGGTACTATCCTTTTTAGCACCATTGTTTATGGCACCGCCCGCAGCGTTGGTTGCTTTATTGTCCGTAAAACTACCGGTAATACTGGCTATGTTAGTAGGATCAGACAGAAGCGATCCTTTATCAATATATGTTCCGTTGTTTATGGCACCACCATACATATTAGCGGTATTTCCGGTGAAATTACCTGAAATTGACGCACCGCTTCCGCCGCCCCTAAAGTGTATGGCACCGCCGTTTTTGGTTCCGGTATCAGCATGATTATTAATAAAATTACCGGAGATGTTCCTGATTGTGTCTTTTCGAACAGCTATAGCACCGCCATCGCCGTTCGCTATACTGTTCCCGACGAAATCACCGGTAATATTCGTTATACTTCCGCTATTGTTACGCAAAGCACCGCCATCATAATTCGCTGTATTTTGATAAAAATCGGCGGTTAAATTGGTAATCGTTCCGCCATTATGGAAAAGTCCGCCGGACGAAGCCGCGGCAGCACTGTTGGAGTTGTTGTAGATATCTGCCGTTATATCCGAAATAGAGTTTTTAACGGATATACCGCCACCTTCACCCGCAGCACTGCCGCTAGATCCGGTGTAATACTTCCGATCGGTTACTGCCGGCGGTGTCGGGTTGGTACCTTTCGTATATCCGCTCGGGGTTTCGTGCGAGATAGCATAGTAGTTTTTATCCGTGCCATTGATTTTTGTTTGCGTTACCAACTTGGAGGTATCGTAGGTATAGTAGGTGTAGGTGGTATCGCCGTTGTCAATTTTGAAAACATAATCTCCTGTACCTGTAACCGCTTCGAGCACCGCACCGGCATTGGCCGCCAAATCAACAATTGCCGTATCGCCCTCATTCGGTGTATACCAATAGGTTGTGCCGCTAATTATCACGCTGTTCGTATTGGAACCCTTGGTCGTAGCTAAAGTGTATTGTCCGTGACTTCCGCTCATATAATCAACCGAAGTTTTGGCAACTTGTTTGATTTTTATTCCGGATTTTGCAAGTTTGGAGGTATTGTAGGAGTAGTATTTATCACCAAAAGTAAATACATATTCTCCGGCGGCGATTTTACTTTGGTCTGTGACTTCTTCGAGTGCCGCACCGCCGGTGTTCGCCAAGTTGATAACTGTCGTATCATTCCCCGGACTGTAATAGTAGGTTGTGCCGTTAATTATCACGCTGCGCTCATTTTGGCCCTGGTTCGTAGACAAGGTGTAATGCCCGTGCCCTGATGTCGAGGTCAAATAGTTAAGTGATTCAGCGCTGATTTTATCAATCGTCGAGGACAAATCCGCCACTTCAGCCATCGCCGAAGTCGGTACAGAAGTTGCTATTGCACCAAGCGCGAACAGTCCGATGTTCATAAGCCAACATTTTCTTAAAACACTACGATACTGCCGTGTTAAAAGCCCGATGGCCGTACGCGTATATCTCATAATCCAGTCCTCCAATAATATCTGCAATAAAGGCACATTACTCTTATCATATCCATGTATTGTACCCCGTGCACAATACAGGTATTTTAAAAAGCTCAAACTCCCTTATATGCTAGCACATAAATGATTAAGAATCAATTAAAATCGTGTAGATACCAAAAGGAAAACTATCCTTAGTTTTCAAGGGCTTTATCGTCGATTTTTTACCTTAAAAATATCCGCCGCTGCGATCAAATAAATAGATTATAACCGCAAGTAGAAACAATGCAAATACTATGCCGAAAAACCAATACATTATATCGGCAGAAGCCATATATGCAAAAATATAGTCCATTATTCCTCCGCCGGCTTACTTAAATCAGCCTTTACCTTCGGGTCGTTCATCAGGCGCTCGATGCGTTCGGTTTCTTCAAATGTATCATCGGCGCGGAAGTTGATTTCCGGCGTAAAGCGCAGTTTCAACTTATCCGCCACCAGCTTTTTGAACAGCCACTTATCCGCCGCCAGTTGTTCCAAAATCGCCCCCAAATTTTTGCCGTTTAAGGTGGTTAAATATACGGTGGCATACTTCAAATCCGGCGACATAATCACATTCGTAATCGTGATAAATGCCTCGGCAATTTCCGGCGAGCGCACGTTATCCTGCTCGATTGCCTCGGCAATCACGCGACGCACCTCCTGCCCCACACGCAGCTGTCTGTTCGATAATTCACGAGCCATAATTTCCTCTCTTTCTCTCGAGATTCTTCGGCTTTTGCCTCAGAATGACGGTTATAACTTACAGTGTCTTGGCAATTTCTTCAACTTCGTAGCACTCAATCGAGTCATTAACCTGAATATCGCCGTAATTTTCAAAACTCATACCGCACTCATAACCCTCTTTGACTTCTTTAACGTCGTCTTTATAGCGTTTAAGCTGTCCCAGATTACCGTCATGAATAACCACGTTATCACGCAAAAGTCTGACTTTGGCGCCGCGTTTAACCAGACCTTCGGTCACCATACAGCCGGCAACTTTACCCACACCGGTAATATTGAAAACGTTGCGGATTTGCGCATAACCCAAAATCTTTTCGCGCAATTCCGGAGTCAACATACCCTCGAGCGCTTTCTTTACATCATCAACCACGGTGTAAATAATCGAATAATAGCGAATATCAACCCCGTCACGATGCGCCATATCACGCGCCTGAGCATTAGCACGAACGTTAAAGCCGATAATCAATGCATCGGAAGCGTGCGCCAAAGTCACATCGGATTCGGAAATTCCGCCCACCGCCGAGTGCAAAATCTGCACCGAAACTTCGTCGTTGGCTAGCTTTTTGAGTGAGCCTTCAAGAGCTTCAATCGAACCTTGAACATCTGCTTTAATTACCACAGATAAGTGTTTGGATTCGCCGGATTTTATCTTTTCCATCATCTGTTCCATCGCCGACTTGGTGTTGGCCACCATCTTCAGCTCACGTTCTTTTCTGATGCGGTATCCGGTTACCTCACGAGCCTGGTTTTCGTCTTTACCGATAACAAAGGTATCGCCGGCCATCGGAGTACCCTGCAAACCTACCACTTCCACCGGAGTTGCCGGCCCGGCCTGCATTACCTTTTTGCCGAGTTCGTTAAACATGGCGCGTACACGTCCCCATTCCTTACCGGCAATCAAAATATCGCCGATGTGCAAAGTTCCGCGTTGTACCAAAACGGTTGCCACCGAACCGCGGCCTTTTTCCATTTTAGCCTCAACCACCGTACCTTGTGCCGTACGGTTCGGATTGGCCTTCAAATCAAGCATTTCCGCCTGCAACAAAATGGCATCGACCAGTTTGTCGATATTGATGCGCTTTTTGGCGGAAATCTCGGCACAGAGCGACTCACCGCCCATTTCCTCAACACCGATACCGTATTGCAACAATTCGGTCTTAACCCGCATCGGGTCGGCCCCCGGTAAATCGATTTTATTAATTGCCACCACAATCGGCACATTTGCAGCCTGTGCGTGACGAATAGCCTCCACCGTTTGCGGCATAATACCGTCGTTGGCCGCCACCACCAGCACCACAATATCGGTTACCTGCGCCCCACGGGCACGCATTTCCGAAAACGCTTCGTGACCCGGGGTATCAATAAAGGTAATTTTTTGACCGCTTTCCAGCGTAATCTGGTAAGCACCGATATGTTGCGTAATACCGCCGGCTTCTTTGGCCACCACGTTGGTTTCGCGCAAGGCATCCAACAGCGAAGTTTTACCATGGTCAACGTGCCCCATAACCGTAACAATCGGAGCACGCGGCAACAAATCTTCTGCCGTATCTTCCGGACCGTCAAGCCCTTCTTCCACATCGCTGTCGGCAACGCGCTTGGCAATATGTCCCATATCTTCAACGATAATCTGTGCCGTATCGGCATCAATCGGCTGGTTAATCGTTACCATCACTCCCATCGACATCAGGCGCTTAATCACATCGGAACTCTTTTCTGCCATACGGTTGGCCAGTTCCTGTACCGTAATGGTTTCCGGAATTATTACCTCGTGTACCACTTTTTCCTGCGGAACCGGAGCCTGCTGTACCGGTTTCGGTTGTTTTTTCTTAAAGCGACGATGCGGGGCACCGTAGCCGTAATCATCGTCATCTTCGTCTCCGCCGCCAATCATATAATTATTGGCGCTTATTTTATTGTTGCGACGTTGCGGCTCAAAAGTGCGTTTCTGAATCTTTTTGCGTTCCTGTTCAAAGGTTTCTTCGCGCGTCAGAGTATGTTTTTCTGTATTTACTGTAGTTTTTTTGCCTTTTTTGCGATAAGACTCGTCCTCGTCATCTTCATCGTCGTCGTTATAATCTTTCATTTTTTTGGCGCGATGTTCGGCGACGGATTGGCTTTCTTCGCGAGCTTTTTTCTCGGAGGCTTCTTTTGCCTCTTTGGCCGCTTTGTCCGCAGCTTTTTTGGCCTCGGCTTCTTCCGTAGCCTTTTGCTCGGCAGCGGCCTGTTCCGCCTCCTCTGCTAGACGCTTCTGCTCCATTTTTTCTTGTTTTGCGGCTTGCTGTTTGCGGCGATGAGCTTCTTTGGCCTCTTCCTCCTGCTTACGTTTAGCCTCATATTCCTTGGCTTCGGCCAACAGTTTGAGTTTTTGTGCCGTAGCCTCGTCGATTTCTTTTGGCGCAGACGCTTGCGGAGCCGTATTTATGGTACGTTTTTTACGCACCTCAACCTGCACCACCTTCTTACCATCCGCCGGCGTCGGTTTGGCTACCGTTTTCAATGTAAGGGTTTTCTTTAACGTTAATTTTCCCTTTGCACTTTCTTCTGTCATTATAACTTTTTCTCCGTTTAAGCATTCAAAAATGTCTGATATCGCAACAAAGCATTGCGCACCATCGTGCTCATCGGGCCTTTTTTAACCGCCAAATGCACCGTATTTTCACGATTAAGTGCTTTGCTTAAAGCGGCGACATCGTATATAATAAATTTTTCCACATCTTTAGACATTGCTGCGATTTTCTGCTTACCGTCATCTCCGGCATCTGTTGCTTCAATCACAAAGGCTGCCTTACCTTTTGCTATAATTTCTTTTACTTTTTCAAACCCCGAAACCAAATCTCCGGCCTTGCGGGCAAGGTTGAGGGCATCAAGTCCGCGCTTATATAAAATCTGCTCGACGATTTGCGGTAAATCTTCCGCCATAACCGTTTTGGTGTGCAGAATTTTATTCAGCGGATTGGTCTTGGCCGACAACCCCTGCAACAACGCTTTGGAATTGGAAAGATAAAAGCCGTTCCCGTCCAGTTTTTTATTGAAATCGGGCAAAACCGTGCCGTCTTTCAACAAAACGAAACGCAGCAGCTCGTCTTTAGGCAAAACATTACCCGTCAGCACGCATTTTCTCATTTCCGTTTCCTTAGCCATTGTCGCTGCCTTTATAACTTTTTATTCCTCGGTTTGTTCATCATCAAACCAACCGGCCTGACGACGCGCCGACATAATGATTTCGTTGGCTTCGTTTTCGGAAATAATTTCCGCGCCGAGCATTTCAATCAGCTCATCGGCGGCCAAATCAGCCAAGTCTTCAAGGTTCTTAACGCCTTTTTCCGCCAGAGTGATAATCATTTCCGGCTCCAAACCTTCAACCGATTTCATATTCTCGTCAATCTTAAGAGCTTTACTCTTGGCGTTGAATTCTTTATCGCGAGCGGCAATAAATTCCTTGGCGCGCGATTGCAACTCGGCGGCAATATCTTCATCAAAGCCTTCAATTTCCGCCAATTCGCTCTGTTCAACATAAGCCACTTCGTCAACCGTGGTAAAGCCTTCGGCCACCAACAGGTGAGCAATCATGTCATCAACATCAAGAGCTTCCATAAAGCGTTGCGTGCGAACTTTATTTTCGTTGGAGCGACGTTCCTGTTCCTGTTCTTCGGTCATAACATCGATGTTGCAGCCCAAAAGCTGAGAGGCAAGCTTAACGTTTTGGCCGTGACGACCGATGGCCTTGGAGAACTCTTCTTCGGAAACCACCACTTCAATACGATTGTTTTCTTCATCCAAAACCACCTTGATAACTTCCGCCGGAGCCAAAGCATTAACAATGTATTGGGCCTTATCGTCAGAATATTGAACGATATCGATTTTTTCGCCTTGCAATTCGCTGACAACAGCTTGAACTCTGATACCGCGCAAACCGACGCAGGCACCGACCGGATCAATCGTCTTATCATTAGCTTTTACCGCGATTTTAGCTTTAGAACCCGGATCACGAGCCACACCCATAATCTGCACCACGCCGTCATAAATTTCAGCAACTTCCTGCGTGAACAGTTTAGCCATAAATTCCGGACAGGTACGGCTTAAGAAAATCTGCGGACCTTTTACTTCGCGACGAACATCGAGCAAATAAGCGCGAACGCGATCGCCGTTTTTGAATTTTTCCCTCGGAATGATTTCGTTGTAGCGCAAAACGGCCTCATCATTTTTGTTGCCGATTTCCAGCACCACACTGCTGATATTGCCGTAGCTGTTCTGCTCAACTTTTTTAACCGTACCGTTAATGATGGTACCGACTTTTTCTTTATATTCTTCATATTGCTTATTACGCTCGGCTTCACGTACCTTTTGCATGATTACCTGACGTGCGGTTTGAGCGGCAATACGGCCGAAATCAATCGGCGGCAACGGATCAATGATAAAATCGCCGACTTTATACTTTTTGTTGTAGGTTTTGGCTATGCTGAGCGGAATTTGTGCCGCTTCGTTTTCGATAATCGCATCATCGGCCACCACTTCACGATAGCGCGACAAAGCGATTGCACCGGTTTTGCGGTCAATAGAAACACGTACATCGTGCTCTTTACCGTATTTGGTACGGCCGGCTTTTTGAATGGCAACTTCCATTGCCACAAAAACGTCTTCTTTATCAATATTTTTATCGCGAGCCACCGCATCGGCAACTGCCACAATTTCCGGTCTCGGCATATTTTCATAAGTTTCCATTTTTTTTACTACCTTTCAAAAAAATTTAAAATTCCGCAGCTTGATGCGCTGCCATGTATTGCTCCCACAATTCGTCGGTAACCACCAATTTTGCCTTATTGATAAGAGCAAACGGAATTGTGTATTGTCCTTCTTCCGCCGTAATGACGATATTATCATCGGCAACGTCGGATATTTTCCCTTTGAAGCGCTTACGATTTTCAACTTTTTCCGCTGTTTCGATTTTAGCTTCAAAACCTTTCCAACGCTCAAAGTGTTGCGGTTTGGTCAACGGACGGTCGAGCCCCGGCGAACTGACTTCAAGCGAATAGCGATTTTCAATCGGATCTTTCTCATCCAATACGGCGGACAGTGCCTGACTGACGGTTGCGCAATCTTCTACCGTGATATCCGTGCCGTCAAGCTTATCAATCATCACCTGCAGCGTCGGATTTGCCTGTCCGATAGTCAAAACGCGCACCAGTTCAAAGCCCTCTTTTTCCACCACCGGCTCGATAAGGTCCTGTAAATAGTGTTTTTGCATCGTTTATCCTTTAATAAAAAAGCGGGGCTTTGCAGCTCCACTTTTGATAATATTGTTATGTTGTCAACACATATATCACGTTTTTTTGATTTGTAAAGCATTTTTTTGCGTTTTATCAACCGCCGCCGGATTTTTACGTGCCGAAGCCGTAGTTGTTTTCCGGCGAGCCGCCCCAAAAGTTTGTATCGGTTAAGGATAATCCTTTGTTGACTTTTTCAATATATATTTTATTATAATTACAATTTTATGGAGTATAAAAATGAAAAAGTTGGTTTTGATTTTAGGGCTGTTTTTGAGTTTAAGCGCAAATGCTCGGGCAGATGATAATGTAAATAAACAAGAGTTTGTTAATCCAATTTTTTATCAACCGTTAGAACCATTGAGTAGCACTGTGGGGTGGACTTATTTGACACCTAAAACAATTGATTTTAGAACACCATTAGATAAAAATCTTGTTGATAGCACAGGGGAATGTGAACTTGTTGAAAATAAACAAGACCACATTACCCTGTTGTGCGATGTTACATGGCGTAACGAAAAAAAGAAAGAATATTACACATATGTAATAAAAGGTTTATTTATGCCAGATTGCCTACGCATATTAGAATACAATTATCGAAAAATAGAAGATTTTTCCGAAAATGAAATGCATGCAGCAAAATACTGTGTTACTCCTCCTGATTACGTTCCATCAGAATCGGATTGAGCGCGCCGTATCTCTTGTCCAATTATTACGTCTTTGAGCCACGTCTCTGCGATGCACGTTTGATACAATGCCATTAACGTCGCGGTTTCTGGTTGCACGGTATAAATTTGGCCAATTTTGTTGGTTTAAGTTTCCAGTATTATACTGAATATCCAGCAACACTTCTTTTAATGGTAATGGAAAATTATCAAAATCAGAAAATTCTATCTTATCCTTAAACTAATACAGTTTTTAAAATCATTATCATTGGTCGGATTATATTTCTCTTCGTAAATATTTCCGGTCATACAATGTAATTTATTACTATTTCCAATTCCGCATCCCATATAAAAATCAGAATCACCGCCTTTTTTTCTTGAATCGTGAACTATACACATACATTCGGAACATTCATTAAAATTAACATACTTAAAAAAAGTATTATTGCATAAATTAACTTGATAATAATCATCTGTAACTTTGTGTAATATATATTCTTCTCCTACTCGAATATGGCACTTTGCTATATTGTAATTATTTTCAGTTTTGCAAAAGAAACGCAAATTTTCCTCTTGTTCTGTTTTTAAATTTTTAATTGTGCCATCGCATCCTGCAGTGCCGCAATCATCGGCTTCCTTATCTTTCTGCCAAAACACATTTACTTTCAATGCATAGTCATTATCTTTTCCGCAATATACAATATAGTCGGTTGATTTTTCGGTTTGTTCACATTTTTGGAGTTCAAAATCTTTACATGGCCAATCTTGCGGCAAAGCATAAGCTGAGCCGCAAGATAAAGCTATAAGTAATATCAACAAACTATTTTTCAAATTTTCTCAACCTTGTTTCAATTCGCTTAAACATCTCTCGTTGGCGGGGGTCAGAGACTTTATCATAATTCAAGTAGTATCGCCCATTTTCATCTTTTTCAAGATGAGATAAATAATTATGAACAGCTCCGGCCCCTTCACGATGACTTGCCGCTAAAAGTCCTGTATCGGTAATATTAAAGTTGTCAACAATTCCCTTTATTGGATAACCTAAATATTGGCGAGAACCATTATTTTGGAGCTGATGGTATTTTGCTTTCATAAAATCGTCTAATGCTTGTTCTTGAAGTGCTGAATTGTTTAGATAATCATCCACAGAATTAATATCATTTTTTCCAGCCCATTGATTGTTTGCATTGATATATCCGGAATCTTTAAAACCATCACGACGAATTTGATATCTGCCTAACGCTCCGATACCACCACCTTCTGAATTCACTTTAGTATAATTATTACCAGATTCCAACTCACCCAGGCGATTGCGCATATCTTCAGAAAATATATAAGGTTGTGGATTTGAATTTATAGTAATAGTGTATTCATCGCTTAAATCATAACCTCCTGCCCATGGTGTTACTGTTTGATTATTCCGCCACGGCACCGGACTGATTTGTTCCGCAGGATTGCTCCACGGCGTCGGGGTGGTCATCTGCTGCGTTGACGTTGTTGCAAAACTCTGATTTGCGCCAAAATTCGTATTTGCGTTAGGCCCGTTGCTTTTATTTCTGACAAAGCTACCGGTATTACTCCAAGTATTTGGGTTATTATTTCCCATAGTATTACTATTTGATTGTCCTATCGTATTAGCTGTATTGCCTGTGTTGTTATTGCTAAACCCACCGAAAGTGTTATTATTTTGAAAATAACTGCTTGGTTTGCCGACTAAGCTTTCGGTGTTGACCGTATAGTTTGAATTTGCAAAAACTTGACCGTTATTTGTGTTGTTATTAAATCCGTTATTTGTGCCGCCACTAAAACCGCCATTATTCAACCGGTTTGTAACACTTTCAATGTTTTGCTTAATGTTTGAAGTGCCGAAGCCGTAGTTATTTTCCGGCGTTCCTCCCCAAAAGTTTGTACCAAACTGCGGGTAGTTTTCTTGTGCTATCCCCATTTGGCTATAATATCGTACCACTCATATTGCGGAACAAAGGAGGCTTTGCAGCCTCTTTTACTTTTAGTTGTGAATGTCGCTACCTTGTTGAATTATTGATATACTATGGCTAAAAACACCAAGCCGAAATAAGCAAGCAGAATTCCGAAGAATGTCCATAAAACCGCACGATTGCTTAAAAAACGCACACCGCTTGTCAATAGAATAATCGGAACAAAAAACAGCAAAGTGCCGACAAAAGATGTCCAACCCATTGTCCAATTTAATGTTCCGTAATCCGTTGCGGTCAGCCACAATAAATATCCCCAATTTAAGACAAACCATACTCCTACTTCTGCCATCCGCCAAAGAATATCCGGATTAAATCCTACTATCTTCCGCCGAACATAGTCATATAAGAGATAGAGCGGAATTATAAAAAAAGATACGGTTATGTAATATTCTAAGGAAAAGATACATGGTTCACCTCCGTACCATATCCATTGGTATATTAAACCTTTTTCCCATATATTATAATCACAAGATTCTCCATTATTATTGGTTTCCATACCGGCACGATATAATGTGACGGCTACAATGGTTGCAAAAACGAACCATGTTGCCGCCAAAATATAACGTATTATTTTTTCTTGTTTCCGAAAAAGAACTCCAATAGCTTTTGCTCCCATTGTTTTTCTCCTAACCAAGGTTTTGTATCATAAGCCGTCTTCACTCTTGCACCAACGTCATTTATATTATTGGCTCCGGTCTCATTCCATAATGTTCCAACTCTATCCGGCGTAGGTTCATTTAAGGAATTTTGCATTTGTTTCAAAACCTTTGTTCCTAATTCAATATTCTGCTGAGGTATGTCAGTATCATAGTGTTTGCCGTCAAAATCTCCCCATGTCTTACCTTGAATATTCATCGGCATTTGACTACCTGACCATCCCAAAACATCCCATAAATAGTTGAATATACCTTTATGTCCTGTAGCGCCTTCATTATACATTACCGCACGAACTAAGTCTGGATTTATATTATTTTGAATAGCATATTTTTCAATATCATTATTATGCTTATCTACATAATACTTACCCAACCAATTCATTGTGTACCAAGGCCATTCATAGTTCGCATTCCATGCATTTCCCATATATAGGTTTAGTGGTTTTCCGTATCTTAGTGCTAGAATACGTTGATTTTTGGTCAGAGAATTATCGACCCACGGAGACGGTGTAACCTGTGCTGACGGATTGTTCCACGGGGTTGGTGTCGTTTGTGGTTCGTTATAACTCAACTCCACGGCGTCGGGGTTTGATTTTGTAACGTCGGCGTAGTGCAGTAGCTTGGACTTGCAGCAAAGCTCGGATTTGCGCCAAAGTTTGCATTAGTCCCCATATTCGCATTTGTGCTAAATCCGTTGCTTGTATATCCGCCAAAACCGCCGGTATTACTCCAAGTATTTGGGTTATTATTTCCCATAGTATTACTATTTGATTGTCCTATCGTATTAGCTGTATTGCCTGTGTTGTTATTGCTAAACCCACCGAAAGTGTTGTTATTTTGAAAATAACTGCTCGGTTTTCCGACCAAGCTTTCGGTGTTGGCTGTATAATCGGAATTTGTAGTGACTTGCCCGTTATTTGTGTTGTTATTAAGCCGATTTGTAACGTTTTCGATATTTTGCTTAATGTTTGAAGTGCCGAAGCCGTAGTTATTTTCCGGCGTTCCTCCCCAAAAGTTAGTGCCGAACTGCGGATAGTTTTCTTCGGCTATCCCTTGCTTGCTGAAATTCTCCGCCAGTTGATTTTCTCTGGCTAATCGCGCACTTTGATATTCCAACTCATCACGCGTTGAAAATCCGCTGTGGTCAACCCCATAGCTATCCACCCCTCCGCGGCCGGATTGATAGCCCGCCAATGTCTTTATTTCGTCCCAAATATCCATATTTGCCTCCTTTTATAAAAGTTTTCTATTTTCATTTTTATTACTCCTTTAATTTTATAATTAAATTCTTATACAATAATTTATTTATTATTCTATCGCGACATCAAAACAAACTGCATAAGCCCGAAAGCCATTGCGGTTTATTGAAAGAAAACAAACATGATGTCAACAACAGAGACAATATACGAATAACACAACTTTATATCTCTGTCAAGTTTAAAATAAGAAAAATATAAAATAAAACGGTGTATAAAATGAAAAATCTTATTTTGAAGGCAAAAATAAACGCGAGCAAAAAAATCGCTAAATCACATAAATACTGTTTGGTTAAACACGTTTTCCAAGAAAAACAGGCAGATAAAGCAAATCAACATCGCCATCAGCGGCGCCACCACCCAACCGGTGACGATTTTGCCGATAATGCCCCAATTAATGCCGCGCCCGCCTTTTATCAGTCCGATACCGATAACTGCGCCGATAACCGCCTGAGTGCTTGATACCGGCACCAACGGAATAGTCGGCAAAGAAGAGGCTGCCAACCAATCATGCAGGCTTACCGACGAAAACAGCAACAACACCGTAGCTTGCGCCAAAACAATAATCAGCGCCACCGACGGCGACATCCGCATCAGGCTGTTGCCCACGGTTTTAATTACCTTGCGAGAATAAGTCCAAATACCGATACAAATCGCTATAGCACCAAGCAAAAACAGCACCTGGTGCGGATTAAGCGTGGTAAAATTACCGAAATGAAGCGGCTTAAACGGGCACGATTTCATAAACACCCCCACCACATTCGCAATATTGTTGGCGCCGAGCGCATAAGCTCCGACCGCTGCGGTAATAATCAATCCGATGCGCGTCACCTGATCACGCGTCAAGAGGTGCATACTCGAGCACTTCCGCAACTTTTTCAAACACAGATACAAGATAATCGCCACTATGCCTGATAACAGCGGACAGGTGGTCCAGGTACCGACAATCTCTGCCAAAGTAGTATAATCGGTAGGTTTTCCGGCATAAAGGTTCCAACCGACAATCGCACCGACAATCGCCTGCGAAGTGGATACGGTTAAACCGGTGCGCAACATCATATACACGGCCAATGCCGCCGAAAGAGCCACCATAAACGCTCCGGCCAACGCATTCACCGAGCCGAGTGCGCCCAGGGTTTCACTGGTACCGGAACCGCCGAACACCGCCCCGATAACCACAAAAATACTGGCCACCGCAGCAATAGTAGAAAAGCGTACCATTTTAGAGCCGACGGCCGTACCAAAAATATTGGCGGCATCATTGGCACCCAACGACCACCCCAAAAACAAACCGCTGCTCAAATAAAACAAATAGCTTAAATCCATCAGATATCCCGTTTAATAGTGAAAATCAGCAACGCGTCAATGCAATCTTCCGCTCGGTCGGCAATATCGGCCACATCACCGATTAAGGCATTGAGTTGAATTTTGTGAGCCAATTCCATATCCGAATCGAACACGTTTTGCTTTAATTCGGCCCAGGTTTTATCACTCTCCTGTTCCAAAAAATAAACCTTGCGCGAATAGTCGCGTACCGTGGTAAAATCGCGAAAAAACGCACGTGAAGCGATGGCCATATTTTCGGCACAATCGGAAACTTCTTTTACCAGTTTGCGGAATTTTCCCTGATATTTTTCCGGAATATCCGGCTGTTCAATATAAAATTTATGTGCCACTTCATCAAATTCATTAATCACTTTATCGATATTTTCCACCATTTGCAAAACATCGGCGCGTAAATCCGGAATCAGGTTATGAATATACAGCCGGCTTTCGATATCGCGCCGCAAATCATCGGCTTTGGCCTCGATTTGTTTCATTTTTTTACTGGCATGGCGATATTTGGTACTGCGTTTTTCTTTAAGATATATTTCGAACGCATTTTGAAATGCCAACACACTCTCAATCACCTGATCGTGCATTTCATCTATTTTTTCTTCCAGCTCACGAGTGCCGGAAAATATCGATAATTTCAGATTAAACATTTCGATTTCTCCCCTCTATTGCCGTTAATCTTAACGCAAAATAATTTAAAGTCCACTTTTATTTTGAACTATATTTTTTTACTTGCTTAAATAAAAAAATGTGATTATGTTATACCTGTTTGAACAATTAAAATTATTAAAAGGAAATAAATATGAAAAATTTTTCAATCTTTCTTTCTACGGTTGCTATCATTTTAGCAGCTGTTGCAATTTATTCTACTTGCAAATGTAAAGCCGTTCCGGCTGAAGCTGCCATTGACGCAGAACAATTAGCTACTGTTCTGACCAAAAATCCGAAGATTATGGCTGATGCTTTGGCGGCTTATGAAAAGTTTCAACGTGAAGAAGCCGAAAGAATCCGTAATGAAAGACTGGCTGAGTTCGGTCCGAAAATCGGCGATGAAACCAATTTACCGTTCATCGGTCCGAAAGACGCTAAAGTTACGGTTGTTGAATTCTTCGATTTCTCTTGCGGCTATTGCAAAAAATTGTCTCCGGCAATCGAAAAGATTGTTGCCGACAATCCGGATGTAAAAGTCGTATTCAAGCCGGTATCTTTCGTATCTCAGGCTTCTCCGTATCAGGCTAAGGGCGGTATTGCCGCATTCAAACAGGGCAAATTCATTGAATATTACAAAGAAGTTATGAACTTTGCCGGCCGTATGACCGAAGCCGATGTTGATGCCGTTGCCGGTAAACTCGGTTTGGATATGGATAAATTTAAGGCTGATTTGAACTCCGAGGAAACCGCTGCTGCTTTGGCCGATGTTTCCGCATTGGCACAAAACATTGAGGTAAATGGTGTTCCGACCGTATTCGTCAATGCCAGACACGTTCCGGCCATGTCTCCGGATCCGATTCAGGCTGCAATCAATGCTGCCAAATAATCGGAAGCAAATTAAAGAAAAAGCATCGGCGAGTTCCGATGCTTTTTTTGTGCACAAAAAAGAAAAAAGGCCAACGGAAAATTCCGTCGGCCTTTGTATAGATGAGGACTAAATCCAGCCTTTCTCTCGCGCCAGCTTTTCAGCCTTTGGGGTCAGCTTGAAGAGCTTATGATACTGCAGAACAACATCCTTGATGTCATCCATTTTCATATCAAAGAGTTTGACATCCGCATTGCCCAGAGAGTACTTGGTAACGAACTTCCGAACCAAGCGGGGCGCAAAGTTCGCTTCAAACATCTTCTCAATGGCCTCGGTGGAGAGTCCGTACTTGTCGATATAAAACTCGACGGCGGCACTGTAATCAAGCAGCGACAGCATGTATGCCTCGGCGGCGGGACACAAGCGACGAGCGGAGAAATATTCCGGTGCCAACACGCTGGCATACGGAGAATTGAACAGTTCAACCTGCTCTTCTTCATTCAACTCCTTGCCGGTTGTGACCTTGGTACGCAACTTTTCGAACATATCGTTGAATGTCTTCCGATATACCTTGTTCCAGGTGGTTTCGGTTTCCACCACCAGAGTATGCGTCTGTGCGTCATACAGGCCGTGATTCGGCTCACGCAGGAAAATCAATCTCCACAGAATTTCGTCTTTCCGGTTGTGCAGAAAATCGTAGATAACCTCGTTATCAAGCGTATGTCCGGTACGACTGTACACGGCATACTGATTGGTGGTCATCAGCTTCTGCGCTTCCGGAACCAGAGATTCAATCTGCTTGCAATACTCTTCCCACTTTGTCTCGTCTTTTTGACCGGCACGCACCGCTTTACAATGGCGATAGTGCTTGTCGGCGTTGAGCACAAACTCAAAGCACGGCTTGGCCAATCTGGCCTTCAACAGCTGCACCTGCTCTTTGCAAATGCCGTAGCGCTTGATGTAATCGGCCAACAGACCGAGCATTTGCAAGTCGACACCGGCTTCATCGGCAGACTTAACCGAGTCAACCAACAACTGTGTTTGCGAATCGTTGAGCTTACCCGTAGAGAGATACTCTTTAAGAGCAAAACGAATCTCTTCATCATGCTTGGCCCACTCGATCATAGCCTTCAGAAAATCACCGTCCAGACGAATGTTCTGCATCATAAAAACTGCAACCGGTCGGCGATACCACTTGGGAGTCTCCCGATTTTTAACATCACTATGTCTTAACGGCAGATACTTCTTTCCGTATTTGAAAAACAGCTCACTGTAAGCGTCTTTGACGCCGGTACGATTCTCGCCCATGGCCTTCAAGGCCTCAACCTCCGTCTGATTGCGGAAAGCGACCTTAAACAGATAGTTGATTTGCTGTTTTACCGTATAATCGGAAAGCCGATCCAGTTTCATCCAATATTTTGCCCAGTGAAAATGCCACTTGAGCGCATGACGCTCATAGAAAGCATAGATTTTTTCACCGAAAATATTGCGATTGTTTGCGAATTCAGCCGCATCGCGCGGCGCCAGAAGATTGTAAATAACCATCGACAACGGATTGCCGAACAAAACAAAAATAACCAGTCTGTAACTGAACATAAAGAAGTCATACAGACTTGTCGAAACAGATTTTGCCATAAAATAAAAGTTTTGATGGCTCGCCGGTTCCCGCGGCGTAATCTTGTAAAGGTTATTTGAGGAACCCGAAAACCACTGACGGTATCGGCAAAAAACCTGCTTATCGCTTATTGTGTTCGACTTTGTTGATTGTCCTTTCTCCGTTTCGGGTGATTAGTCCCAATCCATCAATAATACAACCATAATCTAATATCAATAATTAACAAGCAACGATAATTGTAATCCTATTTTCGCATTTTGTCAATCAGCAAAATAAAAAAGTGAGCAGGCTGTAACCTGCTCACCATATAAAGAATAGAAAAAGTACTATTTTTCAACAATATACAATTGTTTATTAATGAAGTAGTTTAACAATACCAACAACACCAATTTAATTAATATGTTGATACCTAAACCGGTCCCGAGTTCAATTATGAATAAAACCACATAGCCTATAGTCGTAATCCGCAAAGTGCGGGCAAATGCGGACGGAACCACCTTACCGAGCAGCAATTGCGAAATTGCAGCATAAACTGCGGAGGCAAGACCAATCCAAATCAGCATCATGAAAAAGATGATAACAAACAAATAACCGCTTACCTTGGTTTCCAACCATTTTATACCGGAATCGAACGTCTCTTGATCAACCGTCATATTCGGGAAATCTTCAAATGTTCTGATTTCCGTTTTTTGCGGCGAAACGGCATACATATATTTGCGGCTGAAATAAACACCGGAATCTTTGATATCATTGCTGTTCAGCTCGTCAACTGCGGTGTTAAGCACAACTTTAACCACCTTCTCATTATTATAACCGTAATTATATTCTTTAGTAATAACCGCATTCTGCGGCTCGGTAATAACTCCGTTTTCAAACGTAATCGGCAGGAAAGCCTGTGCTTCTTCGGATATATACGGTGAAACAGCCTGTACGAACTTCACCGTTTTCGAGGTGGAAATCCAAGCGACCAGCAGTGATACAATCACCACAATGCCTACCCCTACCCACTTTTGTTCAAGCAAAAACTTTTTCATTTTGTTCTCCTTTAAAATTGTTAATTTCTAATAATCATCAAACAAATCAGGCTCATGTCGGTCTTTAAGTGTCAGAGATTCCATAGCCTGTCTGATTACTGTATATGTTACCGCCGTTTGATATGCAAGTGAAATCTCATCAATTTCCGCAACAAGTTGTTCAATATAAGCAAACGAGCGCGGCGCATTATTGATGATATATTGCAGAATTTCCGGTGTAATTTTCAACTGCCTGTCATCAAACAGCTTAACCACAAGCATTTGCAACATAACATCGTCCGGTTCGGAAATCGCCGCACATGGCAACATATTAAGCCTGGTCTGCAAGTCCTTAAGTGCGAATTTCATCTGCGCCGGAGCCTTTTCCGCCGTAAAAAGTATCCATCGCCCCGCAACATTGAACAGATTAAACAAATGAAACAATGCCTCGTCATGATTACCCGGCTTTAGATTTTCTACAACCAATACTTTATTTTCATTAGCCAACTTTTTGAAATTACGCATATTTATTGTAGAGCAATTAATGACTGATACCGTCAGCGGCGGGGTAGAAATATTGTGCACTTTCTCCAAAAGCAGCTGCGCCAAATGCGACTTTCCGCACCCTTTAGGCCCGTAAATCACCGCACCGGAGCCAAGCCAATTAGGCCAACCGTCAAGCAACATAAAAGCCTCTTTGTTGCACTCCGAAACCATAAAATCGTCACGCCCCATATAGGTATGAGTGGCGAAATCAAGCGGCAGTTGTTTCAATATGTCATTGTTTTTAATCATTTTTTCGCTAATACCGCCTTTACTTTTTTGTTCAAATCATCCAGACCGTAAGGCTTGGCTATAAAGAAGAAATCCTGCGAACCGGCCAACTCTTTGCGAGCTATTTCTTCCGAATAACCGGAAGCCAGAATAATCAGAATTTCCGGATATTTTTCGTGCAAAATAGTTGCCAGTTCGGCTCCGCTCATTCCCGGCATACGCATATCGGTAATCACCAAATCAAATTTTTCGCCGGCATCAATATGCTCTAAAGCATTTTCCGCCGAAATACAATCAACCACATCGTAGCCCTTTTGCCGCAAGCCGCGCGCCCCGACCATCCGCACCGCATCCTCGTCATCAACAAACAAAATGCGGATTTCTCCCGGATTGCGGGAAACACTGCGTTGGCTGTCAAATTCCGCCACATTAAGCCCGAGAATGATTTTTTGGCTTTTATCATCGGCATAATGTGGCAAAACGGTGGTCATCGCCGCGTTACCGGTTTTATCCAAAATCACCTCGGAAGCCGGCTGTTCCGTCACCGCCTGACTTTGCGCACTCTCGGTATCCACATACGACGGCAGATAAATTTCAAAGGTTGTGCCCTTACCGACCTCGCTATGTACCTTCAAAAAGCCGTTCATTTGCCGTACAATGCTGTCTACCATCGCCAGCCCCAGACCGGTACCGGAATTCAAAACATTCTTCTTAGTGGAGAAAAACGGCTCAAAAATCCGTTCCAGATTTTCCGGCGGAATACCGCAACCGGTATCACTGACGCTGATTACCACAAAATCTCCGGGCTTAATCGTTTCGGCACCGTACTGATATGGCAAGTTAAGGTGCTCAAGACGAGCAGATAAGGTTAAAGTCCCCACACCGTTCATGGCATCGCGGGCATTAATAGCCAGATTCAGTAACACTTGCGAGAGTTGTACCGTATCTACGCGAATATACCCCAAATCAGCCCCATAATTCACGTTAAGCTTAATTTTTTCGCCTAAAATACGCGCAATCAGATGGTCATTTTCGGTAAAGGCCTCGGTGGCGTCGATAACTTTCGGATTAAGCGGTTGCCGCCGCGAAATGGTCAAAAGCTGCCGTGCCACACCGATGGCTGTGGTTACGTTATTCTTAAGTTCGATCAAGTCTACAAACGACGGATCACCGATACCATGGCGACGGAGCAATAAATCACAATAACCGACGACTGCCGTCAGCAAATTATTGAAATCGTGCGCCACCATACCGGTAAGTTGGCCGAACGACTGCATTTTTTGTGCCTGTGCCACTTGCATTTCCAGACTGCGGCGGTTAGTGGTATCTTGAACATATACCAAATAACCGCTTTGTTCATCCTCATCATTGCGATATTTATCTGCGGCATAAATCGCCAAGCGCACATTGCGCTCATCACTTCCGTCATTCAAAACGGTTTCAATCACATTATCCGTAGTTTGATACAGTTTTTTGCTCAAAATTCGCTTAAATTGCTTTTGCGCATCGGTATTCAAATAACCGCTGAACTTTTGACCGACAATATCGCGATTTTCCGCATTAAGCAACGGCTTAACGTATTTATTCAGCTCACGAACATTCAATTGATTGTCAAGCAACACAATCCCGACCGGCGCCGTTTCCAACAAATATTCGAAACGATCGATAATAATATTCAGGCGATTTTGCAGTTGCGCATCGGTAGGCAAATCCCACATTACCACGCCGCGGGTTTTCAGCTCGTTGTTCTCGCGTACGTTGCGTTGCCGTACATAGGCCTCAAATATACCGTCGGCGGTTTTGAAGGTTAAGTTGTCGTTATATTCGCCGGTCGGTGTATGCAACAGTTCCGGTTTATAAGCCACAAAGTCGTCGATCGTTTTGCTGACGGCGGTATTTTTATCGATATGCAATTTCTCGGCCAGCGTATCATTGATATATTCCAATTTTCCGCTGTCGTCGCAAGTATACAACCCCACCGGCAAATAGTCCAAAAACGAATGCAAAGACGACATTTCGACCTTGAAAACCGCGTCCATGTTCTTATATGCGGTAATATTTTCGATTGACCAATAAATATAGGTTTCTCGCTTGATTTTATTGAGCGAAAACTCGGATTCAAAAATATCCGTTTTGTTCAAATAAATCGGCTTTACGTTGATACGGAGCCATTCTTCCACCACAAAAACGCTGTCTTGCTTCGGGTTTAACGAAAGTTCTACCGTAGTTGCCTGCAACTTATTGACCGCCGAGATAAGTTTTTGCAAATCCATTTTATTGGCCGGAGAATCAATGATATTCTGCTCCAAAAACGGTATAATCGGCACATTTTGGAAATATTCCGCCGCCGCTCGGTTAATGATAATCGCCTCGCCCGCCGAATTATCGACACGATTATATTTGGCTTTATCGTTCAACAATTCGGCCGCCAATGCCCCAAAACCGATGGCGGTTTCGCTGACCTGCAAAATGCGAATGGTAATCAGAATACACAAAATGTTCCATACCACCACCAAAATGATGATGTAAAACGAGAACTGCGGATATAAAAACAGCGCAAACAGGCTCAGAGAGGTCAGCATAATCGCGTAAGCCAGAAAGAGCAAATTCCTTTCTAGCTGCCGATCGGGGCGACGATTGTTGATATCTCTGAGCATTTGCGTTCCTTTGGGCTTTAAGTCAGCAAATCAGCCTTGGTCTTACCGGTGCGCTCCGTAATTTCGGCGATTTCGCGCGAAACATCGGCCAAACTTTCCAGCGTTTTTTCCACGTTTTCATCAAAATCTTTTGTGGCATAGCGTTCCAAATAAACACGAAGCGTGGCACCGCTGCTGCCGGTGCCGGACAAACGATATACAATGCGCGATTTATCGGCAAAATAAACCATCAAACCGTTTTTGGTCGAACTGCCGTCCACCGGATCGTTATAAACAAACGGATAGGCATCGCTGACCGTATAGGCGCCAAAAGTTTTGCCTTTCAGCGACGGCAGACTGGTTTCCAAATCCGCCATCAGTTTATTGGCAACCTCGGTGTCGGCAATTTCGTAATCGTTACGCATATAGTAGCTGCGGCCGTATTTTTGCCAGTGTTCGTGGGCAATTTCTTCCACCGATTTACCGGTAACGGCAATAATATTGAGCCAGAATAAAATCGCCCAAATACCGTCTTTTTCGCGGATATGGCTGGAGCCGGTGCCGAAGCTTTCTTCGCCGCAGAAAGTAATGCGGTTGCTGTCCATCAGGTTGCAGAAATATTTCCAACCGGTCGGCACTTCGTAATAACCGATACCGAGCGCTTCGGCCACACGTTTAACCGCCGTTGAGGTCGCCGCCGATTTGGCTACGCCGTAAATACCGTTTTTATAGGCCGGAATCAGCTTATAATTGTCGGTTAAAATCGCCAAACTGTCGCTCGGAGTAACAAAGAATTTTTTGCCCAAAATCATATTGCGGTCGCCGTCGCCGTCATTGGCCGCACCGAAATCAGGCGCATTATCGGACCACATCAAATCCACCAGTTCTTTGGCGTAAATCAGGTTCGGATCCGGATGCAAACCGCCGAAATCTTCCATCGGCACATAATGCACCACCGAACCCTTCGGCGCACCCAAAATTTCTTCAAATATTTTCAACGCATACGGGCCGGTAACGGCATTCATGGCGTCAAAACGCATAGTAAATCCGCCGGCAAACAGCTTACGAATGGCATCAAAATCAAAAATCTGCTCCATCATATCGATATAATCTTTGAGCGAATCAATGACTTCAATTTCCATATCACCGAGTTTTTGTGTGCCGATTTTGCTCAAGTCAACATCGGGCGCGTCCAAAATAGTATATTGCGTGATTTTTTTGGTATTTTCATAAATTTTATCACTCAAACTCGTCGGACATTGTCCGCCGGAAGCGATGGCATATTTAATACCGAAATCGCCGTTCGGACCGCCCGGATTATGCGAAGCGGTCAGCACAAAACCGCCGTCGGCATGATTTTTTAAGAGCACACGCGAAGCTGTCGGGGTAGAGATATAGCCGTTTTGCCCGACAATCATCTTCTTCATTCCGGCTGCAGCCGACATTTTCATAATCTTTTGAATAGCAATTTTATTATAAAAGCGCCCGTCGCCGCCCAAAATAAAAGTTTGCCCCTTAACTCCGCCGATGGCATCAAAAATACTCTGCACAAAGTTTTCGACATAGTTTTCCTGCATAGCGACTTTTGATTTACGACGCAAGCCGGCCGTACCCATCTTTTGGTCGGTATACGGTGTTGTTTGAACGATTTTCAGCATAAGCATACCCCTTTCTGTTTTTATTGTATCAGTTATATATATGTAACATTAAAAAGATTGCGAGGTAAAGTTTTTTTTATTTTATTAAACACCTTTTATGCGGAAACAAACGTTTACACAAAACGGCAACATCGGAAAATCTTGCCGACAGCGTGTTTTTATATTGTCAGGAGTTTATTTTTGCCACAAAAAATCGGTAAGCGTCAGAATCTCGCGTCTGGCATACACATCGGACATCGACATTTTGAACAGCTTGCGAAAGTCGGCCATATCCGCCGCACAATAGCCGTTATCAATATAACGAAAAGCCTCGCGGTCGTGTAGCGGCTCGGCCACCCGAAAACCGAAACGTTTGGTTGCCGCCGCCAGACTTTGCTTAACATCGTCGCTTGCTTCATCGGTCTGATTCAGCACTGCGATCCAATTTAAGTATTTGATGCCGCGGGCAGCAATATTCTTTTTGGCCTCCCAAATCAGATTAATATAGGGATGAGAAAGCGGCCACTCAAAATCTTCCGCCGTTTTGCCGACGGTAATCAGCGTATGCGCCTTGGCAAACACAGTGGCATAATCCGCCATATTTTCGGAGGGGATATCGGCAATAATCACGCTTTTGGCGGCATCATCATCAATATTATCAAAATTTGCGATTAATTCCGGCATCGGCAAATCGGCACCGCTTTGCTCGCGCAAAACCTGCCGTTGTTCCATAAACTGCGCCACTTGCAAATTAAGCGGAGCAAATAATTTGACCCGATACGAATCCGACCACAGCGCTGCCGCCAAATTGAGTGCTAACGTTGTCTTACCCGTACCTTTTGCCGAACTGCTGATGACAATAACCGGTGTTTCCATTATTTCTGCGCCAAACTGTACGTGTTGCTTTCGGCCACCACTATGCAGGATTTTTTCTGGCTTTTCATACCGTTACAAATCTGCGCGGCCGTATTTTTCGCCATGCCAACCACCTTGGAACGATACATGGTTTTATCGGCAACTTTGGTTTCTTCCACTTTGATATTATATACCGCATATTTTTTAGCTAAATCGTTCTTCACGCTGTTGGCATAACTTCTGGCGCGTTGATAATCGGAAAAAGCCCCTACCTGCACGCCATAAGATCCGCCTGCCGTCGGCACGGATGCGGATGTTGTTGCGGCTGTCGGAGCAACGCTTGCAACAGCCTTGGTTTGCGGTTGAGCTTTACGTGCCGCCGCAGCAGCCTTGGCCGTAGTCGGCCGAGTACTCTGGCTGACCGATTTTACCGAGGCCAATTGCGTGGTATTACCGTTAATTGAACGAGTTAAGGCTGCCACATCCACATTGTTTGATTTTTTCAGAGCACCCAAACCTTTATCCATCATTACCGCCGCTTTTTTATCGCGTTCGTTCACATAGCGATGTCCCATGGTAACGGCGATTACGCGCTTACCGCTACGTTTGGCCGAAGTAACAATATTGTAGCCGGAGGCCGCAGTATATCCGGTTTTCATACCGTCAGCGCCGGAAAAAGTATTCAAAAGATGATTATGTCCGGTAATAAGCTGACCTTTGTACTTAAAGCTTTGTACCGAAAACCACTTGTAATATTGCGGAAAATGATGGTACACCGCCATCGCCAACTTAGACATATCGCGCGCCGTGGTTTTTTGCATGGAATTAGGCAAGCCGGAGGCATTTTTGAAAGTGGTGCGGTTCATATTGAGTTTGCGTGCCGTTTTGGTCATCAGCACCGCAAATTCGGCTTCATTTTTGGAAAAATGCTCAGCCAAAACCGTGGCACAGTCGTTGGCCGATTTAACGATAACCGCCATAATTGCATCCTTAACCGTAATGGTTTCACCGGCACGAACACCCAATTTTGATGGCGAACGACTGGCGGCGGTTGCCGAAACTTTCAGCTTGTCGGTCAACTTCAAATGTCCGTTTTCCAGTGCATTAAAAGTAATATACAGTGTCATCAGTTTAGTCAAAGAGGCCGGATAGCGCAGTTCATCGGCATTCATTTCATACATAACCTTGCCGTTTTCGGCATTAACCATAATCGACGAGGTTGCCGCTGCCGCTTTTTCGGCACCTAAACTCAAAACCGTAACCAAAAGAAATAACGCGATTTTTCTTATCATTTTTTCCTCATATATCAGCATTTCGTCAAGTATAAAACAAAAATGGTAAATAAAAGCTGAAGAAACGCCAATAAATCGGTTTTATATACAAACGGCCGCAAAAAAGTTATTATTTTAGTAAAAAACCCCGTAAAATCGGCATATTTATACGTCATTGGTTGCAATAATCAGATTAATTTGCATTTTTTTTATTTTCTTATTGACATTCGCCGTTTTTAAGGTTAATAAATGACTTGCTTATGGCGGATGTAGCTCAGTTGGTTAGAGCGCTGGTTTGTGGTACCAGATGTCGTCAGTTCAAATCCGATCATCCGCCCCATTTTTGAAAAGATGCCTTGAAATCGGCATCTTTTTTTGTTATACATACGACAATAGCACAAAATATTGTTTGTTTAGGAAATATTAATCATAAATGTGTTTTAATAGCGGAAGTTTGTTATATATAAGGAAAAAAGACGATGAATAATGCAGAGATTTTAAACAGCTCCTTGGTACCGATGGTGGTTGAACAAACCCCTAAGGGCGAGCGGCAATTTGATATTTTTTCGCGTTTATTGAAGGAGCGGATTATCTTTTTAACCGGCGAAGTAAATGATGAAGTGTCGTCGCTGGTATGCGCTCAGCTTTTGTTTTTGGAAGCCGAAAACCCGAAAAAAGACATTTCGCTTTACATCAATTCGCCGGGCGGTGTGGTAACTTCCGGACTTGCAATGTATGACACTATGCAATATATTTCGTGTGATGTGGCAACGATTTGCGTCGGTCAGGCCTGTTCGATGGGTTCGTTTTTGCTGGCGGGCGGTACCAAAGGCAAACGCTATTCGTTGCCAAACTCGCAGATTATGATTCATCAGCCGTCGGGCGGTGCCAAAGGTCAGGCAACCGATATTGAAATTCAGGCCAAATTGATTTTGGATTTACGTAAGCGCCTGAACAAAATTTATGCCGACAACACCGGTCAAAAACTCTCGGTTATTGAAAAAGCTATGGACAGAGATAATTTTATGACACCGCAGGAAGCACTTGATTTTGGTTTGATTGACCATATTATCACTAATCGTAACGAAATAAAGTAGGTGAAAGTTATGAGTAAAAAAGACGAGAAAGACGAAGACATTTTGCACTGCTCTTTTTGCGGCAAAAGCCAAAAAGAGGTAAAAAAACTGGTGGCCGGTCGCGGCGTATATATTTGTAATGAGTGTATTGATGTTTGCCATTCGATTATGGAAGAAGAAATCTTCGATGACGAAAACAATACCGATAAAAAAGACGCTCAGGTAACCGAAGATTTGCCGACACCTTCCAAAATCAAAAAATTTTTGGATGAATACGTTATCGGCCAGGATTATGCCAAAAAGGTATTGGCGGTAGCGGTTTATAACCACTACAAACGCCTGAATAATCCCAACAAAGATGAAGTTGATATCAATAAATCCAACGTTATTTTAATCGGCTCAACCGGTTGCGGTAAGACCTTGTTGGCACAAACGCTCGCCAAGATTTTGAACGTACCTTTTGCCATTGCCGATGCCACCACCTTAACTGAGGCCGGATATGTCGGCGAAGATGTGGAAAACATCGTTTTGAAACTGGTGCAAAATGCCAATTACGATATCGAAAAAGCACAACGCGGCATTATTTATATTGATGAAATCGATAAAATTTCGCGCAAAGGTGACGGTCCGTCGATTACGCGTGATGTTTCAGGCGAAGGCGTACAACAGGCTCTTTTAAAAATCATTGAAGGCACGGTTGCCAATGTGCCGCCGCAGGGCGGGCGCAAACATCCGCAACAGGAGTTTTTGCATGTTGACACTACCAACATCTTATTTATTTGCGGTGGTGCGTTTGCCGGTTTGGAAAAGATTATTGAAAAGCACGGCACGGAAAACAATAATTCCATAGGCTTCGGCGCTAAAGTGGAAAAAGACGAAAAATCGGTCGGCCAGATATTAAAAGAAGTGCGGCCGGAAGACTTGGTAAAATACGGACTTATTCCGGAATTTACCGGTCGTGTTCCGGTTATTGCCACCCTTGATGATTTGGATGAAAAGGCGCTGATTTCGGTTTTAACCGAGCCGAAAAACGCTCTGGTCAGCCAATATCGCTCGCTGTTCAATATGGATAATGTCAAACTGACGATTACCGACAAGGCGCTGTTGGCGATTGCCAAACTGGCGATTGAGCGCAAAACGGGTGCCCGCGGTCTGCGTGCCATTATGGAAGAAATCTTGATGGAGTGGATGTACGAGCTGCCGGATAAAAAAGATATTGCGGAAATCGTGTTTGATGAAAAGGTTGTTGAAGGCAAGGCCAAGCCTAAACTGATAAAAGCAAAGGCGCAGCTGAAAAAGTCTGCCTAAAAAGCCGCAAGTAAAAAACAAACGGCGTGTGTTCTCCCGCTCAAGGAAGATACACGCCATATTTTTTATTCCGGCTCAGAATCCCGCAGATGAATCACTGTTGCTGATAGAACGGCTATCGGTATCAATCTCGGTTTCTCAAATTTTTTCTAAAATTTTGGCAATTTATATTGCCTTTATGATGTTTTTGTGTTATAAATCGCCGCAAGGAGTCGACAATGAAAAACTTTGAAACGGATAAAATTACGGATTTGGCCGATGTTTTCTATGCCCTTCTCGGTGGCAAACCGGACAACGTCAAAGAAATCGATGCTTTTATGGAAAACAGCCCGCTGAACAGGTTGCTGTATACTTCTGATGTTGTGCGAATTTTGGAGTTCGACGGATTTTTTGCCGATGAGACCGTTTTGGCAGTATATTCTTTGCTACCGATAAAAATACCGGTCAACAAAAAACAAAACATAATTCTGTCTCCTAAAACATTTATGCGACTGAATCAGGAAAGAATAAACCGTCCGAGTTGCCACCTTATCAATATTTCGTTTACGCAGGCGCAGGAAATCATACAAAATGAGTATGATTTGAAAATTCAAAGAGTTATAGAAACACTTGCCGACATCAGAATGAGAAAGCATGAAAAACCGCAACCGGTTATGACAAAAGAAGATGCAAAGCGCGAAAAAAACAAGTTGCGGATGCGTAAATTTCGGGAAGAACATCCGGAACAACGTAAGTCGTATTATAAAAGATTTGATACTCTGACTCCGGAAGAACAGGAAAAAAAGCGTGCGGGAAATAACCTCCGCAATGCCATATATCGCGCCAAAAATCGCGAACGCTTGCGGCAAAAGGCGGTTGAGCGCCGCGCCAATATGAAGGCAGAAAATCCGGAGCTGTTAAAGGAACTCGATAAGAAACACAATTCTAAGGCCAATCGTAGTGAAATCGGGCGCCGCTATTATCAAAAGCATAAAAAAGAAATTGATAAAAAGGTCGCTAATAACCCTAAGGTTAAGGTTTATAAACAGCGTTATCAAACCAAAAAACGCTTGCAGAAAACCGGTCCGATGTTGGCTTCACTATTGAACGGAATTATCGCCGCCAAAATCCGCAACGACTGATTTATGCATAAAATCTGCCTTGCCGGCATATAACTCACAATTATACCCTCAGCCGTAAAATTTTGCTTGAATTTTTTATCTTTAATGTTAAATTAGCCGCAGTTTTTACAATTTTATATGCCCGTGCGGGGCTGTCCGCACATTATATTTTTTAGGAGAATAAATATGGTTGTTCGCGTAGGTATTAACGGCTTCGGTCGTATCGGACGTTTGGTTTTCCGCGCTGCTCAAACAAGAAATGATATTGAAATTGTCGGCATTAACGATTTGATTGATGTTGATTATATGGCTTATATGCTCAAATATGACACTATGCACGGTCGCTTCAACGGTACGGTTGAAGTTAAAGACGGCAAATTGGTGGTTAACGGCAAAGCTATTCGCGTTACGGCAGAGAAGAATCCGGCTGATTTGAAATGGAATGAAGTCGGTGCCGAATATGTGGTTGAATCGACCGGTTTATTCCTCACTAAAGAAAAGGCTCAGGGCCATATTGATGCCGGTGCCAAATATGTGGTTATGTCGGCTCCTTCCAAGGATGATACCCCGATGTTTGTTTGCGGTGTTAACACCGATACTTATGTAAAAGGTACGCAGTTTGTTTCCAATGCCTCCTGCACCACCAACTGCCTGGCTCCGATTGCCAAAGTTTTGAACGATGTATTCGGCATTAAAGAAGGCTTGATGACTACCGTTCACTCCACCACCGCCACTCAAAAAACGGTTGACGGTCCGTCTGCCAAAGATTGGCGCGGCGGAAGAGCTGCTTCCGGCAACATTATTCCGTCTTCCACCGGTGCTGCCAAGGCTGTGGGTAAGGTTATTCCGTCTTTGAACGGCAAACTGACCGGTATGTCGATGCGTGTTCCGACTCTGGATGTTTCGGTGGTTGACCTTACCGCCAACTTAATTAAGCCGGCCACTTATGAAGAAATCTGCGCCGCCATGAAGAAAGCTTCCGAAGGCGAATTGAAGGGTATTTTGGGTTATACCGAAGATGCGGTTGTTTCTTCCGACTTTTTGGGCGATGCTCATACTTCCATTTTTGACGCCAAAGCCGGTATTCAGCTGACCGATACATTTGTAAAAGTTATCAGCTGGTACGACAACGAATGGGGTTATTCCAACAAAGTATTGGATTTGATTGCCCACATGGCTAAAGTAAACGGCTAATTTTATAATCGTCATTCCGAGTAACAGCGAAGAATCCTTTATGGGAATTTTTCCGGTTCGGAATGACGTTTTTTTTTATATAAAAATGATGAGGAAAAGATAAATGCAAGAATATAAAACTATTGAAGATTTAGGTGATTTGAACGGCAAAGTCGTAATGCTTCGCGCCGATTTAAACGTACCGATGGATGAAGATTTTCATGTTACCAACACCGCACGTATCGACCGTACGGTTCCGACCATTAAAACTCTGATGAACAAAGGTGCCAAAGTTGTGGTGATTTCTCACTTCGGTCGTCCGGAAGGCAAAGGCGACATCAAAAACTCTCTGCGCTATGTGGCACCGGAACTTGAAAAAGCTCTCGGCAGCAAAGTTGTTTTTGTTGAAGATTGTATCGGCGATGCGGTTGCAACCGCGGTTAAAAATATGAAAGCTGATGAAGTGTTGCTTTTGGAAAATCTGCGTTATTATAACGAAGAAAAGAAAGGCGATGAAGCTTGGGCTAAAGAATTGGTTAAGCCGGCCGATGTTTATGTTTCCGATGCATTTTCAACCGCTCACCGTGCTCACGCTTCAATGGTGGCGGCACCGGAATTATTGCCGTCTGCCATGGGTTTGTTGATGGCGGAAGAAGTTGCCGCTTTAACTTCAGGTTTGAATAACCCGACGCGTCCGCTGATGGCTATTGTCGGCGGTTCCAAAGTTTCCACCAAACTCGATTTATTGAATAACTTGGTTAAAAAGGTTGACAAACTGGTAATCTCCGGCGGTATGGCTCATACTTTCCTCAAAGTTTTGGGCGCTGACGGTATTAACGAAAACAACTCTTTGGTGCAGATGGATATGCTTGATACGGCTAAAGAAATTCTGGCAACGGCCAAGGCTCATAACTGCGAGGTGATTTTACCATTGGATTTGGTATGGGCTAAAGAATTTGCCGCCGACGCACCGCATAAAACCGTTGATATCGATAATATTCCGCAAGATGGAACTTTGCTTGACGTCGGCACCAAAACGGTTGCCAACATCAAAGCCAAATTGGCAGAATGCAAAACTTTGGTATGGAACGGTCCGCTCGGTGCATTTGAACTTAAGCCGTTTGATGCCGCTACCAACGCCGTTGCCCAATATGCCGCAGAACTGACTCAGGCCGGAAAATTGACTTCGGTTGCCGGCGGCGGTGATACGGTATCGGCTTTGGCCAATGCCGGTGTGGCCGATAAATTCAGCTACATTTCAACGGCCGGCGGTGCCTTTTTGGAGTGGATGGAAGGTAAAGAACTTCCGGGTGTGGTTATTTTCAAAAAATAATCGGCACGGCTGACGGGAGAAAATGATGATTCTGCAAGCGATTGATAAAAACGGACAGCCGACGGAGTTTGACGAACAAAATCTCCACGGTAAAACTGCGGTTTTGTATTTCTATCCGAAAGACAATACTTCCGGATGTACCAAAGAAGCTTGTGATTTTCGCGACAATATGAGC
Organism: Pseudomonadota bacterium; assembly: GCA_918234285.1. Classification (GTDB taxonomy): domain Bacteria; phylum Pseudomonadota; class Alphaproteobacteria; order RF32; family CAG-239; genus RUG410. Next base: position 63,111 of record CAKJXZ020000012.1, on the reverse strand, counting down.
CGATTGACGGCGTATGCCGAAGTTGTCGGTGTCAGTCCGGACAGTGTTGTCAGCCATCAAAAGTTTCAGCAAAAACAAAATCTGAATTTTATGTTGGTGGCCGATGTCAATCACGAGCTGGCGGAAAAATACGGCGTTTGGAAAGAAAAATCGATGTACGGGCGTAAATATATGGGTATTGAACGTTCCACCTTCATTATCAATGCCGAAGGTAAAATCGTCAAGGAATGGCGCAAAGTTAAAGTTGCCGGCCATGTTGACGAGGTTCTGGCTGCTTTACAAAACGCTTAAACAATCATTTGCCTGATTTAAACGACAAAGTCATTGACTTTGTCGTTTTTTTGTATATACTTGACATTACATTGATTATCATTATAGCAAATTTCTATCATTACAAATATTATTGCCTATGAAGTTATTACTTGAAAACCCCGCAATTATTGTTTTGGCGTGGTTGTTTGTGGCTGTCATTTTGTTCCTGACTTATCGCAAGTACATGAACAAAAAAGTACAGATGTGCTCGAATGCCGCCGAAAGGTCAAGGCTCAAAAACAACTATCTTGTTCTCTTGTTTACGGGAGAAACGCTCTGGATCGTCGTCCTCATCTTCATCACTCAGATTTTTGCACCGGCGAAACCATGGTGGCTAATGCCGTTAGGTGCACTGATGCTGTTGCCTTTGTTCTTGAAAAATTACAAACGCAAACCCAAGAAAGTATGAATCTGTTAACAATACTGAACTACTGCCTCTACCAACTTAAAAAGTTCCGGAGGATTTTCTGTTGGACCAACGTTGTGATTGCCCTGCTGTGGGGCGCGCTGTACTACCTTACCGATTGGGAAACGGTTAGCAATTATTTCTTCATCGGAATATTGGTATGTGCGGTCAATACGTTGATTTACAACATCAGTCTACACCGAATGGTCCATCTACTCTGGATGCAATATCAGTGGATGATTATGGCCGGAGTGGTGTTGGTGCTGTATCATGCGGGCTTTACCGCCGCGGCTGTCTTTGCGGCTGCTGCAATTCTGATATCGCCGTTCTTCTGGGCGTCGATTTACGAAGGAATTGTCGGACTGTCGCTGTTGCTGATGCTGGCAAAACTCATGTTCTGATTAAACTTCTAATCCCCCGCTGCTTAACTGCTGCGAGGGATTTTTTTATTATTGTCATCCTTTGCACGGCACGGTGTGTCCGTGCGTCCAAGGATATCGTCTTTCAATGCCGCAGGCATTGCTTCCGCTTTATATAAAATATTGCGCTTCGCAAAGGTCGGATCCCTTGACTCGCAGACGCACAGCGCTGCGAGAGGGATGACTTTATTTCTTTGCGCGGCACGCAGCGAGGGATTTTTTTATATATAAAAAAAGCTTGATTTTTGCAAATAAGCATCTATAATGAGCCCATCAATTATATTATGCTGTATTTATTTATTACCACATAAGTAAAATGTCGAGAGACATTAATGTGAGATTGTAGTAGTCATTCATAAGTTTTTAGTTTTAAAGAGTTACTAATGTGCGTGGCGATGCTGTGAAGCATTAATACGCAGGTTGTTGTCAGACTGTCGTGAGATACTCTGTGCGTCAACTATATTCATGTCTGTTATAGTCCCTTTGGTCGAGCACCTTAGGGACTATTTTTTTATGGCAACCATACAAAGCATAATGCTTGACTTAAACAGATTTTTTATTTAAAACAAAAGCAACAAATTTATAATTATAACCAAAATATTATTCTGCTTATGAAAAAAATCGTATTTATGTTGATTGCCGCACTCGGGGTGGCATTGGTGGGGTGCTCGTGTTTTGACAGCGAACCGCTTGAACCGGAAATCATCGGTAGCGGACAAATCGCCGCAGACGAAGGCGTGTATTATGTGGAAATCGGTAGTACCCGTTATGCCGTAAAAAAAGTTTATACCGGCGAAAGAAAACTCGGCTATACCAAAATCAAACCGGTTGTGGGAATGCCGGTTACAGCGGTCGAACTTCACAATTGCTCCTACCGTCTGGAAGGCAATCGTACCTACTTTATGTTGGGAGAATGGAATAAAGCACAGATTGAAGCTACCTTTCATACAAATTACAGCTTTATCACATTTTTCGGTATCTTAATCATCTTCGGTTTTGCGTATGTGTTGCTATCCGAGCACAGACATGAGAAAAAATCCGGAAATTGAACAGCAATCCCCCGCCGCTTAACCGCCGCGAGGGATTTTTTTTATTCAAATTCCACCACTACAATCTCCGGACGATTATTGAAGCGCACCGGCAAAATGCTGGTACCCAAACCGGAAGACACTATCCGCGGTTTGCCGTATTCCATAAACAAGCCGTAAGTGTATTTTCTGCCGCTGTCGGTGTTGACTACCAACGCGCCCCAAAACGGCAAAACAATCTGCCCGCCGTGGGTATGTCCGGCAAAGGATATATCTGCCTCGTCTTTGAGATTAACGAACACATCGGGCGAATGGGTAACAAAAATCAGCGGTGTTTGGGTATTTTGCACAGCCTTTTCTATATCCGGCTTATCCGTATCATAATCGCTCACGCCGGCAACATATACTTCCCTGCCCTGCAGATTGATTGAGAGGTTGCTGTTATCCAATACGGGAATTGCGGCATTTTCCAAAGCCCCCTTGACTTCTTTTTTGCCGTAATAAGAATCATGATTGCCCAGCACCGCCACCTTTGGAGCGGTAATCCGTTGCAAGGCGGCGGCAATATACTCCGGTGGCATAGTTCCCGTTTTATTATGCCGGTTCACGTAATCTCCGCCCAAAATAACCAAATCAGCTTTTTGTTTGTTTATGGTGTCGATAATCCTGTTTAATCGCCGCTTTTCCCAACCGTACGGTGCAATATGAAAATCCGCCGCAAACACGATTTTAAGGCCGGAAAGCTGCGGATTTTGCAAATCATACGAAGTTATCTTCAGGCTGTAAGGTTCGTAAATAACCGCTTCAAAAAGCAGAATAGAACCCAATAAAACTCCCCATTTCAGCAATTTTGCAATCTTATTCATTTTATAAAAACACCTCGTGGTCATAATGATTCAATATTGCATTTTTGAAAAACAGCACATCGTCTTCACTGATTGGCCGGAAATGATTGGCATCAACGCCGACATTTAAGCCGTTTGTGCTTACTTTTCTCAAACCGTGGATATGTCCGAACAAGTTGAACATGTCTCGTTTGCACTCGCTCGGCTTATGGGTTAAATATACCGGTTCGCCGTTTTTCAAAGTCAGCGTATCGTGCAGCAAAACACTGGCAAAACATTTTTCCAATTCGGTCCGCAACGCCGGATTTTTCTTTAAGGCATCGGTTTCGTAATTGCCCAAAATAAAATGAATCTTGCCGTGCAAATACGGACGGACATTCAAGTCGCCGAAATCGCCCAAATGATATACTACGTCATCGGAAGCCACTTTGTTATTCCAGTTTTTAACCAATACGTCATCCATTTCTTTTACGGAATCAAACGGACGGCGCGAAAATTGACGTGTACGCTCACTGCCGAAATGCGTATCGGAAGTAAAGAAAACCCGCCCGCCGCTTTTTAATAACGAGCAAACTTTACTGAGGGTTTCGGCATAAGTGAAATAAACCGGTACATTTTCCGCTTGTAACCGCTTAACGATATAACTTTTGCCGAAAAAGGCATCATCAATCCCGACCACTACTTGCTTGTGCGTTTGATTATAATTAGTTTTGGCCATCCACTCTGCCAATTCAAAGCGCGTGGTTTGGGCATAATCGCGACCGGCAACATCAGTATCTTTCGGCGGAATCCAAAACATAATCACATCGGCGAGCGCCAAAAACTTGCTTTCCCAATTAACCTGCAAATCGAGGTTAAAATTGACTACGTTTTCACGGCGCGGATTAGCGACATACACATCTAAATCCGCCAAGTCTTTAATGGCTTGAGCCTGCCAATCGGGCGCACCCTTAATCGGCCCCGCCAAAAACACTATTTTCTTGTCGATATAATCTTTTTGCGGCGATATCGGGGTTATCACTTCCATTTTCTCAGTCCTTTCCTGCTTCGGCATTCATCTGAATCTGCCACAATTCGGCAAATTTACCGGCTGATTTAAGCAAATTCTCCGGCGTATCGTCTTCAATAATACGCCCTTTTTCCAGCACCACGATTCTATCCATATTTTTGAGGGTCGATAAGCGGTGCGCCACAGCAATAACCGTTTTGTTTTTTATCAGCCCGTCCAACGCTTTTTGAATATAAAATTCCGCCTCGCTGTCGAGCGCCGAAGTAGCCTCGTCCAACAACAATATCGGCGAGTTTTTCAAAATCGCGCGGGCGATGGCCACGCGTTGCCTTTGTCCGCCGGAAAGTTTAACCCCCTTTTCCCCTACTTTGGTTTGATAGCCTTTCGGCAGTTCTTTGATAAACTCGTCGGCATAGGCCTTTTGCGCCGCCTTTTCAATTTCGCTTTGCTTGGCATTCAGCTTGCCGTAAGCTATATTTTGACTGACGGTGCGATGAAACAGCGACGTATCTTGCGGAATAAGCGCGATGGCATCGTGCAAGCTGTTTTGCTTAACCTTCGCTACATTCTGCCCGTCTATCAAAATTTCGCCGGCCTCTATATCGTATGCGCGTTGCAACAAATTTATCAAGGTGCTCTTGCCGCTGCCCGACGCGCCGACAATACCGACCTTTTCTCCGGCTTTGATTTTTAGCGAAAAGTTATTGAACACCTTTTTGTTGTCGTATCCGAATTTAACTTTTTTAAGCTCAATCGCGCCACCGCCGATTTTAAGCGCTTTGGCGTGTGGTGCGTCAATAATCTCATGTTTGACCACAAACGGCATCATTGCCGCCTGTAACGCCCCCAAAAAAGTATTTAGCTTGCAAATATTCCCAAGTACTGCAACCAAGCAATCCATAACCATCCTCATCAACATCAACACCAAGGTTACATCGCCGATACTCACTTTTTCGTGATACCACAGATAAATCAGCAACAACAAAGCGCAAATTCCAAACAGACAGACCATTAGCCGTTGAAAACGAAGACTGTCTTGAAATCTGCTAAGACTTGCATAAGCTGTATTTTTGTATTTATCAAAAACACTCTTAACAAAAGAAATCTCATAATCTTCACTGCCGCCGGCCTTCACATTCAAGGCATTACCGATACTATCGGCTAAAACACCATTAAAATCATCAAATATATTATCATTATCTTTACTCAAAGCACGTAATTTAATGCTCGATTTATACGAAGCAAAAGCAGATATTGAGCCAAAAATAACCACCAAGAGCAAAATCCATAAGCTGACACAACCAATATAGAAAAAGTTAATCAAAACGTTGAAAATATTGCTGTAAAGACGCGAGATTTGACCATGTACCGTTGTAACCTTCTCAGCGCAAGTCGTTACTTTCTGCGATAATTGTCCGGTTTTTTGTGAAGAAAAGTAATTTTCCGAATGTTTGGCCAAGTAATCCACCGCAAACAGTTTAATTTTAGCATCCATGAAAATCCGCACATTGTTTTCTTCCAATAACTCACGAATCATTCTGAATACCGATTGCCCAATGTATGAAGCCAAAATGGCCGCCAAGAACCACCACATTTTTTCCCAAGCAAATTCTTCCGGCGTTATTTTGGTAAAATAATCAATCATCCGCGAAAAATATACCGGCACATAAATTTTCATCAACTGCAGCCCGAAGGCTAAAGCCATGCCGATAAACGCCCACTTGCGCGCACCGTATATCGCCTCCCACATAAACAACAGCGGATTTGACGGCACTTTACGCATATTCGGTATATTTTCAAATAACTTCATCGCTCGCCTCCTTTTGCGCCAACTGTTGCATTTTCCACAGCTTGGCAAATTTGCCGTTTTTCTTTTTTGCCAACTCCGTAAAAGTGCCGACTTCCGTCACTTTACCTTGCTCTAAATAAATAATCCTATCCATTTTACGTAAGGTAGAGAGGCGGTGCGCAATCGCAATAACCGTTTGTTTGCCGAGTAAGTTATTGATGGCCTCGGCAACAATACTTTCAGCCTCGCTGTCAAGCGATGAGGTAGCTTCATCTAAAATCAATATCGGGCTGTTTCTCAAAACCGCACGGGCAATGGCAATGCGTTGCCGTTCTCCGCCGGAGAGTTTGCAACCCCTGTCGCCGACCATTGAATCGTATCCGTCGGGCAGTGCCTTAATGAATTCATCGGCACAAGCAACTTTTGCGGCCTGTCGGATTTTTTTATCAGTGGTTTTAACCCCGTACCCGATATTATCTTTAAGGCTACGGTGGAACAGCACGGTTTCTTGCGGAATAATCGCCAAATTTTGGTGCAGACTTGATTGCGTAACGGTTTTAATATCCTGCCCGTCAATCAGAATTTGCCCCTCCTCTATATCGTATGCGCGTTGCAACAGATTAATCAGTGTGGTTTTACCATTGCCGGATAAGCCGACGATACCGACTTTTTCACCGCTTTTAATCTCTAAATTAAAGCCGTCAAAAATTCTTTTTTGCTCAGGATAAGCAAAGCCGACATTTTTAAATTCGATTTTGCCTTTTTTAATTTTCAGCTCTTTGGCATCCGGTGCATCTTCAATTTCGTGTCTATCGTTAAACGGCTCTAATCCGGCTTGAATATGCGCCAGATTATTCATAAAGCGGCGATAATCAATACATAACTCCATCAGCCACATAAAACCACTGTTTATGGTTAATAAAACAAAAACAATATCACCGATATTGATTAAGGATTTACTCCATAAATATACGGCAAACGTCAGCATCGTAACCGAGCAAAAATGTATAAAGCAACCAACGCCGGTATAGGAAGAAAACCAGACAAACATATTTTTGACTTTAATCGAGATATATTGCTGTAAAAGTGTTGCCAATCGCTTTTTTTCATAGTCTAAACGATTGAATTGCTTAACCAAGCGAATATTAGCAATAGTATCAACCAACCAGCCGGAATACAAAGATTCTGCCTTGCTTTGCATATTATTAAGTCGGTCGCTCGGTTTATTGGCATAGTAGTTTACGATAGCGACAATTCCGGAACAGGATACAAATAAAATACCAAGCCATACATTGATAGCAGTCAATAAGATTATTTTTAAGCTAATATCGCTGATTAACCACCAAAATTGCGTAATGATAACCGAAAATAAGGGTGGCAAGCTTGTAATCTGATTGGTTTTGGCGAGCAAGGTGCCGGTCTGCTTGTTGACGATATAATTTACCGAATGGGCAAAAATATAGGACAATGCACGGCCGTAAATACTCTCCTGTACCGGAAAATAAAGATGCTTTTGCCGATACATCAAAACCTGTTTCGGTAAAAAGATATTGATGATGTCGCCTACCACCAGCGCCCCGATAATCCATAACGCGCGGTGCAAAGCTTCCGGCGATACCCCCGATTTAATACTGTCCACCAAGCGAGCGACCAACCAAGTAACCAGATTGTGAACACCGGTTTCGGCAAACACCAGCAACAAACACATCAAAAATGCCCACTTGAACGGTATTATACATTCATGTAGCAAATATTTGAAAGCTGTTTGCGGGAACGGTTTAATTTTCACAATTCTTAGTCCTTCCGGTTAGGTTCTGGCCGATGTTTATTTGGCAATAAACTCCTTTATTTGCGGCAACATCCGTAATGCATCCTCGCGTCCGAGATTATATACTGCCTGCAAAACCGATTTATTACGCTCGGTATGGCTGATTTTGATTTCCTTGCTCGGCCGAATAACCAACACTTCGCCGCTTTTTTGCATTTGCTCAATATCCGCCAACTCGTTGTTATACATGATATGACGATTTTTAACGGCGTCAACAAATTTCGGGTATTTGCGATACAATATTTTCGCGATCCACGCCAATTTATTAGGTTTTTTGCGATATCCGGCCGCTCTTGTTTGCACCACCACACAACGATCATATCCCATCTGTTGAAAAGCGCGTACCGGTATGCTGTCGGCAATACCTCCGTCCAGATATTTTTTGTTGCCTATATAACTGATTTTAGATACCAGCGGCATTGAAGCGGAAGCTCTGATATACGATAGTTTGGTGCGCAATTCGTCGCAATATAGATATTCGGCTTGTCCGCTTTCCAAATTGGTGCACACGGCGTAAAATTTGGTCGGCGATGCCTCAAATGTCTGATGATTAAACGGAAAAAGTTTTTCCGGCAAATCGTGATAGCAAAACTGCTCGCCCACCAGATTACCGGTAAGAAGCCACGAATAAAAACTCATATACCGCCAGTTATCGGCATATTTTAAAGTATAGCCGATACTGCGACCTTTTTGTTTGGAAACAAAAGCACAACCGTGAATAGCGCCGGCGGAAACGCCTACAACACCATCAAACATAATGTCGTTTTCGTTTAAAACATCAAGCACACCGGCGGTATAAATCGCCCGATGTGCTCCACCTTCTAAAACCAACCCCGTCGTCATTTTGGACCGCATGTAACAAGTTGGTTGTTTTCGACAAAGGATTTGCGATTGGGATATTTAACTTTATGTTGACCTTTGCGTTTACAATATCCCCACTTTAAATTACCCTTGTCATATTTGAATTTGCCGCGAATTTTACCGTTTACGTCATATATATCAACCGAACCGTCCAACAAAGCTTTGATATATGGCGCGGATATCCAAACTTTACCGTTTTTATGATAATATAAGGACACTCCATCCTTCATGCCGTCGCGGAAAAGAATTCTCTCGGTCATATAGCCGTTGCCATCGTAAAACAGACTCTCGCCGTGGCGATATCCCTTTTTGAACTCGCTGATACTGCCTAAATTACCGTCCGGACTCTGAACGGCCACTTTACCGTTCAACGGCCTGTGTTTCAGCGACGTGCAAAATTCTTTTGAATCGCGCATAACACAGTTAATTTGTTGCATTTTCATAGTTCGAGCCTGCGCCGAAAACAATCCGGCGAGCACAATCAAAAAACTTAATATCCAAGAGCGACGAGACATTATCTTTCTCCTTTTTATCTGCCTTTACCTGAACCGAAAAAATCATGTCCGCTGGTTGATGCCCGTACAAATAACATTTCCGGCTCTTTTTTATCTGCAGTGCCGTATTCTTTTTTCAATTCATTCAATTTGGCAATAACTTTTGCATCACCGCCGTTATCCTCAATGGTCTTGCGGAATTTGGCATCCAAATCGTCATACAACTGGCGGTCTTCGTCATCAATACCGCTGAGTTCGTAAAACTCATTAATTCCGGACATAAACAAAAACGATTTCAATTTGAAATCATCGGTTTCATCAACCAAACGACTGTATTCTCTGATTTTGGCGCGATAATTCAATAACGAAGCCATTTCCATCCGCGTACGGATATAAGCCGGCTTATCGTAATTTTTCTGCTGCGCGGAAATCATATCGAGTATATCGATTTTTTCTTCTTCATTTTCGGTATAATTTACCGCTTTGCGATAGTGCTTGATAATTGAAGCCACGCGTTTTTCGCGCTGACTACCGAAACCCTCGGTGCCTCTAAAGTCTTGCAGAGTTTCGGCATAAAGCATATGGGCCTGATACAGACTTCGACTGTCGCCGGAATTATCGATTACTCGATGGCAAGCATCGAGAATTTTCTGCGGTTTATAGTCGTAGTTGGTACACCAGTCACGATGAACATTCAAAATCAATTCCATATTCTTTCTGGTTTTATCCAAAGCCTTACGCTTATAACTCAGTGCCAACATATGTTCTTCTTTGACCATCTTTTCGGTATTTTTCTGCAAAGAATGAACGTCATAAATGCAACCGATGTTATAATAAAACTGCGCCAACTGTTCACGCGTTATATCTTTTTGAGAATAGTATTTTTCCATTTGCAAGATAATACCGTTCAGAGCCAACGTACCGCTTTTGTTGGCATAAATATGGTATAAACTGCGGTTGAGTTGCAAAATTTTGTATTCGTCCAACAGTTCCGGAATATTCTCACAACGCGTTTCAAACAGTTGATCGTAAAAACTTTCTTCCAACTTTTCGGGACTTACTTTTACACCGACCAAAGTAAAAATTTCCGCAAACGCTTTATTCACACTATCCGAATTAAGACTCACCACATCTGACTTAATCAAGTCAAGCTTATTATCTAAAAATTCGCCAACCAAATTTCGTTGCCGTTCATCTTCAATCGGCGCGTTTATTGCTTCTTCTTCCGGTACATCCGGACCGAAATACTCATCACGCAGACTCTTATAATATTCAGCAACAATCGGCTTTTTCTCCGCCGAAATTTGCAACATGTTCAATCCGTGTTCAAACAGCTCTTTACGGCTGATAGGATCAATTGTTTCTGCCAACATTTGCAACGACATGTCAGGCGGAATCGTAGTTTCCTCCTCTTGCGCTGCTTCTTGCTCGATATCTTCCGCGACTTGTGTATCCTCGGTATCTCCCGCTTCCGTCGTTTCCGTGATATCTTCCATATTCTCGTCTGTCATTGATGTTCTCCTACTCTGGTCTTCTTATAAAAACACATTTTGTACAAAAAATCAAGTAAAAAATTGTCAAAAACAAATTTTTTGGATAATGACATCATTTAAATAAATTTATTCTGCCTAAAATCAATCAAACCTTAGGAGATATACGGGGTTGGCGCCGAAGCCGTAGTTATTTTCCGGTGTTCCGCCCCAAAAGTTGGTGCCGAACTGCGGGTAGTTTTCTTCGGCTATTCCTTGCTTGCTGAAATTCTGCGCCACTCATATTACACAATAAAGGAGGCTCTGTGGCCTCCTTCTTTTAGCGGAAAAAGTTCGGGACAATCATTGCTATAAAAATTCCCCAATACAACCCGTAAATCGTGCCGATGATTGTAGAGAGCACTTTAAGTACTTTCGGCGGCAAGCTGTGTAATGCGAGCATAATAATTGCCATAGGTGCGATGATTTTGTAAGTATTCCCGAGCGGAAACCATAAAAAGGGTGCATTGTCTTGGCATAAAAAACATATAACCGACCAAAAAGCAATTTCGCCAAAAACAAACAAATAGGTGTATTGTGCCGGAATGATTTTGCGCCGAAAAACTTCATAAAAAACAAAAATCGGCAAAGCCCAAATATAGAAAAACAATATCCATTCGGCATTTACGGCGCACGTGCATATTTGCGGGTAGGTGCAAGCTCCTTGTAAATAACTTTGGTAACTAAGTGTTTTTGTAATATATCCGTATTCAAACGCAAAGCAATCAATCAGCTCAAGTTTGTCTTGGTCTAATTCGGCAATAAGCCATATCATAGCCCACAATAAAATATTGCATGCAAGAAAACACCCGAGATATTTAAATGTCATATATATTCTATCTTTTGTTACCATTTTACTCTCCGCTGTTCTCAAACATAATAAATTGAAGCACAGCATCCACAAAAACAGAGGGGAGCCGTTTTTTCTTTATTGTTTTTCATCATCAGAAGTAAATTTTTAAGCATAATTGCACCATTTTAAGTTGAATTAAGAATATAATACAGTGTAAATAAAAAAGAGCAAGAGTATATTTCAACTCTTGCCTATTATGTAAATTACCAACCTCTTTTGTATTTAACTTTGAGAGGTAAAGTTATTTTGTTTGCTATGTCCTCGAAGTTCAATAAACTCTGCCTTTACAGACTTCTTCACTATTACCTTCATCCATACATTCTTGAATCAATTTTGTATTTTGTTCCAAATTTATATAGAAATCCCAATAATAAAAAGCTGTAGTTGCAATAAAAAATAATGCAATAAAGAACCCAATCCAGCACAATAGTTTAATAACGTCTGTTGATATATCTTTGAATAAGCTCATCACAATCCTCCTCTATAATTTTAATTTAAGGCATCTATTTCAGACCAAATACTCTGACAATGTTCCCGGGTATCTCCTTTTTTAACACAATCGTCTATAAATTTGTTTTCTTCATAGAGGTAAAATATTTGTATAAAAAGAACGGCAATAAAAGTTGCCACAATAAAATACAATGCGCATTTATAAACCACATACAGAATTGATTTTAATATATTTTTCTTCATTTTAACACATTCCATGTAATAAATATAGAGGGGATTAAATAACGTTAACTCCCTCTATATCATTCGATAATTACTTTATGCCTAATTTGCGCATATTGGGTGTTCTTCTGTCATCCAACAAATCCTCACAGCTTCTGCTTGGATTATCATACCCTAAGTTACTACCATAAAGATTGTTTTGCAAGTCTTTTCTACTATCTTTCATAATTTCATCATGGCTTTGGTGTTGTAAAAACCTCTTTTTAGGATAATCCATCAGATACTCTTTAGCATAACCCAAAGCAATACCATTATTTCGACTTTGCGGACTTATTTTTGCTAATTCGCACTGTAATAATGGATGGTAATAATTATCTATATCAGCACCTTGTCCAGAACCGAACGTTGTAACAAGTTGGTTTCCTGTTTGATTCATCTTTTGCCAATAATCATATGCTAACTTTGTATCAGCAGCAAATTCACCAATTTTCTGTCCGATTTGATAACCGGCATTAATCGGATTTAATGCAGTAATACTTTGAACAATAGAATTATTACTTCCTACATTATTATCCTGTTGCCCTATTGTTGTATTAGCGCCGCTTGTGTTATTATTTTCCAAATTGCTGGTATTGTTATTTGCAAAAACAGAATTACCATTCTGAAAATAACTGCTCGGTTTGCCGACTAGGCTTTCGGTATTGACGGTATAATCAGAATTTGCAAAGACTTGACCGTTATTTGTACCGTTACCAAATCCGCTGTTATTGAGTTAATCTATCTAACATCTTTTGGGTTTGTAAAATACCTTATAACTTGCAAAAACAAGGGGGAATAATAATCCCAAAATATTAATGACTGTTAATGTCCATACGATGATATTTTGCACAATTTCACTCAAATTCATAGCATAAAGCGGTATCAATAGCAACACATTCAGCGCAAGCAAAATATAACCTGCATACCCCAAATAATACAAATACACCGAAATCTTCGGAAATTTGTTGTGAATTTTGCTAATAATCGATAAAGACTTTTGTGTAAATAAATACCGTAATAAAAGTACCACAAACAGCACAAACATTAATCCGGAGAATATGGTGAGAGCATCACTCAAGAAAATAAAAATTGCATTCAAATTTTGCGGCAGATGTTGTATGAGAAATTGTAAAAATCCAGTAAAAATATAAATGATATATTCGCTTGCAAAATAACAACCGCCGAATATACAAACTTCTTTATCAATATTTTTCATATTACACTCTCCGCATATTTCCAGTTTTCAAAAAAAACAGAGAGTTGTAGCGAAGTATTCCTAATATGTGCCCAATATGCAGAAGCAGAAATTCTGCTACATACTCTCTGTTTTTGGGGTTTATGTAATTGTAATCAAATATTACCGATTTTGCAACGATAAAAGTTCCTCATCAGAAAATACTCTATCATAACGGTGACTTTCGCGATATGCTCTTTTTAAATTATCATAATAACCTGCCCCTCTGTAACCTAAATCATATGCTCTTATCATTTTTGCCAAGTGAGGATACAACTTTTTAATTCTTTGTATAACAACAAAATCCGTAACTTTGTTTCCAGATGATGTTGGTGATATAATTGGGTTTTCTGTGTTTATTTTTCTAAAATTATTGTACACTGATATTATATCTCCTCCACGATCATAAGGTTCTGAGTTTGTCCACTCATAATTATTATCGTTTCGAATGTTATATCCTTTTTGATTATCATGTTGTATCATATCTGGCTGTACAGATTGGTTATTCAAGATACCCTCAGCCAATTTTTTATAATCAATTGCACGTCCGGGGGAAAGCATATCTTGTTGATTAGTTTGCCACAATATGGGTGGTTGCTTATTTCTCTGCCACGCATACATGTGTGTAGAGCTGTATGCTGGTTTTTGCCATTCCGGAATTTGTGATAATTGTTGAGATTGTTGTAATGTATCCACCTCACTCGTACCATTTTCGCTCAAGTTATTTTGATTAAGTTTTGTGCTGTCGTTATTGAATCCGCCAGTGGCAGTACTATTCAAACCGCTTGTATTGTTATTTCCTAAGCCGCTGGTGTTATTATTTACAAAAGCAGAGCTATTATTTTGAAAATAACTGCTTGGTTGACCGACTAAGCTTTCGGTGTTGACAGAATGGTCGGAATTTGCGAAGACTTGCCCGCTGTTTGCGCCGTTGTTCAACCGGTTTGTAATATTTTCAATATTTTGCTTAATATTTGAAGTGCCGAAGCCGTAGTTATTTTCCGGCGAACCACCCCAAAAATTTGTGCCATACTGCGGGTAGTTTTCTTCGGCAATTCCTTGCTTAGCAAAACCTTCCGCCAGTTGATTTTCTCTGGCCAATCGCGCGCTTTGATATTCCAGTTCATCGCGCGTGGTAAAACCGCTGTGGTCTACGCCGTAGCTATCCACCCCTCCGCGACCGGATTGATAGCCCGCCAATGTTTTATTAATGAAAAATCTTATTTATCGGCAACAAAAAAGGGGCGGAGCTAGTCCGTCCCTTATCGCAATTATGCGTTAATTTCGCTTATTCAAACGTATATCTCAAACCGAGATAAAGTTCGTGAGCATTGGAATCAATTCTGGTTTTAGCACCATCGTGATTTCTGGACATGTGGCCCAAATCAACAAAACGATAGCCTACATCAGCCGAAATATTGGTATTGAAAGCATAGGCAATACCTGCACCGACTTGCCATGCAAAGCGGTTGTTACGGTCACTTTGGTCTTCAACCGAGTATTTTATGCTCGAACCGCCCAAGCCGACGCCGAGGTACGGTGTAAACGGAGTGCAAGTTATGTAATCATAGTACATATTGAGCAAAACATAGTGAATTTCCGTTCTGGCAGAACCATCGTCAACCGTCTTTTTAATGGTCTTGTTGTGGTTGTATTCCAATTCGCCGCGAAGTGCCGGAAGAGCTTCCGGACGCAAACCGAATGCAACGCTGCCGGCAAAAACATCTTTATCCATATTGATTCTATGGTCAAGATCGCTTTTTTCGTACTTTACGGTACTATCAACAAAGTCATACTTAACCTTAGCCGACAAATACGGAGTAAACATTGATGCCGAAGCATTAGAGGCAAACAATGCGGCGACACCGGCTAACAATAAAATTTTTTTCATATTAAGGATCCTTTCATTTAGTTGTATGCCTTCGCATATACTAAATCATATATATCTTAATATATTATTAATTACCACACTTATTTGACTTTTGCACAGCTCTCTCGGCCGTATACCTTTGAAATATAAAAAAGCTCCGCGGCAATATGCACGCGAAGCCCTGTTCTGACGATAATATCAGGTCTATTGCATATCCTGAATGTATTTCACCACTTTTTCCACTTCGACTTGGCCGAGCTTATCCAAATCGGCCACGCTCTTGTTGTTTTTTACGGCATAATCGGTGGCGGAATTAATCATATCTTCGCAGATTTTATCCTGTAAAATGACATTAACCAATTCTTCGTGCAAAAACGAATTCTTACCGGCATTAAAAGTCATGTACGTATCGTCGTTGATACCGACGTTATATTGGTTAACCCCCAAGCCCAGGAAATAGTTGACCATTGCCGAAGCGGTAATCGGTTTGGCCACCGACATCGCCCCCATGGCAAATGCGGCGCAAAAATAATACTGTTGCGGTTCGCTGAGTTTCTTGAACTCCTTCTTGAATATTTGTGCATCGCCGCCGACTTTTTTGGTAAATTCGTCTTCATAAACGCTGACCGGAGCGACTTCTTCCTCAGCCAAAACATCAATTTCTTCGGCCGAAATTACTTCAGATACTTCTGTTGTTGTCGCCGTTTTTTTCTGCTTATCCTCATCTTTTTTACCGCAAGCGCTCAGCAAAAATACGGCACAACCCAAAATAACAATGATTTTTTTCATACCAAATCTCCCGTAATTTTTTCTATAAAATACAACGGATTCTCTAAAATATCGTTAACGTGTTTTTATGGCCGCAGCTCTACCATCAAAACATCGCTCGGAGCAAACAGGCGCAGCGGCGGTCCCCAATAGCCGGCTCCGCGCGAAACCAGTAAAACGGTATTGTGTTGCCGATATTCTCCGGCGACAAAGCCGCTGTTCCCGAATTTGGTTAAAAAATTAAACGGAAAAATCTGCCCGCCGTGGGTATGTCCCGCCACCACCAAATCAACAGAAATATCTTCTGTTTGTGCCATAATCGTCGGTGTATGCGAGAGCAAAATCCTATATTGTTCCGACGCGGCCTGTCTGAGCGCCTGTCCGGCACTGACACCGAAAGTGCTTGCGTCCGGCACACCTCCGATATAGATTCCGCAGTCTTCAACCGATACTCCGCTGTTGTGCAAAACTCGCCATCCGAGAGCGGCAAATGCGGCTTCCCATGCCGGCGCATAATTATACGCTTCGTGATTGCCGACGGTATAATAAATACCGAGCGGTGCACGCAGTTTTTTCAGCGCATTTAATTGTTCGCGCATTATCTCCGGAGTATCGTCGGCAATATCGCCGGGCATTAGAATAACATCTGGCTTAAGATTATTGAACAGGGCCACGCGTTCGGCTACTTTTTGTGGAGAAATCGTCCGATTTATATGCCAATCGGAAATTACTAACAGTGCCAGCGGCCTTTTAATGCGCGCATCATGATATTCATAATGCACCACTCGCGGCAACTTTTGTGCGGCATGCAGCGCATACAAACAGCACAGTGCGGTAATTGCCAACGTTATTGCATTAGCCGCCCGCACTGCCGACTCCGTGAACGGCGACGGTACATTCAGCCCGAAAATATAGGCAGCGTACCACACCATATTACGCAGCACCAATAAAGCCGTCAGCACAAATGCAACTCCGAACAGCAGATAGCCGGCACGAAAAACAAATTTATACAATCGCGGCGGCAAAGTGCTCCGATGTTGCCAATACCAAATCGCCGGCATGGCAAGCCAAGCCGCAAAAAAGGCGCCGTAAATGCCCGCAGAAGCCCAAAACGGATAGCCGGCATCTGCCGACAGCGCGTAACCGCCGACGGTGCTGCACAACGTTCCTACGAGCAAATAAACAATCCAAAATCCCATTTTGCTTTTCCTTGCCTTTATTTTATGCCATAAACGCAAAAAATCAACCTTTTAAAACTCTAATACCCGCAAAAAGCGGGTATTTAAGCAACTTGGAATATGTTGACGAGATTACATATTATCTTTCAGATACTGTGAAATCTCATCTGTCACATCAATCACATTCGGTGTATGCACGGCAATTGATTTGGCCGTATAGATGGTCGGTGCCTTATACTTTGCGGTTACGCTCAAAAGTGCACGATTGACGTTTTTCAGCAAATTCGCCATAAACTTTTCGTGCGTTTCCACTAAAGTATCGCGTTTGAGCGTCAGCGACTTCATATAGACTTCCGAATATTCCTGTTTCAGCTTTTTATCTTTAATGCCGTTGAGTTTTTTCTGTGCGGCATCAATTTCTTTTCCCAGTTTATCCATTTCTATCTGATGTTGTTTGTTTTCGTCAGCCATCCCGGCTAAGAGCAAAACGTTTTCCATACTATAAACATAGACTTTACTGTCATGATCAACCGCTTTTTCCAATTTATGTATTTTATACATTGAAAAAACGTTGGTAATCAATAACAGCGCCAACACCAGTATAATAATCCGCTTAAAACCACGGTCCGATATTTTCGGCAAAGCCGGAGCCGGAGTTTGTTCTGCCGGAGCAACGGCTGTTTCCGTTGTTTCAAACAAAGCTTGTTGTGATATTGACGTTGTTTTATTTTTACGACTCATAATAACCTCTTCTTTCAAAAACACGGGGAGAGTTTCCCCTCCCCGCATTTTTTGTTTCAGACTAAAATTAGAATGAATACGTTAAGCCTACACGGTAAACAGCATCGCGGCTGTTGCTCCATGCGGCGCCCGCATTAAACATCAAGTTGTCTGTCAGATAGTGGAAACCACCGACTGCAACAGCGCCATGTCCGCTGTAAGCACCCGTACCGAGAGACAACGATGTCTTACCAGTCGAGCGAGAGTTCGGTACCAAAGCCGACATAGCAGCCATGGAAGCCATACCTCTACGCAATTCGTGGTGAACATCCTTCAAGTCACGTTCAGCTCTTTCCATACGTGTATCCAAGTTACCCAACTTGTTGTCAACACTCTTAATCGAGTCAACAATTGTGTCGCCTTGAGCGTATGTGGTCTCTTGCAATTCGGATACATCACCGATGGTGTTGTTAAGAGCAGCGATGTTAGCATTAACGGTGTTATCTTTGCTTACGCCGTTAAACTTAGCAGCATCCAACTCACCGGCAGTGCCGATTTGCGAAGCCAGATCGGTCAGAACGTCAGCCACATACATCGTATCGGTAGAGAACGCATAACCGTTCGAACCGTTTTCGTTAGTAATGGTTGTACGATCGCCGATGGAGTCATCCAAAGCGGACAAGTGCATCTCAACCGTGGTACCTTCTGCAAGGTTGCCCTTGTAGTCAGCGCCGCGTTTAGCTGCCAAGCCGTGGATGGTACCCAAAGTAGCATCAATATTGTTGAAGGCATCAACAATGGTTTCCGGAGTAGCCTTACCGCCATTGTCGAGGTTGTGGTTTTCATAATTCAAACCATCCGGGAAGTTACCAACAATATTGTCCAAAGCCTCGAAAGCTTCGTTGATGGTTGCGGCATTAGCCGTGGTGTATGTACCGGAAGCCGGTGTATACAAACCATCTTCAGCATTACGATAGATCGAAGCCGTTGTAGCCAACGCGTCGGCAGACGGAGCAGACTTAGCGGCACCGGTATCAATCGAGTGAACCTGAGTACCGGCCAAGGTGAAGCTGTTGGTAGCCTCGAGGTCTTTACCTTTAACCTTACCATCAGCAGTTACGTCACCGCTGTCAATAACAACTTGCTTACCGGCCTCCTTACCGAAGGTGGCAACACCGTCAACTTGCGAGTTGCCGCCAACATAAGAGTTGCCTGCAGCAGAGATGTTTTGGCTAGTGTAAATACCGTCCAAACCAATGTTGGATGTATCGGTACCATCCGTAATGTATAAGGCTTTTTCGTTGAGGCTTGCAAATGCTGTTTCAGCTTTGTTTCCAATCCACAAACCATCGTTGCCATATGATGATTTCTTGCTGTCGCTCTGAGTCCACAGACCGGTTTCGCTGACACCTGCAGAAGCAATCACACTTGTAGGATCTGAAGGATCCAATTGGCTAACGCTCAAGCCTGTACCACCGAAGTCAGCAGCATATGTCTTGCCATCATCAGTCTTCTTTTTAGCCCACATACCGCCGCTACCGTAAGTAGCTTGGTTGTCAGCGTCTTTAACTGCAACAAGACCTTTCTTGTACAGAGCAGCAATTTCACCTGCCGGATCACCGACAAAGATGCTGTTCTTAGCTTCGATGTCATTAGCGGTAACCTTGTTGTCGGCAGTTACATTACCACCGGCAATTTCAACATTACCGTCAGCAGAAGCGAAGGTAGCTTTTAAGCTGCCGTCGGTTTGCTTAGCCATGTCGATGTAGTTATCACCGGACTTGTCGCCAACGGTTACGTTGTTATCAGCGATAACTCCGCCCTTCTCAACGGTCACGGCACCTTCGGTAGCGCTGAACTTAGCAGAGCCGTCGTTCTTCATCTGAACGCCGTTGCCGTCCAAGCTGCCGTCAGCTTTAACCTGACCTACAGTAACGCTCTCAGAAGCCTGAGCCGTACCGGACTTGTCAAGTTTAACACCGGACAATACACCGCCGGTTTCAGAACCAACCGTAGCACTGCTGGTAACAGTCATGTCACCCTTATTCATGGTAACACCTTCACCGTCGCTAGCAGCAAACGTGGTTACACCGTTAGCAGCATCCATGGTCATACCATAGTCAAGCGTTTTCGTAGTGCCAGAAATCGTGCTCTTACCTAATGTATAAACACTGGTATTAGCATTGATATCTAAGCCCGAAGACGATGTTGCGGTTTCAGAACCTAAGCTGTAGGTCTGATTATCGCCATCGATGCTCAAGCCGTAAGTGGACGTAACGTTATTGTCTTTCTCGGTGTAAGCCAAGTCAATGGTATGTTTGCCACTTGCCTTGTCGTTAACAATGGTCAAGCCGCTGGCGGTATGATCATCATCGTTAGCCGAAGAAATAGCAATGGTACCATCCTTGTTGCTGATTTCGATTCCGGTTGTGTTTTCCGAAGCCTCATCAGTCGAACTCAAGGTAATCTTCTGATTCTTGTTGTCAATCTTGACACCGGTTTCAGAATCCTTGTTATTCGTATCCTTACCGGCTGCCGTCAACTCAATGGTTTGGTTAGCGGCATCCAAGTCAACTTCAACACCGTTATCGTCGTCGATGATAGCAGCAAGCGTTACTTCACGGTTGGTTACATCACCAGAAGTAGCATCTCTTGTGGTATCAATTTCCATACCGGACCACAGAGTTCTCTCATGGCTTACGGCGTCAACCGAACTACTACCGACAACAACTGTGTCAGAATAATCGCCGAGAGTAACCGGTACTGTCGAATCATTCTGATCACCGTGAATTTCCTTCTTGATATCGGCAACCATACCGTCAACACTTGCCTTAACCGTAGCGGTCGTAGCAATAGTGTGACCGTCAACTACAGCACTGCCGCCGTTGACATCATTACCTGCATCAATACCGGTTGCATAATCGGTATCATTGAATGCGAACTTCTCAGCAATCACTTCCTTGGTGGTTACGCTACCGGCAGTAATCGACGTGGTGTTGTTACCATCGGTAATCGAGATAGCGTCGGTAGTCATTTCAGCCTTCTTAGAACCGTTAGCAACACTCATGCTGGTAGTTGTGACAGCCGCAGTATTACCCTGACTATCAGCAACCGTCATACCAGACTTGTTGATGGTGTTAGAGTTACCGCTGTTATCTTTAATAGTTACACCGGTAGCCGACATCGATGAAGAGTCGTTTCCTTTCATAACAGCCATAGCGTCAGCCGCAACCAAAGAGGTACTACTACCATCGGTTACGGATACGCCCGTAGTACTAATACCGGTTACGTTACCAGCGCCGTCGGAAGCCGAGATAGCACCGGCACCGATTAAGGTTGTACCGGTAGCACCGGCAACAGCCATACCGCTGGCAGCCATTGAAGAAGTGCTAGATCCATCTGTTACTACAACAGCATCAGAAGAAACAGTAGACTTCTTGTTAGCGTTGGTCGGATTAGCGTTGGTCATAACACCATTGTTAATCGATACGCCGGAGAACAACGGGTTGCCGTTGGTATCAGTCGTGGTCATACCGAGTTTAATTGTGGTCTGGTTAACATCAACCGCATTAATACTGGATTGGCCGTTAGCCGAGATAAGGCTTGCGGTATGCGTAGCATTATCAACGTTAACACCGGTTTCAACAACGCTCTTCGCAGTAGCGCCTGAGCCAACTTGAGAAATTTGACCGAGCATTACATCGCCGGTTGTGTTGTTGATAGACAAGCCGGAATCAAGTACTGCAGAAGTAGGAGTTCCTGCCGGAACTGTCTTACCGATGTTAATCTGACTTGCGCCGGAACCCATCGAAATCAAGCCCGGATTAGTGCCCGTAGACAGTTCACCGTTATTGAAGTAAGCTTTGGTTACATACTTGTCATCCAAACCGGAGATTTCGTTATAAACTTTGGTGTCGATGTGCTTAATTGCATCAGTCAGGTTATCACTTGCTTCAACATAGTGCATCGCCGGATCGGTAGCGAAGTTAACATCGCCCATCTTAGCATAGATATTGGTATCCATGTTCTGAATAGCCGTTGCAACGTCAATCGGATCATCACCAGCGGCAGAACCCGGATTTGCGTACTGCGTATTGTTGTACAGCTTTCTGTTGCCAATAGAACTATCCAGTTCCATAATAGCACCGGTCATGGTGGTATCAGCATCATTGGTCAGGTTGAAGGCACCATTAAATGCCGTATGATACGGATTGCCGGTCAAATCGCCGGAATCAATACCAAGTTCTTTATTCAACCAAATTTGCTTCTTATCAAAGAATGTAGCCAAACCGGTACTGGTCAAAGTAGTAGCCGTATCGGTACCATCTGTAACCGTAACGAGTTCAACACCTTCTACGTTACCAACCTTAGCTGTAGAGATAGAAACATCTCTCTTAGCAATCTCATCAGTATTAGCTTTGATTGCAGCACCGATTGTGGTTGTTGTACCACCCTTGGTGTAATCAGCTTCTTCAGCATTGGTCTTAACCGTGTTGTAAACTTCGGCAACGTTAGCCATCTTCTTTTCTGCACCATCGGCGCCGGCAACACTAGCCGTAATAGCTGCTGTTGCATTATCAAACAAGGTAGCTTCGCTTGTGCCAATCTTCATAGAAGTAGCAGCTTCAACCGCGTTGGCAATAACCTTACCGGTAGCGGTCAAATCACCGCCGTTAACCGTAACGTTGTCAGTATTGTTACCAATCTTGATGGTCTTATCGCCGCCAGCAGTATTGTTGATGATGATACCGTTCAAGCCGGATGTAGCATCAACCTTACCGATTTGAATGGTGGTAGAACCAGAACCCATAGAAATCAGACCAGCGTTCGGATTATCAACCATCGTACCGGAACCGTTGTCAATTTGATCAGGTTCACCGTTGTTGAAGTACGAAATCTTTACATAGTCATTAGCAATGGTGTAAACTTCCGTATCCAAGTTCTTGATGGCATTTGCCAACGAAATATCGGTACTGGCCGGGTTAGCATAGTGCGAACTTCTGTAAACCTGTCTGTCACCTGCAACATTATCCAAGCTGGCGATAGCTTGTTTAACCGTATCACCTGCCGCATAGTTGTGTGCAGTTGCCGGCACTTCGGCAGCCTTAAATACCGTAGCATCTTGAATGTTGTTATAAACAGTCAAGGTAGAAGCTAAGGTCTTACCGTCTGTCGGAGCAGCGGTCATAACCGTACCTGCGTTGTCGATAGAATCAGCACTTGTAATGGTCGGAGTTGTCGAACCGGTTTCGGTCTTAGCCAACTTCAATTCAGTGGTCTGAACCGCACCGGTAGCCGTTACAGCACCGCCAGCGAAGGTAACTTTATCACCGTTAGCGGCAGAATTGCCGATAACAACGTTAGTACCGTTGCTGCTGACCTGAATACCGTCAAACGAGCTGTTGCCGTTCGTACCGATAGAAATTGTGCTGTCGGTAATCGAACCGGTACCGCTTCTGGTTACATCAATCTGAATACCGGAGTTCAAACCTGTCGGACCTGTACCGCTGAAGTTTTGAGCACCGATTTGAATGCTGCTTGCGCTTCTGCCCATAACAACATCAGAAGAAGCACCGCTTGCACCATTCTCACCGTTGAAGTAAGCCTGGGTAACGAATCTGTTATCCAAACCACCGATAGCGTTGAATACATTGGTATCCATGCTCTTAATGGCCTTAGTCAGATCGGTATCAGCCGAAGATACATAGTGCATCGTATCGGCAAAGTCAACAGCACCAACTTTAGCATATACGTTGTCATCAATGTTCTTAATGGCCTGAGCTAAGCTAATCGGAGTATCAGTAGCGAGCGAACCCGGATTTGCATACTTCGTATTGTTGTACAGTTTTCTGTCAGCAATCGCACCATCCAAGTCGGCAACAGCCGTCTTAACCGTGCCAGCAGCATAGTTAACACCGGCGCCAACTGAAATTGCACCTTGAACCGTATTCTTAACCGTCAAGGTAGAAGCAAGTTCTTTGCCTTCTTCATCAATGGTTGTACCGCTGGCGAGAACATCTTTACCTGCGTTATCAACAGACTTCGCTACACCACCAGCCAAGAAATCAATCGTGCCGGCAGTAATACTAGCACCGTTGATTTTAGCGCCATTAATTACGCTAGCAGACAATGATGTCGAAACGATATCGTCAGCATTGATATCACCGTTTTTAATGGTAACTTCCTTGCTGCCATTCTTGAAGGTAGCAGAACCGTCAGACTTAACTTCAGCATAAGCCGTGCCAGTCTTATCACCGGCAATCAAGCTACCAGCTGCGATTACATCACCATCAGCCGTAACATTACCTGTGGCAATCTTCACGCTCTTGGTGGTGCTACCGTCAACATTGCTGAATACTGCACCATCTGTATTATCAAAGGTGAATGTATCAGTTGTCGTACCGGCAGCTGTTAACGTAATCTTCTTACCGGCATTGTCAACAACAACGTTGGTGTTATCGCCGCCGATAGTGATATCGTTAGCACCTGAGCCCATAGAAATCTTCTTGAAGTTCGGATTGCTGGTTGCGTCACCGCTGGTATCACCGTTATTGAAGTAATCTTTGGTTACATAATTATCGGCAACACCTTTCAAGTTATTGGCCAAAACGGTCAACGAAGTAGCAACGCTTTCATTAGCAGTCAAATACGGTACCGTAGAAGCATAGTTTCTGTTACCGATAGCCGAATCAACAGTACCCATAGCGCTAATGAGCGAACCAGCTGTATAGTTGCCGTTAGTGGCATCTGCCAACAGCGTGGTATTGTCATAAACCGTTCTGGTGGTAGCTATTGTATAGTTATCAGCCGGAGCAGCAGTAAATACGCCGCCCGTATTGTCGATACCGGTTGCATAATGAGTTGCATCGAATGCAAACTTATTAGCGGTTACCGTACCGTCAACAATGCTGGCTGTCTTGTTTGCACCTACGAAGGTAGCAGAACCGTCAGAATTAATCGTAGACGAAGTAGCTGCTGCTGTATCGCTGGCAACCAAGCTGTCATCAGCGGTTACAACACCCTTATTGATAACAACCTTCTTGGTTGCGGTAGGATTACCGGCATTGTCGTACTTATTATAAGCAACTTCCAAACCTTGAGCATTTGCTGTATTATCCAATGTTAAGGTTTGTTCTTCGTTTTCGGTATTTCTAACCGTAGCCTTGATTGAGCGAGTTGCATCAGCAGTATCAATAGCAATGTTAGCAGCCGAATCCGGAGCAGTAGCATTAACCTTACCGATTACGATGTTCTTCGCACCGGAGCCCATAGAAATCAGGCCCGGATTGGTACCCGTAGCCGGTTCGCCGTTATCAAAGTAAGATTGCTTTACATAATCGTCAGCAACGTCCTTCAAGTTGGTAGCCAAAGCAACCAACGAAGTAGCAACGCTCTCGTTAGCATGCAAATACGGTACCGTAGAATCATAAGTTCTGTTACCGATAGAAGCAGCCAATTCAGCCAAGTGGTCGTCAGTACCGGAACCGGCAAACAAGTTGCCTGCACCGTCAGCATATTTAGTGCTGCTTCCGGTATCATAAGCTCCACCTGCAACTTTAGCTTTCAAACCATGAACATCACCAACACTCTTAGAGATGTTGTTCAAAGCTGAAACGATATCAGTCGGAGCACCATCAGGATTATCATTGTCGTCACGGTTAACCATAGCGTTGTCAGAACCATGCAACTGGCTCATATCGCCAATGTTGGTTTGGTTGGTGGTGATTTGCTTAATCTTAGCAGCGTTCAAGGTCTGATTGCCAACCGTAGCATCCTTCAAGGTCAAAGTACCATTAGAAGTGATGTTGCCACTTGTCAAGTCAACATTAACAGTTGCAGCGCCTTCACCATCATACAATGCGAAAGTATGGTCAGCAGCCGAAGCCATCATTACTTTCTTACCATTGTTTTGCAGGTTCAAAGAACCGTTTCTAACTTCGAAGTATTGCTGAGAGCCTGTATCTGATAAAGCATTCAGTGAGAATGTACCGGCTTTATCGAGTACTGCGATGGCCTCATCTGTGGTTGTGTCACGAATTGTGAAACGTTTTCTACCATTTTCAGTAACAGCCCAATCGTCACCGATTTTAGCCTTAGTGAACTTGGTTGTACCATTCAGTACGTTAGCCAAGTCAGCTTCGCTAGCATCAGCAAACGATTCAATAGCATCTTGAACCGTAGCGGCAGCAGATTGGTCAGCTTTCTTCAAACCAGCCAATTTATTAGCATTAGCTTTGATTGCGCCGCCGATTGTGGTTGCGTCATCACTTGCCGTATAAGTAGCAGCAGAAGCTTGGTCCTTAATCTTCTTATTAACCGAGCCAGCATCATCGCCGTTCAAAACATCGATAGCATCAGCGTTGTCTTTGATAGCAGCGCCGATTGTCTTGGTGATTGCACCGGTTTGAGAATCGAATGTATAACCGGCATCTTTAGCCTGTTTAGCAATTCTCTCGTCGATAGAACCTTCACCGCTACCTATCAATTCAGCAATATCATCAGCGTTAGCTTGGATAGCTTCACCGATGGTTACAGCCGGAACAGCATCACCAGCACCCGGCGTAGTTTCTTCTTGAGCCGGAGTATAAATAGCGTCTTTAGCATTAGCTGTTACGTATTGAGCAACAGTCTGCGTATCGCTGGCAAAGCCCTCAAAGCGAGCCTTGTTGGCTGTAATTTGCGCACCGGCTTCATCCATAGCAGCGGTAAATGTTGTTTTACCCTCAAAGATTGCGCCGGAATCTTGCATACCGGTAGCAGATGTATACACGCCTGCCTGTCCTTTTGCATAGTCAATAGCATCTTGAACTGTCGGATTAGCTGTTTCGCCGGCATTCAGACCTGCCAATTTAGTTGTGTTAGCATTGATAGATGCACCAACTGTGCTGTCACCGAGAGGTGCCGCAACCGCAAGATCTTGAACTTTAGATATCAAAGTATCGTTCTCGGTAGTACCACCCAAAGCGCGTGCAATAGAGAACTTATTTGCACCGTCATCCATCAAGTCTTGGTGAACGTTCAGCAACTTCTGACCAATTACATAATAAGTGGTGCCTACAGTGGCGAGTTTAGCGCCTTCAGTACCAACCCATGCATTGATCTGTTCGTCATTAACCTTGAGTGTTGTAGGATCTGTCAGATCACTGCCTTCCGGCAATGTTGTAGTAACATCTACATAAGCAGCAGACTTCAAAGAATTCAATCTATCAGCATTAGCTTTGATTGCGCCGCCGATTGTGGTCGGGTCAGCACTTGCTGTATAAGTAGCACTAGAAGCTTTTGTCTTGATGCTGTTCAATACAGAACCGTCTTCGGTATCTGCTTCATTCAACAAAGCAATAGCATTAGCGTTGTTCTTAACTTCAGTAGTAGCCAAAGCTCTAACCGTATTGATTACGGTAGCGTCGGTAGCCATTACTTTCTTATCAGCATCGGCAGCAGCTGCAGCATAACTCAGAGCCGCACCGCTGTCAATCGACGTAACATCGTTGTCGCCAATCTTGAAACTGGCTGCCTTAACTTCGCCATCAGCCGTTACGTTACCGGCGGCAACTACAACGTTTTTAGCCGCACCGGATGTATCAGCAGAAGCAAATGTAGCCGTCTTGCCATCGTTACTCAAGGTTAAACCGGCAAATGCAGTACCGGCAGCACCATTATTAGTGGTGGTACCGAGTTTGATAGTTGTACCGGCAACTTCAATTGCACTGGTCTTGTATTCGCCATTCTTCGCATAAGCCGTTACTTTTTCAGAACCGGCAGTAGCGTCTACCGTCAAACCGGACTTGGTGTTATCCAAATATGTCTTAGCAACATACTTGCCATCGGCAGCAGTACCGGCAGCAGCAATCGCTTGTACAACCGTTTGGTCGCCCAAACCGGCCAATTTAGCAGTATTGGCATCAGTAGCACCGGCAATGTTTTGAATTGCACCACCGATTGTAGTAGCACCGTTAACCGAAGTGTGAGCTGTTGCACTATCAGTAAAGGTAGCGTTTTCAGCTTGGTCGGTAATCTTCTTATCAACCGAACCGGTACCTGTACCGTTCAAGGTAGCAATCTTATTAGCATTAGCTTTGATTGCGCCGCCGATTGTGGTCTCATCAGTGCTTTCTGTATAAGTAGCAGCAGAAGCATTAGCTTTAATCATACCTTTAACAGAGTTAGCATTGCTGGCATCGGCGTTCAAAGTATTGATAGAAGCTGTGTTAGCCATAGCTGCAGTACCAACAGCATCCAAACCGCCGGTAACCGTGGTTACACCAGAATAGATGTTGGTTACACCTTCCGGAACCGTTGCATTCGGAGTATAAGCACCTGCCTGCTTCTTCGCATAGTTAATAGCGTTTTGAACAGTTACCGGAGTAGCCGGATCTGTCGTTTCAACTACCAGACCATCTAACTTTGTGGTGTTTGTATCAACCGCAGTGGCAACATTCCAAATTGCTTCCTTAATCGTGGTTGCACCGTTAACCGAAGCGTGCGCTGTGGTACTGTCGGTGAAGGTCGCATTCTGCGCACCGGTAGTAACAGCATTGGTAGCGTACGTTTGCAAACCGGTCTTGTAGCTGCTCAAAGCGGCTTGAACCGAAGCGGCATCAGCATTGTCGTAATCCTTCAAACCATCCAATTTTGTGGTGTTAGCCGCAATATTGCCTGTATTGGTTTGAATTTTGACACCAGCCTTATCCAAAGCATCAGTTACTTTATTAATACCGTGGAAAATTTTCGGATCGGCATCCGTACCGTCAACTGCAGCAGCCGGAGTATAAGCCTGAGCATCGGTCGTGGCTTTGGTCATTGCGTTGTAAACAGTCGCAGTAGAAGCCAAAATCTTGGTGCTCTTGCCCCCCGCAGTAGGAGCTGTGCCGTCATTATCAATAGAATCAGCAATTGTTCCGTTCAAGTTTAAACCGCCGGTAGCAGCAGTAGCTTTAAGAGTAGCACCCTGAATTCCACCGGTAGCAGTAACGCCACCGTTCAAGAACTGAACGTTTTTGGTAGAATCACCAATGGTAACCGTGCCGGTGTTGGTGCCTGTACCTTCGACAAAGCTTACACCGTCAAAGTTTGTGCTGCTGATGGATTTACCGAGTTTAGCACCAGTTGCGGTAGCAAATACACCGTTGTCACCGCCATCGCCTTTAACTTTCAAGCTGGCAGTCTTAGCACCTGTTGTCGGGTTAGCAATAGCTATACCGGCACCGTTAGCATTGTCGCCGATGTTGATAGCTGTTGTTGAGCCGGCAGCGCCGAGGTTAACCGTAGCGGCATCTTTGCCGAGGTCAGCCGCATGAGTGGCATCGCCGAATACTTCCAACTTGGTAGCATAAGTTTCGAGGGTGTCCGTAACACCTTTAACAGTGTTATAAACTGCAGATGTTGTAGCCAAGGTGTCATTAGCAGCCGGAGCAGTCGAAATAGCTGCAGCCGTGGAAACACCGGTAACCGGAGTTGAACCCAAGGTCAAGCTGTTCAATGTAGCCGAATTGGCAGTCAAAGCACCGTTGGTAATCGAAGCATCATCAGTTGTAGACGATGCATCAGCGCCACTGAATTTAATAGTGTTACCGCTGATTTCGATACCGTTTGTTAATGTGGTACCACCAGTCAATCTGCCTAATTTAATCGTGCCGTCTTTAGCCATAGCCAAACCGGTAGATATACCGTCGCCATTGGTTTTTAAAGCAACATCGCCGGCACCGGCACCGGTAGCGGCAGTATTCATATCCAAATAAGCTGTGGTTGTTTTACCGATAACGATTTCGCTGGCATTTTCACCAACATTCAAAGTCTTACCGGTCTCACCTGTTCTGGCAGAATCAATAGCCTGTTGAACAGTGATACCTGTCGGTTTTGTGCCGTCAGACAATGCCAAGTCAGCCAAAGCCGTTGTATGAGTAGCAATGTTATCGGCGTTGGTCTTAATAGCATTACCGATAGTGCCAGTGCTATAAGTAGCGCTTGCATCATAATCAGCATCAGCGGCTTCGGTTCTAACGGTATTCTTAATAGAACCGGCAGTATCTCTGCTTTTTCCTAAGTCCGTGATAGCTTGTGTATTGGTATCAACCGCACCGGCAACGTTTTTAATTGCGGCGTTGATTGTGGTAGCGCCAGCAATAGAAGTGTGAGCACCTGTACCGGCATCATCGGTAAAGGTAGCGCTCTGAGCTTGGTCGGTAATCTTCTTGTTAACCGAACCGGCAGCATCGCCGTTCAAAACTTCAATAGCATCAGCGTTGTCTTTGATAGCAGCGCCGATTGTCTTGGTTACGGTTGTACCGCTAAAGGTGTAACCGGCGTCTTTAGCCTGATTGATAATCTTGTTATCAACCGAACCGGCACCCGTACCGTTCAAGGTAGCGATGTCACTGGTGTTTGTAGCAATATTGCTTGCGTTGGCCATAATTTGCGCACCGGCTTCATCCATAGCTGCGGTAAATGTAATTTTACCATTAAAGATTTTGCCGGAAGCTTGCATGCCGGTAGCAGATGTATACGTGCCAGCTTCTGATTGTGCGTCAGCAATTTTAGCGGCAACAGCGCCGGAGGTTACTAACTTACCAGAATCAGTACCTGTAGCCACAATATTCGTTGTGGTATGGTCAGTAAATGCAGACGCAATCTTCTGATTAACCGAACCGGTATCATCACCCATCAAAGTGTTAATTTTACTGGCGTTAGCAGTGATTTGCTTACCGGCTTCATCCATAGCAGCGGTAAATGTAGTCTTACCGGCAAAGATTGCACCGGAATCTTGCATATGATCAGCAGATGTATACACACCGGCAGCGGTTTTAGCAGCACTAATTGCCGTATTAACCGCACCGTTGGTTACCAAATAATTGGCATGAGTAGAAACATCATCAACCGTAGAGGCAACACCATCAACGGCAGTAGTACTGCTACCAATATAAAGGTTGTTGGTTTTGAATGATGCGGAACCGAGAGTACCGTCATACAGTTGCAACGTTCCCGTATTTGCACCGTCTGTTATCGATAATGTATTTTTAACGCGAGCAGCATTATCGATGTTTAACACACCACCTGCCGTTGTGAGGTTAGTACCTTTAACATTCAATGTGTTAAACTGCTCGCTACCATTCAACAATTTATACCAGTCACTGTCATTGTTGCCCTTTGATACATAACCGGCTATAAGATCGTCTGTTGTAGTATAATCTGCAGCCTTTGCGTAGTATGAAGCAATTTCATTACCCGATTCATCGTACCTTGCTTTCAAACCACTAGTCATACCCAAACCGGCTTTAATTACACTATCGGTAAGAGTAATAGTAGAAAGAGCTACATCAGCACCAATGATAGTCGTTGATGGCTCACCATACTTAGCTATTGGTCCGTCTGTTCTAACAACAATCTGATTAGCCAGAGGATCAGCCGCCTCTGCAGGTGTGGCTGTTAACAGGGCCGCACCCAAAGCGAAAAGCCCGACGTTGATCATCCAGCATTTCTTTAAAACACTGCGATATTGCGCTGTTAAGAGCCCTATCGCAGACTTAGAATATTTCATGAATTATTCTCCTTATTCTATTATAATAAGTTAACTTCCGCCGCAAAATAACACGACGTTACTCGGGAGTTTAGACTATGTTTTTTAAGATTGCAAGTAAAAAATTTATATATATATCCTTTTGTTATTAAGCCTTTTTTAAGGGTTTTTCATGTCGATTTTTTTGGCATTTTTGTCACTCGTTTTTTAAAGTGTTTTGGGAGCGTTTTTTGCGATTTTTTTTTGCGTTTTTTGAGGCATTTTTTGGGGTATTTTTTTGGGGGTATTTTTTTGGGGGCATTTTTTACATTTTTTGAGGTATTTTTTTGCGCTTTTATGGGAGGTATTTTCGTCACTCGTTTTTTAAAGTGTTTTGCAAGCAAAAAAATTATTGTCATACCTCGCACGATGCGGTGAAAAAAATATTGTCATCGCTCGGTCTGCGCGGTGCGTCAGACCGTCCAGCGATCTGACCTTTCAATGCGTCAGCATTGCTTCCGAATCACATACAATTTGCGCTTCGCAAAGATGAGATCCCTTGACGAAGTGACGCACCGCGCACTTCGAGGGATGACAGGTTATTGTTGTGCACTTCGAGGGATGACAGGTTATTGTTGTGCACTTCGAGGGATGACTATTTTTATATTGCGAGCGGGATGACGATTTGTGTCTATTGTCATACCTCGCACGGCATTAAAAAAACACACAACTCGATTTTTTTACTTTACATTTGAAAAATGTTGTGTTATACGATTTCTGTTTTTGGGGTTGTAGCTCAGATGGGAGAGCGTCTGAATGGCATTCAGAAGGTCAGGGGTTCGATTCCCCTCAGCTCCACCAGTTAGAAGGCAGGCATAGTCCTGCCTTTTTTTGTTTTTCTATGACTCGTCATATTGAGGCAAAGCCGAAGTATCCATTCGTTCCAACGGAACGAACAACACCAACGGTGTTGCTGGATCCTTCACATTCGTTCAGGATGACAGGTTATTATCGCAGACCGAGCGATGACAATAATATTTTTCATCGTGCCGCACGAGGTGTGACAATGTTTTTTATCGCATATTCCCGTTGACAAAGTGCAAAAAAATATGTATCATTAATGCCAAATGTCAAATTATTAGCAAATCTTTATGAAACAAAAATTATTCGACCAATGCGGCCTGATGCTCTTGAAAGACGAGCGAAGATCGCGCCTGTTTAGGGTGGAAAAACTACCGGACGGCACGCTGAAACTCATAAAAATGAGGCACCTTTCCGAAGACCATTCTTCAATCGAGGTTTATCCGCAGTGCGGCCTGATTATCAGCTCACGCACTATCTATACCCTCGAAGAAAAGGTAGTGGTTTCGCGCCTCGGGGCAGATGTAATGCTTTATCCGGCCGGGAAATCTTGGATTATCGTTCTTGATTATCACAGCGACGGCGATATGCGTTACTGCGCCATCTGGTGGAACGGAACGCAGAAGTATGTGTGTGCGTACGGTAATCAACTGCTCAAAAGCGACCGCTACTTGGCTCTGTACATCAAGTACGGCAAATATTGGACGGTGTATGACCTCGACGGCACGCTGATTACGGAGCAAACGTGCCTAGACAATCAGGAAATCGAAATTAAAGGCGATTTTTTGTATGTGCATTCCGTCGGCAACCACGCAATCTATTCTTTGCGCAAACAGCGTCAGTATACTTTGCAGTGCGCCCCGCTCTTTGTGCGTCAGCAACTCATTTTGTGCAGCAGACACGACGATTTTGCCATTTGTTGCGGGCTGAGCGGCTTGATTCAGAGCTGTTATCGCGGCAAGTTTATGCAATTTGAGCGCGCCGAACAGATTGATCTTCTGGATTTTGCGTCGCTCTTTTGCCTCAAACGCGGTGAAAAGTTCTTCCTTTATCGCTTTAACGGCGAACCGTTTGCGACCGATATTTGCCCTGAGGGTGCAGATGTTGTGGCCGCCGACAAGAAAAATAAATCCGTTTTAATCGGTGTGGGAGAAAATTATCGCCTGTTGCAGGAATTTTAAGCAAAAAGCGTGAACTCAAATGTTCGCGCTTTTCGTTTTTTATATGTGCGGTTTTATCAGCCCTTAAAACCTTGCGCCACCACATACATTTCTACCGAATCCTGCCG
Source organism: Pseudomonadota bacterium (assembly GCA_918234285.1). Taxonomy (GTDB): domain Bacteria; phylum Pseudomonadota; class Alphaproteobacteria; order RF32; family CAG-239; genus RUG410. Next base: position 29,616 of record CAKJXZ020000012.1, on the reverse strand, counting down.
ACTGGCATCGGGTTTATAGTGCGTAACTTTGGAAAAATGTTGTTTCATATCGTTTAACAAATTCTGCTCGGTACCGCCTTGGAAAACTTTGGCGATAAAAATGCCGCCGACCGCCAGAATTTCTTTGGCAAAATCATATGCCATCTCCACCAGGCCGAGTGTACGTAAATGGTCGATGTTCTGTACGCCGGTGGTGTTGGCCGCCATATCGCTCATCACCACATCGGCCGGCCCGTTGAGCAAGGCCTTAATCATCGCCGGCGCCTCATCGGCGGTAAAGTCCTGTTGCAACAATACGGCACCTTCAATCGGCTCGGTCGGCAACAAATCCATGCCGACAATTTGCCCCTCGCCTTTGTTTTTAAGCGCCGCCACCTGCGTCCATCCGCCCGGTGCACAGCCTAAATCAACAATGGTTTTGCCTTTGCCCAGAAAGTGATATTTTTCATCCAGCTGAATCAGCTTAAACGCCGCCCGCGAACGATATCCCTGCCGCTTGGCTTCCGCCACATACGGATCGTTGAGTTGACGCTGCAACCAGCGATTGGAAGACGTGGTGTTGTATTTGGCATTTTTAACTCTGACTGCCAACATTTTGCGCCCGCGCACCTGTTTTGCCGATTGCGTCAACTTAGCCATTTTTGCCTCAATTCTTCAATAATGGCATCTTGTGCCCCTTTAAGCGAAGCCGTCAGCACTTTGATTTGCAACGTATCGTAAATCTCCTTAAAAATCACGGTGGCCGCCACGATAATCGGCGCGCGATTTTCGCCGATATATTGATTTTTGGCGAGTTGTTCAAAATTCATCTGCCAAATCGCGGCAATCTGCTCGTCGATTTTTTTGGTCTCCGCCGCCATACCGTCCGCCTTATCTTTGTCGTAGCCTACGGTGTTCATAACCATACTCATCAATCTGAGCGGAGTGCTGGAGGTAGATATGCAATCACATTGGTTGAGATACATCAAAAATTCGGAGCCGTATAAAAATTCCAAAACGTATTTACGAATTTCAGTGCGTAATTTTTCCGCCTTTGCGGCATCATATTCGATTATATCGAATGCCTCGGAAGCGTTGCGTGCGCCCCAGGGAATCGAAATCGTGTATAAAACTTTCGGGTTTGGCTCGTTGGTGGCCAAGGTTATTTCGGTAGAACCGCCGCCTAAATCATAAACCAACACATAGGGCGAGCTTGCCGCGGCATTGAGCCGAGCCCCCTTGACATTGAGCAATGCTTCTTCCTCGGCGCTGATAATTTCCAGATTAAGTCCGCACAATTCTCGCACCGTCTGCACAAATTCCGGTCCGTTGGCAGCCATGCGACAAGAGGCAGTAGTCACGGCACGATAATGCGTAACTCCGTAATTTTTCATTTGTGCTGCATAATCGGTCAAACACCTGAGAGTGCGCGCCATCGCGGTTTCGGTAAAACTTCCGTTCTGATACATCCCCTCGCCCAACTTAACGGTTTCGGCATGGCGATACAACACATTGCCGGAGCCGTCGGTAATCCGCAAGCGGCAAGAGTTGGTTCCCAAGTCAATGGCGGCTAAATTTCGGTTTTCCATTACGTTGTCCTTTCCTGTTGCGACGACGATAGCGTCCGTCACGACGGAAATAATTATTCTTTTGATGGTGCATCATATCCAGCAAAATTCCCTCACGGATTCCGCGGTCGGCGATGGTTATTTCCGAAACCGGCCAGAAGGTGGTCAGCGCCTCGATGATGCTGCAACCGGATATGGTCAAATCGGCCTTTTGTTTACCGATACAAGAATGACGACAGCGCCCTTCATACCCCATCTTTTTAATACGGCCGATAACAGTTTCCACCTCTGAGCCGGACATAGCCAAACCATCGACCGCCGCCCGATTGTAGCGCGGCAGATTGAGATGCACCGCCCCCAAAACCGTTACGGTGCCGGAGGTACCGATAACCTGAATTTCCTGATTGCGGATAGCTTCGGTTATCTGATATTTTTCTTCAAATTCCTGTAATATCTTTTGCGTGCGCTCCACAATGGTATTGTAAGCAAGCGTTGTCATCTCTCGTCCCGGGAACGCCTCGGAAATGGTAACAACACCGTACGGCAGCGAAACGAATCCTTCAATAAACGTCTTACCGGTTTCGGTTATCCGTGCCAACGAAATTTCGGTGGAACCGCCGCCGATATCAAACACCAGAGCCCGCTTAATCATACGATTTAAGAGCGGCATACAGCCGACCACGGCCAAACGTGCTTCTTCGCGTGAAGAAATCACTTCCATCGGCAGGCCGGTTTCTTTGGTTACGGCTTTTACCAAATCAGCACAATTAACTGCCCGTCGACAAGCGGCCGTTGCCACAAAACGCATCCGCACAATCGGCGAATATTCTTCAAGCACGCCGCGACAGATTTTCAAGGCAGCAAGAGTGCGGCGAATCGCCGGCTTGGAGAGCATATTCTCTTTAATAATTCCTTCGCCCAAACGAGTTATCTTGGAAAAAGTTTCCACTACGTGAAAAGAACTCGGAGTAGGTTCGGCAATTACCAAACGACAGGAATTCGTTCCCAAATCAATTGCGGCATAATATCCTCCGTTCGGATTTTGCATATTTGCCGCATTGTTTTGAGATTTTTGAACTACCCCCGTATGTTCTTTCCTGTCTTGCAAACTCATTTAACTCCGTATATTTCGTCTCTGATTTGCCGACGCAACTCGTCAATGCAAATCAAGCCTTTATTCTTATCCTGATAATACCAGTATTCCCAACCGTTGCAGGCAGCCGCATTTTGCGCCGCGGCGCCAACCTGATGGATTGATCCCTCGGCAACTTCACTCTTAAGTGAACCGTCGGAACGGATAACCGCGAACTTTTTGCCGCCGGCATCGGTTAATTTATCGCCCGGTTGTAACATACCGCGTTCCAGAACTGCCCCAAACGGAATCCGCGGCATTTTCTTTTTAACCGTGTATTCCATAGCGCAATCCGACATCGGCACCACGTTTTCCAAACGCTGACGCGCACCTTCGACGTATTCGGCATCGCGTTCGATACCGATATAGCGACGTCCCATTTTTTTGGCCACCGCACCGGTAGTACCCGTACCGAAAAACGGATCCAACACCACATCGCCCGGCTTAGAAGAAGCAAGCAGTACACGATACAACAACGCTTCCGGCTTTTGTGTCGGATGCAATTTCTCACCGCCGTTGTTTTTCAACCGCTCTTTGCCGGTGCAAATCGGAATTTCCCAAATACTGCGCATTTGTGTTTCATCGTTCAAGGCTTTCATCGCCTCATAATTAAAGGTATATTTGGCCTTAGGGTTTTTAACCGCCCAAATCAGGGTTTCGTGGGCATTGGTAAAACGCGTACCCTTAAAATTAGGCATCGGATTGGTTTTGTTCCACACCACATCGTTCAAAATCCAAAAGCCGAGATTTTGCAAAATATAACCTACCCGAAAAATATTATGATACGAGCCGATCACCCAAATCGAGCCATCCTCTTTCAAAATACGCTTAGCCGCATTTAACCATTGTTTGGTATATTCATCGTAAGCGGCCAAACTTTCAAAACTGTCCCATTCTTCGGTAACACCGTTAACCACGCTGTTATCCGGACGCAACAAAGTATCGCCGAGTTGCATATTATACGGCGGGTCCGCAAAAATAACGTCAACCGAATTTGCGGGTAATTTATTCATCAGTTCAATGCTGTCAGCATTTATTACAGTATCCAAAACTTCTTGTATTTTCATCCTCTTTCTGCCTGTTTATGATTACAAAGATAAAGTTATAAAGTTATAATTTTATTAAAATAATTAAATAAAAATTCGCTTTAAAAATTTATATCCGTAAAAAACAGGTTTCCCCGCAGTTACCGATATTACTTCAATAATTCGCGTAATTGATCTTCACGTGACGAAACCGCCAACAACTCTGCAAACGACATTGTTGCCGATTTAATCCGTAACCGTTGCAATTCTCTCAACTGTTCGGAAAGCTCATCATAGCGACCTTCCAGACTTTCCAGAATATTTTGTGCATCGCGTCTGATTTCGATAGCTTGCAACAAATAGCCGATGCGTTGTTGTACATAAAAGAAACGATCGGCATCCCATTGGTGGTATCTGAACCACAATTTGCGCTTCCAGTCTGCAGCTTCTGACGGCAACAATACCATATAAGAAACGTTAAAATCCTTATCCAGACCGAGCTGTTTAAATTCCGGCCACAGACGGGTAAAAGCATTTATTTCCGCTGGAGTAATTTCCAATTCGTACGCGGCACGCTTGCGAGCCATAACGCGCTCGTATTGCTCGGACGGATATTCTCCCAAACGAGAACGACACACAAAAATAATTGCCACAATGCCGAGAACAAAAAGCATTGTTTGTTTCAAACCACGCCCTACCATATAAATTTCTCCATATAGTAGTCGATATTCAAACCGTAACTTTCAGATAAATCATTTAAGCGCTGTTCAATATTGACATCCAGCTGATGTACGCCTTCGGTCAAAAACAGTGTCTTTGCGCCAAAACTGTTACCCATACGCATATCGGTAGCCATGCCGTCACCTACCACCAGGCAGCGTTTAGCCATAAAACCGGGCACACTTTCCGCCAGATAAGCAGCTATTCGCACATCGGGTTTGCCGAACGGAATAACCTGCCCACCCATAAGAGCGTATTTTTCAGCCACGGCCCCTACGCTTTCCACCACTCCGGTGTCCGTAATCAACGAAGTATTGTTACCGACGCATAAAAGCGGCAAATGCAAGTGCAATGCTTGTTCTAACACCGACATCGTTTCGGCAAGATTAACGCCGGAACTTTCGGTTTCCGCCACAATAAAATCCGCCATAACAATGCTGTCGGCCGGTTTGTAATCCAATCCGGCCATTACATTTGATGTATTGCCCGACAAACTGTAATATGTTTCGCCGATGCGATTGTTCTTCAAATAAAAGTGAGCGATTTCGCCGGCGGTAATCATGGCATAAAAGATATTCATCGGCACATTTCTGTGCTTTAAAGTATAATATAAATCTTTTACCCGCATTCCCGAGTTGGAAGCCAGCATGATTTTCTTGCCGCTCTGATACAATTTAATTAACGTATCGACTGCCTCATCAACAATATTGTCCCCGCGCATAATAACGCCGTTGACACCGCTGATGACCGTATCAAATTCGTCTTTAATTCGTGAAATATATTTCAGTTTTTGGTTCATTAAATTCCGTCTTTTAATTGCACTTTAAAATGCATTCTAAACGGAATTAGTAAAAATTTAGATAAGATTTTACATCGCCAGAAAGTTATTTATCTGCATAAGCATATTTTGTTCGAAATTCATCGGATTATTTAACCATTCTTGCGGATTGTCTATTTTATAATAACCCAGAGCCTGCCCACCCCGCACCCTGACCAAAATAACCGTCAGCGGCTGCGTTAAATCAAAGTCAAGGCGATAATCATAGGTATAATCGGCCATATAGTTTATTTCGAACACATTGAAATCGTTAACGTAATATTTGTTGTATAAGTAATAAATCAGTTTAACGGCCTCGGCACATTCCACGCAATCCCAATTTGCATAAAAAATATACATTATCGAGGTGTTGGCATTTTCCGGTGCCGCATTGATATAATCTTGCAAAGCCCGATTATTGCCCGGCAAATCGACATATTGCGCCCGTGCCGAAAAACCGCAGATACACAACAAAATTGCCAGCAGTCCCGCTGCCTTACGCATTATCCCTCCATTCAAAGCGGAGAGCAAGCGTTTTTCAACCACACTTTTTCAATTTCATTCAAATAAGGAGCTAAACCGTTATATACATCTTCGTGATATTTGTTCAGCCACGCCTGCTCGCCTTCGCTTAATAAATATTTATCAATCAGCTTTTTATCAATAGGCACTTTGGTCAGATAGCGGAATTCCAAAAAGTTTTCGTTTTGCGGCGACGTAACCGTATATTGTAAATTTTCGATGCGAATCCCGTATTTGCCTTCTTTATACACTCCCGGTTCGTTTGAAGTTACCATATTCGGTTTGAAGCCGTAATCGGAACCACCGGCAGAAATACTTATCGGCCCTTCGTGTACATTGCCGAAACAAGCTACTCCGTGTCCGGTGCCGTGCTTATAATCCTGATATTCTTTCCACATTTCAGAGCGAGCGATTATATCCAGCTTGGTCCCCGATGTCCCGAGCGGAAAACGCATTTGTGCCAGAGCAATGTGTGCTTTCAGTACCGCCGTAAAATCGGCAATCATCTCCGCTGTCGGCTCCCCCAAAGCTATTGTTCTGGTAACATCGGTGGTACCGTCAAAATATTGTCCGCCGCTGTCAAGCAGCAAAAGCGTATTTTCACTTAGCGGCGAATTATGTCCGGCATCAGGCTGATAATGTACGATTGCCCCGTCGGCACCGCAACCGGCGATAGTTTCAAAACTTTCGCTGAAAAAATATTCCTGCTCGGCGCGCAACGTATGCAATTTTTTGACCACATCCATTTCACTCAGGCCATGCCAATTGTTCTCCAACCAAGCAAACAATTTAACCAAAGCCACACCGTCGCGAATATGGCAATTTATCATACCTTGCAATTCAACCTGATTTTTTTCGACCTTAGACAGTGCGCAAACATCCGGAGCCTTATACAGAACCGTGGTGGCGGCAAGCAGATTTTTTATTTTTTCCGGCGCGGTATGAGCGTCACACATAATTTTTTTATCCGCGGCTGCAGCCAAAAAATCGGCCAGCTGTTGCCAATTTTTCACCGGCAAATCGGCCTTAAGATTATCGGCAAACAGAGTAACACCGCCGTCAGTTTCCACCAGAGCATAGGCCCGCACAATCGGCGTACACGGCAAATCTCTCGCATATATATTAAGTAACCAGGAAACGCTGTCGGCCGATGTAATTAAACAGGCATCGGCATTTTGCTCTCGCAATATCTCCGTTACCAATGCCAGTTTTTCGGCACGACTTTGACCGGCAAAACGTTCCTCTCGCCGTAGCGCTTCAATCTCGCGTGCGGGCGCAAGCGGCATCAATTCTCCGACATCAACAAAACGCATCTCACGATAGCGACGCTTCAGATACTCCGTTTCGGCAATGCTGTGACACCAGGCATCATACCCGACCGAAGTAATGTTTTTTTGCCGCAACAAATCACATACCGACTTGAAACGCGGCATCTCATCAACCACGGTTATCTCATCGGCTTTGGTTTCCAGGCGGGCTTGCAACTCGTAGCGACCGTCCACCAATAAAAACGCCTCGTTTTCCGTGATAACCGCAATTCCGGCCGAACCGCTGAAGCCGCACAGCGCCTTGAGTTTATGTTCTTCCGGTAACACATCCTGACCGATGAAGCGATTGCCGTGGCTGACGACATAAGCCTCAATTTCTAATTTTTTTAACTGATTTCTGATTTCCCGTATTGTCATTATTTTACCCTTTTCAACAGGGCGGCACGCCACTGTCCGTCCTCATAAACTTTTTGCAGAGCCAGTCCGTATTTTTCGTGCTCGCCGATGACCCACTCGGCCTGGTCTTCGATAAATCCGGATATAACCGCATAACCGCCTATTTTTAAGTGTGCGGCCATCTCCGGCGCCATGGCAATCAACGGGCGCGCCAAAATATTGGCCAATATCACATCATAAGGTGCATTATCGTGTACCGTCCGTGCGGAATACCCGTCGCTGTATAAAGCCGTAATTTGTGCTGATACCCCGTTATCAATCGCATTTTGCGCCGTTACGTTTACCGATTCGTCATCAATATCCACCGCCACGATTGCCGATTGCGGCCAAAGTTTGGCGGCCGCCAACGATAAAATGCCCGAACCGGTACCGACATCCAAAACTTTTTGCACTTTGCATCCGAGTTTATCGATTTCGGAAATCCCCAGCAGACAGCACTTTGTAGTTTGATGCTCGGAACCGAAAGCCGTGGCCGCATATACTTTTATGCCGATTTTGCCGTGAGTATCGGGTGTTGTTTCATGAATACCGTAAACATAAAAGTCTCCGGCCTCGACCGGCGCAAACTTAATCACGTTTTCTTTGAGCCAATCCCTTCCTTGCAGCAGTTCGACCGTATATTCCGGCAACGTGATATTTGTTGCTGCGGCAACGGCGTTCATCACCGAAACATCGGCATCAACTCGCAAATATCCGACAAGTTGTTCCATTCCGTCGTCAGTATAATTCAACTCCACCACTTCAAAGAATTCTTCGGCAAAACTTTCAAGTTGTTCCGGTACTTGTGCGCACGGTTTGAATTTGATAATTTTGCAGTTTCCGAATTTTTGTTCCATTTTTTTGCTTTCGTTATAACTTTTTTTACCAAAGCGGGTTTAATGTAGCTTCAGTATATATACCTAAACTTTAAAAAGAGCTTATCATGAAAAAAATATTTATTCCAGCAATAACACTTTTATTAACCGGTTGGGCCGTGTCCTCGCAGGCGCAATATACCGAAACTTACGTAGATCCGACATACCAGAGCCGTTGTGGATTACAGGGTTGTCCGGAAGAAGATCCGCCTTTGTTTGAAGATATTTTCGATAAACCGGGGAATGAATCATATTGGAAAAACCGTTTCAGAACTTATCGGGTGTATCCGATTGTGATGTATCCGGAACCGGCTCCGTGCGACGATGTCGGTATGGACAGTTCGCAAACGGTAAACGCTCATGAATATCCGCAAGGTGTTGTGGTTTCTGCGAATCGCGGTCAGCGTATGTATGATTCGACAACTTATACTTTGACTACGCATGCCATTACCGGTGAAGCCTATCGCTTTAATACCAAGGGGATGATTTCAAGTAAGGATCACGATTTCAAAGTCTATACCGATGACTTGTTCCGTCCGTTTGGCGAAGTAACCATCAACGAGAAACCTTTCATGCTCTTGCGTATTGACGGCACGGCATACACGTTGCTCGTCGACGAAAAGGGCAAAATACACAATAAGATGGGGGTAGCCCGCGACGGTAAGTTATATGTGGGTAACGATACCATAGTATATAACCCGAAATATATGAAGCTGATTCGAGCTGATAGTGTATCGCAATCAGCCTCCGGCAAACAGCTGAATTTTGATATTCGCTATGACGGAATCGACAACGGTATGCTTTCCTTCCTGGTGTATGACGCGGCAACCGGCACCACGACCAGACGTACGGTTTATCCGACACAGCGCTTTGTCGACATCAACGGTGTAAATTTTGAAGTAATTTATTACACACCGGAATATATCGAATATCGGCTGAACTAAACGCGTGATATGATAAACGGCCGCCTCGGTAAATGAGGCGGCTTTTTTGTAAGTACTTTTTCGCTATCTGTTTTTCTTTGGTATAGCAAAGGAATGACTCTCCGCTAGCAGTGCGAATAAAACTTCGTCTGATACGGAGCCGTCCAACATAATGCTTATCCAGCTTTTTTTATTCATGTGATATGCCGGATAAAACCCGTCAAGTTCCAACAATTCCGGTATTTTATCGGCATCCGCTTTTATATTGACCACCTCAATATCTCCGGATAATTTCTTATCAAGCTTACTCTTATCCACACTCAGAATCAGCGCATACCATTTACGACTGTCGTAATTGCGAAAAACCCCGTGACGATTAAATTTATCCCACGGAAATTCCGGAGAATCGCCGTATTTTTCAAAAATCTCCCGCGTCAATCGATTGGCTTGCGGATACACAAAGCAATTCATATTGAAACAATGCGTGCGTATATCCAGCAAAATCTGTTCGTATGCGGCCCGAACTTCGCCGACAAAGCCGGCAGACATACTTTCCACCCGCAGCGGAAAATAAACATCAGTACTGTCGGTTTCATAAACTTCACCGGAAACTTTACCTTGCGCATCAACGACCACCACCGCCTTAAAATCGCCGTGCATAAACTCTTTTTCATAAACCAAACCGGTAGCGGAACGGATAAATCCGTAGTCAAACAGCTTGCCGAAATCAGCAACGGCGCGCATAAATATTTTTTCTTCTATGGTCATTTATTTACTGACGAACTGCAAAATTCACGGCAATTGCTCAAACCAAGCTTGCAACTCCGCTTCCGAAACATCGGCGGAAAAACGTTTGCCGTGCAAAACAACCGCTTGCGGAGCGAGTGCCTGCAGATTATCTCCCGAATCCCCGATATCACTGCTGCCGGAAGTTGCAAACGGAATAATCTTCTTGCCCGTAAAGTCATAACTTTCCGCAAACGTATCAATAACCGACGGTTCACGGCCCCACCAAATCGGGAAGCCGATAAAAACCACCTCATAGCGGCTCATATCCGCCACTTTTGAGACTATTGCCGGCCGTGAGGTGCGGTCTGCCATTTCCACCGAACTGCGGCTTTTATCGTTTCGCCAATTCAAATCGGCAGCGGTATACGGTTGTTCCGGTTTGATTTCAAACAAGTCGCCGGCGGTAACGGCCGCCAGTTTCTCCGCCACTTGTGCGGTTGTTCCGGTGGCGCTGAAATATGCCACCAATATTTTTTTTGCCGTCACATCCCCCTCCTCGGCTTTGGCGCCGGAAATTGTTAACATCGTTAAAATAATCGCAAATAAAGATAATATCTTCTTCATTTTATTTTTCCCTTGGCAGTACTTTCATTATGTCCCTGATAATCAGTTCCGGCGTCAGATGATAACGCTCATAAAGTTCTTGCACGTCAGCACGGTCGGTAAATTCCTTAAACGAGCCGTAGTTCAATACCTTCATATCGCTTGCACCGTAAAAGCGGGCGATTTTTTCGCCGAAACCGCCGTTGAGTTCGCCGTCTTCCAAAGTTATGACCAGCTGATGCTCGGCTTTCAACACTTCCAGACAAAGCTCGTCCACTCCGGTTAAATAACGCGGGTTGATTAAAGTAGGATTTATATCATGTTTGGTTTCCAGCTCCTCGGCGACGATTTTACCCAAATTGAAAAAGCTACCGGCAGCGATAATCGCCACCTTACTGCCGCGCTTTGCAACCTGATACAGATTGATTTCGCCGTAATCGGCATCAACCGGAGCAAAAGCGTGAGTAACTTCCTTGGGCTGGCGAATAATTACTGGATGCTTATTTTGCTCAACCGCCCAATCAAGCATCGCCATATATTCTTCCGCCGTAGTCGGAGCCAGATATACCAAGTTCGGGATATTGCTTGTCATGGATATATCAAACGAACACAAGTGTGTCATATCGGCACCGGAAATTCCGCCCCACGCCACCAAAATAACCGCCGGATTTTTGTTTAAGGCCAAATCTTGCGAAAGCTGATCGTAGGTGCGCTGAATAAACGAACTCATCACCAAATAAATCGGTTTGGCTCCGCCTTTGGCCAGCGCCGATGTAAAGGCAACCGCATGTTCTTCGGCAATACCGACATCAACAAAATGTTCACCCAACACCTTACGTCTTTCTTCGTTTAAGCCGAAAACGCCCGGAGTGCCGGCATTAACCAGAACAATCGTGTTATCCTTTTCAATTTTTTTCAAGAAATAATCATAGGTCAAATCATTGATATTTTCGCCCGACATATCCCATTTCGGGCTGCCGTCTGCCAGATTAAACGGCACGTTCCAATGCCAGGTTTCTTTATCTTCTTCCGCCGGCTTATAGCCTTTGCCTTTTAAAGTATGAATATGCAAAAGCGTCGGTTTATCCGTATCTTTCAGCTCAGACAGCGCCGCAATCATAGCCTCAATCGAATTACCGTCGGCAACGTAGCGATAATCAAAACCGAGTGCCTTAAACATATTGCATTCGGCCTTACCATCCGTTTTGCGCAAAAGGCGCAGATTGGTGTATAAACCGCCGTGATTTTCGGCAATAGACCTTTCGTTGTCGTTCAAAATAACGATGATGTTTGAGCCGAGTACCGCCGCGTTGCTCAATCCTTCCAAAGCTTCGCCGCCGGAGAGAGAACCGTCGCCGAGAACCGCGATAATGTTATGCTTTTCGCCCCGCAAATCACGCGCCTTGGCCAACCCGCAAGCCAAACTAACGGAAGTCGAGGTATGGCCGACCTTAAAGAAATCGTGCTCGCTCTCGTCCTGATTGGTATAACCGGAAATCTTCTTCATCCCCTCGTCGGTAATAAAACCGTCTTTTCTGCCGGTCAAAAGCTTATGCGGATAGCATTGGTGCGACACATCCCAAACAATTTTATCCTTTGGAGAATCAAACACATAGTGCAAGGCAATCGCCGCTTCCGCAATCCCCAGATTAGGCCCGACGTGTCCGCCGATGGCACTGTCACGATTTAAGATGGCCGCGCGGATTTCCTCTGCCAACGTTTTTAATTGTTCGATATTTAACTTTTTCACATCGGCCGGAGAGCTGACGGTTTGCAGAATTTCATACATATATTTTTCCTCTTAAAGTTGACTTTATGCGTTATTTTAATAGGTTACGCAATCATAGCACAACTGTTTTTTTTAATTATGCAGAAGTTTTTATGTTTGATGCAAGAGTATTTTTTATAAAGTCCATAAGCAAAAAGGAGCGCTGCAAACCGCTCACGCTCCTTTTATTCAATGTATTAAAGCAAAAATTATTTGCTGCCCGGATTGTTAACTTCTTTAACCGATACGGACAAATCGTCGGCAATACGAGCCGAACGACCGCGCAAAGCACGCAAGAAGTACAATTTGGCGCGGCGTACTTTACCTACGCGGGATACTTCGATTTTTGCCACATTCGGAGAATACAGCGGAAATACACGCTCCACACCCTCGCCGAAAGAAATTTTGCGAACGGTGAAAGATGAATTTAAGCCGTCATTTTTGCGAGCAATGCAAACGCCTTCATAAATTTGAATACGTTCTCTGTCGCCTTCTTTAACCTTGGTGTGAACACGCAAAGTATCACCCGGCTTAAAGGTCGGCATATTTTTGCCTTCCATCAGCTTTTCAATTTGCTCTTTTTCAATGTTTTCGATAATGTTCATTTTTATTACCTTTTCAAGTTAATTTGTTATTCCTATACACCACATTTTATTCGGAATCAAGCATTTTTTCCAATAAATCGGGGCGTCGATTTTTAGTTATTTGAAGAGCCTGTTGTCTTTGCCATTTGGCAATATTTTCGTGGTGACCGCTCATTAAAATATCCGGCACTTTGCGTCCTTTCCATTCAATCGGCCGCGTATATTGCGGATATTCCAGCAAATTTTGCTCAAAACTTTCGTTTTCGGTAGATTGCGCATTGCCGAGAACTCCCGGTAACAGACGCACCACCGCATCAAGCATAATCATTGCCGCCTGCTCTCCGCCGGTTAAGATATAGTCGCCGATGCTGATTTCCTCAATCGAGTACTCCTCAAGCACGCGCTCATCTATTCCCTCAAACCGGCCGCAGATAATCGTCAGGTTTTCTTCTTTGCTCAACTCATGCACTTTAGCTTGCGTCAGCGGCATACCCTTCGGGCTCATATAAATGATTTTGCCACCGGTGTGATTATGTTCGATTGCCGCACCCAAAACATCAGGGCGCATAATCATTCCGGCACCGCCGCCGCAAGGCGTATCATCCACCGAACCGTGCTTATCAAACGCATAATCGCGAATGTTGATTGCTTCCAACTGCCAAATCCCGTCTTCCAATGCCTTACCGGTCAAAGATGTACCGAGAAAGCCCGGAAAAATCTCGGGAAATATGGTCAATATTTTAGCTTTCAGCACCATTATCGCCCTCGTCATCTGTTGCAAAAATCATGGTTGCGCTGGATACGATGATGTACCCTTCGTCAATATTAATGGTCGGAACATAGGCTTTGGTAAACGGCAACATTTCCGTTTCTTTCTGCCCTTTGAGTTTGATTTCGATAATATCGCCGGCGCCGAAATTTTGAAACGCGGCAACTTTACCGATTTTTTTATCCGGCGTTTTCAAGCAGACATCAAGTCCGATTAAATCCGACAGATAAAACTCCTCCTCATCCAATTCCGGCAACGCCGAACGCGGCACATAAAGCTCGGTTCCGATAAGCGCTTCCGCGTCGTTACGCGTGGTTACGCCCGCAATCTTCACTCGTGCATTGGTTGAAACCAGTCCCACAACTTTGATGGAAAATTTTTTGCTGCCGTCGGCATTTTCAACCGCACCGTATCTGTCCAAATCCAACGGATTTTGGTTGTTGCTGCGAACTTTAACTTCGCCCTTAATACCGTGTGCAGCTACGATTTTACCGATGCAAACTCTTTTTTCCATAACAAAGCCTTTCTTACAGACTCAAAATAACTCTCTTAATTATTTAACCGAAAATTATTCGGCAGAAGAAGTTTCTTCAGCCGGAGCAGCATTAGCGGCAGCAGCGGCTTCGGCAGCGGCTTGAGCTTTTGCTTCTTTTTCTTTAATTCTCTCCAAAGCTTTAGCTTTAGGTGCAGATTTCTTCGGTTGATTGCCGATTTTCGGAGCGGCGCACAAACCTAAGTTAGCAAACAATTTCTGCAATCTTTCGGTCGGTTGAGCACCTTTGGAAAGCCATGCGGAAACTTTTTCGGTATCCAAAACCAAACGATCTTTATGATCTTGAGGCAACAACGGATTGTATGCACCCAGTTTTTCGATATAACGACCGTCACGCGGCGCTCTTTGATCAGCCGCAACAATGTGATAATAAGGACGTTTTTTGGAACCACCGCGAGATAGTCTGATACGTACTGTCATTTTTGTTTTTTCCTTTCGTTAATTACTTAAAACGGAAACCGTTTATTCATTCCGGTCGGCATCATCGAGCCGAACGGAGAGTTCTTCATCAATTTAGACATTGCCGACAAACCGCCGAACTTGCCCATCTTTTTCATCATGCCGGCCATTTGCTCATACGATTTGAGCAAAACGTTGACATCATGAACCTCAACTCCGGAGCCGAGTGCGATTCTTCTCTTGCGAGAAGCCTTTATGATATTTGGATGCGAACGTTCTTCTTTGGTCATGGAAAGAATAATCGCTTCCTGTTTTTTCATCAGATTGTCGCACACTCCGGAATCTTCAATCTGTGATTTAAATTTCGCCAGCCCCGGAATCATCCCTAAAATGCTCCCGATACTGCCGATTTTCTGCATTTGCCGCATTTGATTAAGCATATCGTTCAAATCAAATGCGCCGTTCATCATTTTACCCGCCATTTTCTCGGCTTCGGCGTGGTCAACGTTTTCAATGGCTTTTTCCACCAAAGAGACCACATCGCCCTGCCCCAAAATACGTCCGGCTATGCGGTCGGCGTGAAATTCCTCAATTTCATCGAGCTTTTCGCCGGTACCCAAAAACTTAAGCGGTGCGCCCGACACCATTTTCATTGAAAGGGCAGCACCGGCACGAGATGTACCGTCGATACGCGTCAAAACCAAACCGGTAATACCGACCTTATCGTTAAACTCTTTGGCTACGTTGCAGGCTTCCTGACCGATTAAAGCATCGGCAACCAACAGCGTTTCAGTCGGCTGAGCCAGTTTTTTAACCTCAACCACCTCGTTCATCAGAGTTTCATCTATCTGCAAACGACCGGCCGTATCCAGAATCAGCAAATCATAAACACCGGTTTTAGCCTCTTGCAAAGCGCGCTTGGTAATTTCCAGCGGTTTTTGCCCCGCCACAATCGGCAACACATCAACTTCAATCTGTTTTCCGAGCTGCGCCAGTTGCTCTTGCGCCGCCGGACGATAAACATCGAGCGAAGCCAGCAAAATGCGCTTGTTTTTCTTTAAGCGTTTGGCGATTTTGGCCGCCGTGGTGGTTTTACCCGAACCCTGCAAGCCGACGAGCAGCATACAAACAGGCGCCGGAGCGTTAAAGTTGAGTTCGGTTGACTCCGAGCCGAGCAGTTTAACCAGTTCGTCGTGAACGATTTTAACCACCATCTGCCCCGGTTTAACCGACTTTACCACCTTTTCGCCCAAAGCCTCGGTTTTGACGTTTGCGATAAAACTTTTCACTACCGGCAGCGAAACATCGGCTTCCAGCAGGGCAATACGAATTTCACGCATGGCATCGTCAATATCCTTTTCGGTCAGCACCCCGCGGGAGGTGATTTTCGAAAATGCCTGACTCAGCTTATCTGTCAAACTCTCAAACAAAGTTTTATCCTTTTACATAAACAGATTAACGTCAGTGTGCGAACCCTCGCTGACTGACGGACTCCTCAGAGCTTACCTTTTTACGAACTTATGTGGGTAAAAATACTCTAAATTCGAGGGTTTTATAATATAAAAAAATCGGCTTGTCAAGCATTATTACAACGGTTTTAAACCTTTTTTTAATCAAATTGTTCTAGTCTGTGGGCAGTATGAACTTGTTAATAAGGACTATATCATGACAAACAGATTAAGTTTATTGTTGTTGCCGGCGCTGGTTCTGGTAGCGGCCGCACGCAACGCCCAAGCCGCCGATTATCAGCAATACGGTTGGATTGCCGAGCTGAAAAAAGCCGGTTTGGAACTTTCTTCAACCAAAATTAAAAACTCTGAAGAATACAGAGATTCACCGAATGCCGAATTGAGCGGCAACAGCGAAAGCCTGGTAAAAGGAATTTTTGATTTTTCTTTGATTAATCAACAAGCTGCCTATAAGTGGGATAATAACATTTTTATGGAGTACGGCAAAACCAAAGTACATCAGGATGACGGTCCGGCGATTGAAAACGAAACTGCCGATAAAATCTTGCTCTCGACCGACTATGCCATGAAGGTATGGCGTTATTGGGATGCCGATGTCGGTCCGTTTGTACAGGGCGCTTATCAGACCGAATTTGACCCTAACGATGACGCACCGCGCACCAAAATCATCCGCGGTATGGCCGGTTTGAAAATGTTTGACGGTCCGGTTATTAAAAATCTTTATGCCGGTCTGGTCGGTGAATACGATTTTACGTACAAGCACGATAAAACCAGAAAATGGGCTTACGAAATCGGTATAGACGCGACCTATCCGTTGCGCGAAGGTATCAGCTTCAACTTTACGTCTTATTTCCGCGATTACTTTGAATACAGCAAATATAATCCGCGTGATTTCGATTATGAATGGAACAACAAAGCGGATATGATGGTTGATATTTACAACGGCCTGCAAATGGGTCCGTATATTCAATACTTCCGCGCCAAAGACCGCGGCTCCGGCAAGTACGGCAGCAGCACCATCATCGGTGTTCAGGGCTCGTACGGCGGTTCTTGGGGCTTATAATTTAAGTACAAGCTCAAACAAAAACGCTTCGATATTATCGAAGCGTTTTTGTTGTCGCTGAATATCGCTTACTCTTTTACGAGTTGCTTATACTGTTTCAAATCCCTCATATTTTTACGGATTTTCTTTGTTCCTTCGGCAGTCATCGGCTTACCGACCTCATTCGGATTATCAAGGCTCGGCTTCTCATTCAACCCACGTTCGGTCATATCTTGCTTGATGCCGTTTTTAATATCCTGACGCAATTTAGCAATTTTATCTTTATAAATGTCTTGCGCCATCTTCTCTTCTTTTACCAAACCTTCCAGCGGCTTGCGAGCACGGCCTTGCATTTCTTTTGAACGCTCTCCAAATTGCTGTTCGCCGAATTGCATTGCTAAATCTGTTCGCGCACGCCCTTGCATTTCTTTTGAACGCTTTTCAAATTGCTCAGTCAAGGTTTCAAACTGTTGCGGAAGGTTGTTGCTTTCAAACCATGCCACCCGATTGCTCGCGCCGGAGGTATAGCGATATCCTTTATCATCAATAGCTCTCGCTATCTCGTCCTTTTCGGCATCTTTTTCTTTTCTTTGACTCAGGTATTCATCTTGAGAAACGGCAACTTTTGTTAAATATCCGGCAGAGCTTTCCGTTTGCGCTCTTTGCATTTTATCGTTTAAATTGTTGACTAAATCTGCCAAACCCGCTTGTCCTTCCTTATCGCGCGTAAACAAACCCAACACTTTCTTCGGCTCATAAGTTAACCCGACCTTATTACCGGCAAGTCCGTCTTTCATAAATCGAGCCAGAGTTTCATCACTCGGATTTTCCAGTTTAAGACCGTCACGCACTCTTTTGATTTTGCCTTGCAACTCATCCATTTCACAATATCTTATACGCGCCTCATCAAACAAATCCATGCGTTTTTGGGCAGCCTCGTGTTCCGCATTTACGCGCATGGCATCAACCAAAAACTTACTGTCTGCATCATACTGTCTTTGAGTAAATTCCACAATCGGGCGCACCGTTTCAACAAACTTTTTCATTGCCCGTGAAGATGTATTCAGTTTTTGCGCTCGGTTTATATATTGGTTTAATTTGGCAAAATCATCTTTATTCAAAGTATAACCGTCACCGAAACGTATACTCTTAACCACTTTGGTCATCATCTCAAGCTGAGTTTGCGCCGAAAGTTTATCGCCGTATTTATTAACAATCTGCGCACACAAATCCGGTGTCATTTTGGCAGGCTGTTCCAAAAATTCCGGTCGATATTTGGCTACCAATTCAATATCCGGAATACCGGTTATAATATTCTTTTTCCGCAAATCATCAATTTGCTTCTCCATAAATTCTTTTTCCTGCTTGGAAAGTCTTTCGGTTTTTAATTTTTTATCTAGTTTGGTTATCTCTTTATGATTTATATCTGCCTGATTGTTTACCTCATCAACAATACGCTGGGCTTTACACTCTGCCACTGCCGCCTGTAATGTACCGAAGTTGATGTCAGTTAATTGTAACTTCGGCTCATTAATTCCGCGCAAATCAAAATTATACAGCACTTCATAAAACAGCTTTTGCGTTGCCTCGCCACAAGGAGCTATATCTTTAAAACTTTGTCTTAATTCATTTCTGAAACCGTCATAACGCATACTTTCCTTAAAATCCGGCTCTTTGACGAGTTCAGCCAGTTTGAGCTGTTGTGCAGGTTTTTCGGCGGTTTTCAGCAAATCAACAAACACCGGTAATGACGGAATCTTTCCTCTGCTACTGTGTGATTTCAGCTGTGCTTCCAATGCTGCCGCTTTAACCTCCCATTTAAGTTGAGAATCTTCTACCGGACGAACAACTTCACGATAGCTGTTATAAGCCTTCGGCAATATCATATTTGCTGCCTGCTCCAAATCGGAAGAATAGGTATGTTCCGGAGTATCGGCAAAATCAAGCTTTAAACCTTCTTCATATTGTAAACTCGGAGTCGAGCCGCGAGATATTCTGTGCATTTCCAAACCGATTGCCGTCAACTGCGCCGCCGGAGTCAGCTTACCGAACCACTCCGGATCTCTGTGCATTTGCTCTTGTATAGCCCGCAGAGTAAGCGCCCTCCACTCATCAACGTTGGCTTTATGACGATCATTTACATCGTCAATCGACATGGTAATAATTAAATCACTATCATGCTGCGGGTTACCTCGTTTGAAGGTTTCTTCCAAAGACTTTTGTATTATGTACGAATATGCCTTCGTATCATCTTCGCTCTTCCGATCATCATCGCTTTGCACCAACGGATAAAGTATATCGTTAAAACCTTCGGCAATCGGCAAAAATGTCATATCGTATGCCTCGCCACTTTGATACAGTTCTTTGGCCTGTTTCAAATATCGATTTCGGGTATCCCAATCGGTGATTTCGGTAATCGGTTCATCCCCGCGCATGATATATTCGGTCATAACTGCTCTCCTCTTTTACATAAACTATGAACTGAGTTTAGCGTTTTTTACGTTTTTTGTCAAGTATTTTTTAACGACACTTTACCAAAATCAGCGGCACCGTCATTTCTTCTTTGGTATAACCGCCGTGAGTAGCCACAAACAATTTCGGCTCACGTTTGCCGGAATCATAATTAATCGAGAGTGTACCGGTGGCAATCGCCACATATTCGCCAATCATCCCGTCAACCAGCGGATGTTGCTTGCCGTAGCCAAAAATATGCGATTGCATAAATTCCTCTTTGGTAAAGAGTACAAATTCCTTGCCGTAATATTTGTTAAACAAACGCACAAACTCATCGTTGCAACCTTCTTTAATCCAAAAAGAAACTGTCCGAGTTTCGATGGTAGGCGGCAAGCGAAATGTATCACATAAATCCTGATGTTCGATAACAATATCGTCAACATCTATACCGCCGTGATCGGCCGAAATTATCACCAGCGTATCATGCAAACCGGCGCACATTTTTTCAAGTTTGGCATTTATCTCGCGGATTTGTTGTGCCGCCGCCGCGGAATGAATACCGTTGTGATGAATGGCATAGTCCGGCTCGGTCCAATATGCGGAAATTATCTTGCGCTTATCATCGGCTTCGGTGGCCGCGGTAACACGCTCACAAAGTTCATCAAAAGTTTGTGCCCCACCCTCGACAAACGCCGGAAACACCCGATGATATTCCACGTCCGGATTTTGCTCGGTAATTTTTTCGTAAATGCTTTTATACTTCAAAATCGTATCGGCCGGATGCGGCGTTGTCAGCTCCTCACCGGTATAAAAATCGATATTACGGAAGTTTTCGATTACGCGGCCATATTGCTGAAAATAATTCATCCAACCAATCCACCCCGAAGCAATCGGCGGCAGTCCCGAATGAAAAGTGATGGTGGCGGCGGCCGTGGTCGGCGGATATATTGTCGAAATATCAGCCATTCGGTGTCGATACAAAAAATCGCTCGGTTGAAGATGATATTCAAGAATATTCTTCCCGAAACAATCCAAAATCAGAAACACCACATTTTTCCAGCCCTCATTCAGCACCTTATCCAAAATCGGCAACGACTTATATTCGCTCACAACGCCGAAATGATGTAACAGTGAATTGCTTAAAGCCAAAATACTGTTATCAAAATCAACTTTTATATCTTCTTTTTTCATCTGCAACCTCAATCAAACAAAAAAACGGCGCATTGTGATTTTGCGCCGTCTTTTTTATATATAACTCAATATTATAACGGCAACAACGGCGACCATGCCGGGTCGGATGCCTCAGACGGAGTTACGACACGGCGTTCGTTATAACCGGTTAAGTCAATGGTATACAAACGAACCGGACCGCCTCTGTCTTGGCGCGAATACATGATTACGCGACCGTTCGGCGACCAAGTCGGGCCTTCTACCAAAAAGCCGTCGGCCAAAATGCGTTCGCCGCTGCCGTCCGGTGCCATAACACCGATATAGAACGCACCGCCCGACATCTTAGTAAAGGCGATGTAATCACCGCGCGGTGACCATACCGGAGTGGCGTAACGGCCGTTACCGAAGCTGATGCGCTCGGCCTCTCCGCCGCTCGAGCTCATAACATAAAGCTGTTGATTGCCGCCTTTATCGGAGTTGAACACAATCTGCGAGCCGTCCGGCGAATAGCTGGCCGAAGTAGCAATCGCGCTGTCAAATGTCAGCTGTTTAACCGCACGGGTTTTGAGATTCATCTCAAAAATGTTGGTCTTACCCTTATTGGCATAGCTCATCAAAACCTTGGAACTGTCCGGCGCCCATACAGGTGCAAACGTCATCCCCGGGAAGTTACCCAAAACCTGTTTGCTACCTGTGTTTAAATCCATTAAATAAACGCGCGGGCTGTTACCGACATATTCCATGTAGGTAATTTTCTGCATATTCGGCGAAAAGCGCGGGGTTAATACCAAGTTATGGCCATCGGTCAGGAAACGGTGATTTTCGCCGTCCTGATCCATAATTGCCAAACGCTTGACTTTACGCGGTCCCTGTCCGTTTTCGGAAACATAAACCACGCGGGTGTTGAAATAACCCTTATCGCCGGTCAGACGTTCATAAATCGCGTCAGCCACAACGTGGGCAATGCGACGCCAATTATCGGCGGTTGAGGTAAACGACTTACCCAAGAGTTGCTTTTCCGCCACCGCATCCCACAAGCGAAAATCTACCTGCAGTTTATTATTCGGCAGTTCGGTAATTTTACTTTGTACCAAAGCTTCGGATTTAATCGCCTGCCAATCAATGAAGTTCGGCTTCTGGTCGATGGAATTCAGCGTTTCGATATAGCTGTTTTCCGGAATGATTTTAAACAAACCGCTGCGATCCAAATCGGCCGCAATCACTTCATGAATTTTATCGCCATAATTTTTGCCGGCAATCTTCGTAAAAATGTTGGAATTAGAGCCGATCATTTCCGGAATGGCAATCGGCATCGGGTTACGAGTGGCGCCGCTGACTTCAATTTCCAGCTCGGCACGAGCCGGCATGCTGAAAAACATCAGCAACGCGGTCAAAATATATCTGATTTTCATTTTTTATCACCTCAATAAACGTTTATTTTGCCTTTATCATACAGATTGCTTTAAAAAAATAAAGCAAAAAAACAGGTTATAGACAGCATATTCCGTTTGACTTTTTTGCCGTAAAACGCTAGTTTTAGGCAGAGGAAAGAAATGGATATAAAAGAATTTAAGAGTTCGCTTAAAACTTATCAGGCGCTTATCGGGTTCGATTACGGATCCAAGCGTTTGGGCATTGCCGTCTCCGATTTATTGCGCGGAATTGCCACCTCGTACAAAATTCTCTACCGCTCGGATTGGGAAAAAGACGTAGCGGAAATCAAGCGCATTGTGGCGGAAAAAGAAATCGGCGGATTTATTTACGGGCTGCCGTTGCAAATGGACGGCACCGAAGGCGAGATTGCCAAAGAAGTACGCGCTTTTGCCGAAAAATTGGCTCAAGAAATTCCTCTACCCTATATGTTTTGGGACGAGCGCCTGTCTTCATCGGCGGTAGAGCGTTTTTTGATTGATGAAGTCGATATGTCACGTGCCAAACGTAAAAAGGTGCTCGATGCCTCAGCCGCCGCCTATATTCTGCAAGGCGCGTTGGATGCACTGAAATACTAGAAACGGAATACTGTAAATGAGTGATCAAAAAACAAAAAAGCCGCTATTAAGGCGCATTTATGATGAAATTTACGAGTTTGTGGAAGCAATTGTACTCATTTGCGACAGTATTATCCGCGGAATCTGGCGCGACAGCAAAAATAACGGCCGCCTTCGCAGCCGCTTGATTATGTTATTGATAACATTTGCTCTTTACATATATTTTTCGATATTTTTCAAAAACGCCGGCACAATGCAGTAATATTTCTATTTCCCGCTACGGCCGTTTTTCATTTCGGTCAGTTTATTCATCACGCCGGTTTTGCCGAGAGTTGCCTTATTCTCTTTGGATTGCAAAATATCGGCAACACGATGATTATGCTCTTCTTCTGATATGCCTAAATAGCCCAAAATTCTGTCTTTATTTTCGATATATCCCAAAGAATCTGTTTTATACGATTTCCAACCATAATCATTTAACATCTTATCCAAAAGGAAATCTCGGATATCTTCTCCAAGTGCAGCTTGCATACATCTGGTTCTTTGATTCTTTTCCAAATATCTGTCTTCAGCTTTTTCAAACTTAATTTTTTCATAATCAGGAGCATTTTTAAGAGCTTCTTTTTCGCGGAGATATGTTTCTCTAAAATATCCTTCATGTTCATCGACTTCATAAACACAGTCAACAATTTTTCCTTGTTGAACTTGTAAATAGTGTATATGGCAATAATCATAAGCTCCTGAATTATTTTGTAGAACATAATATCCATCGTAATTCTTTTCCATTTTTCTACTCCTTTGGTTTGTTGCATTATGCCGCATAAGATAGCACCAAGTGCCGTTTTTGTCAAGCTGTTTTCTTATGTCATCCTTCAAGGTGCGCGGTGCGTCACCTTGTCCAAGGATCTTGTCTTTCAATGCCGCGAGGCATTGCTTCCGATTCACTTAAAATTTGCGCTTCGCAAAGGTCAGATACCTTGACGCGGTGATGCGTCACACACCACAAGGTATGACATAATTTTTCTATGCACAGCGCTACGAGAGGGATGATAAATAATTAGCTATACAACAATTCCAACAGCTTGCCGACAGTCTTTTTTAAAATAGCAATGCGTTCGTTGTATGACGACAAATCGCGGTCGACAAACAACTTTTGATCCGGCCGAATTTTGAACACCCCGAACGAGCGCGCCACCAAGTCTATCAGCTTATCCGCCGCGGCAAATTTGTTGTTGTGAAAGGCAATCAAAATCCCTTTGGCGCCGGCATCGATTTTGGCAATATTGGCACGATAGCAAAGCTGTTTGATTTCTATGGTTTGCAACAGATTTTCCACCTCCGACGGAATGGCGCCGAAACGATCAATCAACTCCTCGCGCATATCCGCCAATTCATTAGCGTCTTTGAGCGCACCGATACGGCGATACAACCCCAAACGCACACCCAAATCACGCACATACTCTTCCGGAATCAACAGCGGTACTCCGGTCGTAATCTGCGGCGCCCAATCGGAATTATTAAGCGCGGCATTCATCTGTTCGTCGTGACCGGCCTTTTGCCGTTGAATTTCTTCTTCCAGCATTTGGTGATACAGGGCAATACCGACGTCTTTAATGTGTCCCGATTGTTCGGTACCCAAAACATTACCGGAGCCGCGGATATCCATATCGTGGCTGGCAAGCGAAAAACCCGCCCCGAGCGTATCGAGCGCCCGCAAAATATCGAGCCGCTTTTCCGCCACCGGATTAAGCTTTTTCTGCGGCGGCACCGTAAAATAGCAATAGCCGCGGATTTTGGAACGCCCTATTCTGCCCCTGAGTTGATACAGTTGCGCCAATCCGAACATATCGGCGCGATGAATAATCATGGTGTTAACACGCGGCATGTCAATCCCCGATTCAATAATCGTGGTTGAGAGCAACACATCGTATTTGCCGTCGGCAAACGCACCGATAACGTCTTCGAGTTGCTTGGCCGGCATCTGTCCGTGCGCCACGGCGATTTTAATATCCGGCACCAACGTATGCAACGTTTTTTCCATTTGCGGAATATCCGACACTCGAGGACACACAAAAAACGTCTGACCGCCGCGGAATTTTTCGCGATAAATTGCCTCCTTAATCATCACCGCATCAAACGGCATCACAAAAGTACGCGCCGCCAACCGGTCTACCGGCGGAGTGGCGATAATGCTGAGCTGTTTCACACCGGTCAGAGAGAGTTGCAACGTCCGCGGTATCGGTGTGGCACTCAAGGTCAGCACGTGCACGTCCGATTTCAACGCTTTGAGCTTTTCTTTGTGCGCCACCCCGAAGTGCTGTTCCTCATCAATAATTAATAAGCCCAAATCGGAAAAAGCGATATCTTTAGCCAAAAGTGCGTGCGTGCCGATAACAATATCAACCGCGCCGGTTTTCAGGCCTTCTTTGGTTTCGCGCGCCTCTTTGGCGGTAGTCAGACGCGACAGCATGCGCACCTTGAGCGGAAAGCCCTGCATACGCTCGACAAAGTTCAGATAATGTTGACGCGCCAGCAAAGTAGTCGGTACAATCAGCGCCACTTGTGAGCCGGACATAGCCACCGTAAACGCGGCACGCAAAGCCACCTCGGTTTTGCCGAAGCCGACATCGCCGCACACCAACCTGTCCATCGGCTCGCCCGCACCCAAATCCTGCAACACGTCTTGAATAGCGTGCAGTTGGTCATCGGTTTCGTTAAACGGGAATTTGGAGCAGAATTCGTCATAAACTCCGCCTTGCGTAACAAAACATTCGGCGGTTTTGAGATGCCTTTCCGCGGCGATTTTAATCAGCTTTTCGGCAATATCCTTGATTTTTTCCTTAACCTTGGCCTTTTTGGCTTGCCAAGCCGCACCGCCCAGCACATCGAGCTGTACATTTTCGTCATCGGAGCCGTAGCGCGACAAAACATCGATATTTTCTACCGGCACAAACAGCTTATCGTCGTGGGCATACACTATTTTCAAGCAATCGTGCGGCGCCCCGCCGGCCATAATATTCTCCAGCCCCATAAAGCGACCGATACCGTGTTCGATATGTACCACCAACTCGCCGACCGCCAGCGCCGAAACATCGGCAATAAAATCTTTGGAAGTTACTTTTTTGGCCTTGCGATGCTGACGTTCGCCCAAAATATCCTGTTCGGAAATCAAGCACCATTCCTTATCGCGAAAACCGCGAGCCAAATCCGCCAACACCAGCGCTGTCTTTTTGGCCGCCGCCAACTGCGAAGCCTGAGCCCAATCACCGGCCAAAACCACATTTTTAATGCCGTGTTCGTTCATCAGGTTAAACAGACGTTCGCGCGAACCTTCGGCATAACAACAAACAATCCGTTTGCGCCGCGCATTTTCGTTCAAATAATCATTAAGTTCGGCATAAACCGCCGCCGCACTCACGTTTTTGCTGTGCGCAAAATCACGCCCCGGAACGGTTTGCATATCAACAACATCATCTGATGCGGCGGCCGCCAACGCGCTGAACATCGCCGCTTTTTTATCGTGTAATTTTTGCGTAAATTCGGCCGCGGTTAAATACAGCATTTCCGGATTTAGCGGGCGATAGGCCTCGTCATCGAGCTTACCGCGGTGCATATTGGCCGCTTCCAGACGGGCAGTGTAATAGTCATATATACTTTCTGTTTTAGCCTTAAGTGCCTCATCAACGTTACGCCCCGCGGCAACCGCCGCATTCGGCACATAATCGAACAAAGTCGGCAACGCATCGGCATAAAACAACGGTAACCAATTCTCCATACCGATATATTTGCGCCGCTCGGAAATCGCTTCGTAAATCTCATCGTGCATACCGTCGGCACCGAACAATTCGCGATACTTTTCGCGGAAGTTACGCACGGTATCGGCATCCAAAACCACCTCACCCGCCACCTGAAAATCATATTCTTTCAGCTCGCCGGAAGTGCGTTGCGTTACCGCATCAAAAAAGCGCAGACGCTCGACTTCTTCATCAAACAAATCAATTCTGAGCGGATAATCGGTACCGCTCGGAAAAATATCGACAATGTCGCCGCGCACCGCATATTCTCCCGGCTCCATCACCTGTTCAACGCGGGTATAGCCGTTAATCGAAATATAATGTAAAAAGTCGTCAAAACGAAGCGTACCGCCGACTTTGATTTTTTTCTGCGCATTCCGAAAAATTTTAGCCGGGGGTAGTTTTTGCAACACCGCTCCCAGACTGGTTACGATAATCAGCGGCTGCTTAAACTCACTCAGCACCAACTGCGACATTACCGAAATTCGCTGTGCCATAATATTGGTGTTGGGCGAAACGCGGTCATACGGCACGGTATCCCACGCCGGAAATTCCAACACCGTGAACTCGGGATGAGTTAAACGCAACATCGAGGCGGTTTGCGCCAATGCATTCCCGTCGGCCGCAATATATATCAGCGGTCGTTCTTTTGACGCCATCAAAGCCAGCACCCACGGCTCGTAACCGTCGCAAACCGAAGTTACATTTTTGCCGCACAGCGCGTTAAAATCCTGTTGCATATCTTGTGCTTTCCGATTTACAAACTTGTCTAAAATATATACAATACAGCAGTTATCGCAACAAAAAAGAAGAATAATCAACATGCGCCCGAGTATTTTATATCCGCTGTTTGCACCGCTGGAAACTCTGAGCGGTATCGGCAAGCGTTATTGCGTATTGATGAACAATCTTTGCGGCGGCAAAGTGATTGATTTGTTGTGGCATTTGCCGAGCGGATTTATCGACCGGCGCTGTAATGTGCCCTTGTCGCAGGCGGCAGACGGCAAAATTTGGACCGGTAGGGTACGAGTGGTGGAGCACGTGGTGCCGAGAACCAAGAAACAACCATATCGCATTGTGGTTGAAGATAATACCGACCAGCTGATTTTAGTGTTTTTCAAAGTATTCGGTGACAGTATCACCAAGCAATTTCCGGTGGGAGCAGAAAAAATCATCAGCGGCAAAATCGAAATTTTTAACGGGCAACTGCAGATGAGTCATCCCGACTATGCCGTAGATGCCGCCAAACCGGAGCAGATGCCGCTGATTGAAACGGTATATCCGCTGACGGCCGGTGTTACCAACAAAATGCTCAACAAGCAACTTGCGCAAGCACTGGCGCGAGTACCTGATTTGCTGGAATGGCAGGATGAGCGTTATTTAAGCAAACAAAAATGGCCGAGTTTCAAACAAGCCCTATGGACAGCTCATCATCCGCAGAATTTTGCCGATATTGAGCCGAGTGCACCGGCGCGACAACGTTTGGCTTATGACGAATTGCTAGCCAATCAGCTTTCGCTTGCCATTGTGCGCGAGCGGCTTAAAAAGCAGAAAGGACGCTCACTTGCCAACGCCGGTAAATTGAAAGAAAAGCTACTCTCGGTACTGCCGTTTGCCCTGACAGATGCGCAAAAACGCGTAATTGCCGAAATCGAAAGCGACTTATTCGGCGAATATCGTATGTCGCGACTGTTGCAAGGTGATGTCGGCAGCGGCAAAACCATTGTGGCTCTGTTGACAATGCTAAATGCGGTTGAATGCGGCTGTCAAGCGGCGATTATGGCTCCGACCGAAATTTTGGCCGAGCAACACGCCGAAACCATCTCCGAATTATGTGATAAAATCGGTGTAAAAACAGCCCTGCTGACCGGAAATGTTAAAAGTAAAGCCCGCAAGCAGCTCTTGGAAGAATTGGCCGCCGGCAATATCGATATTCTCATCGGCACGCACGCTCTGTTTACCGAAGATGTTACGTTTAAGGATTTGGCCTATGTTATTGTTGACGAGCAACATCGCTTCGGAGTCAGACAGCGACTGAATCTCTCGCAAAAAGGCCGGCTCTGCGACGTGTTGGTTATGACAGCCACGCCGATTCCGCGTACGTTGGTATTAACGCAATTCGGTGATATGGAATACTCCAAAATAGATGAACTGCCGGCGGGACGCAAGCCGGTTGCTACTACGGTTATGCCGCTTTCAAAAATTCACAATGTGGTTGAAGCGCTGCAACGCAAACTGAACACCGGAACGCAAGCTTATTGGGTATGTCCGCTGGTTGAGGAGTCTGAAAAAATCGACCTTTCCGCCGCCACAGAACGCTATGAATCTTTGCGCAAAGTATTCGGCAACCAAGTCGGTTTGATACACGGCAAAATGAAAGAAAGCGAAAAAGATGCCATTATGGAAAGCTTCAAGCGGGGCGAGCTCAAACTCTTGGTTTCCACCACCGTAATTGAAGTCGGAGTAAATGTGCCGAACGCCACGATTATGGTCATCGAGCATGCCGAGCGCTTCGGCTTGGCGCAGTTGCACCAGTTGCGCGGCCGCATTAAGCGCGGTTTTGAGGCCGGCAGTTGTATTTTGATGTACGGTTATCCGCTCAGCGAGGTTTCGCGAGAGCGGCTGAATACGATTAAAAGCACCGAAGACGGCTTTTTAATCGCCGAAGAGGACCTCAAATTGCGCGGCGGCGGCGAAGTTTTGGGCACACGACAATCTGGCTTCAGCAATTTCCGCGTGGCCG
The DNA here is from genome assembly GCA_918234285.1 of Pseudomonadota bacterium. Classification (GTDB taxonomy): domain Bacteria; phylum Pseudomonadota; class Alphaproteobacteria; order RF32; family CAG-239; genus RUG410. Next base: position 287 of record CAKJXZ020000012.1, on the reverse strand, counting down.
ATTTGAGCATACATGGCGATTTACTCTTAACTGCCAGCAAAGATGCAGCGCTGATTTTGCGGCAGGACCCGAACCTGCAATCGCCGCGCGGACAGGCTTTGCGCACCCTTCTCTATCTGTTTGAGCAAGACGAAGCGATTAAAACCTACAATGCCGGGTAAAAATTGGATAAAAAGATGCAAATAAAAAAAACACCTTGGGTGGTATTGCTATCACTCAAGGTGTTTTTCTGATTAGCTATAAAAATAAAACAATAAACAAGGAGTAGTAATCAGAAGAACCGGCAG
>CAKJXZ020000011.1:0-31342 GCA_918234285.1 Pseudomonadota bacterium | reverse complement strand
CGTCAGGCAATTTTTGAGTTTCTTTTTTTTATAAAGGTCGGTCTTTTTCCAGTTCTTCGGAATGTAATAAATCTTCTGCGAGATAAAATCACAATCCTTGGCAGTCAGATTTTCCACATACTTCTTGTCAATCAAATCAAAAATGGCTTCAAGGCAAGTATAATCCTTCTGTAGCGTAAGGTCACCGGTGCCTTTAATCTGCTGTTTGTATTCCTTAAACTTCTTAAATAGGGTTTGCCAGTTGGTTTTGACCTGTGGGGCACGAACCGTATTAGCGGCACGTTCTTCTTCAATATAGCTCAAACAGCGCTCAATCACAGCCGGAATGTAGAAGTTGCGATTGTCGGTAACAATGGCTTCGGCTCTGTTATGGGCATAATCATCCGCCATTTGCATACCGTTTTCCAGTTTATCCAACCAATCAGGACGGGCGGCTTCATCCGGTTCAATGGCATTTTTCTTAACTGTGCGCTTTAAGAAATCAAATACCGATGGCGGAATACGTTTGTTATTTTTCATTGCCTGAACATATTTCTTTACAAAGCTGATAACTGCTTCATCCTTAAATTCCTCATAACTGCCCATAAAACCGGAAGTCATGTAGTCTTTTTCTTCCAGCATGGTCATCTCAAGATGAGTAGGGGATATTTCACCATTTTTAATTTTATAATACGATTCGTCCAGTTTATCTTGGATTTCCTTGATTCGTTGAGCAATGATATTTTCAATATCGTCTTGCGAAAGATGCAGTTTTCCGTTCCTAATTTCCATCACCAGCCACCTTATGTCGTTTATAAGGGAATCATACTTAAAAGATTCCCGTTTTACCAAGTGTACGGCGATATTATAATCATTAGTGTTTAACGAATACCTAAAATCCGTTTTTCCAATAATGTGTCTCACCCATGAGGGCACACGATACCTAAAGTAAAAGGTATGATTTCTGCGTTCTAAATGGTTATATTTTAATGTCATTGTGTCACACCCATGTGTCACAGATGTGCGTAAATACCATTTTACCGCCATTTTCGGGTCTTTTAAACGAAAAAAACCTCTGAAAAATCAGAGGTTTATCAAATTTCTTGGCTGGGGCGGCTGGATTCGAACCAACGAATGTCGGCACCAAAAGCCGATGCCTTACCACTTGGCGACGCCCCAATGTTTTTAAGTTTATGCCCAACTGCTCGATGCATTACGCATAACGTGTTAACGGCGGTAAGTACCATCAACAAAACGCTTATACGGCAAAAAAAATATAATTGCAAGAACTTTTTTATATTTATTGCAAAAATAGTTCGATGTATTTATTGGTTTTCTCTGTTCAATATATCTTCTGTTTCTAATTTATCCGCTTATTGAAGAACCAGGCGGCGAAGGTCATGGTGCAAACGCCGATAATCAGCAGCGGCCACACGTCGGCCCATATCATCGCCGGTTCGATGTTTTTCAAAAACAGGCCGCGCGACAGGCGGAAAAAGTAAGTCAACGGATTGAAAACGCTGAATTTTTGTAAAAATACCGGCATATTTTCTATCGGGGTGATAAAGCCCGAAAGCAAAAAGGTCGGCGCCAAAAAGGCAAACACTCCGAAAATCGCCTGTTGCTGTGTGTTACAAATGGTGGAAATGAACAGGCCGATACCGGCAATCGAAAGCAGAAATACGAAAATGCAGGCATAAATCGGCAAATATCCGCTTTCGGCCGGAATGTGGAAAATAAAACTACCGGCAATCAGCATCAGCGTAAAGTCCAAATATGCCACCGTAATGGCCGGAATGGTTTTGCCGATAAGAATTTGCAACGGTTTGAGCGGCGATACCAGAACTTGGTCAAAGGTACCGAGTTCTTTTTCCTGCGCCACCGAGAGCGCCGTAATCGCCAACATCATTACCGTGATTAAAACTCCCATGAACGAAATCACGATATACCATTGATAGTTAAGATTAGGGTTAAACCAGTTGCGTACGCGGAGCGTAATCGGCGGCTCAGACACAATGATACCGTCGGTTTCGTAGCGGAACGCGGCAAAAATCTGAGTAAGATAGCCGCTGACGACCTGCGCCGTGTTGGATTTGCGGCCGTCTAAAATGAGCTGAACGGTCGGAGATTCACCCAAATATGTTTTCTTAGCAAAGTCGCTCGGAATTGTCAGCGCCACAAAGGCCTGTTCCGTATCGATTTTTTCGGTTAAATCGTGCGCATTATCCACAAAATACAGGTCCTTAACGTACGGAGTGTGGGCAATTTTATCAATCAAAGCTTCCGACACCGGGGTGCGGTCTTTGTCATAAATCACCATTTTGATGCTGTTGACCTCAAAGGTGGCGGCAAAGGCAAACACCGTCAGCATCAGCAGCGGCGGCAACAGAATCATGGCGCGATTTTTCGGATCGGTCCAAATCATCTGGAATTCTTTAACCACCAGAGCCCACATTGAAGATAACGTTGCCATAAATCCGGACATTATTCCAACCTCTCTTTCGTAACTTTATATAAAAGGGCGAACAAAATCAGTCCGAAAATCAGCAGGTTAAGACTTTCGTTCCAAATAATCGGCCAAATGTCGCCGGCCATAAACAGATTTTTGATAATCGGTACAAAGTGAGTTGCCGGAATGATGTTGGTAAGCACCTGAATAATATGCGGCATTGAAGAAATTTCAAACAGACCTCCGGAGAGAATCACCGCCGGCAAAAAGCCGAACATGGCGGCCGCCACCGAGGCCAGAAATTGGTTGCGCGTTAGAGTGGAAATCAAGCATCCCATGCCGATGGAAACAAACAAAAACAGGCTGGAGGTGATGAAATATACCCAAAGGGAGCCGCGGAACGGCACGTCAAATACGATTACGCACAAAAAAGTGCAGAAAACGGCAGAAAGAATGGCCAGACAATAATATGATATATATTTAGCCAAAATGATTTGCAGTTTTGAGGCCTTGGTGGTTAAAAGGGATTCCATGGTGCCGCGCTCCCATTCGCGAGCAATTACCAGCGCGGTTAACAGCATACCGATAAGCGTCATGATAATTGCAATCGAACTCGGCAAAATAAAAAAGCGGCTTTTGAGCTCGGGGTTATACCACGCAACCTGTTCAATGATAATATCGGATTTTTTTTCGAAAGTGCCGGTTTCTATCATAATTTTCTGTGCCGTTGCCACGATACCTTGCACATAAGCCGCGGCAAACAGTGCAATATTCGGGTCGGAAGCGTCGGTAATTATTTGCACGGCGGCTGCTTGCCCTGTAGCCAAATCCTTGGCGAGGTTGCCCGGCATTATTACCAGCGCGCGGATATCACCGCGGGTCAGCGCTTCCTGTGCGGCTTTGCGATTATCGTAACGGGTAACGGTTAAATAGCGCGAGCCGTCAAAAGCACCGGTGATGTTGTTAACCTGTTGGCGGTCGCCCTCAAGCACCAGGCCGGTTTCAATCGCGTTGTTATCAAGATTGATGGCGGTGGCAAAAATCGTAATCAAAATAAACGGCAGAATAAACGCAATCAAAATACTGCTCGGATCGCGAATGATTTGTAAGAACTCTTTATAAACAAGTGCTTTGAGTATTCTCATGCGGCGACCTCCGGCTGATATTCGTTAATCAAACGAATAAAGGCGTCTTCCATGGTTTCGCCGTTTTTCTTAAGTTCGTCGGGAGTGCCGATTTTGATGGCTTGTCCCTGATAAATCAGAGCAATTCGGTCGCAATATTCGGCCTCATCCATAAAGTGGGTGGTAACCATTACCGTTACACCTTTTTCCACCATGGAATTAATATGATTCCAAAATTCGCGGCGGGTGAGGGGGTCAACGCCCGAAGTCGGTTCGTCCAAAAATAAAATCGGCGGATTGTGCATAATGGCGCAAGCAAGCGCCAGACGTTGCTTGAAACCGAGCGGCAGATTACCCGCCGGCTGTTTCAAATACGGACCGAGCTCAAAAATATTCGTCATTTGCCGGATGCGGTTTTCGCGTTTGTGGCCGCGCAAGCCGTAAATGCCGGAAAAGAATTTGAGGTTCTGCATTACCGACAGTGTGGAAAACAGCGAAAATTTTTGCGCCATATAACCGAGAAAGGCACGGGCTTTTTCCGGATTTTTAATCATATCCGTACCCATAATATATCCCTGTCCGGCCGTGGGTTTAGCCAATCCGCACAGCATTTTGAAGGTGGTGGATTTACCGGCGCCGTTCGGCCCCAACAGCCCGAAAATTTCGCCGCGGCGGATTTTGAAAGAAATATTCTGCGCCGCTGTGAAATCGCCGTATTGTTTGGTTAAATTATCGGCATTGATGACAATATCCGGAATATTGCCGACATCGATTTTTTCGGCGATTTCCGATGGTTGCATCGGCGAGCCGCCCAAAATATCAATCACGGCGTCTTCGAAACGCGGCGTAATCGGTCGCAAGGCAATATCGAGCGCCGTCGGAGGAATGTTTTTTTGCAGCACCGTGCGTACACTTTGGCCGTAAATAACCGCATCGGTAAGCGGGGCTTTGTTTTGCATCAGTCGGCGCAACGTATGGCGCGGATTAGCGGTATCGGTAGTTTGGAAAACCCGTCCGGAAATGCGACCGGTCAATTCTTTCGGGTTGCCGTTAAAAATTAATTTGCCGTCGTTTAAGAGTAATACGCGGTCAAATTTTTCCGCCTCATCCAGATATGAGGTTGACCACAATACCGTAATTCCCTTATCGCGCAGACTATACACCATTTTCATTAGTTCGCGGCGTGAAATCGGGTCAACACCGACCCCCGGCTCATCAAGCAACAAAAATTGCGGATTGCCCAAAAGAGTGCAGCCCAGACCGAGTTTTTGTTTCATACCGCCGGAGAGACGTCCGGCCAAACGTTTGACAAACGGTGCCAAACCGGTAAATTTTAAGAGCCAATCAAATTGTTGTCGGCGTTCTTCCGGTGTCAGTTCTTTCAAATCGGCATAGAGGTTCATATTTTCGGCAATGCTTAAATCTTCATAAAGCCCGAATTTTTGCGGCATATAGCCGATAATCTGGTGCAACTGATGAGTTTGCGTCAGCGGATTTAATCCCAAAACCGTGATATCGCCGCCGCTCGGTTTCAGCAGGCCGAGCAACAGCCGGATAAGCGTGGTTTTGCCGGCACCGTCCGGACCGACCAGACCGACGACTTCGCCACGCGGCAGTTCCAGATTCAAATCGTCAATCGCGACAATATCGGGATTTTGGAAAGTTTTATTTAAATGTTTTATTGTAACAACATTTTCCATTTATTCGGCCAATTTAATCGTTACCGGCATTCCCTGTTTCAAATAATCATCGGCATCGTCAATAACAATGCGCAGGCGATATACCAAATCGGTACGCAGACTGGCGGTTTCTATGCTTTTCGGCGTAAATTCGGCAACCGAAGAAATAAAACCGATGTGTCCGTTGTATATTTTATCGTTTGAATCGGTGCTGATTTTTACCGGAGTGCCGATTTTAAGGCGCCCGAGTTCGGTTTCTTTGATATAGGCTCGAGCCCACATTTTGCCGTTAAGGGAAATGGTATAGACCGGAGCACCGGCAGAAATCATACTTCCCGGCTCATAAATGCGCACCAATATAACTCCGTCGGCCGGAGCTTTCAGGGAGGTATCATCCAAAGCCGTTTGAGCAATATCGGCACCGGATTTGGCATACTCCAAATCGGCGGCGGCAATTTCTTCGGCAGCCTGTGAATTATCGCAATCTTGCCGCGAGGCATTTTGAGTTTTGCAAAGAGCCTGTTTGCGGCGGTTAACCCGTTTGGCATTTTCAAGCGAGGCAATAGCTTGCGCTACCTTGGCTTCGGCCTGATTTTGTGTATTGATGAAAGTATCTTTATCAAGTGTGGCCAGAATATCACCTTTATGCACTTCATCGCCTTCTTCAAAATTCATGGCCTCTAAGCGACCGGCGACTCTGAACGCGGTGTTAACCTGTCTGATATCAATATTACCGTATAAAACGAGCGGTTGCACGGCCTGCGGACGATTGTAGTAATACACACCTCCGGCAAGCAGCAGTACGGCGAAAAAAAACAACAATTTTTTCATCGGATTCCTCCTTATGATAACCTGATATGTTCACTCTATCGGCTTTAAACATAAAAGCAAGCAGAAAGTTATATTTTTGTACTTGATTTTTGTATAAAATTATTGTACAATGAACTTGTTAAACCTAGGGATTATGTTTTAAGAATGTAAATATTTATTATTTTTCTTCTTGTTAAAAACATAGTTCAACCTATATGACGCTAAAATGTTTGAATGTTTATTCTCTGAATTTATAAGCGGTTCGGATTGATATAAACGGGATACGTTCGGTGTGGTTGAGTTTCTTTTGAGATTCATTTGCGTATGGGCCCTAGGTTTTTAATGAGAATACAGAACTGAAACTTCAATTCAATATGTATTTGTTTCACGCTTTTTGATGACTTATAATTTGAGTTATTTGTACTTTAGGCATAAATCTATTATATACCACTCGTTAAAGAAGTTTCCGAACCTTGAGCATTAGCGTTGGAGAACGTGGGGGTCTGACTGGCGATAGCTTGATCAGTGGAAGGGTATGATAGATTTGTAATTAAAGAGCATACAGATAATATTCGGTTATAGGTTGCAAGAAGATTGTGTTAAATCAATATCCTATCAGATGTTGGTGCAATACATAAAGATTTGGGGAATCGCAAAGAAATAAGAGATGAAAAAATCAATGATTATCGCTCTTATCGTAGTAGCCATCTCAGTAGCAATCTCCATCTTCCTTTCTTGGAAGATAGCGTTAGCTCTCGTTTTGGGAGCAGTGATCGTAAGCGGCGTAATTGCCGCCTGCAGATCACTTGCATTCCAGATGCTCTGGGATGCCATTTGGCATCCGAAGGAGTATCTTCACGAGCTCGGAGAAGACTGGGACTGCTAAAAAGAAGATACCCCGCAATTTGTTGAGAAATCATCAAGTTGCGGGGTGTCCCATTTTAAAAGTGTACAAATTTGAATTTTTTTGCTTGATTTTTTGTCAAATATGTTTTATATTCAAATTATCAAACGAGTTATTTACAAAAATGTTATGAGATGAAAAAGAAAGAGATGATGCTTCCGCTGCTGTTTGCGGCCGTGGCATTTTTGCACTGTTCGAGCATCCTCTGGGTCGGCTCGGGGTTGTTTGTTCCTGCGCACAGCGAGGAAATTGACTTTTTCAATATGTTGATTATGGCGTTTTGTGCGGTTTTGATGACTGCATACCCGTATCATCTGTTGCACCCTCGGATTTATTCTGCGGATATAAGGGAGTATGCCCTTACAAAGTCAATAGTCTTCGGTTGTTGCGCCTTGCCGTTTTTGGCTTTGATGGTTTACATCTACCAGACCTACGGCGAGGAATGGCGACCGGTTATGGTTGAAAATGTATGGGCATTTTCAATGTCCTATGTGATGTGCTGTTGGGGATTCATGATATTCCTCTTAAAAACCTCTCATGAACTGCGCCAGCAGTGAACTTTTAGTATTATTAGCCAATCAAATACAAACCAAAAAACTATGAAGAAGAAGGTGTTTGCTGCCTTGGCAGTACTTATTGTATCAGTGATTGTCGCTGCGTTTTTTTCGGTAAAAATTGCTGCTGCAATCGTTTTGGGTTCCGCACTTATCGGCTACCTTTTAGCTGCCCTGTATATTAATGTGAGGGCATGGGAGGATGTCGAAAAGAATGATCCTAAGATGGCCAAAGAAATTTGGAAAGCGGCCATAATGAACAACGATTTCTACTCTAGACTTTATTAGAATTCGTAAATCTTCTGACATATACCGCATTTCGTCCCTGAAAAGACGTGATGCGGTTTTTTTGTGTTTAAAACGTGTCGGTTGCTTTTGACTTTTGCCGTTGATGATTATATGCTTGTAATCAGGAGTGAAAATGAAAGAAATAAAAGATTTATCGCGTGAAGAAGCAATGGCGGAATTGGCGGTTTTAGCGCAAAAAATTGCGGCAGCCGATAACGCTTACTATCAAAATGACGCACCTGATTTGACCGATGCCGAATACGATGCGCTCAAACATCGTAATACGGCGATTGAAGCACGTTTTCCGGATTTGGTGCGTGTCGACAGCCCGTCAAAACGGGTAGGCGCGGCGGTGCAGAGCAAGTTCAACAAAATCGAACACCGCTTTCCGATGCTCTCATTGGGCGATGTGTTCTCAATCGAGGAAGTCGATGATTTTGTGGTGAGCGTTAAGCGCTTTCTGAATTTATCGGGTGAGATTGATTTTATGGCCGAACCGAAAATCGACGGGTTGTCGTTTGCCGCCAGATATGAAAACGGAGTGTTTGTTTCCGGTGCCACACGCGGCGACGGGGTGGTCGGCGAGGATATTACCGCCAATTTGCAAACATTGCCACAGTTGCCGTTGAAATTGCCGGACGGAGTGCCGGAAATTTTGGAAGTGCGTGGCGAAGTTTATATGGCAAAGCGCGATTTTTTGGCACTCAACGAGCGTAATGCGGTCGAAAAGAAAAAGCTGTTCGCCAATCCGCGAAACGCCGCCGCCGGCTCGCTCCGGCAGCTTAATCCGCAGATTACGGCCGAGCGCAAGCTGAGTTTGTGGGCCTATACCTGGGGCGAAGTTTCCGCACGACCGTGGAGTACTCAGGCGGAGTTTTTTAAAAAGCTGGACGAGTGGGGGTTTCCGGTCAATCCGCTCAACAAGGTGTGTCATACCTTAAGCGAAATCGAAGATAATTTCAAACACATCATGGAAATCCGAGCCGATTTGCCGTATGATATCGACGGGGTGGTGTATAAGGTCAATTCGCTGGAGCTGCAAAATCGGCTCGGCTTTTTGACGCGTACGCCGCGCTGGGCTATTGCCCATAAGTTTCCGGCCGAGCAGGCGCTGACGCGGATCAATAACATTCGGATTCAGGTGGGGCGTACCGGTGCGCTGACGCCGGTGGCGGATTTGGAGCCGGTCAATGTGGGCGGAGTGTTGGTTTCGCATGCCACGCTGCATAACGAAGACGAGATTAAGCGCAAAGATATTCGTATCGGCGATATGGCGGTGGTACAACGCGCCGGCGATGTGATTCCGCAGGTGGTTGAGGTGCGGCTCGATAAGCGGCCGGCGGATTCCGTGCCGTTTGAGTTTCCGGTAATTTGCCCGGAGTGCGGCGCCCATGCCATCAGAGAAGAAGATGAGGCAATTCGGCGCTGTACCGGCGGTCTGACTTGTCCGGCACAAGCCAAAGAGCGCATCAAACATTTTGTCGGCAAAGAGGCGTTTGACATTATCGGCCTGGGTGACAAGGTGGTCGAGGCATTTTATGACGACGGTATCATCAAGCATCCGGCGGATATTTTTACGCTGGAGGAGCGTAACGGCGGCGCCGGCGATGATTTGTTCGCATTCGGCGACAACGGGTTGCATTTGGAGCGCCGTGCCGGCTGGGGCAAGCTTTCGGTGGATAATCTGTTTAAGGCGATTAACGCACGGCGAACCGTTTCGTTGCCGCGATTTATCTACGCGCTCGGTATTCCGCAGGTGGGGAGCGCTACGGCATTGTTGCTCGCTCAAAATTACGGTACTTTTGATGCACTGCAGAACGATATGACGGCGCGCGAAACCGCTAAGTTGGTATCGATAGACGGTATCGGCGGCGAGATGGGAAACGATATTGTAGAGTTTTTTAACGAACAACATAATATTAATGAAATCAATGTGTTAAGAAAATATATTAAAGTAGAGGATTATATTGACGAGCGACGTACCGACTCAGTTTTGAGCGGCAAAACGGTGGTGTTTACCGGAACATTGGAGCGGATGACGCGGGCGGAAGCCAAGGCCTTGGCGCAAAAATTCGGAGCCAAAGTTGCCGGTTCGGTATCGGCTCGCACCGACTATGTGGTGGTGGGGGCAGATGCCGGAAGCAAGGCGCAGAAAGCGGCCGAACTGGGTATAAAAACCTTGTCGGAAGCCGAGTTTATCGCCCTGACCGCGGAGGTTTGAGCATATATAGAAATTAAAGGTTGACTTATACGGGAAACTCTCCTAAAGTGCGACCAATAAAAGTTTTTACTCGAGGTTTTTATGAAAATCGTTCGCATAAATAAGCGTTTTTTAATAACAATAGTCTGCACGATATTGGTTACGCTGTTTTGCGCGCCGCTGTATTCAAATCATTTGGTGTCGGGGCTCTGGCAAAGTCTTTATGCAAATAAAACGGCTCGTATTGACATAGCAAATAACGGAGATGCGACCAATGCAGTCGAAATTACGGAAGCGGATACTTCGACGGAGAATGAGATTACCTATCCGCAATGGTGTCAAAAAGAAAACGGTCAATGCGGTGTGATTAATACCGAAATAGCGGCAAAGTGGCAGCGTTATAAGGTAAGATTTAAGGTCATCGGCGACGGAAAGATAACCGTTTTGTTGCGCGGTCCAGATGTCAGAGACAATAATGTGCGCTATCCGGTGTTGGTGGATTATCGTTTCGCTTCGGTAAATAATAAACAGTTTTTGCAGGGGCGGAAAACTTTTTATCACGATAATCCTCACACATATCATTTTGCGGCTAAAGATGGGGAAATCTATGAACTGAGTTTTGAGGTGCGCAAACATCATTGGCAGTGGGGTGATTTGAATCATTATTCTTTCAGCACATTAATGTTTTTAAGCGTGCTGATATTGGCGTTTTTGCTGAGTTACAAGATGGTGCAATATGTTGCAAAATTTAAGCTGCTTGAGCATAACAGCAGAATTGATATAGTGTTTGTCGTAGCATTCATTGTGTTATTGTTTGTGCCGATGAGCCGTATTTCCGACGCCGAAAAATCCATGCAGGAAAATCGGATGCTGGCGACATATCCTAAATTTTTGGTTTCAGGGGGGGTAAATTGCAACTACGGAGCGCAATTTGAAAAATGGTTCAACGATCACTTTTTCGGAAGAGAAAGTATGATTGACTTATATTCGTTTATGAAGCGAGAAACCAGCAGAATATATAGGAACGGCGATGCTATCTGGATTAAGAAAAGTAATTGGATGTTTCGAAATTACTCTCTCAAATATTGGGAAAAATACCATGCTAATGATAAAGAAATCATAAAACAGGTTAATTTATTAAATGACTTTTGCAAAAAAAATAACATCCGTCTGTATATGCTCATTGTACCAAGCAAAGAAGATATTTATAGGGAATTTGCAAAGGAGGAAGAGGGAAATAATAATGCGTTGGAGTATGATAAATTTAATCATCATATTGCGGAACTTATAAATTTGTTTGAGGCCCCTACTGTTTATCCGCAAAAAGAATTAAAGCAAGCAGCTCAAAATGATTTTGTGTTTTTCAAGCAAACACACCATTGGACAGATTGGGGTGCGTATAACGGCTATTTGGCATTGATGAAGGTTATAAAAAAAGATTTTACGAATATCCACATTAGCAATCTTGATGAGTATAACGTTTCGACTTCAAAACTGTTGCGTGAAGAATGGAATAGAGATTTTGACATCGGCGGCAGTACTATAGCGCTTAGGATAAATCCTGAATATGCCAAAAAATATATATTAAAAGATGAATATATATATTATGATCATAAAAATGAGATACAGCCGACGGTTACGGATATTGCATACTATAAGACCAAATATTTTAAGAATCCGCAACAACCGAATGCACCGCGAGTGTTTTTGACCGGTACCAGTATGAATGAAGATTTTCTGCAATTTATACCGTATAGTTTTTCCGAGTTGAAATATTACAGATTGAATGGTGCCAGGGGGGTTGAGGAAAAGGATGTATTCAAGTTATTTAAACGTTATAAGAAGGATATTCTTGATTTTAAGCCGGATATCTTAATATTATGTATTACACCCAGCAATATCCCAAGTCTTGTTAATTTAACCAAGGACTAACGCTATGTTATTTTCTTCTATGACATTTATTTATATGTTTTTGCCGATTGTTTGTGCGGCGTATTTGTTTGCCCGCAAAGATTTGCAAAATTATATTTTATTGGCTGCCAGTATTATCTTTTATGCATGGGGTGAGCCGAGCTATTTGGCCATTATGATAATGACGATTGTGGTTAATTATGTGGGGGCAAATTATATCAGCCGCAGTAAAAATCCGGCGCATCGCAAATGGCTGTTGGCAATAACTGTTGTTGTTGACTTGAGCTTTTTGTTCTATTTCAAATATTTTAATTTTGTAATGGATAACATCAATGCGGTGTTTAATGCTCATATCAACTTTATTGATGTGGTAATGCCGATAGGAATTTCGTTTTATACCTTTCAGGCGCTCAGTTATGTGGTTGACGTGTATCGGGGCGAGGTTAAGGTACAACGGGATATTTATAAGCTGGCGCTGTATATATGTTTGTTTCCGCAGCTTATTGCCGGCCCGATTGTGAAATATCACGATGTGGCCGAGCAGATAGAAAACCGAGATGTTACATTTGAAAAAGTGGCTTACGGTATCAAGCGCTTTATAATCGGACTTTCTAAAAAAATGCTGATTGCCAATACTCTGGGAGCGGTGGCAGATAAAATATTTTCGCAGCCGGTAGAACAATTTGATGCTCTGACTGCGTGGCTGGGCGCGGTGGCATACAGTTTTCAGTTGTTTTATGATTTCAGCGGCTATTCGGATATGGCAATCGGTTTGGGCTCTGTTTTCGGCTTTAAGTTTTTGGAGAACTTCAATTATCCGTATATTTCACGCTCGATTACCGAATTTTGGCGCCGTTGGCATATTTCTCTTTCAACTTGGTTTAAGGAATATTTATATATTCCGCTCGGCGGCAATCGGGTGGCAAAATGGCGTAATTATATGAATTTATTTATTGTGTTTCTGGCTACGGGTTTTTGGCACGGCGCAGCATGGAATTTTATTTTCTGGGGTTTATGGCACGGTATGTTCATTATTTTTGAAAAAGCGACCGGTTGGCATAAAAAAGAGGGGAAACTGGTCGGCCTTATGCAGCATATTTATTGCATTTTGGCGTTTGTTATCGGCTGGGTGATGTTTAGAGCGGATACCATGTCGTATGCTTGGCAATACATCAAAAAAATGTTCGGATGCGGAAAAAACAATGATGTGATTTATTTTTTGGATTATTACATAGATAATATAGAGATTATCGCCTTTGTTGCGGCTTTTCTCTGTGCGGTTCCGCTGTTTTCCGAAATGTTGCAAATACCTTATAAATACAAGGTAAGTCGGACGCTGGTAAATGTTTGGCTGATTATGCTGTTTATCGTATCTACGGCGTTTATAGCCGCATCTACTTATAATCCGTTTATATACTTCAGATTTTAATCTGTTTTGCCGGGATGTTCTTCGCGGAATTTTTCAAGCTTTTTCAAAAGGCGGGAACGTTTGAGCCGGCTCAAATGGTCGATGTACAGTATTCCGTCGAGATGGTCGATTTCGTGTTGCAGAATAATCGCCAGTAATTCATCGGCCAGGATTTCCTGTTCTTTGCCGTTATAATCGGTAAAACGCACGCGCACACGTTCATGGCGCTCGACTTCGGCGCGTTGGTCAGGCAGGGATAAACAGCCCTCATTGAACAAAACTTTTTCTTCCGAACGCCAGATAATTTCCGGATTAACCAAATACATCGGGCGGCGGGCGGATAAATCCTCGTCGCTCGGGTTGGGATCAAGCACGATAATACGCTTGGTCACACCGACTTGCGGCGCGGCCAAACCGCAACCCTTGTCAACATACATGGTTTCCAGCATATCGTCCAAAAACTTGCGCAACTCGTCATCAACCTTGCTGACGCGTTCGCACTTTTGACGCAACACTTCATCGGGATATTCGTAAAGTTTCAAAACCGCCATTTTTCCCCCTTATTCTCTGATTGCGTGGGCGATTTGGTCGAGGAGGGCATTAACCATTTTCGGCTCGTTTTTATTGAAAAAGGCATAAGCCAAATCGACGTATTCCTGAATTAAAATCTTGGTATCGACATCGGTGGTGTTGCTGAGTTCATAAACCGCGCTCAGCAACAGCGCTTGCATGGTGCCGTTCATCCGCTCATAGCTCCATTCACCGTGAAGATAGTGATTAAGCGACTTTTCCAAATCTTCTTTATGCGACTGAATACCGCGCACCAGTTTTTCAAAATATTCGGTGTCAATCGGTCCGAGTTCTACCATATTTTCGGTGTTGTCGTCTTTATCCTCGATGGCAAAGCGGCCGATTTTCCCTTGTACGAAATCTTCTATTACTTCGTCAACCGGAAGTTGTCCGAGCGCAATCATATAATTGGCCTGAACCGCCGCTAAACGCGCACCGGATCTCATTTTGATTTTTGCGGATACAAATTTAGACATTTTATTCATCTCCTTCATTATCATCGGTCAGTTTTTCGATTGTGGCCACGAACTCGCTGACGTCTTTAAAGTCTTTGTAAACCGAAGCAAAGCGGATATAGGCGATTTTATCAAGATGGGCCAGAGCCTGCATTACGCTTTCGCCGATTTGGGTGGTGGTGATTTCGCTTTCACCGGAATTTTCAAACTGGCGTTGCAACGAAGTAACGATTTTATCAACCCGTTCCGATGAAATCGGGCGTTTACGCACCGCCAGCATAATTGATTTTGCCAGTTTATCACGGTCAAACAGGGTTTTTTCGCCGTTTTTCTTTATCACAATCAGTTCGCGCAACGAAACCCGCTCAAAGGTCGTAAAACGTGAGCCGCATTCCGGACATTCGCGACGACGACGAATGGCGGTATTGTCATCGGTGTTGCGCGAATCTTTTACCTGAGTTTCATCACAGCCGCAAAACGGACATTTCATCAGCTTTCTCCCCGTTTAATAAGTTCTTCGGTTACCTGATACATTTTTGACGAATATCTGGCACCCTTTATAAGTATGGTATCGCCGTTTTGCAAGAGTTTATTGAGTAAAAAATCGGCGACACCGTCTTTGTTCTCAAAATAAAATTGCGTTTTTTTTGCAGGCAATTCGGCCAACATATCGCGCATTTCCGGACACACACCGATGACAATATCAACCGAAGAATCTGCCAGAACTTTGCCGATTTCCTTATGGCGCTCCAGCGAGGTATCGCCAAGCTCGGCCATTTTGCCCAAAGCCACAATCTTGCGGCCGTTTGTCGGCATTTTATCGAGGCTTTTGATTGCCATAATCATCGCTTCGGGCTGGCCGGAGTAGCTGTCGTCAATCAAGGTGTAAACCCCGCCGTTTGCCAGTTTCAGCTTGTGTTGTTTGCCGCGGCCGTCCAACGCTCCGAAATCTTTGATATAAGCAGCCGCTTTTTCCACATCCAGACCGAGTGCTTTCACCACACTTAAAGCGCACCACGCGTTATACAGATATTGTTCGCCGCTTTCTTGGGTGGTAAAATTATCGGTAGGACGTGCGTTTTTGCCGAATTTGATAACTTTATCGGTTTTTAAATGTGCCTGTTTTTCCAATATATCGGCAAAATTGGTGTCGGCATTGATAATAGCCGTGCCGCCTTCTTGCAAACCCTCAAAAATTTCGGCTTTGGCATAGGCAATACCTTCAAAATTTTCAAAAAATTCAATATGCATCGGATAAACGTTGGTGACAAGTGCCACATTCGGTTTAACCAGATTTGTTAAATACGAGATTTCGCCTTTGGCACTCATCCCCATTTCAATCACGGCGTATTCGGCATCCATAGCGATTTCGCACAGGCTTTGCGGCACGCCGACAAAGTTGTTGTGATTACCGCTTGTGGCGTAAGTTTTGCCGAATTTGGAGAGCAAAAAGGCGATTTCTTCCTTAGTGGTGGTTTTGCCGGCACTGCCGGTCAAGCCGATGACCGTACCCTTAAACAAACTACGGTTATAGGCACCGATTTTGCCGTAGGCTTTGAGCGTATCATCAACAACAAGCTGTTTTTCCGGCGCAACTCCGTCAATCAGGCGTTCCACCACAACCAACGGACAGCCGGCATTGATAACGTCTTTCACAAAATCGTGCGCGTCAAAACGTTCGCCCTTGAGCGCGATAAAGAGGGTATCGGCATCAATTTTGCGGCTGTCGGTGGAGATTTTGCTGATTTCCGCCGGCGCTATTTTATGCTTAACCCCTAATATTTCCGCCAATTTTTCCGAAGATATTTTTTCCATGGCTATTTCTCGATATCCGTACTGGTTTTAACATAATTTTCGACCATCACCGCCGCTTTTTTTGCCATACAGGTTGTACCCGGGCCGGCAATACAGCCGCCTTCGCAACACATAACTTCAATCATATTGAAATCTGCCGGCGGATTGGTGGCATAACGTTTGAGTTTTTTAACGGCGTCGGCATTGAGGCCGTTGATGGCTTCCGGCTTATACAGCGCTTTATCGCCGACCACAAACTCAACCGCACCGGCCACACCGCCCGAAAGCGGGTAACGACGGCCCTGCGCCGAAGATTCCACCGCAAACTTATCGGCTTCCATTTCCGCCACTTTAATACCGGCGGCATCGAGGAGAGCGGTTGCTTCTTCAAACACCAGAACATTGTCCACATTCGGATTTTTCTCGGCTTCGAGGCGTTTGGCCAGGCACGGGCCGACAAACACGGAATGACAATCCGGGTCGGCCTTTTTAACGATTTCGGCAATGTAATACATCGGGCTGCCGGCGTTGGAAACAAACGGCTTAATTTCCGGAATATGTTTTTCGGTGGCGGCAACCCACGCCGGACAGCATGAAGTGGTCATAAACTTGGCTCCTTCTTCCATGCGTTCGATAAATTCGGCCGCCTCGGTACGAGTGGTAACATCGGCACCTTGCGCCACTTCCACCACCTCATCAAAGCCGAGCTTTTTGAAAGCGGCAATAACTTTGCCCAAATCGTTGCCGAATTGGCCGATAACCGCCGGCGCCAGCATGGCAACCGTTTTCTTGTTCGGATTTTTGATGGCGTTCAATACGTCGATAATCTGTGAATTATGCACAATCGCGCCAAACGGGCAGGAGAGCAGGCATTTGCCGCAAGAAATACATTTGTCTTGGTCAATAAATTCTCTGCCGTCGACCTCTTTACCGAGTGCGCCCACCGGACAAGCATCTTCGCACGGAACAACCGCTTTATGAATGGCGCCGTACGGGCAGTTTGAATAACAAATTCCGCATTTGATGCATAAATCCTGATTGATATGAGCCTGATTTTCCACCGTGATGGCTTTTTTCGGGCAGTTTACCTCGCACGGACGGGCGTAACAGCCTTGGCATTGGTCGCTGACGATATAGCACTTTGATTTGCAAGCGTTGCAAGCTTCACGAATAACCGAAACCGTGGCTTTTTGCGGTGCGGTGCGGGCAAGTGTTTCGCCCACCAGCTCGGATAATTTGGTATCAAGCGGCAGAAAGGCCGGAGTGTATCCCATGGCGGCGGCACATTGCATTTTAACCACCAATCGGTCGCGACCGAGCGAGCCGCGTTTGGCCGGAGTATCGTCCGGCAAAATCAGGTTCGGCACATTATCGATGTCGGCAAAATTATTTTCCATAAAACTCTTGGCAACCGCAGTCAAAACCGCCAGTCTCATAAACGCAGCATTATTTTTTGGCGTCAGCATTAAAAAAATCCTTTATTTTCGTTAGTTTAAAATGTGCCGATATTATAGCGTCAGTTATATAAAATGCAATAGTTTTTTAGGGTATTGTTCAAAGTGTAAAATATTCTTGCGTTTTACGGTAAATGGTTTTATATATGAGGCGTTGCAGGCGTAGCTCATCAGGATAGAGCGACTTCCTCCTAAGAAGTAGGCAGGCGGTTCGAGTCCGCCCGCTTGCACCATTTTCAGGGTAAAAAAACGCGGTAATTGATAAAGTTATGCCCCGCGATAATAAGCCGAAGTCCGAGTTGTTATTTATTCCTCGCGTTCCTCGGCCTGTTTCTTTCTGAACGCGGCAAATCCGGCTTTTAATTTCTGACGCCGTTTGTTATCTTTTTCCGCTTTATTCCGGTTGTTTATTTTCGCAAGAAATCGGTTAATACTTATCTCACTTTGATAAGCCGAGCTCTTAAGCAAATCTTTATAATAAATACCGTTATTTTGTGATTTAGGACAATCATATTTTTCTTCTAGCGCATCATCGCAATATATTTCTTTATCTTTCGGCATCTTAGACAATCCGAATAAAGATGATAAGTCATCATTGCCCTTGAAACAAAAATCTCCTCCGATTTCCTTTGGTGCTCCTTGCAAGGAGGTCAGATGATTGTTGTGGCAACCAAACTCTCCGCCGACTGCTTGCGGTGCTCCTTGTAGGGAGGTCAGTTCGTTATTTTGACACATAAAATCTCCTCCGACTTCGCGCGGTGCACCTTGTAAGGAGGCTAGTTGATTATTATAGCAATAAAAATTACCGCCGACTTCTTGCGGGGCTCCTTGTAAAGATGGTAGATTATTCCAATGGCAATCAAAGTCACCGCCGACTTCTTGCGGTGCTCCCTCCAAAGATGTCAGATTATTATGACTGCAATCAAAATCCCCGCCGACCTCTTGTGGTGTTCCTTTTAGCGAAGTCAGTTCGTTATTTTGGCAATCAAAATCCCCTTTAACAATGACTTTCGATAAATCCGGCAGTTCGGTTAAATTTTTATAGCTTAAATTTAAATCGCCTTTAATTACAAAGCCATCTGGCATGTCATACATGTTGTAAGTTTTACCGTCTTGCCTAAACGGTATAAACGGGATTTTTTTTGCCTTAGCTTTTATTTGTTGCAACAAACTTTTTACCATTGGCTACTTCCTCTTAATCTTCGCGCTCTGTCGGTTTAAATTGCTTTTTAAACGATTCAAATCCGGCTTTGAACTTATTTTGAGCGACTTTATTTTCCTCGTGCTTTTTCCGGCGGAGCTCTGCTATTTTAAGCTCATTTTGATAAACCGTACTTTCAATCAAATCTTTGTAATTAATATCGCCATATTCAGACTTCTGACAATCATATCTTTTTATAAGTTCATCATCGCATTTTATTGTTTTATCTTCCTTCATCTCAGGTAATCCGAACAGAGACGGTAAATCAGCATTGTCGCGGCAATCAAAGTATCCCCCGAGTTTTTGCGGCGCTCCTACCAAGGAGGTCAGGCGATTATCATCGCAACAAAAATCACCTTCGACTTTTTGCGGAGCATCTCGCAGAGAAGTCAGTTGATTATCGCTACACACAAAATCTCTGCCGACTTCTTGTGGCGCACCTTGCAAGGTGGTCAATTTATTATTATGGCAAAAGAAATCCTTGCCGACTTTTTGTGGGGCCCATTGTAAAGAGGTCAGTTGATTACCGCTGCATACAAAATCTCCGCCGACTTCCTTTGGGGCTCCTTGCAAGGAAATAAGCTTGTTATTGTTGCAACCGAAATATCCTCCTACTTTTTGCGGCGCACCTTGTAAGGTTGTCAGTTGGTTATAGTCACAATTAAAAATGCCGCCGACTTCCTTTGGCGCTCCTAGTAAGGTAGTCAGCTGATTATCATTACACCTAAAATCTCCGTATACTTTTAGCGGGGCGCCTTTTAATGATGTCAGTTGATTATCGCCGCAATAAAAATTACCCTGTACCGTAACTTTTGATAAATCCGGCAATTCTTTCAGCTCTTTATTTTCCAAATCCACGTTGCCTTTGATGACAAATCCGTCCGGCAAATCGTACAGGCTGTAAATCTTTCCGTCTTGCTTGAATTCAAATTTTTCGTTTAATTCCGCCATTGGCACACTCCGTCATTGTCTTTATGTCTAACGATAACAGAAAATATCGCAAAACGCAACAGATTTTTGCGGAAATTATGCTTTTGGCAAGCTTAAAAGCTGACGGGAATAATCGCGGGCGGAAAAGGTGTCTAAATCTTCGATTTTCTCGCCGACTCCGATAAAATAAATCGGCAACTTGCTCTCTGCGGCAATCGCCACCAAAATCCCGCCTTTGGAGGTGCCATCAAGTTTGGTGACAATCAGGCCGTTAACCCCGACGATTTCGCG
The DNA here is from genome assembly GCA_918234285.1 of Pseudomonadota bacterium. Classification (GTDB taxonomy): domain Bacteria; phylum Pseudomonadota; class Alphaproteobacteria; order RF32; family CAG-239; genus RUG410. The sequence continues at coordinate 11,341 of CAKJXZ020000011.1, read as the reverse complement.
GAAAATCTGCACTTGCGACACCGCATTTTGGCCGGTGGTGGCATCCAAAGTCAGCAACACCTTGTGCGGAGCATCGGAAATCACTTTTTGCATAACCCGCACGATTTTTTTGAGCTCGTCCATCAGACCGCTTTTGTTTTGTAGACGGCCGGCAGTATCGATAAATACTACATCATCGCCGTTTTTGATTGCGGCATTGAGACCGTCGTAGCATAAACCGGCGCTGTCGCAACCGTCAGGACCGGCAAAGACGCGGATATTCAGGCGCTCGGCCCATACTTTAAGCTGTTCGACCGCGGCGGCACGGAAAGTATCTCCGGCAATAAACGAAACTTTTTTGCCTTGTTGCTGCAATTTTGCCGCCAACTTGCCGATGGTGGTGGTTTTGCCGGCACCGTTGACGCCGACCATCAGAATAACATACGGATTTTGCACCGAATCTATGGTAAAAGCTTGTTCACACGGGGTTAAACGCTGTTCAATTTCGGCGGCGAGCAGGGTGCGGATTTCCTCGTCGGTAATTTCTTTATCTTGTTTTTGCGCGGCGAATTTTTGCATTATTTCGCCGGCGGTGGCAACTCCGAAATCGGCCGCAATCAGCAGTTCTTCCAACTCCTCAACGGTGGACGAATCTAATTTTTTCTTGGTAAATATATCGGAAATTCCGCCGGTTATGGCGTTTGATGTCTTTTTTAATCCCAGTCCCAGTTTTTCCCAAAAACTCATTTATTCCTCACTTAAATCTCTTAAAATTGCGGCACGACGTCGACGTTCTTCCATCGGTAACTGCTCCATTTTTGCCGCCGGGGTGCCTGAACGCTCCGAATAAGGGAAAACGTGCAGTTTGTTAAGGCCGGCTTCCGCAACCAATTTGCAGGTGTTTTCAAAGGCTTCTTCGCTTTCGCCCGGAAAACCGCAAATAAAATCAGCCCCGAATTTAATTTGTGGTAATATCTCTCTGATTTTATTGCATAAATTAATTACATCTTCGCGTTTATGACGGCGTCCCATGCGACGTAAAACTTCATTATCGCCGGATTGAATTGATAGATGAAAATAATTCGATATATTATTGTATTTCTGTAATAATTCTATAAATTTATCATCTATTGCCGCTGGGTCGAGCGAACCGAAAGCAAGCGTCGGCAATTCCGGAATTTGCTCCAATATATGTGCCACCAAATCGCTGAAAGATGGTTCATACGAGCAAATATCGACACCCGTCAGGCAGATTTCGGCAAATCCGGCGGCCAAAAGTTCGCGAATTTGCTTAATAATCAACTCTTCCGGTACACTGCGGTTTTTGCCGCGCGCGTAAGGGATAATACAATAAGTGCAACGATGGTTACATCCTTGCTGAATTTGCACAAAGGCCTTCTGACGCCCCTCAAAACCGGTAATGATATAATCGCCGCAGTCGGTATCGGCAAAAATGTCGCTGACCTGATTTTTATCGGCAAAAATACCGGCGACATACTTTTCGATTTCGCGCTTTTCCTTATTGCCCAAAACCAGCGCAACTTCCGGCATATCCGCAAGTTTGGCAGCATTTATCTGCGCTGAACAGCCGGTAACGATAATATCGGAATCGGGGTTTTCGCGCTTGAGTTTGCGGATGGTCTGGCGGCATTGGCGCTCGGCTTCTCCGGTTACGGCACAAGTGTTTACGACAATCAGCTTGTCGTAATTTTTGAGCTTTTCTTTAATGACTTCGGACTCGTACGCATTGATACGGCAGCCGAAAGTAACAACTTGCACCATTTTTTTACCTCATTGGCGGCAATATAAGCGATATTTTTGTACTTGGCAAGGATTTTATGAATGCCGTATGATAATTTTACCGGCGGATTTATACACTTTTTGTTATCTGGTAATTCATTGTTTTTACATTATTTTATAAAATATCAGGCAAAATCTTCGGGAGAAAATGAAAATAATGCTTGTCAAATGAGATATTTTTGTGTAAACGGATAATCACAGGCGCTTTCGTCTGAAAAAATTTGTTTTAATTTTATGAGGTTAATTTACAATGAGTGATACCGCAGAACGCGTAAAGAAGATTGTCGCAAAACACTTAGGTGTTGAAGAAGCAAAGATTGTTGAATCTGCAAGCTTTATTGATGATTTGGGTGCAGACAGCTTGGATACAGTTGAATTGGTTATGGCTTTTGAAGAAGAATTCGGTTGCGAAATTCCGGATAAGGCTGCTGAAAAGATTCTGACTGTTAAAGACGCTATTGACTATCTTTCTAAGAATGCGTAAGTCGTAAGGCTTTGTTTAATTAAACTCGCTACGTTTTTAACAGCGAGTTTTTTTAATAACTGAAAACGAGGTTTTATATGAAAAGAGTTGTAGTGACCGGTTTGGGAATCGTGTCGCCTTTCGGGCGCGGCGTTGACTATAACTGGGAATGCCTGATGCAGGGGAAGTCAGCTATTCGCAAGGTCGAGAATGTTGACCTGAAGGATATTCCGGTATCTATTGCCGGGCAGGTGCCTTGGGGCGAGGGCGAGCATGATTTTAATCCGGACAGCGTGATGGCGCCGAAAGACCAAAAAAAGGCCGATAAGTTTATTTTATATGGTATTGCGGCGGCCAACGATGCGCTCAAAGATGCTGATTATGAGCCGAAAGACTTAAGCGATGAAGAACAGTGTCGTGCCGGCGTGATGATGGGTTCCGGTATCGGCGGTTTGAACAATATTTACGATAATTCTATTTCGTTCAACGAGGTGGGAATTAAGCGTATTTCGCCGTTTTTTATTCCGTCCTGTCTGATTAATCTGATTTCCGGCATGGTGTCGATTGAACACGCTTTGCGCGGACCGAATCATTCCTGTGTAACGGCTTGTTCTACCGGTACACACGCCATCGGCGACGCGGCACGTATTATTGCCATGGGCGATGCCGATGTGATGGTGGCCGGCGGCGCGGAATCGGCGGTTAATGTGCTGGGGCTGTCGGGTTTTGCCCGTATGCACGCCATTACGGCCGAATTTAACGATGCACCGGAAAAGGCTTCGCGTCCGTGGGATAAGAAACGCAGCGGCTTTGTTATGGGCGAGGGCGCCGGTGCCGTGGTTTTGGAAGAACTGGAACACGCCAAGGCACGCGGGGCGCATATTTATGCCGAAGTCGTCGGTTACGGTATGAGCGGCGATGCTCACCACATGACGGCTCCTTGTCCGGATGGTGACGGTGCTTATCGTGCCATGAAAATGGCGGCGGACCATGCCAAAGAGCATGGGGTGGAAATCGGCGATATTAACTATGTGAACGCGCACGGTACTTCTACACCGCTCGGCGATTTGGGCGAAGCGCAGGCCGTCCGCCGTTTGTTTGGCGATAAGCTCGGCAATATGTCGATGTCGTCCACCAAATCGGCTGTCGGACACCTTTTGGGTGCGGCCGGTGCGGTTGAAGCGGTTTATACGATTAAGGCGATTATGGAACAGACTTGCCCGCCGACGCTTAATCTGGAAGAGCCGGAAGAGGCAGTTGCCGATATGGATTTAGTGCCGCTTAAGCCGAAAAAACGGCCGATTAAGGCGGCGATGTCAAACTCATTCGGGTTTGGCGGAACCAACTCGTCGCTGATTTTCAAAAAATACGAAAACTAAAAGAGGTTGTTATGAAAAAGCTGCTGTTACTTTTGAGCATAATCGGGGTGGCGGCAGCTTTTTTGTATGTATTTTGCAACAGTATCGTGTATACGCCGCAAAAAGTGGCGGAACCTCTGATTATACAGGTTAAACGCGGTGATTCTTTGGCGGCAATCGCCACAATGTTGCGGCAAAACGGCCTGGTTGATAAAGAGGCCTATTTTGTCTGGTACGCTAAGCTCAATAAGCTGTATCCGCAGATTAAGGCCGGAGAATATTTGGTGGAAGGCGATATTTCGTTGGCACAGTTGGCCGATTTGTTGGCGAGCGGTAAGGTATATTTACGCAAGATTACTTTTGCCGAAGGGCTGACAGCGCGGGAAATCGCCGAAATTTTGTATGCAAACGATATGCTTGACGGCGATTTTGAGATGCCGAAAGAAGGGTATTTCTTGCCGGAAACCTATACTTTTTCACGCGGCGAAAGTCGGCAAAAAATCGTAGAACAGGGGCAGGCGGCCATGCAAAAAACTTTACAACATGCCTGGGATGAGCGCGATGCCGATTTGCCGCTTAAAAATAAGGAAGAATTACTGGTATTGGCCTCGGTGGTGGAAAAAGAAACCGGGGTGGCGGCGGAACGTCCGCAAGTGGCTTCGGTGTTTGTAAATCGCCTGAAAAAGGGTATGTTACTGCAAACCGATCCGACGGTTATTTATGCCGTTACCAAGGGCGAGAGAGATTTGGGACGAGCGCTGACTTATCGGGATTTGGCTATAGACAGCCCGTACAATACCTATAAATATGAGGGATTGCCGCCGGCGCCGATTTGTTCGCCGGGTAAGGCCGCGATTATGGCGGCGGCGCATCCGGATAAAACGCCGTATCTGTATTTTGTGGCGTCGGGCAACGGCGGACATAATTTTGCCCGTACTTTGCAAGAACATAATGCCAATGTACGCAAATGGCGTGCACTCAACAAATAATCCTATAATCCTTTGATGGCGTTGATGGCGGCTTTGGCCCCGCAACCGGCGGCGATTATGGCTTGCCGATACGGATTGCATACGTCGCCGGCGGCATATACGCCCTTAATGTCGGTGGTGCAGCCGTCTTCTTTGGTTTTGAGGTAACCGGTCGAGCTCATTTTGAGGTAGCGACGGAACAAGTCGGTGTTCGGGTGGTGACCGATGGCGATAAATACACCGGCAACATTGATGTATTTAACCGTGTCGGTTTTGACGTTGCGCACTTTTAAGCCGGTTACTTCCAACGGATTTTCGCGCCCCAGCACTTCGTCAACCACGCTGTTCCACATAATGATAACCTTGCGATTTTCGTGCAAACGCTGCTGCAACACATATTCGGCATTAAACGAGTGGCGGCGATGAATTAAGTATACCTTGTCCACAAAATTAGTCAGATATAGGGCTTCTTCCAGCGCGGTATTGCCGCCGCCGACCACCGCGACTTCTTTGTTTTTATAAAAGTAGCCGTCGCAGGTGGCGCAAGAGGAAACGCCGTGTCCGATGTATTTTTGTTCGCTGGGCAGACCGAGCCATTTGACCGAGGCACCGGTGGCAATAATAATGGCGCGGGAAACATACGAGTTGCCGGCGGCGGAACTGCAGCAGAACGGATGGTCAAAAAAATCAACTTCGGTAATTTCATCGTCAATAATGCGTACTCCTTGATTTTCTGCCTGTTTTTGCATACGCTCCATTAAATCGGCACCGCTTAAAGCCTCGTCAAAGCCGGGATAGTTTTCTACCTCGTGTGTCATCATCAGTTGCCCGCCTTTTTGGGAACCGGAGACGACCAGCGCGCTGATTCCGGCACGTGCGGCATAAATTCCGGCAGTATATCCGGCCGGTCCCGAACCCAAAATCAGCAAGTCCGTTCTGTATTCCGCCATTTTCTTTTCCTTATGTTGTGAATGATATAGGCAAAATATAACGGCGGTTTTGTGCTTTTCAAGAACGACGGGGAATTAAATCTTCGCAGGTATTGCTTCCGATTTATAAAAAAATATAGCGCTTTGCAAAGGTCAGATCCCTTGACTCGCAGACGCGCTTCGCTGCGAGAGGGATGACATTATTTTTTTATACAGCATTAATGCGCGGCAGATATGTTTGTAAAAAATGCTTGACTTTTGTCTATGATGGGGGTAAACTTCTGCGCAGAAAAAGAATTATTTGTTTTTATTATTAAGAAACCTGCGGCGGTAAAAGCCCGTGCATTTACATTATGAAAAAGTTATTTTTTGTGTTGATTGCAACTTGTTGCATGTGTTTAACGGCAAATGCCGAAACAACGGTTACCTACAAGAAGTGCGGTAATTGTGAGATCATTGTCAGACATTATACCAACTGGTTGGGAGCAGACGAGACGACCTACGGCCTTGCCAAGAACGGTGTGGAGATTTTGAGCCCCGACTACGAGGTGTCGTATGACAAGAAGCTTCATCTTCTGGTGTTCCGCGGTTGTGCCAGCGAGGTGGCCGGACAGTATCAGATTATGCTGTTTTCCGCAGATTCCGGCAAGTGCCTGTATTCCGGCCGATATTTCGCCAAGAGCTACGGCGATGTGGTGCCCTGGATGACCTTTGAAAACAAAGGAAAGTACAGCGAAGCGGTAATCCACTATTACAGCTCGAATTGCGGCGACAGAAAGGCTATCGCAACCAAGACGGTCGGTTCGTTCTTCCGCAAAGACGGGAAACTGTATCAGGTCAAACAAAAACAGGTAGATTACGAGGCCCCGGTTGAATAGTGCCGGCAGTTATGTAATCAAACTCCGCTTGAGGTTAGCTCCTCAGGCGGATTTTTTTATTATACAAAAGGCTCGGAAGATATCGGTTTAAACTCAACGGCGACAACATCTCGTCCCAGTTTTTTGTGCGGCGGGTAGATATTATTCAATGTATTCAGAATTGCGTCGGCATTGGTATATCCCGTCTTTTTGAGGTCAATCTGCGGCAACAGTTCGGCAAAATCCTCGGCAACGTACAGCTGTGTAATCTCCGTATATTGATATTTATCTAAGTTATCGATATTGTTGAAAAGTAAAATATCACCGACTTTAAATCTTCTCCTTTTTATGTCATACAAGCGGAATTCTATGCTTTTTTGACGGGTTTCAATCAGTACAAAGTCTGCATTTTCAATGTTAAGGAAATGCTTGCCTTTAACTATAATCTCCGGCAGTTTTAAAAACAGCTTGTTTTTATATTTCCATAAAATCAGCCAGGCGCTGAATATAAAACAAACGGCTCCGTAAGCAAAAAGAATGCAGAAAAATATATTTTCATCGGTTATGAACGGTTGTATAAGGCGTAAGGGCAGTATTATGGCGCAAAGTAAGACAATCCCGAAATAAATAATGCCGAGCAAGGTGTTGAACAGCATTTTTCCTATCCGAGTACATTTATCATTTAAGGAAATTATTTCTATGTTTTCTTCCGGTAAACTAAGGAGAAAGACAGTTATGAAATACGTGCAGATACACATGTACGCAATATCGGTATCGTGACCGTTTTTTATTAAAAAGTATTGCAGAATACATCCGCAAATTGTCAGAGGCACGAATAACATAAACAAAACTACAAGTTGGTCTGCAATATCCAAATTTATAAACAGCAACAACTTCTTATAAAACGGTATTTTTAGCATTACACTTTTATTCATATATGTTGTCCTCTTCAACACGGATACAATTTATTTTATTGTGTTGTCCGTTAATATCTTTGCCTGAATGATAAGTTTTCTTAAATCATTCGCCATTTTATTCTCCTTATTTATAAATTGCAACTAATTTTAGAATTTTATTTGCGGAACCTGCGTTTTAAAACAAAAAGGCGGGTATAAACCCGTCTTTCATTTTATTGGTGGAGGTAATCGGGATCGAACCGACGACCTACAGATTGCGAACCTGTCGCTCTCCCAACTGAGCTATACCCCCAGCGCTTGTACCTGTTTAGCAAATTTTGTTTTTAAAATCAAGCACAATTTACATTTTTTTTGGTATCGATGGCAATTCTCTGATTTTCAGGACAGCGACAGGCGGCATTTTCTACCAGACGTGCGCATAAATCGGCATATGAAATCCCGATGTATTTGGCTTGTTCCGGCACCAGCGACAACGAGGTCATTCCCGGATTGGTGTTGATTTCCAGCAGCACTACGCCGTCGGTCGGATTATAGCGGAAGTCGCAACGCGAAACTGTGCGACAACCGAGCGTATTGTGCATAATTTCCGTGTAGCGGCAGCAGGTGGCGGCAACATCGTCGGGAATTTCCGCCGGCAGAATGTGTTGCGTAAATCCGGCAGTATATTTGGCCTCATAATCATAAAACTCGTTTTTGGCTTTGAGCTCGGTCACAACATGGGCCTTGCCCTCAAAACAGGCAACCGTCAGCTCGCGTCCGGCAATATATTGTTCAATTAATACCTCGAGCGATTCGTCGGGATAACTGATTTGCGCGGTGTCGGCGGCATTGCGGATAATAAATACACCGACGCTGGAACCATCCGCCACCGGCTTAATGACATACGGATACGGAATTTTGGTGCCGTGCTTTTTGTATTCGGCATAAGTCTTTTTCTCGCCTTGAGCCACCTTAACCCCGTTATAGGCGGCAATCAGCTTACACAAGTGCTTGTTCATACCGACAGCGGAAGCGTTTACGCCAGAATGGGTGTACGGAATGCCGAGCATATCGAGCAAACCCTGAATTTCGCCGTCTTCGCCCCAGTTACCGTAAAGCCCGTTATAAACAACATCCGGCTTTTCGGAACGTAAGACATCAAGCAAATGCCAGGTATCGGTCAAATCGTGTTTAATCACCGTATAACCCTTGCTTTTAAGCGCTTTCGCGATATCGTCGGCAGAAGAAATGCTGACTTCGCGTTCGGCCGAAAATCCGCCGTAAAGTAATAAAACTTTTTTTGCCATAATTTTTTCCTTTATTATCTGAAATTTTCTGTTATGTTAAGGTAAATTGTTTAAGGATTGACTAAAGAATGAAACGAATTTTAATTTTTTTATCGGCTTTGACAACGGCTTTTGCGGCCAAAGCGCTCGAGGTTACGCAGAATATGCAGACTACCATCGGGGTTTTTGATGCCTGCGAGCAATCGCTTACTTATAAGTTTGTCGGCAATAAGTACGATATGAAAACCCGGTTGACCACCACCGGAGCATTCGGTAAATTGTATCCGTTTACCGGTACCTATCATGCTTACGGAACATATAGTAAAGATAGGTTTAAGCCGGCAGATTATGGTTATGAAGTGCAATCGCGTCGGCATCATCGCACAAAACAGCTGACTTATAAAGACGGAGTGCCGCAAACGCGGATTAAGGTGCGTGACGGACGGGTGTTGGAAGAACCGGCTTTGGTGGATTTGGATAAGCTGGATGATTCGATAGATTTGCTCTCGCTGTTCGGGGTTTTGACCGAGCAGGTGGTGCGGGCCGATACCTGTGATTTGCATCGTTATTCGTTCAACGGTAAAAAATATTCGCTGTCCGATATGAAAACGGTAGGCCATGAGGATATTCAAACGCCGTATTTTGCCGGAAATGCGCTTAAATGCGAATATATGTTGGAAATTCAAAACGGGGCTTCGGCCGGATTTTTACTTAATCAAAAAGTGCCGATTTATTTGTGGATTTTGCGCGATGAAACCGCCAATGCGCCGTTTGTCGCCAAGGTTGAGGCGGAGAAAACGCCTTTTGGCAAGTTGGAATCGTATACTACGTCAATAGAGGTGAAAAAATAATGAGAAAAGCAGAGTTATTATTGCCGGCAGGCTCATTGGTCAAATTGAAAACCGCGATTTTATACGGCGCCGATGCCGTTTATGCCGGCACTCCGGATATGAGTTTGCGCACGCAATCAAAATTTACGCTGGAGGACCTGAAAGAGGGAATTGATTTTGTGCATGCCAACGGCAAAAAAATTTATCTGACGCTCAATTTATATATTCACAACGAAGAAGCGCGTAAGTTGCCGCAATTTGTGAAAACTCTGCAAGAACTTAAACCGGACGGGGTTTTGGTGGCAGACCCGGGCGTGTTCTATTATTTGAAAGAGCATGCGCCGGAATTAAAGCGTTTTGTTTCCACCCAAGCCAATATTTGCTCGGCGCAGACCGTCAAGTTTTGGGAGTCGATGGGAGCCAGTTTATGCGTTTTGGGGCGCGAGGTCACCTTTGCCGAAATGAAGGAAATTCGCGAAGAATGTCCGGAGATGACGCTTGAATGTTTTGTGCACGGTGCGATGTGTATGTCGTATTCCGGCCGTTGTCTGATTTCTAACTTTATGGCCGATCGCAGTGCCAACAAGGGCAAATGCGCACATTGTTGCCGTTGGCATTATAAAATGCACCTGCGGCTCAAAGACGGCACGATTAAGGAAGTGGAAATTAATCAGGATAATGCGCCGGCGTTTGAATTTTTGCTGGAAGAAGAATTCCGTCCGGGCGAATATTATGAGGTGGTTGAAGACGAGCACGGCGGATATTTGCTCAACTCCAAAGATATGTGCCTGATGCCGCGGCTTAATGATATTCTGGCCATCGGTATGGACTCGCTCAAGGTTGAAGGGCGCAACAAAACCGAATATTATGCCGGCACGGTGGCGCGCGCCTATCGCCAGGCTATTGACGACTATTATAAGGACGCCGCGCATTGGGATTATACCAAGTATATGGACGATTTGTATGCTTTGCAGAATCGCGGCTATTGTTTAGGCTTTCATGACGGCAAGCTGACCAATATCAGCCAGAATTACGAATATACGCGCACGCTCGGCGAGTGGCTGTTTGCCGGCTCAATTGTCGAATGGCAGGGCGATGATGCGATTTTTGAAATTCGCAACTACATAAATTCGGGAGAGCCGATAGAATTCTTGATTCCGCACAGTATGGAAAATTTGCGACTGACGTTGACCGAGTTTGAAGATGCGATAAGCGGCGAGATTACTCCGCGAGTTTCGGCGGGAGAGGGCAAAAAAATCCGTATTCGGCCGCAGATGTGGAATAAACCGGTGGCAGAAGTCAAAAAATTGTTGCCGCAATATGTGATTGCCCGCAAGTTTCAGGGCTTAAACGGCGAAAATGCCGAGATGTATCGGCGCAAAAAAGCCGAATTTGCCGAACTTATCGCGGGGTGTCCGGCGGAGGAATAAATGAAGCAAAATCCGGTTTTAATCATCGCCGGTCCGACGGCATCAGGTAAATCGGCATTGGCAATTGCGGTGGCGCGGGCGCTGAACGGCGTGGTCATAAATTGCGACTCAATGCAGATTTATAAGGATATTCCGATAATTGCCGCCACTCCGAGTACTGAGGAAAAAGCACAGGCCGAACATCGTTTGTTTGAACTTTATGATGTCACAAAACGCGGTAATGTGGCGGAATGGCTCGATTTATGCGTGGCGGAAATCCGCAAATTGTGGGCGGAAAAGCGTTTGCCGGTGGTGGTCGGCGGTACCGGTATGTATATAGATGCACTGATTAACGGGGTGACACCGATACCGGAAGTTCCGGCGAATATACGTACCGAAGTGCAACAACGTCTGGAGCGTTGCGGGTTGGCATTTTTGTATGATTTTTTGCGGCAGAACGATATGCCGATTGCCGAGAAACTGAGCCCGAACGATAAAACACGTATTGTACGGGCGGCTGAAATTTTGCTTTATACCGGTAAAAAAGTTTCAGAATGGTATAAAAT
>CAKJXZ020000010.1:0-113195 GCA_918234285.1 Pseudomonadota bacterium | reverse complement strand
TGATTATTTATGCAATGCAATAGGCTCTATTTTCTGAGTTGGAATAACCGATACTTTATAATGAGGAACAACAGTAAATGCAGAATTTTTGAAATACTCATCAGCCTTAGTAAAATCAGGCAATAGCGCATCAATTCCGTATTTCTCAGCATTTTTACCTTCAATAAACAGAGCCTTATATAAAGCTACAAGTTGCATTTTAGATAAATCTTTAGAAAAAACTTTTTTAGCTTTATTATATATTATATCATCAAATGACTTGCTTATATCATCTTGCTGGTTCAAACTTTCATATGAAGCCAAAAGCTTGGAAATATCAATATCAGCACCATACCCCAGTCCTCTTAAATAGGCTTTTATGATATCATCACGCGAATGAACTCTTATTTTAACCATTGATAGCTCCATACTTCAGAAATAGTTTTTCCGTTTTGCTCCAGCGATATTCTGATTTCATCATTGTCGCTATGCGGAGCATAGTCAGCATATACCGTAATTCCTTTTGTTATAGGGTTATATATTGCACTGACATTGATTATTTTGCCACTGATTGCAGAAACATTAGGAGTAATACCTTTTTGGGAAAAATCAGAACCTAAATTTTTGCCTATAAAATCTATAACAAATTTTCTGGTTTCGGAGACATCCTCAGATCCTGAGATTCCTCCTTGTCCTGTTCTTGTCGCAGAAACATAAGCAATATCTTCTCCTTTTATAACATCATTGAGCCAAATCAAACGATAAGAAAATTTGTATTCTCTTCCGGCTTCAATAGGAACCTTCGGCACCCAATAGGCAACAATGTTGTCATGTATTTCTTGGTGAGATGGAATTTCTACAAGTTGCACAATACCTTCATTCCAATTTTCAAGAGGCTCAACCCAAGCACTCGGGCGACTTTGATAATTTGCTTCAAAATCCTGATAATTTGATAAGTCTCTATCTCGTTGCAACAAGCCAAATCCTTTCACTCCATTATCAACAAAACTGCTGATACGTAATTTTTTAGAATTATCAAGCGGACGCCATAACCACTCACCATTACCGTTGTGAACCAATAATCCGTCACTATCATGCACTTCTAAGCGAAAATCGTCAAAATCGCTTTTATTATTTTCTCCAAACAAAAACATCGATGTCAAGGGAGCAATTCCTATTTTTTGAATATTTTCACGCGGAAACAAATGAGCTTCGATATTCATAATTGTATTGGTTCCGGGAATAATTTCAAAGCGATAAGCTCCACTCACACTTTTACTATCTAATAGGGCATATAAGGTAATTACTTTGTCTTTAGTTTTTGGTTTTTGCAACCAAAATTCTTTAAAAATAGGAAATTCTTCTCCAATCATTTCCGCAGTGTTAATTGCTAATCCACGAGCGGATAAACCATATTTTTGCCCTTTTGCTAAACCGCGAAAATAACTGGCTCCCAAAAAAGTTACCAACTCGTCATAATATGCTGATGTATTGAGCTGACTATGAATTCTAAAACCTGCATAACCTAAAATTTCATCATCATTTTCATTAAATTTATTGTTTCCGTAGTCAAAATATTTGGCTGAAAAATTGATTGGTTTTGAAACGTTATTGACAACCTCATTTATTTTAACCGGAATTTTAAAAATACTCCCTAAATGAAAAAATTGAACTTCATACGGTAGCTTTTGGTTATACCAAGGCCCATTCTTTCTTACAAAGCGAATATCACGATACTGATCATATGACAGATTTAACAATTCTGAAGAGCCAATTGTATCTGGTACAGCATAAGGCATTTTTGATAATTGTTTAGCCTTATCAATAACATTCTGAAATGAAAAATTTGTAACCACTAAATTCGGGTTTGTTTTATCTGTAATTTGTTTGTAATAAATAAAACCGTAATAACAACAAAAGCAAAGAATAATGCTTAGTAAACAAATCAAAAAATTTTTTAACATCTTGTCCCCGTAATATTATCAACTATTTACATATTTTGGTGTACAATATGCAGATTATTTTCGTTAGTCAATAGAAAATACATACTTTAATTTATATATGCGGGAAAAACTTAAAAAATGTCGTTTTTATGTGGAAAAAATACATAAAAATGATTCTAAATTATTTTTGATTTAGTACAGCTATAATTTGGTTTTATCAGGATAAAATTATGAAAAAAAGCTTATTGTTTATTGTTGTTATTTTACTGACAGGTTGTAATAGCCTCAGATGCGAATTTACACATCCGGACAATATGTCTCCAGCACTGTTAGAATATTGCAAAGCTGAAGCCAGTTCATCAGATGTATATGTTTCTAAATAAATTATAGTAAAATTACTACACTCCTGTCTTAACAATCCCTTTGCCGAATTTGGCTTCCAGTTCGTCAACGAGATGGGAGAGTTTGTCGTCGTGAGGTTTAACTTCCTCAAACAGCGACTGTTGTACTTCGCCGTAGGTCAGATTTTTGAGCGTTACGCCGGTTGAGCGATAAATTAAATTCGGGCGGTAGAGTTGTTTTAAAAGGTTTATGGCGGTCGCACGCACTTCTCGGTCACCGTTGGTCGGATTGGGAAATTTTGCCTCGGTAGCGAGATATTTGAAGTCCTTCGTGCGGAGCATGACTTCTACCCCTTGGCAAAAGCCATTCCACCGCCGTAACTTCTGACACGCCTCGTGAACATGTCGATTTAGTTCGTGTTCCAAATATTCCAAACTTTGCGTGAAGTCCTCAAAACTGCGGGTAACCTGTATGCTCTGCGGTGCGGTGGGCTCGTTATTCACCAAAGATGTCGCAATACCGGTCAGCTCACTTTTGAGATTTAATCCGTTTATGCCGAAGGCCTTTCTAATCCAGCCGTTTTCTTTTGCCACAAAGTCCTTAATCGTAAAAATCCCGCTGAACTTCATGTGCTCGCTGTTTTTGCGCCCGATACCGCTGACGTCCTCAATCGGCATGTCGCCCACGATATCCAAGATTTTATCTGGCGGAATAACGAATATCCCGTTATTACTTTTTGCCTTATCGCTCGCCAATTTTGCCAGCGTTTTGGAAGTTCCCAAGCCGATGGAAACGGGAATGCCGACCTTATCCCATACGGTCTGCCGGATATTTTTTATGATGTCGGTATAAGTCGAGTGATAAACCTTGTTGAGGCTGGTCAAATCAATAAACGCTTCATCAACCGAGGTCACTTCGACATCCGGACTGAAAGTTTTGATGGTGTCCATAACTTGTTTGGAAATCTCGGTATAGCGGTGGTGGCGTGCCGGAATACAAATCGCAGTCGGGAAATTCGGTTTAACCTGAAAATACGGCTGGCCCATTTTAATCCCCAGCGCCTTAGCTTCTTTAGAGCGCGACACGATAATGCCTTTACTTCCACCGCCGGTCATCACGCACACCGGCTTGCCTTGCAAATCGGGATTATCCTTCCGTTCGCAAGAAACGAAAAAGCAGTCGCAATCAACCAATGCAATAACGTGCTGGCGCATTTTACCTCTTCAAAATATAATATGTGCCTTTGGTTGAGCCTTGTTTCTCGAGCAAGTCTTTCTTGACGAGATTTTGCACGGTCTTTTTGACGGTCTCGCTGTTTTTGCCTAAAGCTTCTGCCATTTCTGAAACAGACCAATTTGTTTTTTCTTCAAAGAGGTCTAAAACGGCTTGCTCGGCTTTGCTTATTCTCGTTGTGTCCGCTTTCAAAGCTAAAGCAATTTTATCTTCTAAATGGCGCTTTTGCTTAGCAAGCGAGGTAATAAAGAACGTCAGCCACGGCTCATAATTAACCTTATCGGTCCATATCGTCTTTTGCGTGCCGCGTAAAGCTCTGTAATACGCGTCTTTGCTTGCTTCAATGATAGATTCCATTGAAGCGTAAGGCATATAATTATAGCCGTTTTGCAGCATAAGCATTGTCGTTAAAGCGCGTGAAAGCCTGCCGTTGCCGTCAGTAAACGGGTGTATTGATAAAAAATGCACGACAAACACGCCGATTGTGATAATCGGGTGAAAATAGCCGTCCTTAAAATTAATGTTCGTCCAGTCTACCAATTCTTGAATTAAGCGCGGCGTATCAAAAGGCGTTGCCGTTTCAAAAATTGTGCCGATTTCATTACCATTGGCATCAAAGGCTGCCACGCGATTTGAATCTTTTTTATATTCGCCGCGATGACGCTCGTCTTTGTCTGAATACGAAAGCAAGATTTTATGCAACTGCCTGATATAGTTCTCGGATAAGTTAATCTCTTTATAATTCTCAAAAATCGTTGAGAGCAAATCGGCATAGCCGGCGACTTCTTGCTCATCGCGTGTTTGAAAAGACTTTTTGCTGATATGATTAAAGACAGTTTCAACCTCTGTATCATTTAATTTATTGCCCTCAATACGATTTGACGAGCCGATAGATTCAATCGTTGCAATGCGCTTCATGGCTTTTAATTGATCAGGCTTAATTTTTATACCGCCACTATTAAACGCCCCGTTAAACGTGTCGATTTCTGCTATTTTCTTAAGCATATCCGGCGTAATTGTAATATCTGTCATATTCGGCATTTTAATATCCTTTGCTATAATCTTTACCGAAATATTACCGAATAATTCCCGAAAAGTCAAGAAAAATTACCGAATAACTACATTATTTAAGTCCGGTCGCCGGATATTCTTTATATCCTATAACTTCATAGTTTTAAAATTACCAAACTATGAAGTATGTACTTGGCAAGTGATATTTAAAGGTTTATAGTTTGCAAATATCGCAACTATGAAGTATGAGGCAAAATGCAGGTTATCAAGTATTATCAATCGGAAAATCAGGCGCATTGGCGCGAGGAAATCGGCAAAGGCGATTGGTCGGCGGCGGAATTGTTGCACGACTGGTTGGAAGAAAGCAAATTAAAGCAAATGTGCGGAGAAGCCACCGAAGTTTATATGCTAACTGACGGCGATAAGCTGGTTTCGTTCGCCACTTTGGCACCGCAAGACGAAATTGATGCCCCGGAACTCACGCCGTGGATTGGGTTTGTATATACCTTTCCGGCTTATCGCGGCCACCGCAACGCCGGAAAACTAATCGCCCACATTTGCGAGGTCTTGAAATCTGCCGGCACCGAAAAAGTTTACATTTCCACCGACGAAGTCGGCCTCTACGAGAAATACGGCTTTACTTTTTGGCAGACGATGCCTACCCGCGAAGACAAACCAACCCGGGTGTATGTGAGAAATATAAGTTGATAAAATTATGTAGAATATAGTCCGGCAACTATACAATTTATAATTGACAAGTATTTTGATAAAATGTAGCCTAAAAGTGTGTTTAAACGATAACGGAAAAATCATGAAAAAGTTTTTATTGATATTCTTTACGGTATTTATGGTAAAAGCTGTTCAAGCTAAAGATTGCGTATTTAATGTTAAAGGCGAATGTTTTGATTGTGAAACACCCTATTCATTAAGAGTCGGAACGCCGGATAATTGCCTGAAACATTGTCCAAACCGCATTTCCGAACGTAAAGGAAAATATTCTTCTTGCGATTTAGATGAAAATACCGCCGTTTCCATTTATAAAGACACCGCTACAGATGGCAAAGAATGCGATAAAGAAGGATTTTTTTCGGGCGCTTTTGATAAATGCTACTCTTGCGATACAACAGAAGCTGTAAACCTTTCGTGGGATTATTCGAAAGAAGAACATCTAAAACAATGCCCAAATCGCAAGATTCATCATACGAGTGTAACTGCCGAATACAGCGTTTTAAAATGTCCGGAAGACCGACCGCTGATGGATAGATTTTTTATGTGCTGGAGTTGTGATGAAGAAACACCGATTGATTTAAGTTTTAACCAAGAAACTAACGCCGAATTCTGTCTCAATAAGCGATATTTAGAAATATATTGGAGCTACAAGTGTCCCGAAAATAAAGAGTATTTATCGCAAAGTGAATGCGCAAACTGTCAAGGGATATGGTATCAGGAAAAATGCTACAATGCAAAAGATTTGCCGAAATCACAGCAAAAAATGTGCGCATTCAAATCTTCAACTTATTGCTATACTTGTGATGATTTGTTGAGTTTTGAAGTCGGCTCTTGGCGGATTTGCGAAGAATATTGTCCTAACCGCTCTTATAATCTTGAACATCTCGGAAGCCACCCGAGCATAGCAAATTGTGCCTTAAAGGAATGTCCGCAAAACGCACCTTTACGCGATAAAAAAGGAAGTTGTTATTCTTGCGATACGGAATGGGAATATGTTTTAGACGCCGACATTCAAAATTGCGAAGTTTGCCCAAATCGTTACCTTGATCAAGATGGAAATTGTTTATTAAAAGGACAAAAACCATTGAAACCCGCATGGGAAAGATATGAACACGAACCTTATGAAGATGATAACAAAATATGTCCACCGGATAAGCCGCTGAAATCTTGGAATAATTTGTGTTATTCATGCGATACCAAAGGAGAGATTCGTGTTGATTCATCTTGTAATTTTGAAAAACAAAAAGAGTGTAACGCCGTTTGCAGTAACCGAGAAATAATAAATACTGTCGGAGGAGAACCTCCGAGTGTTTTAAAGTGTCCGCAAGATACACCGCTTATGGATACGGTCGGGCATTGTTGGAGTTGCGACTCTTATGAAAACATAAATCTGCAATATAATGAATGGAAATGTGGAGGTATTTGTAAAGGAAAACGCTATTTATCCGAAGAAAATTGTTACAAATGCCCGAAGGATATCCGTGTTTTAGATTATGATGCCTGTCAACAATGCGGTGGCAAGTGGAAAGATGGTATTTGTTTTAAGGACCACCCGCGAGGGCAAACCAACCCGGGTGTATGTGAAAAGATTATGATTAAGTACTAATCTAACGTTCTTTTGCGGTTAGCACTTTATCATATTCTCTCATTTTAGGTTTTCCCGAATTTTCGGAATTTTCTAAAATGGAAAAGATTGTATTAAAGGATTTTAGGAAAATACTGAAATTGTTGTGACCTATGTCGGCGATAGAAAAGATACTGTACTAATATCCATTTAACTTGATTTTTGTATTATATATTTTATCATAATTGTTATCTTAGAGGAGAGCGTAAAATGAAAAAAATTGCTTTTATATTAGGACTATTCAGCGTATTTAGTATGCCGGCTTTATCAAGTGAGCAGATTAGTTCGGATTGGAACGGAGTATGGGAATATCAAAGGTATGCGACAGGTATATCCGGAGCCTTGGAGATAAATAATTGTATAGATAATCAGTGTGATTTCAGTATCTCAACCGCAAATGGGGCTCATCTTTGCAGTCTGGAAGGGAAATTGGAAATAAAAGCTAATAAGGGTGAATATAAAAACAGAATTGAAACACCTGAAGGTAAATATGAGGATGTTGTTGTAACCTTCACGTTCGATGCTGATAAAAACGCTATAGATGTAGAAGCAAACTCTTTATCGCGTATATATTGCGGCATGCAAGGAAACTTTATCGGAAGTTACGAAAGATAAAAAAATAAGTGAATGATATTGTTTTAAGCGCCATTTTGAAAACAAATACCACTCGCTTTGTCCGGATTATAAGTAAATTTAAATAAATGTATTCGGTTGGCTGAATTACTTTTTTAATAAAAATACTTTACGAGTTGCTAAAATCAATGCCAACAAAATTCCGACAATGTTTATAGCGGCCACACCTGTCGAAATATATATTTGAGCATTCTCACTCAAAGAAATAAATTCAGTCGGTCCTAAAACCAACAAATTAAAAACAAATAAAACATATCCTATAAGTCCGATACAATATAAATATACTGAGAACTTAGGAAACTTATTCGTGAATTCTTGCAAAAAGCCAACTTTCTTGCCAAATAAAACCATAAAAAAGAGGATAGCAAAAATAATATCAAAAATCATTGATAGATTGCTTGCAGTGCCGCTAACCAAATCAATGATATAGCCTATCACAAAATAAAGTCCGCCTAATACGCATATTTTTTTTGTTTTTTCATTCATTTGTTATCCTCTTTATTTAGATTTACTATATGTTGATTGTTGGTGAAAATCAAGATTTATTTGAAACAATCTGCCTCATCCAAAGCGTTGTAAAAATTAGTAAGTCCATTTCCTATTTTTTCACCAGTTGCAATACCATTAATATATTTTCCGGCAATTGGAATTTTTGATAAAAATTTCTTCATACCGTAATTTGAAACTATATTACCGTTTTCTACTAACTTAGGATTAGGCGAAATCTGATAATTGGATATTGTATTATATGCAATATTAGAAGGCGTACAACCTTGTTTATACCTATTCTGATAATTACGTTGTCCAAAGTAATCTTGCTTAACACTATTATAAGCATTATTTACGTTATCATAAGTATTGCTTACAAAATTTGCAAAATTGTTATTGTATTTTTGTAAATTATTACTCGGCATGGTTATTTGTTGTTGCGTTCCTGCAGGCATTTGTAGTTGCTGAGCATTATTCTGTGTTTGCACCGGTGGCGGTGGAGTATTACCATAAAGTTGTTTATAATTATACTCGTCATTGTTATACAGATAGTTTTGTATTTCATTGGCGTACGGATTTGGCGAATTTTCGCTCGGTACATCGATTTCCTTCATATCAGCAAATCTATCTGTTCCGCGCGGGTCAAGATAATACCATTCGCTTTGTCCGGGTTTGGGATTAGTACGGCGTATCGGACGCTTGCCATACATAAGTTCTCTTGTAAATTCTGTCATATTCTTTCTCCTTTAGCTAAAATTAGAAATTTACATTTCAACTTTAACCATAAGAAAAATTTTGAGAATTTTTTATTTTTGCCGCTGTTTACCAATTAAAAAAATGCGAAAAACACTAAAATTTCTTGAAAAACTGTCAGAAATAATATAGAATTAATGATAATTTATTAAACCTCAATAATAAACGAATTTTGAGATGAAGTAAAAACAGATATAATTTAACGCTGCCAGGGATTGTGTCTATGTCGAGAGCTACCGGAAACAAAAAGAAATTTCGAATTAAAAAATCTCAAGAAATAGAGTTTAAAAAACCGTCGTTGTTTCGCAAGGTTGTATCGTTTATAACCGCTTACAGCATGATGTTTTTGAATATTACTCCGGTGTTTGCCACAAACATTACCGGTGTTGCCGGCGCCAACGGGGTTTATAACATTGAGGCGGCTAAAATTTCCGGAGATACGGGTTTCAGACAGTACACGGATTTTACGCTTGATGACGGTGATGTGGCAAATCTGCAATTTCAAAAAGGCACACAAGAATACGACAAGTTCGTCAATATGGTTGACAACCAGGTAAATATCAACGGCATTGTCAACACCGTCAAAGGAGATGCATTTTATGGCGGACACGCGATTTTTGTTTCGCCTTCCGGCATTGTGGTCGGGGCGAGCGGTGTATTGAATGTCGGCGCACTGACGATGGCTGCTCCGAACAGCGACAAGTATAACGACTTAAAAGAAGCTTTTAATGATGATGATTTGAGCGATTATATACACGGTGCCGAAAAATATGACGAACTCTTGTCAAGCTCAGAAGGCAATATTACCGTTAACGGCAAAATTATGGCCAAAGATAATGTCGAACTTTACGGTAAAAATATTACGATTGAGGGGAAAAACGGCAACCGCGCGGGGATTGTTGCCGGTGTGAAGAACCAAAACAAAATAACCACACCACAGCAAGCTCAGGAAATATTTGATGCTTTGGTGTCAAATAATATCAAAAACGCCGACACCTTTGATTTGGAGGGCGGTAAAATCAAAATTAAGGCCTCCGGAAACAAAACCGTAGATAGTGTAAAGAGCGCCAAAGCAGACATAAAAAAAGCCGATTTAGGTGCAAATGAGGTTAATATCAGGGCGGAAGCCGAATCTGACGATAAAATCGATATGGTAAAAACCGAAATCAATATCGAAAATACGGATATTACCGCCGATAAAATAGATATCAAAGCCGAATCAAAACGCAATCACACCGTAGTTTTGGGAAATAACGATTATATTGACGGAGTAAACTCCACGGCTATCGAGCTTTTAACCAATCTCATCGGCGGAAGTGACTCGCATTTTCCGTTTGGTGCAACCGGAGCTTCCGAGGCCAAAGTAACGGTTAAAGATTCGGTTTTGCAGTCTTTGAAACAAGATATTATCCTTAAGGCCGATGCCTCGTTTTCTACCAAAGATAATCTTAATCTGATGTATCCGGCACTGTTGATGATGCTGATTGATTTGTTCGGCGATGATGCTTCCGATCCGGAAGTGGAACGGGCAGACGCGAGCTTTACGCAATTTTTCAGCGGTAATATCTATGAAGGTTTTGACGGACCGCGTACACGCGCTGAAGTTACGGTTGATAACACCGATATCACGGCACTTAAAGGCAATATTGAAATATCTGCCGAGGCTTCTTCCGAACTCAATCTCTCCACCGGTATCGAAGGATTGATTATACCGGTTGCGATTTATGGTTTCGGCACAAGCACCGTTGCCAGAGCTATTGTTAAGAATCTGTCAAAATTGAATATCGAAGAAGGCGATGTCAACGTTGATGCTTTCTCGAATAATACTAATAATATTAGATTGCTGAACAGCGGTATAACCTCTTTAACTATTGAAGATTTCTTCGTTCTGACCATTATTAACAACACGGTTAAAACCACAACCGAAGCCAAAGTAGAAGATTCAACCGTTACCACCAGCGATTTGGAAGTTCGCGCCGTTAACACTACCGACAGCGATATCGATATTGATATTGAAACGACTGCCGGTGAGGCCGATCAGGATCCGGAACAAAATCCGGATAATCCGGTACAGGGTAATTCCGCGGTATCCGGTATCGGGATTTTGCATCGTTCTCACAATGATATTTCGGCTGTTATCAAAAACAGCACCGTAACCAGCGAAAACACTTCAGTTTTAGCACAGAGCCTGAATGCCACATCCAATTCCGGCTCTGCCGATGTAGATGATCGTGAAGTAGAGAAACCGGCGCCTTTCTGGAACAATAGTATAACTCAATGGGAACGTCAGGTTCAGGGCAAACTTAAAGCAGCGCAAAGAAAATATATCAACAAAAGCTTGTTTAACCGTATTAAAGGCGGGGGTAATTTTGTCGGTCAGCAAGGTGCAACACTCGAAGCCGGCGGTGTATTTGTGTGGAGCAAAACAGACAATAATGCCACTGCTAAAATCGAAGATTCAACCATAACCACCGCAAAAGATGTTTCGGTTCAGGCCAATACTATCGATATTATGGATAATGCCGCAACTTCGGACACGGCCGGAGAAGAGAAAGTTTCATTATCGATAACAGCGGTAATAAACGATGAGAAAAATACCACAAATGCTCAAGTTGACGGTTCGACAGTCAAAGCCAAAAATTTGACGGTCAACGCTACTACCGAACTGCCGGTAAACGACGGCGAACTGATTTTTGGTTTAAAATTCCCGTTTAAAATTAAGGGAGTGGACGGTCTTTATTTCGGCGGAACTTTCGGACACGGGGCAGACGGTAAATGGGATGTGGATTTTAAATATCCTAAAATCGATGGCGATAAGCCGTTGTTTGAAATGGGTGAGCTTACCAACAAAACCGCTTATGCAAATTATGAAGATATTAAACCTAAACTCAGATGGGACGGTTTTTTCACTAACTTTGCACAAACTAACGGTATCGGCAGCAAAGTTGCCATTGATGGTTCGTTTATTTATAACGAAGTAGTTAATAATACCACTGCGAACATTACCGGTAATTCCGCCATTGTGCTGAATGCTGTTGAGAAAAACGGCGAATATGAGGGTGGCAATCTGATTGTTAATGCCGTCAACTCAGTAATCGGCTGGAATGCTCTCGGCATGATTGATTTTTTAATCAAACAAGTCAATTATCGGATTCCGGGGCAAATAAATTGGGAATATGAACCGCAAGACGAGGCCGGAACATTCGGACTGGGAGTTAATTTCCTGTGGGATATTTACACCAACAACGCCATTGCTAAAATCGAAAATTCTACGGTTGATACGCAAAACGGAAGTGTAAGCGTAAACGCGGCTACCGAGCAAGAATATGTTACGGCCGAAGTCACCGGCGGCAAATCGGAATTTATCGGTATTGACGGCTCGGCCAACGTGCAAAAAATTTATGGCGATACCATTGCACAAATTGTCGGTAGCGAAAATATTAAAGCCGCAGAGGTCGAGGTAAATGCGGGTAAAGGCACCATCAGAACCGCTGCTGACGGGGCAGAAACCGACGAGGAAACCGGTACGGCTAAACTAAATGACGAGCGCGCCGTTAAAGACGCCATGACTATAATCAACTTTTTACCGACTTGGTCTGGGCAAAGTGCCGAACAAGATCAAGGGCAACAAACCGTTTCCGCGGGTGTTGCCGTCGGTTCCGGCGTTAATGTCAGCAACATAGAGCGCAATATAAATGCAGAAATCAATAATTCGACCGTGATTACCGCAAAAGATATTGATATCAAGGCCGATACCTATAGCCAAACACTGAATGTAATTGCAGCAGCGGCTTGGTCCGGGGGTGTAACTCCGGCACAACCCGGAGGTCAGGGCGGCGGTCAGCAAGGCGGTGACGATAATCAGCCGGCAGTCCAAAACGACATCGGCAACGTTCAGCAAAACCTTGATAATGCCCAAGATGACGAAGACGGTGATTTGTTCGGCAATTTGTTTGACGGCGAAGAAGAATTTATGCAGGCGCCGGTTGGAAATGCCTTAACTGCATTGCGTAACAAATTTTCGCTTTCGGTGGCCGGTGCGGTGCTTATTCTTAATGATAAAACAAATGTTACGGCTGCAGTTAATAATTCCGATATAACGGTCGGCGAAGATTTGAATGTATCGGCCGACCGCGAAACGCGGATGATAACTATTTCTGGCGGTATCAGCAAGTCCGGCAAAATTGGTGCCGGTGCGGCCGTTAACGTTTATATGTCCGACGGCTCGGTAAAAGCTGATGTTAAAGATTCTACCATTACATTTAACTCTCCCGCAAATGCACAGGAAAACCCGCAACTTAATGTAAAGGCGAACAATACCAATAAAATTATCAATATTGCCATTGGGGTCGGGTTGGCTCCAAACGCCGATGTGAGCGATGAAAGTTTAAAAATGGCAATCGGCGGCTCATACAGCAAAAATACCCTGAAGCCGGAAATTGAAGCATTTATCGAAAACTCAACCATTAAAACAAAGGAAAACGGTAAAAAAATCGATACCGAAGTCAAGGCGGAAAATCATGTCGTTATATACAATATCGCCGGCGGCGGTGCTTATTTGAACGGCGGTTCTACCAGCTTGGGTGCCGGAGCAGCCGTTAATTACAACAATATAGAGCATACTATTTTGGCTTATATTCATAATTCCACATTGAAGAATCTTAATAAATTAAGCGTTGTTGCTGATACCGATAACGATCTGACGGGTTTTGCAGTGGCCGGCTCTTTGGCTTTTGGCTTCAACACTACGGGCATTGCCTTTGACGGCAGCGGCGATGTGGATTATATTCATGATACGCTTGCCGCCAAAATTCTCGGCTCAACAATAGAGGCAGATGATGATGTAATCGTCAATGCCGCTTCTAAAAGCGATAATCTGGCGGTGGCCGGTTCGTTAGATATTTCTTTAACAAGCGGAGGCGGCGGTGTTAACGGTGGTCTTGTAGTTAACGTATACCGTAACAAAATTACGGCGCAAATTGATGATTCTTTCAAAATGGTGCAAAACGAAAACGGTGAAATGGAAGCAGTTCTCGATCGTTCTTCGCAAATTTTAAAAGCCAAAGACGTTATGGTTTCGGCAACATCAACCGAAAAATCAAATGTTATTCCGATAGGTTTGGCGGTTGGAACGGGCGGACAATTTTTAATGGCCGCCGCTAATGTCGGCGTTAATGTGATAGATAACACAATAGAAGCCTATATTTCCGGTAAAGTAGGTGCCGGTCAGGGAGCGGAAGCCGTACACGATGCAGTTGCCTCGGCTTATGATGAAACAACACTTTACTCCCGCGGCGGAACTGTCGGAGTTTCGCTTGGCGAGAGTGCGCTTGCGGTATTTGCCGGCTCGGTTAACGTAGATAAAATCAATAAAACAGTTGAAGCTAAAATTGTCAATGCCGATATCAAAGCGACCGGAGGAGTAAGCGCAACGGCATCTGCCGTCAACTCTTTGGGCGGAACCAAAAATGAAAATAACGAATATTCGCGGGATGATGTTACCAGCGAAGAATACAGAGAAAAGTTGCTGCATAAAAATGAAACAACCGGCGAGTATGACGGTTTGAAGCTTAAAAAGAAAGAAGATAGCGACGATGATGACAATCAATATATCGCGTTAGAGCAAGACAGTGATTTTAAGAACTGGAATATGTTTTATGATGTTGCAGTCAGTCGGTATCTGGCCATCAGCGGCACGGGCATCGGTAAAGTCATTTCCAATAAAATAACGGCCGAAATTTCCAATTCCAAAATTGAATCCGACAAATTAGATATTATTGCCGACGATTACTCAATTAAAAATATAATCGCCGGCACTATCGGCGCTTCGGGAGCCGGTTCAGTCGGCTTGCAGGTAATTTATACCAGAGATGAAAGTACCACCAAAGCTTTGGTGACCAAAGGTTCGGAACTAAATGTTGCCAATGCAATCAAAATAGATGCGAGCAATCGCAAAGATAATCATCAAATTTTGGTGGTCGGCAGCGGGGCTAAATATTTTACGGTTGACGGTAACTTTATTATCAATAAAGTAATTGATGAAGTTTATGCAAATATCGATAACGCTTCAACAACAAAAGAAATTAAGGCCGAAACAATATCCCTTAGTGCTGATGAAAATATAAGTGCCAGCAATATTGCGGTTACCGGTAGCGGTTCAAAGAGTTTTTCACTTAATGTCAGTCCTTTTATAAATACATACGGATCCACAACCGAGGCGACGATAAAAAATGCGCTTATCAAAAATGCCGGTATTGATATGGATGCCGAAAGTAAAATCAACACATTAAATGTTTCCGCCGGATTTTCCGGTGCGTATCAAGGATTTTCCGGTGTGGGCATTGCCATTAAAAATGATTTTACCAACAAAGTCAGGGCATATATCGATAATGCAAAAATCAATACAACGCGCAATGTGTTTATTGATGCCAACTCGATTATTGATGCGACTAATTGGTTGGTCGGAGTGGCTTTGGTTTATCAGGGTTTGGATATACCGGTTAATGTTTTACTCAATAACGTTACCTCGGAAGTCGAAGCCGGTATTAAAAATTCCGACATTGAAAAGTCCGGTGCCATTACAATCAATGCCAACAAAGATAAAAAAGATAAAATAACTAACCGCGCCATTGCCGCCGGCGGTGTTTTTCAGGGCGCTACGCTCGGTGCAAACGTCATTAAAAACGTGTATAAAAACACCGTAACATCGTATGTTGACAACACAAGTTCGGCAATAATCGACGCCTTAAGTGTTAATGCTTACTCCGATCGCAAAACCGAAAATATTAATGTGGGTGTGGGATTTGCCGGTGAGGGTGCAAGTTTGCTTGCCAATGCCGTAGATAATGAAATCGGCTCAACTACCAGAGCTTATGTTGATGTCAAATCCAAAACCTTAAACATAACCAATGCCTTATCTTTAGATACCAAAGACCAAATGGTGGCAGATAACGCAATGGCTATGGTTAATGCCGGTTTGTACGGCGCCGGCGTAGGGGCAAATATTGATTTGTACTATACCGATAATCTGGTAAAATCCGAGATTGCCACTGAGACCACGGGTCAAATCAATGCCGGTTCGACGTTGCTCAAATCAGAGATAACAGACGCCTTGAGAACGCAGCCGTTTGATTTGACATTCGGATTGGGAGCTCTGCCGGTTGACGTTCAAATTGTGAAAATAGGTAAACAAACGGTCACTTATTCGGCGGTTGAGCAGCCGTTTGTAGATAAGGCCGGTAAATTGGTTCCGGATATTTTATATACGCCGATAACCGATTCCGGAAATCTTGTAACCGGTGCCGTTTCCGGAGTTAAGGGTAATTTGAAAACAAGCGGAAATACGCAAATCAATGCCGAAACAAAGCTTAAAGGAATTGATGGCGACGGCAATCTTATCGATAAATTAAAAATTAACAATACTAATGTTACTGTTGCCGGTGTGGAAGTCAATGTGGGTGTAAGAAGATTGGATATAGCCGCCAACACAGTAGCGGAAATAATCGGGGGCAAAGTTGAAAGTACACAGGGCGATATTGAACTTAAAGCCGAATCAAAGTCGGATGTAGAGATAGACAGTTCGGCAGTTGATGTAGGTCTGGCTCAAGTTTCCGGCAGATCCGTCAAATATAACAATTCGTCTGAAACGGTGTCCAGAGTAAAAAACGCAACGGTAAATGCCAAAGATATAGATATTATATCCAAATCAGACAACAAAACGCTTATTGATGCTTCATCGGTGATAGTTGCCCTTGGTGGTGTTGTTACGGTAGATTTGGTAGAAGCAACCGATACAAATAAATCAGTGGCCTTGATTACAGGTAATACGAATATTAACGCCACGGGAAAATTGTCGTTGCACTCTACCGCAACCTCTGATATGAGTGCGATAAAATCATCGGTGCCGGTACAAATTGTCGATGTTGTCAGTGTATCCAGAAACAGAGCCGATGTCAGTTCGATTTCGAGAGCAATTATTGAAAATGTTAACGGTACGATTAGCACCAACGGCTTGGATATCATTACCGATTATGACAAGATGTTGGCCTATTCTCAATCCAACATTGTTGCGGTTAAGCCGATTGATATAGCCTCTTATAACGATTCCGGCGCATATATGAATGCAACATTCAAGTCAGGTATCGACAGTACCGAATTAACCTTAATCAACAGCGGCGATACCAATATTGTCACAGCCAGAGACAATCAGTCGGACGGCGACGGTATGGTGGCCAAAGGCAATATCAGCAATGTTCATGTTTCACTTGCCAATTTTTACACGGGAGCATTTTCCAAAGCTGAAAACACGGCAACTTCTTCGACTATATTAAATGTTAAAGAACACACTTCCCAAAATCTGAACATCGACCAATATTTGCATTCAACGGCAACCGCCGATGCGGGTAATGACAGAATCACGCTTGTGGGTTTTGCCAGTGCCGCAGCGGCTGATGCCAAAGATACCAGTACGCTGAATTTGAATATTTCCGGCACGAATACGGTTTTACAAAATGCCGTTATTAATGCGACTCATAATTCAAAAATCAAATCGGACTTGAGTGCGTTTAACCTCGGTGTTATTGTCAGCGGTGGCAGAATCCGAATTGATTCGGAATTGACTTCAGATACAAATGCTAATATCGGCGGCAAATTTAATGTCGGCTCCGCTTCCGTTAACATCAATACACACAGAGATTCGACCATGAGTAAAGGCTCCGGTTCCGGCGGATTTATTAACGTAAGCGATACCGAAGCACACAACACTCTCCGAGGAGATTCCATTCTGAATTTAAAAAATCTGACTTCTGATGCCGCTAAGACCGATTCATGGGATATTTCCAACAAATCCGAAAATATATTTGATGTTGAAACAACGGACGGTTCCGGCGGTTTCATTAATGTCAGTTTGAGTGATCTGTTCCTTAATTTTGAGACTTCTACCGATATAAAAGTCGAGAACTCAAATATTAATGCCAAAGGAAAAGTAAAAATAGGTGTCGATAATAAGGAAATTTTGCGAGAATCTGCATGGAACAACGGCGGCGGCTTTATCTCGGTAATTAACAATTATACTTTGAACGAATATACGGCCGGCGCGCAATTACTGATTAAAGACTCGCAAATAAAGGCCAAAGACATAGATTTGAAAGCATCGTCTGATATGCGTACGCATGACAATGATTTCATCAAGTATTCCGGTGCCGGCGGCGGAGCGGTGGCAGTGAGCTACTTTACTTTAATCAATAAGTTAACGCAAACCAGCGAAATCAAATTGCAAAATTCGGTGCTTAATGCCGCGCGTAATGCAGAAATACAGGCGGTAACCTCATCTTTGTTTAAGCAAAAAATCGATGGAGATTTACGCGGTTTGGTTTCCGCACCGCGTTTTGAAAATACGCTGGAAGTTACAAATACCAACAAACTGGAGCTTGATAACAAATCAAAAATAACGGCTGGCGAAAAATTAGACATCAGCTTTAATTCAAACAATGATTTGGCCGTTCGCACTTTTTCGGATGCCCGCAACTTTGAGGGTGTGCCTTCTGCGTTGTCTTATCTTTATTTAACAATCAATAATGTGGTAGAAAACAGCGGTTCGTTGCAGGCTGGAAATTTAGTTGATATTGATTACATGAATAAATCAGTCAACAATCTGGATCAGTATGCTCATACTGAAAATGATGCGTTTATAGCTTCAACGACCGAGGGCGGAATCTTATCGAGAAAGGTTAACAATACGCTGAACGTGAATTCGGGAGCCGATATTACTTCCGGTCAAGATATTGATATCGGCTATTCCGTCGGCATTATGAAACCAACCTCCGAAGTAAGTTGGGTAACCAAGAGTTTGTGGTTTATTACGGATTCCGGCAGTTCTACGGTTGACAAGCCGTCAAATAATTATTCGCTAAAGAATGACGGCGAAATTGTTGCCGGACAGGGTAACAGCAGATATATGCGGATTAACCGCGACGGTACCGTTGATATGTCAACATTAAAAGGGTTTTATGACGGTGATTACATACTCTATGACGGTCAGTTAATAGACGGGCAAGAAGCCAAAGATAATAATTTGGCTGCCATAACCGCTGATATCAGGAGTATCGATGAAGCGTTAACAGAACTGAACGGCACAATATCTGATTTAGAAGCAACCATAAACTACTTTGATGCCCAAAAAACACCGCTCCTGACGAAACTCAGCGAAATCAACGAGCTGCAAGCAGACGGATATATTTTAACCGAAGCTAAAACTGATGCAGACGGCAACAGCGATTTCAATACCATAATCCAAAATGATCTTTACGATTTGTTGATTGATGAGACTGATGCAAATAAAGTAACGCAAGAGCAATATAATCAGTTTATCAACGCCTACGGCAGCAAACTTGAAGAAATTAATGCATACAACTACGGTTACACCGAAAAACTGGAAATTCCGACAATAGCCGAGTTTATCGATGCTAATGACTACGGCTTGAGTGATGCGCAAAAAGCGAACATTGCTCTGAATTACGGCACGGCCGATGCACTTCTTGTCGGAGAAAACGAAAATCAGATATCCCTTGAGCAATACAATCAAATCACTGTTGCCTACAAAGAGAAGATCAATGATATAAACATTCATAACTACGGCCATTCCGAAAAAAAGGAAACCCCTACATTTTGGGAATTTTTGGAAGGATATGATTTTACCGAAGCGCAAATAACAACGATAAAAGACGGTTATAGCACCATCAATTCTCGCCTTCAAAGTACAACAGTGGGCAAATTTACTACCTATGAAAACAGTTCCGGCAAATATGTTTCGGTAACGGATTTGGATGTAACCGGAGATGAGCCGACGTTTAAGGAATTGACACAGATAAAATCCGAGTTAAGCCTTCTTAACAATCAAATAGGTGCGTATACCGCTCGCAAAAACTCCAATGTGGCGGCTCAAACCGCGCTCAATACCAAAAAGAATTCGTTACAGGCAGAGTATGATAACTTGCTGGCCACCGATGCCTTAAAATATGAAAGAGTTGATAATTTGTATTTAATCGTCTTCAATGATATTGACTATAAAAATGCGCGTATAAACATTGACGGAGCATATAACGGCAATATCAGCGGCCACGGTGAATTCAGAGTTGCCTCGGGCGGTGTAAAAATTGACAACTATTCGCCTCGCTCGGTAATATTTGGAGAAATAAACGTTGATTCGGCAACCGGCAACGGATTGTTTATCGGTGGAAAGAATCATGCCGAATTTGCCGACAAAGAACAGGCTGTCAGCGGAAAAGACGCGTATGAATATATCAATAATATATCCGGACACAAAGCATTTAATGAATTACCTACAGACGGTGCTCATTATGTGAGTGGAGATGACGGCACTGTCGGTGTGACTGTAAATAATTATTATGATGTTCTCCATCCGTTTGCCGATACGTTTGATATCCCTAATCCGACAATGGAAGCAAATGTCTTCTTTGTTGATGATATAAATACATCGATACTGAATGTTTGGAGCGAAAGCGGAAACATCCTGGTATTATCGGATAACCTTGATATCGGCACCTTAAATGCGTATTCAACCAACGGATTAATCGGTATTGTTATGGGTTCCGGCTCCGAATTCGCCTTAAATTCCGGCAGTAATATGTTTGCATCGGATGGCGTGTTTATCAATGCCGACAGCGTGAACATCGCCGGCAATATCAAAACCGGTTATACCGAGCGCAGTATCACGATTACCGATGAAATGTTAAATAATTTAATTACCGACCCGACTTCGGGCGAGGTTAATATGATAAATCTCGGCGGTACAGTAAGTCCGTATTTGAACGATGTTAATAATATTAAGGCAATTTATAAAGACGGCGCAATATATCTGTATAATCTGCCGGAAACAGTAACGAACAACGGTGTCAGAATTTCCAAGATAATCAGCGAAAATTCCACCGGTACAATAACCGGCAATATTACGACTGCCGACGGTTATCAAAATATAACCATTGTCAATGAAACCGATAAACCGCTGAATGTGGAAAATATTACCAATGCTTATTTTGAAGGTGTTGTCGAAACGAACGGTATTGATACGGAAAGTGCGACTATCACGAAAAATTCAAAGAATCATGCAGAAACAAATATTACCTCCGCCGGCAAACTTATACTGGACGGCATTATCAGAAATAATGTGAGAAGAAGCCTTGTCGATGACAGTTATTTGGTGCAAACGGCAAACGGCAAATTAAATGTCGAAGCAAATAATGGTCTGGATATTGCGCAAATATTGCAAATAGGTAACATTGTCGACACAATCTTTGCCGGCGGATTGATTGATATTACGATTAACGGCGGAAAGGCGGATATTGCGGGTAACATAACAGATAAAGGCAATATTGCAATATACAGCTACGGTGATGATGATATTGATATCAACGGCGATATTACAGATACCATCGGCAATATCAATATTCAAAATGACGGTACCGGTAAATTAACACTGAACGGCAAAATTCTAGCTCGAAAAGGTGATATTTCCGTTTTGGGTACAGGTACCGGAGTTACCGTAATTACCGATGAAATAACCGATAATCAGGGTGATATAACCATTGTATCCAAAGGATTGACCGCTTCGGAAGACGCAACCGTTCGGGCAAAGAATGGCGATATCAGTATAACCAACAATGCCGATACTTTAGCTTTGTATGGTTCAATAAATGCCGACAGCGGTAATTTGTCGTTACAAAATAACGGCGACACGGCGATTATTGCCGGATATATTACTGATGAACAAGGCGATTTAACGATAATCAATAACAAAGGCAATATGACCATATCGGCTGAGATATATCATAATTATGTGAATTCCGAGGCTGAGGGAATGATAACCGTTGTCAATAATCCGGGAGGAGAATTGCTCAACATTCAATCGGCAATTCAAACCTGGGGCAAGGGCAAAACCGAAGACGATAAAACCACGGCGATTTTGCTTGACAATCGTTCGGGAAACACCGGTATGACTATCGATAAAGCAGTAACCGCCAGAATTGGTGACATTATTATCCGTAACACGGCTAAAGACTTGACGATATCAGGCGCGATTTCCAACACCGAACAGGGCAATATCGAAATTTACAATACCGGCAAAGACCTGCAGACAACTTCAAACATCACCAATACAAAAGGCGATACTACCATTGCCAATACCGGTACGGGAAAAACGCTGGTCGACGGAAGTATTTTGAATAAGGACGGAAATACGGCAATTTCCGGCAGCGGCACAATGCTGGAATTGAGCGGTACGGTTAACAATACCGGGGGCAATACCTCGCTTACCAACACTGCCGGACAATTGCAAATTACCGGTAATATCACCAATAAAGGCGGAGATATAACGGCAAATAATACCGGTTCGCTTACGGAAATTACGAGCGTTATAAAAAATGAAGACGGTTCGATTCATCTATCCAATTCCGGCGGAGATTTTAATATCGATGATAACGCGCAAATTTCGAACAACACCGCTAATGCCGAAGACAGCATTACGATTGCTAACAGCGGAGATAACCTTAATATATCCGGTATTGTGGAGAGCACAAATAAGGGAAATATAGTAATAACCAATGCCGGAAGTGTGGCAAATCTTAAAAATCGTATTTTTGCTCAAGAAGGTGATATAAACATTTCAAACAGCAATGCCGGCGCACTTAAACTTATGGGAGATGTGGTTGATTATAAAGGCAATGTCAGCATAACCAACACCGGAACGAACGGCGCCGAAATCGGCGGTATCATTACCGACGAAAAGGGAGATATAACCATAACAAACAATGGCGGCGATATTTTGACTTATACCGGTTCAATTATCAATTATGACGGTGCCGTTGTAATCAATAACAAAGAGAATGCCAAGCAGGCGCAAATCGGCGGCACAATCACCAATAAAAAAGGTAATACCACCCTCTCCAACGCTGGTTTGAATATGACATTCAGCGGTTCGATTGATAATCAGGACGGCTCGGTAAATATTTTAGGTACCAACAGCGGAAATAATGCCTTTGTAAAGGTCGGCGGCAATGTCAGCAACCAAGGCGGCGATGTGGTTATTAATAACTTAGGATCATACACTGAAGTTTCCGCTGAAATTACCAACAAAAACGGCGCAATCGCAATCAGTAATGCCAAAGGTAATTTGGTTATTACGGAAAATGCCGCTATTGAAAACGACACGGCGAATGCCGCTCAAGGGATTACTTTAGGTAATGCCGATACCGCCAATATTTTGCGGATGAACGGTGCTATCGACAGTTTGAACAAAGGAAACATCAGTATTGTCAACAACGGCAGCGGTAACACCATCATTACCGGCGATATTACCGCCCACAACGGTAATATCGGCATCACCAACAATACCGCGGGCAACCTTAATATAGAAGACGCAACTGTTGTTACGGAAACAGCCGGAAATATAAATATTTACGGTAGCGGCGGCAAGCTGTCGGTAATTGATGCTTGGCTTGAGACCGATACCGAAGGCGATATAACCATCACCAATGAAGGTAGTGATGCAACTTCCGTTTCCGGTGATGTCATTACCGATAAGGGCGATATCCTGATATCCAACAAGGCTGAAAAATTGGAGATTTCAGCTGATATATCGGCAAATCAGGGCGATATTGATATTGAAAACCACGGCGCCGATTTAGAAATTGCCGAAGATGCTTCGATTGCCACCGAAACCGAAGGCGGCATCAGCGTTATAAATGAGGGCAACGGCAACCTGTCCATTGACGGAGATATCACAGCCGAAACAGTTGGTGATATATTAATTAATAATAGCGGTAAAAAACTCTCTGTTTCAAGCGATATTACAGCCAAAGAAGGTAAAATCGATATCATAAACGAAGGCACAGACGCCGCTTTGATAGAGGGAGATATAACCGCAACCACCGGCGACATAACCGTCGTCAATAACACCAAAACCCTTGATATATCCGGTGATATTTCAACCGCCAAAGGAGATGTTGATATTACAAACAACAGTACGGATTCCGGAACAACCATCAGCGGAGATGTTTCTACCGACAATGGTGAGGTATCGATTGAAAACAACGGCGGTAAATTGACCGTTTCGGGCGACATTACCGATACTGAGGGCAATATCGAAATTGCCAACCATGGTGCCGATGGCAGTGATATCTCACAAAAGGTATCGGCTGAAGAAGGTAATATTACCGTAAATAACACCGCGGGAACTTTGTCTTTAACCGCAACCGGCGATATTACGGCCGATAAAGGCAATATTGCCGTAGAAAATGCCGGCGATAAATTGGCTGTTTTCGGTCAAATCAGCAATAATAACGGAAAAGTAGATATCACCAATAACGGCGATAACGGTGCGGAATTTGCCTCGTCGGCCAAAGTTACAAACAATCAGGCAAATACCGTCATAACCAATAATAAAGGCGATTTAATCATTGCCGACGGTGCTGAAATCAAAAATATCGAAAGCGGAAATATCAGGATTGAAAACAAAGACGACGTATTTAGCGTGGCCGGAAAGATAGCGCATTCCGGTACGGGAGATATCGGGCTCAACAATAGCGGTGCGGAGAGTTTTGAATTAACTTCAACCGGAGAGGTTGCGGCCGATAAAGGTAACATTTCCATTATCAACACCGCCGCCAAGGGGGCAAAGATTGCCGGCACCATCATCGATAAAGACGGTAACACTGCTATTGACAATAAGAACAGTTTAACCTATGCCGCAACTCTTAAAAACAGCGGCGGCGACACTATTATAGCCAACACCGGTGATGCCGCTATGTCCGGCTCGGTCAGCAACACCGGCGGAAATACGAGTATTGCCAACTCCGGTGGTGCTTTATCCCTTGCCTCTACGGTTAACAATGTCGGCGGCAATTTAAGCATTACCAACTCCGGCAACGGCACGACTGTCAGCGGCGATTTGGATAACACCGGCGGTGACGTTGTAATTGAAAACATCGGCAAAGATTTGGTATTAACCGCTGACTCTACGGTTGATAATAATGATACCGGCAACATTTCAATTACCAACTCCGGCGACGGTAAACTGGCGCTGAACGGTGCGATAAACAACAACGTTTCCGGCAATACCATCATCACCAACACCGGTGCTAACGGTGCCGAAATTGCGGGTAAAATAACCAACACGCAAGGCAATTTAACGGTACAGAATCAAAAATCAGACTTAGTATTTACTCAAGGTTCTGCTTTGCAAAACCGTACTTCCGGCGATATTAAAATAGAAAACACAGCCGAAGCGGCGACCTTAACTGTTGCCGGCGTGTTGGATAATTCCGGCAACGGCAATATTGTGACGGAAAATCGCGGTGCCGGAGAATTTACGATAACTCCGAGCGGTAATATTTATGCCGCAAACGGCGACATTAACCTAACCAATATCAATAACGGCGGTATGCAAATTGCCGGCCAAGTTGTTGCAAATAACGGCAAAACCACCGTTGATAATACTTCCAAAGATGGTATGAAAGTGGCAACTACCGGTCAGATTATCGGTAAAACCGGCGATATCGCAATAAACAACAGCGGTGCAAACGGTATAAAGATTGAGGGCAAAGTTTTGGCGCAAAAGCAAAATATTATCATCAATAACCGTGATTCCGACTTAATTATCGGTGAATTAGACAGTGCCAACGACAATTATGTTGAAGCGACCGCCGGCGATATTGTAATAAAACAAGCTAACGGTGATATTTTGAACGGAATTATCGATACATCCGGCAACAAACATCAAAACGCCGATTTAGGTAATCCGCAACAGTCATATAAAACCTTAATTTCCGCCGCCGGGGATTTGGTAATGAAAGTATCAGACGGAGATATCGGTCACACCGACAACACCAGTCCGGGCTTTTCTATTGATGCCTCCACTCGCGATTGGACTGATTCCGTTAACATCAACGTCGGCGGAGATGTCATGGCGATTGCCGCTAATGATAACAAGTCTGATGCACGTTTGATTAATTTGCGCGCCAAAGATTCTGATATGAATGTGAAAAATGTTATGGCAGACGGCAATGTTTTGCTGACGGCCGCCGATTGGAAACAGGCAGATGTCAGTCCGACACCGGATGACGAGGAATATTTCAAGGGTTATTCGGTGATAAACACGGCAGACGGCGATGAAGCAGCGGTAAGCGGTCGTAATATTTCGGTTATTGCCAGCAACAATATCGGCAGCAAGGATAAGAATTTCAAATATATGCAAGATACGGCGGCAGATCCGGATTCTTCGGTAAGTTTTGAAGCCGAGTATGATTTAAAAATTACCGGAACTGCCAATTCGGATAGCGAAACGAAGATTTATCAGATAATCTCCAAACACGGAACGTTGGATTTGAATTTGGAAAGCGATGCCGCCATTGGATATATCACGTCCGGCGACGGATTGGAGATTACACAAAAAGCTCAAAATTTAACCATCGGCGAAATCGGATTATCTT
The DNA here is from genome assembly GCA_918234285.1 of Pseudomonadota bacterium. GTDB lineage: Bacteria > Pseudomonadota > Alphaproteobacteria > RF32 > CAG-239 > RUG410. Next base: position 86,958 of record CAKJXZ020000010.1, on the reverse strand, counting down.
CGTCAGAATACATACCGCAAGATGATTTTGAAGATATTCTTTATCCGCACGACGGTTTGATTTATGGCGATGACAGTCCTTCTGGTGGTAACGTTGTGCCTAAATATGTTATGATTAGTGTGTTAGATGCGATTGATACGGCAGAGCGTTCCGATTCCAACTTAAAGATTTATTCGCTGACGGTTCGCGGCAACAACGGCGATAATGCGGATTATTATCCGGACGGAGGCAGATTGGCCGATGTGACATTGATGGCGGATAATATTTATGTAAATTCGGATAAGGCGCCGGATTCTAACGTTTCCACTAAGGCCAATCCGGACGGATACAAGCAGACACAAACTTCTTATAATGACGAGATTTTCGGCGGCAAAGGCGAGATACACAATGCCAAGGGTATTAATGCTTATGGTGAAGGGACACCTTTGTCTTTGGATATTATCGGCGTGGATAAAGATATTGTGGAAAATATAGTCACTAATCCGCAACGTAACGAATACAAAGAACAAACTTCGCTTAAAGATATTCCGTCGAAGTTCAAAAACGTTGAAGACAGTATTTATGATTATGACTTCAGAGTTAAAAATGCGGTAATTTCAGTTAATGATTATGTTGACAGCGAGCGTGGTGTCGAGTTTGATACGCTCTATGCCGATAATGCTTATGTCAACACTATGGATACAAATCTGACGATTCATGACGGCTATGTCAATAACTATGCCGAACTGCGTAACGGTAATCGTGATGCGGACAGTAGCCGGTATTTGGTGGTTATTGATAATGATTATCGCCGTTTAGTGCCGTCAAATGTTCAGCTTTATACGACTAAAACCGGAAGCTTCGGCTTAAGCATAAATGATAAAGTAAGAATGCATACGCCTTCGCCGGTGACTCATTATGATTGGGATAAATTGGTCAATACTTTTGACGATGAAAACAGCTTTGTTCGCTTAGGCATGAAAGAAACCGAAATTCGTCAGCAGGCAAAGCAATATTATCAATACGGAAATATCTACGTTATGCCGGAAAATATTGAGGCGAGATACGAGGTGCAGAAAGAAGGCGCTTTGGCGGCAAACGTGGAGATTATAGAAATCAGCCGCTATGATGCGGTTATCGTTAATCAATACAGCTGGCAACTCGGCGAAGAGCATGAATTGGAACTGCGTTTTGATGACGTTAACGCCAAGCTCAAATGTGTGGTAACTAAGATTGAAAACAATCTGGCGACGGTTAAGTTCAAGGATATGCCTGCAGGCATTGCCAACCGGTTGGCGCATCGTTATATGAAGACGGCTGGCAAATAACGGATAGTCTTCTTTTTAATCCGTCGTTCCACAGATAATTTTATATTTCGTAATCGTCAGAATTTACGGTTAGAAATTCGCCGGTTATGCCGACAATTAAAACATTCCGCCGTTCCAGCCCCAGAGGTCAGCCGGATGATAGGTTACATATACATTTGCGCCATCAATACCGTAGTCGCTTTGCAAAATGCGGCAAATCTCGCCGGTTAACCCCTGGCATGCCGATTTAGACGCAGAACCCAACAGGCGAATAGCGATGTAGACTCCCTTTTCGAGCTTACGTTCTGCCATATACAGCGATTTATCGTCCTCGATACATGCCATAATATAGGCTTTCGGCTTACCAAACGCAACCGATACGGCGTCGGTCAACTTCTTTTGCAGGTCATCTTTCTGGTGCTCATCCAGTTTTATACTCATTTTTGCTTCAATGTACGGCATATTTTATCTCCTTATAAAAATAACGGTTGTTTTAATTATCACTGCAAAATGCGAGATGTCAAAAAGAATCTTGTAAAAATTTTTATATAATATATAACAGGGAGACATTAAAGGAGAAAAACAATGGCAAGAGAGGTTAATCCTATAAATACAACGCGGGCAAAAGCGTTTGAACTTTGGATGAAGGCACCGAACCCGATGGTGACGTTTTTCAAAACGTTTGAGGTGACGAATCTGGTTAAAATCAGTAAAAAGAAACACCTGAAATTTAATATGTTGCTTGATTTTTGCATTGGTAAAGCTGCCGCGTCTGTTAAAGAGTTTTATCTGCTTCCGGTCGGCGATAAATTAATGCAATACAAAACGTTGGCGGTCAATACGATTGTTAAAAACAAAACCGGCGAAGTCAGTTCGTGTGATATTTTGCAGTCCGATGATTTGGAAACCTTTAATAGGGAATATCTCAAATATACAGAACAAGCTGCAGAAAGTTGTGTTGATCAGGATTTGTCGGAAGAGAGTATGGTTATCGGGACATCGGCGATTATTGATACACAAATTGATGGTGCGGTGGGCATGAACAGCGGAATTTTCAACAATCCGTTTATGATTTGGGGCCACTATAAAAAGCGGTGGTTTCGATATTATCTGCCAATCTCGTTCCAGTTTCACCATACGCAAATGGATGGCGCCCATGCCGGAAAATTTCTCGCTAATTTGCAAGATGAAATGGATAAATTAAGGTGAAACAACGGAACATTAGATGCAGTTTATAAAATACTATCAATCGGAAAATCAGGCACATTGGCTAAAGGAAATCGGCAAAGGCGATTGGTCGGCGGCAGAGTTGTTGCACGACTGGTTGAAAAATGATAAATTAAAGCAGATGTGCGGGGATTCGACCGAAGTTTATATGCTGACCGACGGCGATAAGCTGGTTTCGTTTGCAACTTTGGCGCCGCAAGATGAGATTGACGCACCGGAACTGTCGCCGTGGATTGGCTTTGTATATACCTTTCCGACCTATCGCGGCCACCGCAACGCCGGCAAATTAATCGCCCATATTTGCGAGGTCTTAAAATCCGCCGGCACCGAAAAAGTTTATATTTCCACCGACGAAATCGGCCTTTATGAGAAATACGGCTTTACCTTTTGGCAGACGATGCCTACCCGCGAGGGCAAACCAACCCGGGTGTATTTAAAAAATCTCTGATTGTTTCTTCCTATAATGCTGTTTTTTATAAATCAGGAATTTTATCCTCAATGACTTTTAACAAATCATCATTAAAGTCGTTATGAGTACTGTTTTTCAGTGTCAAAAAATGGAAATTGTTATTATTTAAAATCTGCTGATATGATTTTTTACGATTATCGTCAATATAAGTATCTTTTTCGCCTTGCAACCAGTAAATAGGTGTATTTGTTACTTTTTTATACGAAATATTATAGGGTAAATCGCCGTTGATGCTGATAACGCCTGATAATTCAATTTCTAAACCGATATGAACGGCCATACCTCCGCCTTGTGAGTGTCCGATAAGAATGATATTTTCGGTATCTGTGTGAAGATTTTTTAGTTGTTCTTTGATGTACTGTAAGGAATAAGTATAATCTTCAACAACCGCATCACGTCGTCCGTCTTGTACAAACTTATTAAACCATTTATATTTACCTGGTTTATCGGGATGCTTAAACGGAGCATCAAAGCTGACTAAATCCGCTCTTAATATCCGAGCGATTTTACTCATTAAATCGTTATAAGCTTTTTTATCGGCTCCGGCTCCATGTAAAAAAATCAATTTTTTCATATCTTATCAGAAGTTATATTTTATGTTAAAAGTTTCGGTGTGGCTGCGGCATTATTTGCAATTCCGGCAGTGCAAACAAAAAAAGCCGCAAACAACGATACGCTTTTTAGACGAGCAACAACGGCACGAAAATCTCTCATAGTTTTATCCTTTTCAACATTTTAAATGCAACAGATATTTGCCTAAGTTTATTGATTTTTTTGTTTTTTTGCAACAAAAAGTTAAGCTCTATTGATTTTTCGTCGCCAACAAAATAGCGACAAACAATAAAATCGGCTTAATCCGCTATTTCCTTTATTGCCTCTGCCAATTCCGGTTCGCTCACTCCGCCGAAAGGCTGCCCTTTCATGTTTCTCCCGCTGATCAATATTCTGTTGTGTTTTTCATCTTTATATTTGCGAATATAAAATCCGCATTTTTTTCCGCTTTTAGGGCTGATTTTTTTACTGATTTTCTCTGCCTGCTTAACAAAACAAAAATCCGAAAAGACATCCTTAAAAACTTTCTGATTTACCGAACAGATTATCATATCGGGATTAAGCTCTTGCAAAAGCTCAACAAACAAGGCCGTTTGATTAAACTGCTTTTTCTCCGCTTCATCAAGTTTTCCCCATGTCGGATTGGTGGCAATGGCGGAATAAATATCAATATGCAGCGCCCTGTTCGGCTTATTCATCGTTTCATAATAACTTGCATCAAACCATTTAATAACTTTTTCAAAATCATTAAACCAAGCTTTGTACGGATTTTTCTTAAAATAATCATTAAGCGTCAACGCAAGTTTTTCCGCTACATCATCATCGTTCAAATTAACCGGTGTAAACCGCGGTTTTTCAAATTCTTTTAACGACGGATTTAATCCCACCGTCACGATTTTTAAGGGCGACCTATCGTATTCTTCCTTGTTGCCGAACCACACAATCGGAAGCGACGGCTTCACGGTTTTCGGCAGATGGTATTTTTGCTTAAATTCCGCAATATATCTATCGATTATGTTTTTCAGATTTTGCGTCACCGCCATCATCTTTGCCCTGTTTCAGCTTAAAACGCCCATCTGATGCCAACCGTCATGTCGACACCTCTTCTGCCTCCGCTCAGCATATCAACCTGCCCGTAGCCGGAGATTCTGCCGGCGCCGATTTTCTGTACGCCGACGCCGTATTGTACGTACGGCTTAACACTCATTTCCGGCAAATTAATGCGCTGCGCCGCAAAATCGGTATCATTCATAATGTTCCACACCATTTTTGCCTCGGCATACGGCTGCCAACCGTCGCGCAAATTGCAGGCAAGTCTTACTCCCGGAGCAACGTTAAACGCATGCAGCGGGTCCGAGGTGATTTTGACATTGGCCGCATTATAATAGTTTGAAGTTCTGATGGTTGTATAACTCAGCAATAAACTTGGCTGAACCACAAAATTTTTCTTTTGCGACAACCAGTTAAACCCGATTTTATCGGCAATACCGTATCTGAAAATATTAAAATCTTCCTTGCCGTACATTGTCGATTCCTCGGCTTTATCCAAGCCGGCATTCACGGTTGCGGTATTAAACCAACCGTTCTTATACAAATGAGCGACCAAGCCGAGCGTTCCTCCGTTTTGACGAATGGTATTGCCTTCATATTTCTGGCGAGAATAATTATAGCCGGCATATACTCCGTAGCGCAGATCACCGCCGCTGAAAACTTTTGCGGTCGGTGCATCGATTCCGGCATAAACATCATACATATTGTCTTTAATTTCCGGACCGTTTTTCAAATTAAGCTTTTCAAAAGAAGAAGACGGTTTAATCCATAGCGTTTTATCCGGCATAACCGTGGTTTGTCCTTGATAATTTGCCCGATTTCCCGTTGTCCTGAATCCTTCGCCGATGTTATTAAACGCCGTATCATAAGCGTGCAACTGCGTCAAATATCCGCTCAAAGTCGCAACCGGAGCCGCCACAATCGCCGGGTTATAACTTTCGTATTGCGACGACGAACCTCTTTGCAGCACAAAATTGCCGGATTTTTTATCTTCGTTATAGCCGAAATCGTATTTGAAAATCGGCGTAAGCAACGACGGCAACTTTGCTACCTCAACGTTCCCCAACAGGTTTTGGTTATTAAATTCTTCGCTGATAAACGGTATTTTGATTTTTTCGGCGGTCAACGCGGCATTCTGATTTAACAGATTCACCTTATCAATGTTCAATTTTGCGCCATCTAAAGATAAATTCTCCGTTGCAGGCACAACCAGACGGTCGGCCGTCTCATTTGCCAAGTCAATGTCAATATTCAGCTTAGTATCGTCGAGTAATTCTATTTTGTTCAAGGTTATCGGCGATGCCTTCCCGTTAAGCAGATTAATTGTGCCGCCAATACTGGAAAGCTCATTACTTCCGTCGGCCGCCAAAAATGCGTCATCTGCAACGTTTATATCGCTGAAACTGGAAATCAAGGTCGTGTTATGAGCAACATCCCCCATATTTATTTCGGTGCTCATCGCTGTAATGCTTACATTGTCAACTTCATTTAAAGAAACGGATTTACCTGTGGCTTTAATCTCGTTTTTGCCGTCTTCCGTACCCTTTATCGCCCCGTCAACGTTTATGGCATATTTGCTTGCATTCAACGACACGCTGCCGTTATCCAGATAAACGGCTGTTTCGTCTTGCCCGCCGAGTACAATTTCTTTATCTTTGGCAATCACTTCCAAATTGCCGTTGTTTACCACGCTGACGTTACTGCCTTTTGCGCCGTAAATACCGGTTTTGAGTACGGTTTTTTCCGAGTTGTGTTCGCCGTCAACCGTTAAACCTTTATAACCGTTAACATCCACATCCTCACCGCTGATTTCAAAATAACCGCCGTTAACCGTTCCGACATCTTCGGTTTGTTTGTTGTCTTTCGTCATAATATAATTTATGGCCGATTCATTTTCCACCGCCTCGTGCAGCGTAACTTTTTCGTCAGACATTCTGGCGCGGAGCAAATTTTTCTGCTGATCATCTTGCGTCAGATAATATTTTTTGTTGTTATAATAAACGTTGCCGTAAGAATCACCCAAATCGAGTACCTTATCGGCATCGCCGAACAATTCATAAGTTGCGCCGTCTTGCAAAGTATCGGCATTTTCCATCGTTAAGATAATTTTTGAAATAGACGCCGTATCATCTTGCGAGGCATTTTTCAGCACATATTTATCACCCAAATCAAAAGAAATCTTTGCGTTGTCAGCATTCAACTGCATAATCTCCACCGTACCTATTTCATCGTTTATAGTTGAAAACAGTGCATCACTTTGTAAATTCACAATATTATCAATTTGTTTTATGTTTGCAGCCAACTCCAGATTGTCAACAGCATTTATTTCGCCGATGCCGGTGATTTCTCCGTTTTGTACGGAAACAACGGCGTTATCGATATCTACCGCGCCAGAATTGTCAAAAGAATAAACCGCAATTTTCTCGCCTTTGATATTTACGATTCCCTCGTTGTTCAATCTCAGAGTATTTATGCCGTCCGTTACCTCTCCGTCGATACTGCCGTTAATCGTGCCGTTAAAGCCTACATTTATATTGATGTCGGTAAAATATATCTGCGATTCGTCGCTGACATCGACATAAGTCCATTCACCGGATTCTTCCCGCATAACTCTGCTTTTCGGGCCGGATTTTTCGGAATTCCAATCGGAAACGATATTACCGTTGATATATGCCCCGTTCAATATATTGATTGCTTCGACGTGGGCATTATCCGCAATATAAATTGCCGCCAGCTTTCCGCTCAAAGTACCGGCAACATTGAATTGCTTAACCAGAGCCTTGTCGGTTTCGCTCAAGGGAACTCTGTTATCTTCGCCGTCATAATTGATATACGAACCGCGGGTATCGTCCAAATTGCCGAACATATTTTCCCCAAAATCGAACGCAACCGCAATACCTTCATCGCCCGTAGCCGTTACCTCCGCATTTTTTTCGATATTCACGATATGGCCCTTACCCCAAGTTACGGCAATTCCCAGATTTTCCTTACCGTTGGTTTCGATACTGCTACCGCCACTCAAGGTGTATTGGTTGTTCACGCCGTCTATTCTGACACCGAAAGAACCCTCACCGTTGGTCACTATATCCGAAGTTTGCGTAATTTTATTGTTGTCGCCGTATATATGCAGACCAACGCCTTGCGCTACATTACTCGGATTACCGGTATAAGCGCTACCGTTCCATTCGGAATAGCCGGTAGCAAAGGTATCGGTTATATCATCCAAATAATACGATTTACCGAAGTAATCGCGCAATTCAATATTATATCCCAAATCTTTCAAAAGCGCCAATTCGGCTTCCATCGGCACCAACCAGTTACGAAAAGCCTGGTGCGACATAAAGCTGTTGCGCAGCTCGGTATGCGCCAAATCCGGTTCAAAGCTGTCGGCATTATGTATCGGCATCCCGAAGACTTGCGGCCGTGTTTCTTTACTATCATAACTGGCGGAATAACTGGTTAAACCACCGTTTTGAATAATGGCAACCCGGGCATCATCATAATCGTCTTGACCGCCCAAAACCTTAATGGTTTCTTCTCCGACAAAATAAGGAGAATATTCAAATATATCAAAATCCCGATTTTTGCCGACCGACATTTGCGATGTCGGAACAATCTCGTCATCCGCATCAAATACCTCATAGCTTCCGGAATAAAGTCGCAGATTTTTATCCCAAACCGTCAAGTTGTCGGTGTCTTTTTCCGTAAAATAATAACCTTTCGGATCCGTACTTTCCGGACGCTGTTGCGATACATCGGTATCATAACCCAGCGAATGCATAAACTCATGCAACAGCGTGGTATACAAATCCGGCAACGACTGATTATGCAACAAAGAATGCAATCCGTTAAAATCCTGCCATCCCGGATTATCTTCTTCAATTCCGTATCCGATGGTAATAATACCGTAAATTCCGTCCAGCGGATCATCATCGTCGTCGTCATCATCGTCATCTATGATATGGAGATTATTTATGGTTGCATTGACATATGTTACCGGATAAGGAGATTCTTCTATTTTTGTATACGAACTTATTGCCGAAGCATTATACTCATCTTCCGTTACTATTGCATATCCCTCTTTCGGCTTAGGGCTGGTGGTTTTTATAACGTAGGCCCATTTTTGCGCGGCGGCAGTCAGCGTCTGCAAATTGCTCTGCGAAAGCGTAAACGGGCTCTTATACTTTTTCCCCCCGATATCCAACTCCTCGCCTTCGTTATACACTAAAAATCTGTACGAGTAATTATCTCCGTCGACGGAATATTCGTCAACGGCAAATGCCGGAAAAACATTCAATAACATTAAACCGGTTAAAACGGCAATTTTTTTATACATGCAAATCTCCTTAATACGACAACATATGATACCAAAAAAAATAAATGCTGTCGCGCTTTATGCAAATTATACACAAAACAATACTGCCATCATCTTAAAGAGCGCAAAAAAAACACCGGTCAGAATATCTCCAACCGGCGTTTTCCCGCAATACAATATTACCACAATTCGTTGTATTTCATCGACGGATCGTTCAACATCTGACGATATCTCTTATTATCGCCCGTAGGTTCATATCCTTCCGGAAATGTCGTAATATAATCAATCATCGGCAAATGGCCTTTCACTTCCGAATCGGTATTATATTCATTTCCTGTTTTTCCGCTGTTCTTAAACATACCGTAAGCGTTATTGTTTTGGTCAAAATAACAATAAGTTGTTATGTATGCTTCCAAGCTTTCCTGTTCAACCGGGAAAATATTCCAGTAGAAAAACTCCTCGGTGCTGTCATATATTGCATTTCCGTTGCTATCTCGACCTACCACTCGGTATTTTCTGTCTCTAGTATCAAAACCGCTACGGTTACGCGCCGTAGCATCACCGTAAGAGGCAAATTTTTGATACTGATCGGCAACCTGCAGTGTTGTCAATATATTCTGATATGCCGCACGCGGATAAATAAAGCCCATCAAAATAGTCCAACCGGAAGCAACATCTTTGCCTTGTTTAGCAACCGGAATTGCTGCCGTTTTCAGCCAAGTACTCTTTTGGAAGGTCATCGGCTCTATATAGTTAGGGTTCTTCGACGTCAACACATAAGCTTTTTCCATCACACCATGACTGTTTTTACCTTCAAACTGAACATTCCGGATACGGTCCGCCAAAATACGGGTACCGGAAATATCAATATCATTTTTCAACTTATAATGGCGCGGTTCAGTTGTTTGGTGTTGTGAATTATTATTATCCTGATGTTGGTCATGAATTGTCAACAACTGCGAGTTTATATCATTGGAGATGATATTTGCGGTCTTTACATAACCAGACGACGTAGTATCCTCATCATCCGTGCTTGGAACCGTGTTATAAACATTTTTATCAGTAGTATTTGTTTCTTCTATTTTATGCGTAACAGTATGACCAACATCGTGTAAAGAAGAAGTAGAGTTACGATCAGTTTCTGAGGATGTTACTCTGCGCCCTCCTCTCTCTTTGGATATAGCACCATTAGAACCCGTAACTGCAGCTACCTCGCTTGTACTAATAATCTCGTCTTCTGTAAGATTATAATCTCTGTTAGCTACATCCAATTCCATCTTTCCTTGGAAACCTTCAGGATTTTGAACCTTATTACTGCCAACCATACCGGACCATGATTCATCACCGCCGGTCAAATGAACACCTCCCTGATACGTCGGGTTCATATTTGTAACAGCATATCTCCCTTCACTATCCTTTGTCGAAATATACGCCGCATACAGTTTCATAACCTGTGATTCTTTTAATTTCTTTCTGTCAGTTTCACTCATACGGGCGAGAGCAGCCTCATCTAAAGAGTCGATAGTCTGTATGTTACCCTTATTGTCTTTAAAGTAATCACTATTGGTCGGATTGGTAAAGTCATCTACATCAATATCAATTCCTCTGAATTTTTCATTATAGTAGGCATTCTTGAATCTACCGGCTTCCGCCATACGAATGTTAGCCGGAGTAACCGTAATCATACGCGCATATCCCGGAGGACATTGCGGTAACGGCACTAAACCGATAATAGGCGAGGCCGGCTCATTTATATCATTCGGACAAGAATTTGGATTTGTACTTGGGCAAGTTTTTATATTAAGAATATTGTCGCTATTAATGTACAAACCGGAACCATCACTGAAATCACTCTTGTTAAATGCCGATTCCCCGTAGTTGTTAACCGCCGTATAAATACCCTTGGTAATAAACACCGGCAAAATATCGCTCAAACGGGCGCCACCGCGCGAAACCAACTTAATATCGTTCATTACCGAAGTATAAGCCGGATTCACCATATAAGTATCATAACGAGTCGTTCCGTCTGCGCCGTTATATTCGCTATAAATAGTATTATCAAAGAACTCCGGCACCATCACTCTTTTTCCGGAAGTTGTAACATTGTTTGCCACCAAGCGGCTGGCTCTGATAACACCCATTCCGTCATCGGCGGTATTTGCACCTATCTGATATACAGTCGGATTATTCTGATCCTTAAATCCGGCATTGGATTGTGAACTATCCGGAACAATATCAATTAAACCTTTACGGATATAAATACCGCCGGCCAAAATCTCGTCACCGCCGATTCTGGTACTTGTAGCATTTTCGCCCACACCTTGTTCAGGGTTATCGTTTACTTGTACTTGGGCATACGCATTCGAACCTCTGTCATCCAAATCGATATACATAACTCCTTTAGCTTGATCCAAATCCCCGCTGTCTTGTTGACCGCCGATAATATTCACCGCGGCAGGAACAGTAACATTATTCTCTTTCGGCAAGCTTCCCGACATAGATAAATACCTGACAACATTAGTATCTGTACCACTATCCATTCCACTGGTAAACAACGTGTTTCCGTGACCGGCTATACGATATCCTCCCAAACCCGATAATTTGTCTCTATTATTAGTATCTCCCGATTGACCCGTAAAACTTTCTTTACCTCTGACGGTAAAGACCGGTGCACTGTCAGCTTTCACGCTCAGGTTACTGCTGTCAACATTAACGTCTCCGCCTGATTCGAAAGTTACTTGATAATCGGCAGGTGTGCCATTATTGGTGTTCAAGGTTCTTGCATCACTATTGCCGATATTGATATTGCTGTCGTTAATTTGAACACCGACACCGGATCCGGCCAAGGTCAAATTTTTGCCGGAGGCTACCTTTTCCGTAATACCGCCGGAAGACATAAGGATTTGCGCATCATTATCCGTTTCAACGGCGGCAGTCTCCGGATTTTCAGTGCTAGTGCTTATAGTATTACTTTCACCGACACGCATGGCAACAAAACCTTCTCTGGCTTCAATTTGCGTACCCGCATGAGCACCATTTTTCGGCTGATGAATATGAACGCCGTCTTTATCAACATCCATCCATTTTTTCGCATCATCGATATTTGCTGAGCCGACGGAAAGGCTGGAGGCACGAATTTTATTGGTATCAAGTTGACCTGCTGCCAACGCACCTTCAACCACCATATTGCCGGATACATCAACACCGAATTCCGGTGCCTTGTTATCGGCTGAATATTTCGGCGCATCTATCGTAAGAGGATTTGTTTCTTGACTACCCTTCTTGTTGGTCGTATTAATAACCACATTTGCTTTTTTCTGGACTTCTGCATTAGGCTTATAATTGCCTATATTTCCGGCTTCCGCTACTTGAATCTTATCGCCCATCACATTAAGTGTGCTACTTCCGGCATTATTAGCTACACCGTCAAGCACATAAACATTCTTCTTTTTATCTGTAGCATCCTCTTTTTCCAGCCCTATTCTGAAATTTGTGCCGTCAAATTCCAGGTTGGTGCCCTTATACTTTAATGTATTATCTGTTGCCCAAAACTGATTTCCGGCCGCTTGCAAAGTACCGGCAATATAGGCATTGATACCGCCTTTTTGCGTAGCACCTTCGCCAGTAGCTTTATTGATGTATAAACCATACGTTCCCGCTTCAATCGTTGTAGCTGCAGCATCTTGTGTACCTTGTACCGAGGAACCGGTAGCAGTTTCAGCATTAACAATCAGCTGGTTAATGTTCTTTATGCTGAAGAAACCATTCTCGTTCATCTTATCTGGATCTCTGCCAGAATCGGCACCACCCATATACAAATCCGTACGCATCGCATTACGCCACAATTCACCATCGCCATTTTCTTTGGTACGTTGCAGATACTTGGTATTATCAGCTTGAGCCGCCGCAGTCGAGCTGTTCACCACATTGGAAGATGACGTCACTAAGGAGAACTGTTTCGCGTCATTACTTTCACCGAATACCGCTTTATAATGATCGTTATCCAAATTCCACACGCCGCCGACACCGCGTGCACTCTTGGCAGTTTGACTATCGGCAGTAGGAACATAACCGCCGTTAGCACCGATTAAAGAAGCAATACGTACCGTACGTTCTTGCCCGACTCCTTCCTCTCCGCCAACTTTTGCCGGAAACAACGCGAACGCCGTTAAGTTGTCACCGGAACGCACAACACGAACAGTAGGTGCATTGTAGTTATATAAACCGCCGCTCTCGGCATATTTATATGGCAAATACGGTTCCAAGTCTGCCGGATTTATAGTTACCACGCCAATTTTCGGAGCATTCTCGTCTTCCCCGATTGGCTGCATATGACCTTCCGTTTCCTTCATAATGTTGATATAGTTGGCATTCATATACGCTTCCGCCGCATTCATAAATGTACGCATGGTGGTCGCGGTATTGATATCTTCAACCTCCATCGTCCGTTCGGCAGATTTTTTATACATAGTCGGGGTTACCACTGCTATCAAACCAAGCATGGCTAAGGCTTCTATCATCAAGCCACCTCGCTCCAGTATGGATTTTTTGTTGTTATAATTTTTCATCGGCGTTCTCCTTAAAAGTTAATCTTCTTAATAATTTTTTACGGATTCTGTTCCGGCGGTGGTGGCACCGGATAACATTCTTCCGTGGTCAATCGCGGCTGACCGCTTGCTTCTCTGATTAAGTTTTCACAGTGACAAGCTGTATCTGCCACCGGTATTTGTTCATAAGCAAACAAACAGGTATTATCATAACACATGCCGCTGGTCTTAAAAATCGGATTATCCCAAATCTTAGACTGCGAAGACAAAATAACATGGTGCAATTCTTGTTTTAAGTTCCCAAATTCATCATGATCCGTATATTCCAAGCGCACGGCATGAGCCCCCATTCCATGCAACACACAGCCGCTTTCATCACACTCGCTCCACCCCAATTTTGCGGTTCTGCTCGGATTTTTTGCTAATATATTTGTAAGAATCGGCAAAGGTTTTTTACTGCCATCTTTGGTTACCCAGCGGTCTTTTATCGGCATAACCGACACTAAATAGCGGTTGTATCCGATATTGGATCCTGTTGCCGTAGTACGACACGAAATAAAGTTGCCGGAATATTGTCCGGCTGATGCGTCGGATATTGTACTTTCGGCCGGCTTATCCAAACAATACACATAATGCTCTTTTTGGCTGATTGAATAATTTTGCCCGGTGCCGTCCTTACGGTTATTACCTTGCATATATCCCACAGGTAAATGATCTTCAAATTTGGTATAGGCTTTTAATCCTTCTGCTATAAAGCTGGTAGAGTTGGTGACTCTCACCGGTCCTGACGCGCTAGTCGGATTTGTATCATCTGCGCCGTCCCAATACTGGTCATTTCGTCGTAATATTATTTCACACTCAATATTACGCAGCATAGCCACATGCTCCGCTTTGAAACGGTTAACAACCGTGGCAGCCTTAATCTCGTTGAGTGCGTGCTCCTTATCGGCGCGCGGCGCAACGTTGAAAAAGCTCAAAGCGACCATAATCGTTGCCAATAATATCCAAATATACATAGCATTCCCTTTGAAAGTCCCTACACTTCTTTTGATTGTAGCATATTTTTTTTAATTTTTCCAGTATTTTTTTTACTTTTTTGATTCTGCGACATAAGCCTCTAAAATACTGATATATTTCCCGATTATTCACCAAAAAAACAAAAGGTCGGAAGCAACTCCGACCTTTTATCCTTACTTTATCAGCTCCAATTCGGTGGTAATGATAACTCTGTAGAGATGGCGACCTTTCCGGTAGTAAGTGCCTATGGGTTGATATATCCAATCGTTGTCGTTGTAATATACCACCAGCTCATACGCGCTTATACCGCGGCGGCCATCAATTTCCTCAAATCGCACAAAGGAGTGGCGATCAATCGGGAACTCCAAAACAGCTTTGTCTACCAAAGTTCCGTCTGTGTCGTAGACCAAAATCTCCGTATCCTTAAAGAAGGCCATCAGCTTAACGGAGCGCTCCTCAACCATATCATAAACCATGGGAAGAAGCTCTTTACCGTCTTTGTACAGACCGTACAAAAAACGCTGATGTTCAGACCTCGGGGCGTCCTTTACGGCAATTTTCACTGAATCACGCTCAATAAAAAACTTGTCGCGCTGAGCGGAAGCGGCGACGGCAGAGAGCATAAAGCAAACTGCCAAAATAATTATTCTTTTTACCATAATCATAAGATTTGTTGACGGTTTTATAGCGCATTTGTGTAATTTGTCAATATTTTTTTGTAAATAAATATAGACAAGCGCCAAAGTTTGTTATAATCTGCGCGTCAGTGAGAAAATTTTAAGCTTAAAATTAAGGAAATAAAATGACAATCGGTGTAAATGAAATTCGCAAAACGTTCCTCGATTATTTCGAGAAAAACGGCCACAAAATAGTTCCGTCATCATCTTTGGTGCCGGATAACGATCCGACTTTGATGTTTACCAATTCCGGCATGGTACAGTTTAAAAACATTCTGGCCGGCAACGAAACCCGCGATTATACCCGAGCGGCCACCGCACAAAAAAGCGTGCGCGCCGGCGGCAAACACAACGATTTGGACAGTGTGGGTTACGATGTACGCCACCATACGTTTTTCGAAATGCTCGGTAACTTTTCGTTTGGCGATTATTTCAAAGATTACGCCATTCCGTACGCATGGGAATTGCTGACCAAAGAATTCGGCCTGCCGAAAGAAAAGCTGGCGGTTACGATTTATCATAACGACGACGAAGCACACGATATCTGGAAGAAGGTTTCCGGCTTGCCGGAAGACCGTATTATCCGTATTGCCACCAAAGATAACTTCTGGCAAATGGGCGATACCGGCCCGTGCGGTCCGTGTTCCGAAATTTTTTATGACCATGGTCCGGAGGTTTGGGGCGGTCTGCCGGGGACTCCGGAAGAAGACGGCGACCGATTTATTGAAATTTGGAACCTCGTATTTGACCAATTTGAAGATTTACCGGACGGCTCGCGCATCAACTTAAAACGCCCGTCAATCGATACCGGTATGGGTTTGGAACGCATTGCCGCAATTTTGCAGGGTGTTCACTCCAACTTTGAAACCGATATGTTCCAACACCTGATTAAAGCAATTGCCGATATTGCCAATACCGACCCGAACGGCCCGCTCAAGGCTTCCCACAACGTAATTGCCGACCATCTGCGCGCCATCAGCTTTTTAATCGCCGACGGGGTGTTGCCGTCCAATGAGGGTCGCGGCTATGTATTACGCCGCATTATGCGTCGTGCCATGCGCCACGCCTATATGCTCGGTGTCAAAGAGCCGATGATTTATAAGCTGTTGCCGACACTGCAGAAAGAAATGGGCGATGCCTATCCGGAACTTTATGCTCGTGAAACTCTGATTAAAGAAACCATCGAAATCGAAGAAGAACGTTTCGGTCGCACCTTAGATAAAGGTTTGAAGCTGCTTGATGATGAAATTTCTAAACTGTCTTCCGGTGCCAAACTCAGCGGCGAAACCGCGTTCAGACTCTATGATACTTACGGTTTTCCGCTTGATTTGACTCAGGATGCGCTCAAGGGCAGAAATCTCGAAGTTGATGTCGAAGGCTTCAATGCCTGCATGGAAAAACAAAAAGCCGAAGCGCGTAAAAACTGGGCCGGCTCCGGCGACGAAGGTGTGGCCAAAGTTTGGTACGGTATCAAAGATAAATGCGGTGCTACCGAATTTTTGGGCTACAACACCTTAAAAACCGATGGCGAAATCAAAGCTTTGGTACAAGATGACAAAGAAGTAAACGAAATAACTTCCGGTAAATTCGAGTTGGTAGCCAACCAAACTCCGTTTTATGCCGAACGCGGCGGCCAAGTCGGCGATATCGGCACAATCGTATCCAAAAACTTTACCGCCAAGGTCATCGATTGCAAACCCAAGTTGAACGATTTATATGCTCATGTCTGTGAATTGCAGAGCGGTACGGTAAAAGTCGGTGAATTTGCCAACTTTGAGGTCAACAGAGAAAATCGCTCGCAAATTTGTGCCAACCACTCGGTAACCCACTTGGCTCATAAAGCTTTAAAAATCGTGTTGGGTGACCACGTGGCACAAAAAGGTTCGGCGGTTGAAGCCGGTAGAATGCGTTTTGATATTTCTCACCCGAAACAGATTACTACCGAACAAATCCGCAAGGTAGAAGATATCGTCAACGAGCAAATTCGCAACGATTTGAAAGTCAACACCGTGATTATGAATAAAGACGAAGCGGTTGCCCTCGGTGCCATGGCTTTGTTTGACGAGAAATACGGTGAAGATGTGCGCGTGGTTACCATGGGCGATGAAAAAGCCCCGTTCTCACGCGAACTTTGCGGCGGAACTCACGTCAGCTCTACCGGCAATATCGGCTACTTCCATATTTTATCGGAATCTGCCGTGGCAGCCGGTGTACGCCGTTTGGAATGTGTAACCGGTTGCGGTGCGGATTCTTATGTACGCTTTTTGGAAGATAAGTTGCATGCGGCGGCCAACGGCTTGAAAACCAATATAAATGATTTGGAAGCCAGAATCGCCGGATTGCTTGAAGAACGCAAAAAACTTGAAGCTGAAATCTTTAATTTAAAGAGAAGTCTGGCCGGTGGTCAATCTTCGGCTAAAGACGAGGTAGAAACCGTTAACGGTGTTAAATTTGTCGGCAAATTGGTACCGGATGCCCACCCGAAAGAACTGAAGGCATTTGTTGACGATATTACGCAAAAAATCGGCTCCGGTGTGGTGGTTTTGTGCTCTGATAAAGACGGCAAAGCCTCGGTAGTTGTCGGGGTCAGCAAAGACTTGACCGGCAAATATAACGCGGTTGATATGGTGCGGGCAGCGGCCGGTGTTCTCGGCGGTCAGGGTGGCGGCGGACGTCCCGATATGGCACAGGCCGGCGGCACCGATGTAGAAAAAATAAGCGATGCCATTGCCGCCATAAAACAAATGGTTGCATAAAAACAAATAAAGCCCTGACTTCGGTCGGGGTTTTTTATTGCAAATAAAAGCGATTGACAAAACCCGCAAAAAGGTGTAGGATACGTTCGATTAATGATTATGTGGACGAGGAGCTAAGTATTGAGTTTTAAGGATAACTGGAAAAAATTTTCCACCGAAGATAAACGAAGCGTTGCCTTTTGGGGAGCAAATGCCCTGTTGTGGGGCGGTATGACCGTCGGCGGGTTGGTTGCGGCCGTGGCGCCGGCACTAGCACCGTCTGCCTTAGTTGCGCAATATTGCGGCGGTCCTCTCATCGGCTTTTTGGGTATGTCAATGGCAGCCCTTTCCAGCCACTCATCAGCCAAACTCAATTCCGAACTTAACAGAAATCCTAAAGCATCTTTGGCCGCATTAAAAGATTTAACCGATTCGGGAAAAACAAAATTCCGCGATAAATGGCGCGAACTCCCTAAAAAGAAAAAATTTGAGATTCTACTGTCGTCCGGTTTTGCGGCTTTAACCGGCGGTTTGGCGGTTTCCGCCGCGGCAACCGGACTACCCGCTTATCTGGCTTGTTCTTATGCGGCTTGCGCCATCGGTTATGCCGTCAGCGCTTCAACCGAATACGAAAACGCCCAAAAAGAAAAACAACTCGCCTCTTTAAGCAAAGGCGGTGTTTCCGTTCAAACAACTCAAAAAACCCGCAGCCGCCAAAAAATCGATGAAAAGAGTATGCAACCGCAAACTTTTGAAATGGTCAAAAATCGTATAGCTAAGATGCAAAAGCAAAAAACAACCGACGATACAAAGTCCGTTGAGGTCAATGACATCGTAAAAATAATTAAAAAGAAATATACTCAAGAAATTAAATAAAACTTTAAAGCCGAATTTACCGTGTTCAAAAAACGCAACCCCGATGAACGGGAATAATTGCCACACATAACAAAAATCCTCTTTTAATCATGCCGATTCGCTTGTCATCAACAAAATATTGAGGATAAACAAATTTTTGTTGCATTAATTTTATTTTTATGTATTAAATTATCGGCAATGGGCAAAAAGTGCCCCTTATTTGGTTTTAAATTTTTTAAAGGATGATAAAATGGCTTCGTTAGCAGAAAAAATGGCAGCAGGCTTAGATATGTCTGCCTTTGGTAAGGCTGAAGAACTTAAGAAAAGATTATGGTTTACCGTTATGGCATTAATCGTGTTCCGTTTGGGAACGTTTATCCCGCTTCCGGGTATTAATGCCGGCGTTTTGGCTGAAATGTTCAGCCGTAACTCGGGTGGTATTTTAGGTATGTTCAATATGTTTTCCGGCGGTGCGTTGGAGCGTATGACGATTTTTGCCCTCAACATTATGCCTTACATTTCCGCATCCATTATCATTCAGCTCGGACAGTCGGTTATTCCGTCTTTGCAAGCTCTCAAAAAAGAAGGTGAAGCCGGACACCGCAAAATCGTACACTACACCAAGATGCTGACGGTTTTGATTACGATTATTCAAGGTTACGGTATTGCCGTCGGTTTGCTGAGCATTTCCGGTGCCAACGGTGCTTCCGCTGTATTGATTCCTAGCTTTGCATTTAAGTTTTCGACCATCGTATCTTTGGTTGGCGGCACCATGTTTATCGTTTGGCTCGGTGATCAAATCACCCAGCGCGGCGTCGGCAACGGTTCGTCACTTATCATTACGGTAGGTATTATTGCCAACATTCCGAACGCTTTAGCGCAGACTTTTGAATTAGGTCGTGCCGGTCAAATGTCTTTCGGCACCATCATTATGCTGCTGATTATGGCTTTAGCTCTTATCTATGTCATCGTGTTTGTTGAGCGCGCACAACGTCGTATCGTGATTCAATATCCGAAGCGCCAAATGGGGATGCGCATAACTGCAGCCGACAGTTCGCACTTGCCGCTGAAAATTAACCCGACCGGTGTTATTCCGCCGATTTTTGCCAGCTCTTTGCTGTTGTTGCCGATTACGATAGCCAATCTTTCGGCCGAACAAGGTCCGGGTTGGGTACAAACTTTGAGCCAGTTACTCGGTCATGGTCAGCCGTTGTATTTGGCTTTATATGCCTTCTTAATCCTGTTCTTTACGTTTTTCTACACCGGCGTGGTATTTAATCCGGAAGAAACCGCTGAAAACCTGAAGAAACACGGTGGCTTTATCGCAGGTATTCGTCCGGGTAAAAATACCGCAGAATATCTCGACTACGTAATTACGCGTCTGACGATGGTAGCTTCCGTTTATTTGGTCTGCCTCTGCATTTTGCCGGAAATTTTAATCAGCCGAGTCGGTGTTCCGTTTGTTTTGGGCGGCACTACCCTGCTTATCGTGGTCCAGGTTACCATGGATTTCGTAAATCAGGTTCAATCGCACTTAATTGCCTACCAATACGAAGGTTTGCTCAAAAAGGCGGCATTAATCAGTAAGAAGAACCGTTAAACGATGACGCACGCCAAAGAAGGTCTGTTTGTTGTATTTACCGGTGCTCCCGGTTGCGGCAAAGGTACACAGGCTCGTATTTTAAAAGAAAAGACTCATATTGCGCACTTATCTACCGGCGAAATGCTGCGCCAGTTTGCCGAAAAAGATACGCCGCTCGGACGTGAACTGAAAGCAACACTTGAGCGCGGTGAATTTGCTAATGACGAAATGATTATCGAAATGGTAAAAAGCCGCATATCCGAGCCGGACTGCGCACACGGCTTTATTTTGGACGGTTTTCCGCGTACTCTGCCGCAAGCCGAGGTTTTGGAAGATTTGGTGGCCGAACAGAATATTAAGCTGTCGGCGGTTTTAGAAATTCAAGTACCGGATGAAATCATCATGGAACGTATTTTAGGGCGTTATGCCTGCATGAAATGCGGCGCCGGCTATCACGATAAGTTTCAAAAACCGCAAATTTACGGAGTTTGCGACGTTTGCGGCGGCACGGAATTCGCTCGCCGTAAAGATGATAACCGTACAACCGTGCAGAATCGCCTAATTAACTATCGTTTGCTTACTTACCCGACTATTCCTTTTTTTGAAAAGCGTGGTTTGCTCAAAACAGTAGACGGTACCGGCACTATCGATGCAGTCAGCCGCAAAATAAGCGACGTACTCGGTTTGGAAGACGATAGGTAATTGCCCTAAAACCGGCGTTTTTCGCGGTGTTTTTTAAAAAATCGTTAAAATCGCAAAAAAAATTCAATTTTTTTACAAAAAGGTGTTGACTCTGATAAATATCGTGCCTATAATCCGCTTAATTTTGAAAAGTGGTGATCAACTTTTTGAATGTTTTAATTTATTAAATAATGGAGATTAAATTTGGCTCGTATAGCTGGTGTAAATATTCCAAGTGCCAAGAGAATTGAAGTCGCACTGACTTATATCTTCGGCATTGGACGCAAGTCTGCTCAAGACATTTGCTCTAAGTCCGGAATCGATCTTAACCGTCGCGTTAACGATTTATCCGATGATGAAGTAATGAAGATTCGTGAAGTTATCGATAGCGATTATCTGGTTGAAGGTGAACTTCGCCGTGAAGTCGGTACCAACATCAAGAGATTGATGGATTTGGGTTGCTATCGTGGTTTAAGACATCGTAAAGGTCTGCCGGTACGCGGTCAGAGCACCAAACAAAATGCTCGTACCCGTAAAGGTAAACGTAAAACCATTGCGAACAAGAAGAAATAGTGGGGTGAGTGCAAATGGCTAAAGCAACAATTCAAAGAAAAAAGAAAGAAAAAAAGAATATTACTTCGGGTGTGGCTCACATCGATTCTTCTTTTAACAATACAAGAGTTACCATCGCTGATGCTCAAGGCAATACCGTTTCTTGGTCAACAGCCGGCGCTCAGGGTTTTAAAGGTTCGAGAAAGTCTACTCCGTACGCTGCTCAGGTAGCTGCCGAAGAAGCCGGTAAAAAGGCTCAGGAAAACGGCATGAAAACATTGGAAGTTGAAGTAAAAGGTCCGGGTTCGGGCAGAGAATCCGCAATCAGAGCATTGCAGGTTATCGGTTTTACCATTACTTCGATTCGCGATGTAACGCCTATTCCGCACAACGGTTGCCGTTTGAGAAAAAGACGCCGCGTCTAGTTTTTATTTTACGACACAGGCCGAATCAGGCCTGTCGTCGTGCTTAAAATATATGCATATATAACTTCTAAAGAAAAGGATTAAACCCGTGATTCAAAAGAATTGGCAAGAATTGATTAAACCAACAAAGTTGGATGTGTCTCAAACAGAAGGCACAAACAAAGCTAAAATTGTGGTTGAACCTTTAGAAAGAGGCTTCGGTCTGACGCTCGGTAATGCTTTGCGTCGGGTTTTGTTGTCCTCGTTACAGGGCGGCGCTGTTTCCGCTATTAAAATAGACGGCGTATTACATGAATTTTCGGTTATTCCAGGCGTAATGGAAGATGTAACCGATATCGTATTGAATGTTAAGGAATTAGCGGTTGCCGTTCACAGCGAATCGGCTAAAACACTGACATTAAAGGCTGAAGGTCCGTGCGTTGTCACTGCAGCGATGATTGAAACCGGTCATGATGTTGAAATCATGAATCCGGATCACATTATCTGCACGCTTGATGCCGGTGCTAAAATCAATATGGAATTGACCGTTACTACCGGTAAGGGCTACGTTCCGGCTTCTACCAACATGACCAGCGATTCGCCTATCGGTCTGATTAATGTTGACGCGATTTATTCTCCGGTTAAGAAAGTTTCTTATAAGGTTGAAAACACCCGCGTTAATCAAGCTATGGACTACGATAAGCTGACTATGATTGTTGAAACAAATGGTGTTGTTTCTCCGGAAGATGCGGTTGCTTTGGCAGCTCGCATTCTGCAAGATCAGCTTAAGCCGTTCATTAACTTTGATGAACCGGAAAGCGAAGTTGAAGATATTCGTGAGGAATTGCCGTTCAACAAGAACCTGTTGCGTAAGGTTGATGAGCTTGAACTTTCTGTTCGTTCGGCTAACTGCTTGAAAAATGACAATATCGTTTACATCGGCGATTTGGTTCAAAAGACGGAAGCAGAAATGTTGCGTACACCGAACTTCGGTCGTAAGTCTTTGAACGAAATCAAAGAAGTGTTGGCTAAGATGGGTATCCACTTAGGTATGGATACACCGGGTTGGCCGCCGGAGAATATTGAGGATTTGATTAAACGTACCTCAGATCAATTCTAAAAAATCCGTATAACGGATAACTACCTGAAAGCCTTTTCTCTTATGTACCATTGTTGTACACCTCGAGAAAAGGCTTTCGTCGTATTTATCACATTATCCGTATTTTTATATATTCTACACCGCCGAAATTACACTGCGCCAGCTCGCTAATTGCGTATAAATCCGCTTGTATTACCTCTGTAAAAATATATTGACAAAACTTATTTTTACCTCTATTCTTTAATCAATAGAGGTATTTTACAAAGGAGAATCGCCATGGCCAAAAATCTGAAACAACTATGCGCCGGTGTTGCGACCGCAGTCGTATTAAGCAGCGCCGGAGCCTATTTTATCAACAAATGGTTGGAAGAAGACAGCAATAAGAAAAAAGAAAGTAAAACCGAGCAAGTGGTTAAAGATATGAGTGCACAAGGCATTTCTGTTTTTAAAGAAGGCGCCGAAGGTGCTCCGGATTCCGTTCTGACCTCGGTGAACAAAACTCACGATATGTGGACTCATAGTGAGATTTATTCAAATCCTGAGTATAAAGAAATAGGCTCAAAGAAGCCGAATACCGTCCGACTGGGTAAAGAGGAAACAAAATTCGTTATGAGCACTGAAGAACAAGCAGAAAGAAATGCTATTAAAGCAAAAATTGATTCACTCTTAAGCTCAACAAACGAAGACAATCATACAGACAATCATAAAAAAATAGAAGAATTACTGCGTAAAGAACCAAAAGCGCACGAACAAACAACCCAGAATTTTGAATATGAAGAATTCGACAGAGACTTTAAAAATATTGAAAAAG
Source organism: Pseudomonadota bacterium (assembly GCA_918234285.1). GTDB lineage: Bacteria > Pseudomonadota > Alphaproteobacteria > RF32 > CAG-239 > RUG410. The sequence goes on along the minus strand of CAKJXZ020000010.1, from coordinate 63,099 downwards.
ATGGTTTTTGGAGCGTTACATCAAAAGATGCTGAAGCAAAACATGAACAAGCTATATATAATGACGGCAGTAAAAAAATTGAATTTGGATATGAAACTTATACTTTTTCTTCCGAATTACCATCGGATGAAAATATGGAACAAGATAAACAGCTTCCTAAAAAACCAAAAGCACCAAAACGTACGGTCAGCCGTGATGCGTTGCCGGGCAGAAATTTAGCCCAAATAAAAGCCAATAAAAAACAAAACGGTTAGCGATAAAATCTTAAACTGTCGGAATATCCGACCGTTTTTTTACTTTATTATGTTATTAAAAAAGGAGGTGTTTATCGCACCTCCCTTTTAATATCTCCATGTAAATCTCAGATAGTATGCGCAAATAATAAAAAATAAGGGCGGAAGTACCGGAGCGTACATAGAGGTACGTGAGGACACTTCCGACCCGTAATTTTTGTATTAGCTGCCAACTAGATGAGATTTACTTTGCCGCCGGCTTTTTCAACGGCCTCTACAGCCGCTTTAGAAGCCGAATTAACGGTGATTTCAATCTTGCTGGTCACTGCACCGCGTGCGAGCAAACGAATGCCGTCCAGCTTCTTAGAAATCACGTTAGAGCTGAGCAATGATTCAACATTGATTGACTTGGCATCCAACTTGCCGCCGTCAATAGCTTTTTGAATGGTATCCAAGTTTACAACGGCATAAGTCTTTGCAAACGGATTTTTAAAACCATGCTTCGGCAACTGACGATACAGCGGCATTTGACCGCCTTCAAATCCCATTTTAGCACCACCGGCACGAGCCTTTTGACCTTTGTGACCAAGGCCGCAAGTCTTGCCCTTGCCGCAACCGATACCGCGACCTACGCGTTTACGATTTTTGGTAGCGCCTTCGTTGTCTTTTAATTCGTTAAGTTTCATTTCTTTCACCTTTTTTCAAATTCTCTGCAAGTCTTAAAATAAATCTTTTAAGAGAGGGATAAGAGACTATGCTACGCAGTTAATTTCTGACGCCGTGTACAAAACGGTACACAAGGAAGAAATTTGCAAGTATGATAATCTCTTAGCACTCTCCCCAAGTTTTATTCTTCAACCTTGACTAAGTGGGCCACCTTCTTAATCATTCCGCGAACCGAAGGAGTATCCTCCAACTCAACGGTACGACCGGTTTTGGTTAAACCCAAACCTCTCAGGTTAGTTTCCTGATAAGTCGGGCGTCCGATTGTGCTACCAGTTCTGGTAACTTTTATTGTCTTCTTTTTAGTTGCCATGATTAAGCCTCCTCTTTAACGTCTTTGGCCATACCTTCACGGCGGCTGACAATATCACCGACTTTCTTGCCGCGTTTAGCTGCAACCATTCTCGGTGAGTTAATACCCTTTAAAGCATCGAAAGTTGCTTTAATCATATTGTACGGGTTATTGGAACCCAATGATTTGGCAACCACATCTTGCACACCCAGAACTTCAAAAACAGCACGCATCGGGCCGCCGGCAATAACACCGGTACCGGCAGGAGCTGTTCTCAAAACCACCTTACCGGCGCCGAAACGACCGGAAATATCGTGGTGCAGAGTTCTGCCTTCGCGCAACGGAATACGAATCATATTCTTTCTTGCTTCGTTTGTAGCCTTGGTGATTGCTTCCGGAACTTCCGCAGCCTTACCGGTACCCAAACCGATACGACCCTTTTGGTCACCCACAACCACAACCGCGGCGAAACTCATGGTGCGTCCGCCTTTAACGGTTTTAGCTACACGGTTAACGTGAACCAGTCTTTCGACCAACTCATCTTTCACTTCTTTTTTGTTATGACGATCTGTAGATTGTACCATCTTCATCTCCTAGAATTTCAAACCGGCTTCGCGAGCTGCTTCAGCCAAGGCCTTAACCCGACCGTGATAGATATAACCGCCGCGGTCAAATACCACTTCGGAAATACCGGATTTTGTAGCTCTTTCAGCAATTACTTTACCAATGAAGCCAGCGGCTTCAACCGTAGAAGATTTTTTAATTTGTCCTCTGATTTCCTTATCCAAGGTAGATGCAGAAGCAACTGTCAAACCTTTTACATCGTCAATGATTTGTGCATAGATATGCTTACCGCTGCGGAAAACCGACAATCTTAATTTGCCGTTGGCGGCGTTTTTCAAAGCGTATCTTACACGAGCTTGTCTTCTTTCAAACAATTTTTTTGGTGTATTCATCGACTTATTCCTTATTTCTTCTTGCCTTCTTTACGACGTACATATTCGTTGGTATATTTTACGCCCTTACCTTTATACGGTTCAGGTTTTCTATATTTACGAATTTCTGCCGCAACTTGGCCAACTTTTTGTTTGTCTGCACCAAAGATTGAAATTTGTGTCGGAGATGCGCAGGAAATTTTAATACCTTCCGGAGCCGGAAAAGTAACTTCATGCGAAAAACCCAAAGACAAAATCAGGTTCTTACCTTCAACACGCGCCTTATAACCGACGCCGACCAATTCCATATCTTTTGTAAAGCCTTCGCTTACACCTTTAATCATCTCATTAATGCGAGCGCGGGTTGTACCCCACAAAGCTCTGGCTGCATTACTTTGAGACAACGGTGAAACCGTCACTTTACCGTCTTCAAATTTTGTTGCAACGTGGCTGTCATCAAAAGAATAGGACAATTCGCCCAACTTACCTTTTGCCACAACCGTATTGTTATTGATGCTCAGTTCTACACCGGCAGGAACAACAACTGGATATTTACCAACTCTTGACATTCCTTACCTCCTTAGAACACTTGGCACAAAACTTCGCCGCCAACATTAGCCTTGCGGGCTTCATTATCACTCATAACACCTTGCGGAGTAGAAATGATGGAAATACCCAAGCCGTTGTAAACTCTCGGCAAATCCTTCACGCTTGAATAAACGCGACGGCCCGGAGTCGAAACGCGGTAAATTTTTGTAATAACTGCAGCACCTTCATGGTACTTTAATTGAATACGAAGTTCATCAACACCCGGACGTACATTGTTCTTTTCAAAGCCTTCAATGTAGCCTTCGCGCTTCAAAACTTCCAACACACTTTCACGCAAGCGAGAAGCAGGTGATACAACGTCACTCTTTTTCGCTCTTTGTGCGTTTCTGATGCGTGTGAGCATATCGCCCAAAGGATCACTCATAGACATGATATCTTCCCTCCTTACCAGCTTGATTTTACTAAACCAGGAATTTCGCCAAAGCTTGCCAAATCTCTCAATTCAACACGGCTTAAACCGAACTTTCTGTAATAACTACGTGAACGTCCCGTAATTCTGCAACGATTGCGAATACGGCATTTTGCAGAATTCTTCGGGAATTTTTGCAAAGCAAACTGAGCCTGCATTCTCTCTTCCGGAGAAGCATTCTTATCCATCATGATTGCTTTTTGTTTTTGACGGCGGTTCGAATACTTAGCAGCCATCTTAACTCTTTTCAAGTTTCTATATACCGAACTTGTTTTTGACATAGTAAAATCTCCGCTTATTTCTTGTAAGGCAAGTTAAACGATGTCAGCAGAAACTTTGCTTCTTCGTCTGTCTTAGCTGTTGTACAAATAACAATATCAAGACCTCTGACTTCATCTACCTTTTCGTAGTTAATTTCAGGGAAAATGATTTGTTCCTTAATACCGAAAGCGAAGTTACCTTTGCCATCGAAGTTTTTACCGGTAATACCGTGGAAGTCACGGATTCGCGGCAAGGCCATATTAACCAGTCTTTCCAAGAACTCATACATTCTGGCAGAACGCAGAGTAACCTTGCAACCGATCGGCATACCTTCACGTACTTTGAAGGTAGCGATAGATTTGCGAGCCTTGGTCATAACCGGCTGTTGACCGGAAATAGCCGCCAATTCTTCCATAGCGGATGTTACTTTTTTCTTATCGGTAACGGCATCGCCGACACCCATATTCAAAACGATTTTCGTCAGCTTCGGAACCTCATGTGGATTTTTGTAACCGAATTTTTCCACAAGAGATTTCTTTATGACGTTGTTATATAAATTTTCATAGTTTGTCATAAAATTTTCTCCCATTAATCGATTACATCACCGGTTTTGCGAGCAACACGAACCTTTCTGCCGTCTACGGTTTTGTAGCCGACTTTGGTTGCCTTGCCTTCTTTAACAATGGCAACATTGGAAACGTGAATTGCTGCTTCTTTCGAGATAATTCCGCCCGGAGTTGTTTGCGACGGTTTGGTGTGGCGCTTTACCATATTCAAACCTTCAACAACAACCTTGCTTTCTCTCGGAAGTGCTTTTTTTACAACGCCGGTTTTACCCTTGTCGTCGCCCGACAAAATGATAACCGTATCGTTCTTTTTAATTTTCATTTTAGGCATTACAATACCTCCGGTGCTAATGAAATGATTTTCATAAATTTCTTTGCACGCAATTCTCTCGTAACAGGGCCGAAGATACGAGTACCGATCGGCTCACCGTCTTTATTGATTAAAACTGCGGCATTACTGTCAAAACGGATTACACTTCCGTCTTTGCGACGAATATCGCTGGCCGTTCTCACGATAACAGCTTTATATACATCGCCCTTTTTAACGTGTCCTCTCGGCAACGCATCTTGTATTGCTACAACAATGACATCACCCACAGAAGCCGTTTTTCTCTTGGAACCACCAAGAACCTTGATGCACTGCACCTGACGTGCGCCTGAATTATCAGCAACATCGAGGTTGGTTTGCATTTGTATCATTTTTTTATTCCTTCATATCTTAGGCGTTATCAGACGAAATCACAGTCCAAGATTTGTTCTTGGAAATCGGACGGCATTCTTCAATAGAAACCTGATCTCCAACCTTGTACTGATTGTTTTCATCGTGAGCGGCAAATTTTTTACTCTTCTTCACGAATTTTTTGTAAACCGGATGCATAACCTGACGCTCTACACTGACCACGACAGTTTTATCCTGTTTATCACTAACAACAACACCTTGAAGAATTCTCTTAGGCATATTCTTTCTCCTAACTATTCTTCTTGCGCTCAGTAATGAGCGTGTTGATTTTGGCTACATCACGGCGAACTTTGCGAATGTTGGAAACATTCTCAAGTTGACCGGTTGATTGTTGAATACGCAAATTAGCCTGCTCTTTTTTGCATTCTACTAACTTGCTTTCCAATTCATCAATCGTCATAGCGCGTAAATCTTTTGTTTTAACCATTATGCGTCTCCTTTAACGATATCAGAGTTCAAACGCTTTACAAATTTGCACTTAACCGGCAATTTTGCGGCGCCCAGTTCAAAAGCTCTGCGAGCGATTTCTTCCGAAACACCCGTAATTTCAAACATAATGCGACCCGGTTTAACTCTGGCTACCCAAAATTCGATAGCACCCTTACCTTTACCCATACGTACTTCGGCCGGTTTATCCGATACCGGTACATCCGGGAAAATTCTGATCCACAGTTTTCCTGCTCTCTGCATCTGACGTGTGATTGCACGACGAGCTGCCTCGATTTGACGTGCCGTCACACGGTCAGGAGTCAGAGCCTTCAAACCGTATAAACCGAAATTTAATTCTGAACCACCTTTAGCCATGCCGTGAATACGACCTTTATGCTGCTTGTGGAATTTCAAACGTTTTGGACTTAACATTTCTCTAACCTCGCGTTATTACTTTTGTTCAGTCAACTTCTTGTCTTGCGCCATCGGATCGTGGCTCATGATTTCGCCCTTGTAGATCCATACTTTTACGCCGCAAGCACCATAAGTTGTATGAGCTGTTGAGGTTGCATAGTCAATATCCGCACGCAATGTGTGCAAAGGCACGCGGCCTTCACGGTAGTATTCGGTACGAGCAATTTCTGCGCCACCCAAACGACCGCTGCAGCTAACTTTAATACCTTCAGCACCCAAACGCAAAGCAGACTGCATAACTCTCTTCATGGCGCGACGGAAAGCCACACGGCGTTCCAACTGTTGAGCCACAGAATCAGCAACCAACTTGGCATCCAGCTCCGGTTTTCTTACTTCAACGATGTTCAATTGAACTTCGGAGTCGGTCAATTTTTGAATGTCTTTTCTTACATTCTCGATATCCTGACCCTTCTTGCCAATTACAACACCCGGTCTGGCCGAATGAATTGTAACTCTTGCTTTTTTAGCCGAACGTTCGATAACGATTTGGCTGATGCCGGCTTGAGCCAACTTTTCATTCAAGAATTTTTTAATTTTCAGATCTTCGTGGAGATAGTCGGTAAACTTATCATTTTCAGCATACCAACGAGAGTCCCAAGTGCGATTTACACCTAAACGAAGACTGGTAGGATTAACTTTCTGTCCCATTTATTTACTCCCCACGCTCCGAAACAACGATGGTCATGGAAGAAAACGGCTTCAAAATACGAGCGCTTCTGCCGCGACCACGCGCATTCATTCTTTTCATTACAATACCTTTACCTACATAAGCTTCGCTTACAACGAGCTTATCAATGTTAAGGTTGTGGTTATTTTCGGCATTGGAAATTGCAGATTGCAACAATTCCAGAGCCACTTTTGCGATTCTCTTCTTAGAGAAGCTTAATTCGGCAACCGCTTTTTCAGCCTTCAAACCGCGAATGGTTTGCGCTACCAAGTTCAACTTGCGTGAACTGGTTCTGATTGAACGGCAAACTGCCTTTGCTTGTTTAATACTATTCTCAGCCATAATTAACCTCTCTTCGCAGTTTCTTTGGTATGACCGTAGAAGGTACGAGTCGGAGCAAATTCACCGAATTTGTGACCAACCATATCTTCGGTAACCAATACCGGAATAAATTTGTGACCGTTGTGAACACCAAATGTTAAACCGACAAATTGCGGTAACATGGTAGAACGACGAGACCAAATTTTAATCACTTCATTACGGCTAGAATTTCTAGCAGCGTCAGCTTTCTTCAAGAGATAGCCATCAACAAAAGGTCCTTTCCATACAGAACGAGTCATTAGCTTTTCTCCTTATTAATTCTTGTTATCATGACGAGATCTCATAATAAAGCGATCTGTCTTCTTGTTAGAACGAGTCTTGGCACCCTTAGTCGGTTTACCCCACGGAGTAACCGGATGGCGACCACCGGATGTACGGCCTTCACCACCACCGAGAGGGTGATCAACCGGGTTCATCGCTACACCGCGGGAAACCGGACGGTTTCCGAGCCAACGATTACGACCGGCCTTACCAAGAGATATATTTTGGTTATCCGGATTGGAAACGGCACCAACCGTTGCCAAACATTCCTCACGAACCATACGCAGTTCGCCGGAATTCAACTTCAATTGAACATAACCGGCGTCTTTACCAACAACTTGCGCATAACAACCGGCAGAACGTACCAACTGGCCGCCTTTGCCCGCCTTCAGCTCAATGTTGTGTACAATCGTACCAACCGGCATATTCTTTAAAGGCATTGCATTACCCGGCTTAATATCTGCCTTAGAAGCAGAAATTACTTTATCGCCGGATTTCAGTCTTTGCGGAGCCAAAATATAAGCCTTTTCGCCGTCACTGTAGCTGATTAAAGCGATAAATGCCGTACGATTCGGATCATACTCGATTCTCTCGACTGTTGCCTCACAATCAAATTTATTACGTTTAAAGTCAATCATACGATAGCTGCGTTTATGACCGCCACCGATACGACGACTTGTAACGTGTCCGTAGTTATCACGCCCACCTGTTTTCGAAATACCTTTCGTTAAACTCTTTTCAGGCTTGCCCTTGTATAACTCGCTCTTATCAACGAGAATCAGTTGGCGACGTCCTGCAGATGTGGGCTTATATGTATTCAAAGCCATGATTAAATTCCTGTTGTAACATCAATGTTTTGACCATCGGCAAGGGTAATGATAGCTTTTTTGAAGTCAGAACGATGACCGATATGACCTCTGAAGCTCTTAGCCTTACCAAACTGTTTAATGGTATTTACCTTGGTAACTTTTACGTTAAAAATTGCTTCAACTGCAGCTTTAACGCTTTCTTTGGTAGCTGATAAAGGTACTTCGAATACCACTTTTCCAGCTTCCGATGAAACCATAGATTTTTCGGTAATTACCGGACGAACCAATGTATCATACATTGCTGCAGTTACATTGTTTGATTTGTTCTTAGCCATTTAATCTCTCCTCTAAGCAACTTACTGCATCTTTTGTTAATACCAATTTGTCCTTCTTTAAGATGTCGTATACATTGGCACCGATTGTCGGAAGAATATCGATTCCTTCGATATTGCGGCTTGCCAAAGCAAAATTAACATCTACATCCTTACCGTCAATAATAAGGCAGTTTGTCAGTCCGCAAGCACTTAATTTTGCTTTCAAATCACTTGTTTTAGGAGCCGACAACTTTGCTTCATCAATAACGATAAGATTACCTTCTTTCGCTTTCGCGGAAAGAGCGGTCTTCAGACCGAGTTTTCTGAATTTCTTGGTCAAATCAAAAGAGTGATCTCTTACAATCGGACCAAATACCACACCACCCTTACGGAATTGAGCACCTTTTCTGGAGCCTTGACGTGCGTTACCCGAACCTTTCTGTCTGAACGGCTTGGACGGCGTCAAAGCTACATCGGAGCGACCTTTGGTAGCGTGATTGCCGCTTTGTAATCTCGCTAACTGCCAAGTTACAACGCGTTGTAAAATATCGGAACGAACTTCCAAACCGTAAATCGAGTCGTTCAGTTCGATGGAACCGACATTTTTATTTTCTAAATTTAAGATGTCCTGTTTCATTTCTTTATCCTTAAACTATTCTGCATTCTCAGCCGAAACTTCAGCTGTCACAACAGGTTCATCAACTTTTTTCAATCCGGCAGGCATCGGCAAAGCAACAGTAGCCGGCTTCTTAACGGCATCGGTAATTCTTACCCATGCGTTTTCGCAACCCGGAACGCCGCCTTTAACCATAATCAAGCCTCTGGCAGAATCAACCGAAACAACCTTGAGATTTTGAACGGTAACGCGTTCAGCACCCATGTGTCCGGCCATTTTCTTACCTTTGAAAACTTTACCCGGATCTTGTCTTTGACCGGTAGAACCGTGCGAACGGTGAGAAATAGATACACCGTGACTTGCTTCCAAACCGGCAAAATTGTAACGCTTCATTACGCCGGCAAAGCCTTTACCGTTTGAGGTGGCGCATACGTCAACATATTGTCCCGGAACGAAGTGTTCAACCGACAATTCCGAACCGACATTCAATAAGCAGTCATCAGAAACTCTGAATTCCCACAATTTCTTTTTCGGTTCAATTTTAGCCTTAGCGAAATATCCCTTAAGCGGTTTGCTTACATTTTTGGCTTTTACGGCGCCGGTACCCAATTGTACGGCGTTGTATCCGTCTTTTTCGGCAGTCTTTACATTAACTACCTGCAAACCTTCAACACTCAAAACCGTTACAGGAACATGAGTTCCGTCGGCCTGAAAAATGCGGGACATTCCTAATTTTTTTGCGATTAGACCAGTACGCATTATTATTTTTCCTTTTCTTAATAGGTTGACAACCCTTATAAGGCGCCAACATTAATTACAATTTTATTTCAACATTTACACCGGCAGCCAAATCAAGCTTCATCAAAGCATCAACGGTTTGCGGTGTCGGGTTAACAATATCCAAAAGTCTTTTGTGTGTACGGATTTCGAACTGTTCACGAGACTTTTTATCAACGTGCGGCGAACGATTTACCGTAAACTTTTCGATTTTGTTAGGCAGAGGTATCGGACCTCTGACGCTTGCGCCCGTTCTTTTGGCAGTATGCACGATTTCCGTGGTAGAAAGGTCGAGCAATCTGTGATCAAAAGCCTTAAGGCGAATTCGTATATTTTGTGTTTCCATTTTATACTTTTCCTATAACTAAACAGCAAAAAAAACCAACAAGGAATTCCCTGCTATCTAAAATTTGTTAATCTTTGCAAACGCTTTCGCAACAAAGGTTTGCGCTATATTTTATATTTGCTTCGCTGCGAGGTAAACCCTCTCAAAACAATTGTTGTAGCGCGCTTATAACATAACAAAAACGCAAATGCAAGCAAAAAATTAAAAAAATTTTAAAAAAATGCCGAAATTTTCAATGAGTCAAATTTGAGTCAAAAATAAGAGCAAAGATTCTGTTTTCCACAACTTCAACCGCCGTGTTTTTTAATAATTACAGGTTTAGTTTGTTTATTTTTTATATTTTTAATTGAAACAATACATTTAATGATTTATATTCTGTAAAAAAACAACTTGAGAGGATATTATGCTTAAACATGTAAATAAAGTTATTTCCGTTTTTGATAAAAAAACCTGCATGCGACTGACCAATACCGAGTGGAAAATTATTGATGAAATATGTTATCGTGAAAAACTCAAAAGGAAAACTTTATTTGAAAAAATCAAGGATAATCATAATTCCTGCCTTGGTATGACACCGGCCATCCGTCTTTTTTCGCTGAGTTATTATTATCTAAAGAGCAAGCCGCAACCGCATAAATATGCCGATTCGGTCGAAGAAACCTTAAAAGAGTTACTTTGATTTTTTATATTCTTTCAAACTCGAAAAACACCGGCCGACGCCCCTCTCTCACGGCCTTGTGCTGATATTTGGTTTCCGCCCAATCAGCCGGCGGATTCCGCCAATCATCAGAGGTTTTTGCCGTCCATCTGAAATCGCTGTTTTTATGCATCGTCTCCAATGTCCATTTTTTATAAATCGGGTGATCGGTCGCTACTTGCAATATACCGCCCTTTTTCAATAATCGCGCCAATTCCCGCAAATTATCCGGGTTGATAAAACGCCGGTTGGCATGACGGCTTTTCGGCCACGGGTCCGGAAACAGCAGATATATTTTATCAAAACAACCATCCGGTAGCGCCGCAAACAATAATCTAACGTCGTCATCATAAATTCTGACATTATCAGCTCTATCCGGAAGCAATTTTATTTCTTTGGCCAAATCTTCGTCGCGCCCGTCTTTCAAACCGGTAATCAAAGAAAGCAGATTTGCCACCCCGTTACGGTAAACTTCCACCCCGATAAAACCGATGTTCGGCTTTCTTGCCGATAGAGTCGCCAAATGGTCGCCGTCACCAAAACCTATCTCCAAGGCATAAGCATCTTTTTTAGAACCGAAACACTGTTCCAAATTCGCTTTTTTATCACTGTCAATTCGGATTCGCGGCAAAAAATTATCTAAAAGAAAACTTTTGGCTCTGTGAATTACCCGCCCCTGGCGTCTGCCGAAAAACTTCGGTTTTTCATTTTGCTTATTTATCATTTTTCGGTTTATCATCAATACGCATTAAACCGGCCGTCGATTTTGATAAAGCAATCATTAAATCAAACATTTGTTTTGCTATGGCACGATTCGTTATTTTATAATAAGCTCTAATCAATTCCAATGTCTCAGCGCGTTTCATCGGATCTTCATCAAACTGTAAGTGTTTTTCCGAAACACTCATGGAATCCGGCTCAATATTAAGCATACGCGGACTTTGTGCAGCCACAACATCATCCATATCTTCAAAAAAGAAACCCATCGGCACTTCTAAAACACGGCTTATATCCCATAAACGACTGGCACCAACCCTGTTCATTCCTTTTTCATATTTTTGAACCTGTTGGAATGTTAACCCCAACATATCCGCCATCTGCTGTTGCGTAATATGCAAAATCGTGCGTCTTAAACGGATTCGCTTTCCAACATGCACATCTACCGGATTAGGCGCGTTATCGTCTATTCTGCCGCGTATGGATTTTTTCTTTTTCATTATTCACCTCGTAATTGTAGTCACTATATTCATATATAAATTTTGCAATTTAGCTTGTCAATTTTTTAATACAAGTTTTAATTGGTTTTTGCATATTTTTTTCGTAAAAACAAATTTTTAGTATTGTTAAAAAATATTTTACACGTTTAAAAAAACCTACTAAAAGTATTTATTTTTATTTTTTTATAAATATTTAGTTGATTTTTTAATTTTTTTGTTTTACAAGTATATAACATTTTATATATTGGAGTCTAAAATGCAAACAAATTACAATAACTTAATATTCGCGTCGCTCTCTTTTATTACCCTATTTGCTTTATTGCATAAAATACACCTGCTGACTGTCGGACATATGTTAATGTTTGGCGGGTTTTGATTTATAAAAAATATTAAAAAATATTTTGACATTATCAATAAAATGTATATTATGTGCGTATTACAGTTCCGTGGTGAAACGGTTATCACGTATCCTTGACATGGATGAGTCAGCAGTTCAACTCTGCTCGGGACTACCAATACTTCCCTTTTTTATACAGTTCCGTGGTGAAACGGTTATCACATATCCTTCACATGGATGGGTCAGCAGTTCAACTCTGCTCGGGACTACCAAAAAAAATATCTGTCAGACCGCTAAGTCTGACAGATATTTTTTACTTTGTTCTGTTATCCCAAAATTTCATGTCTTCCAGGGCATCTCTGAACCAATCATCAGGGGATCGACCGAGATGTGGCTCGTGAACAATATCGAAAACTTCCCAGTTCTTGTCGTTTTCGATAAACGTTACCGTCACTCTGTCGCCGATTGACAAATTACAGAGAGTTTCCATAAAAGGAAGTTTTTCAAAGGAAAAAGTCTCCACCTCAAAGGTGATTAACTCACGGACGTTAATGGTCTTACCATCAATCGTGGTGGTGTTTGCATTCACTGTGATTTGCACACGCTCCGGCGCAATCAACTTGGCCAGACGCTCAACGTTGCCTACAATAATTGCTCTTTTTGCCATAATAACTGTGTACCCTGCCTTTTCAGGGGTTCTAAAAAATAATACAAATTTATTATAAAATAGACGATATTTTTTCATTTGTCAATTTTTTTATTTTTGCTATTGACTATTTTTGCTTTTTGCCCTATTATCTCTCTCAGTTTATTATATTTTATAAATTATTGTACCCTTGGGTACTGTTGAAACGATACAAAATTTCAAATTATCCATATATATATGAAAAAAGGTATTATTTTTATGTTGCTTGGCGTGATTGCCGGCATTCTTGGTCAGATGGCAGGGAAGAAGTTGTTCGGATGCAAAATCTTCGACCCCGAGTGGTGGAAAGATGCTAATTATATGCAGCGCTGGTAAAAAGCTGCTACATATACTGCGAACAAAAAAAATCGTATCCTTAAACCGGATACGATTTTTTTTATTTTCTTATCGGGGCAATAAACAAAACGCGTCGCCTCTCACTGCCGGTTTCTTCACTGCGCCTGGTCCAAAATTCGTCCTGAATATGGTCATAAAACAACAGACAATCGCCGCGGCCGATTCCGAGCAAGCTTTCATTTATCACGTTAATATTGCGCTTTATCACATTCATTTGCCTTTCGGTAGGCAACAGAATATTCATTTTGCGACCGTAAACCAACGCTTCCTCCTTGGATATCGGAGTTTTAATCAGCGAATCCAAATCAACGTAAAACTTTTGATTCAGCACAATTCCCTTGGCTTTAATCGGCATTTTCGGCGATGAAAACTCGTTGTTACGCAACACGATGTCGCCGACATTCAATTTTTGTTTTTCCATATATTTAAAATTATAATCTTCAAAATTTATAAAAAATAAAAATAACGGCGCATTGATATAACGTATTATTTCATTTGTCAAGCAAGATATATTTTCTAAACCGCAAATTTTTCTTGACTGCGGCAAACAGCTTTATATACTCATAAAAAACGGAGAAGAAAATGAAATCTGAATACACCGGAATCAAGCGTATCTTAAAGGCTTTTCAATATTCTTTTGACGGCTTTGTCGCGGTTTTTTTAAGTGAAGCCGCTTTTCGTCAGGATTTGCTTTTTTGCACGTTGTGCGGATTCGTTCTTTGTTTTTTACCACTTTCCGGCGTGGCTTTGGCTTTTCTGTTTTTCTCACTTTTTTTGATTTTATTTATGGAATTAATCAACACGGCGATTGAAACCGTCATCGACCGCATCGGCGAAGAATTTCACCCGCTTTCCAAAAAAGCCAAAGATATAGGCAGTCTGCTGGTTTTAATGGCTTTCGTACACTTCTTTGTTGTTGCCGCGATTATTCTTTTTCAGCTGTTTTAGTGTAAAGATATAAATTAATATATTCCGCCCGCTCCGTATCGGCTTGATAATAAGGTTTATAAAGCCTTTCCCGTGGTTGCGGTTTTATTATATTCAACTCCAACAACCGATTCGCCGCCACGCTTTTGCGATATCCCCAATGCGCAAATTTTCGGGTAATGACACTTTGTGCCACCTGCCATAAATCTTGCGACTTTACCTCATCCAAAAACTCGTGCATCGGCTCTTTCTCAAATTCATAAATACCGAGCGCGGTCAAATAACCGAAACGCAAAATTTCCTGTCCGATTTGGGTTTTATAAAAAACACGTTGCCTTGAATAATCAACTTTATCAAAAACCTGCGTCGATTTTTCATCTAAAAAAATTATCGCCGGCATATAATCTTTGGATTTTAGTTTTTGTTTTGCAGCAAAAGCATTTTCCAAATCATTGTTCAGCAGTTGCAACGCCTTATGATAAGTCGCTTCGTTGAACTCCTTTTCGCCGTAATATTTGGCATAAAACAGATTTTGCAACAGCAAATTAAGTTTTTCGTTCGGAGTTTTTGGCTGCCTGTTTTGCACATAAGTCTTAAAGTTGATTGTATCTTTTAAAACTTCGGCCACACTGACGTTTTTTTGCTCGTTGTTGCCGCTATACACATTATGTCTTTTATCATAATAAGATAAATCAGCCCAAAACGATTCCCCGCCGCGCAAACTGCAACCGTAATCATAAATTATTTTATTGCCGTTTTTATCCGTATCGGCATAAATACCGCATTCACCGTAATTTACCGATTTTTCATTTATTTTATTAATTTCGTTCCACAAAATTTCTTTATCACGATGCTCGGCATAATAACGATAAAGCGAACGCATAATATCCGGCCCTTCCATTCTGGCATTATGTACCAACTTGCGCACGGCATCGCCGTCATGCATAACGGCACTCATAAATGCGGCATTTAACAGATTTCCTTCAACCGCATAATCGCGTTTTGCAGCAATTACCAAACGCGGCGAATAAATATAATCAATCATCTTCTTTATCCCTTTGTGGGGAATATACCACAAAAAGCAAAACTGTTCAATTATTTTTTATATTTTGGGAAAACCACCGATTTGTTATATTTTGGGAAAACCGCCGATTTGCCGCAAACCCTCGGTTACGGCCATGGCTGCGGAAACCGCCATATTAATCGAGCGTGCCTGCGGATTCATCGGAATAAGCAGTTGAGCATCGGCCAAATTATGCACATTTTCCGGCACACCGGCACTCTCGCGCCCCATTAAAATAATATCATTAGGCTTAAATTCAAAATCCAAAAAAGAAATATTTCCTTTGGTGGTTAATAATATAATTCGCCCGTATTCTTGCGGATTCCCCCGGCGATAAGCCAAAAAATCCTCCCAAGAATCGTGGCGACGATATTTTACAAATTCCAAATAGTCCATTCCGGCGCGGCGCATGGCTTTTTCATTAAATAAAAATCCGCATGGTTCTATAATATCCACCGCCAAATCCAAACACGCTCCCAAACGAAGGAGCGTGCCTGTATTTTGCGGAATATCCGGTTGATATAATGCTAAACGCATCGTCGGAAATTCTTCTTATTTTTTCTCGTCTTTTTCGGCTTTTTCAGCTTCTTTAGCTTTTTTTGCATTATAAAGAGCAATAAAGTCTATCGGGCTGATAAGCATTGCCGGCAATCCGGCTTCCGACATATTGTTGGCAATAATCGAGCGAACGAACGGGAACAACATGCGCGGTAATTCTACAAACAATATCGGTTCCAAATGTTCGGCCGGAACTCTTACTGTTGCCAAGCAAGCATAAGTCAATTCCAAAATAAAGAGTTTCTTTTCGCCCAAATCAGCATTGATTTTTGCGGTCAAAGCAACTTCGAAAATATCTTTTTCGATGGATCTGTTAGCTAAGCTGATATCAATATGCACATTCGGATTTTGATTCATCTCTTTGAAAATTTCCGGTGCAAACGGAATTTCTAAAGACATATCTTTAACATATTGACTGTGAATCATAATACCTTCAGGTTGTTCAACGTTAACGGTATTTTCCTTTTTTTCTTCTTTTGCCATTTTTTTCTCCTTTTCTTGCAAAATTTTCTATACAAATAATACTAAAATTTAAATACGTCAAATATTTTATGTTGATTAAAAAATTTTTTGTTATTATATTTGTAGCAGAACTAAATTTAGGATAAATAAAATGGTGTCTTTTATTGATATAATCTTTTTAATGATTCTCGTTGTTTTTATTATTTCTCGTTTATACGCGGCATTCGGTTCGCACGGTAACGAAAAAAATATCCGCGTTATTATAAAACCTATTGATAATACGGATAAAGATGTTATGGAAAATATAAAACAAATAATCAAAGAAAATAAAAAAGATACAATCATAACTATTGATAGTGCAAACGATAAAAGCTATAATACCGATAAAATCGGCGATTTTAATAAAGATAAATTTTTACAGGGAGCTTGCCGGGTTTTTGAAATGGTATTACAATCTTTCAGCACCGGTAATATCGAAAATATAAAAGGATTGGTCAGTAAAAAAATTTGGGACGCTTTTAATAAAGTTCTGCTGTTCAGAAAAGAAAACAATATAACTTCTGAAGTTGATTTTATCTGCTTTAAAAAAAGTGAAATAAAAGATATAAAACTCTTGAAAAACAGTGTTAAAGTTATTGTGGAGTTTGAAAGCGAACAAATAAATATCTTAAAAGATGCTACCGGAAAAATCATTGAAGGTGATGAAAACTTTGTGCAAAATATCACCGATGTATGGACTTTTGAAAGACTTTTCAATGCAAAAAATAAAAATTGGACATTGGTTTCAACCAAAAAAAGCGCTTAATCTTGCTGCTGTCGCACTTATTATATGTAATATTAACGGTTGTTCTAAAAAATCCGCTATCACGGATATATCCGGTGATATGCAGATAAAAAAAGTAGCTTTTTCCGATTTATCCGGCTGGAACAGCGAAAATTTCAGCGAAGTTATTCCGGTTTTTAAAAAGAACTGTACTCAAATACTTAAAAGTAAAAATACCTACATCAGCAGCGAAAACTTAAAAATACCTGCGGCAGATTTACAAAACAAGTGTAATAAATTCAATAATAAAAACATTAAAACCTCGGCTGAGATGAAAAGTTTTATCGAGTCTGAATTCATACCTTATGCCGTTACCGACAATGGTAAAGCTGAAGGAAAATTTACCTCTTATTACGAAGCGGTTATAAATGCATCTTATACCAAAAGCAACAGATACAAATATCCGGTTTATGGAAAACCGAACGATTTAATTGAGCTTAATTTACATGATTTTGATAAAGATTTACCTAATACTCGTTTAGTCGGACGTGTGGTTAATAACAAATTTGTGCCTTATTATAATCGTCGCGACATTGAAAACAACGGTATTTCTGCACCGGTAATTGTTTGGGGTGATGATTTGGTTGACATTCATTTTATGCAGATTCAGGGTTCGGCTGTGGCTAAAATGGATGACGGCAGCGAAATCAGAATCGGATATGCCGACAACAACGGACATAAATTTAAGGGTATAGGTAGTATATTGATAAACAAAGGTCTGATAAAACCAGAAGATTCTTCTATGCCTAAAATTCGCGAATGGTTGCGCAAAAATCCGGATAAAGCACAAGATTTAATGGCGGAAAATGAAAGATTTATTTTTCAAAAAATAAATACCGCCGACGGACCGCTCGGTGCCTATGGTGTTTCTTTAACTGCCGGTCGCAGTTTGGCGGTTGATACACGCTATATTCCTCTCAGCTCCATGCTTTGGCTTGATACTTTAAGTCCGGATAAACGTAATATAAATAAAATTGTATTTGCGCAAGATATAGGTAGTGCCATTAAAGGCGTGGTACGCGGCGATTATTTTTGGGGACACGGCGAGGAGGCGCTTAAATATGCCGGTCGTATGAATTCTGTCGGAAAATATTTCATTATTTTACCTAAAGAATCTTCAGTGAAGGTTAATTAAAAATGTTACCCGATAAAGAAGATGAATTGTTTTGGCTTGAAACAATTAAAGATATTAATCCATCTCCTATTATAAATACGGTTGAAAATAAACCTCAACCGGAGATAAAAATAAGAAATCATCGTCAATACGCCGTCAAACAAGAGTTTTCCACTTATTCTAAAAATTTAGAAGATATGGAGTTAGGTGGCATAGATAAAAATACTCTCAATAAATTTAAAAAAGAAGAATTTCCGATAGAAGCCGTCCTTGATCTGCACGGTTATAAGGAAGATGATGCTTTTGAAAAAGTCGAGGATTTCATCACTTCGTGCTATAATCAAGGTAAACGCTGCGTAGTTGTGATCACAGGAAAAGGCAATATACATCAAAATGATGATATTTACGCACCGAAAGGAGTTTTAAAGCGACAAACTCCGCAATGGCTTAATATGCCTCGGATTCGTTCAATGATATTGGTTTTTAAAAATCCGTCGGAAAGACACGGCGGTCAAGGCGCTTTATATATACTTTTACGCCGCAATAAAGACTTATAAAATTATGAGTTCATATTTTGGAAAAAGTCATTATTATCTTTAGAATTTCTGAGTTTATCTAATAAAAATTCCATACCGTCGGTCATACCCATTTGCATCAGTACGCGACGTAACACCCACATTTTGGTAAGAGTGGCTTTATCCACCAAAAGTTCTTCTTTACGTGTGCCGGAACGAGTTATATCAATAGTAGGGAACAAACGCTTATCGGTTAATTTTCTATCCAATATAATTTCCGAATTACCTGTACCTTTAAACTCTTCAAAAATAACTTCATCCATACGCGAGCCGGTATCAATCAATGCTGTGGCAATAATAGTTAAAGAACCGCCTTCTTCCACGTTACGCGCCGCACCTAACAAACGTTTCGGACGTTGTAAAGCATTAGCATCAACACCACCTGTTAAAACCTTACCGGAAGAAGGTACAACCGCATTATAAGCACGACCTAAACGAGTTATGGAATCCAAAAGAATTACTACATCTTTTTTAGTTTCCACCAAACGTTTGGCTTTTTCAATACACATTTCCGCGACCTGAACATGGCGAGTTGCCGGTTCATCAAATGTAGAAGAAATAACTTCACCTTTAACCGAGCGCGTCATATCCGTAACTTCTTCCGGACGCTCATCAATTAAAAGTACCATTAAATATACTTCCGGATGATTCATCGCAATCGCATGTGCAATATTTTGCAGCATTACAGTTTTACCGGTACGCGGCGGTGCTACAATTAATCCGCGTTGACCTTTACCTTGCGGAGATATTAAATCAATAACTCTGGTGGTATAATCTTTATCGCCGCATATAATATCAAAATTAAGCTTTTCTGTCGGATAAAGCGGTGTAAGGTTATCAAAGTTAACCCGCATTTTAGATTTTTCAGGATCATCAAAATTTATGGTATTTATTTTAGTTAAGGCAAAATAACGCTCATTTTCTTTTGGAGCACGAATTTCACCTTCAACCGAATCACCGGTGCGAAGTGCAAATTTTTTAACCTGTTGCGGTGATACATATATATCATCGGCACTGGCTAAAAAATTAGATTTTACCGAGCGTAAAAAACCAAAACCGTCTTGCATAACCTCTATAACACCGTCACCGCAAATAACAGTATCATCTTCGGCCAGTTTTTTCATAATAGCAAAAACCAAATCCTGAACACGCATGGAAGATGCATCTTCAATTCCCATATCCTCAGCCTGAGTCAAAAGCTCAGTCGGAGACTTATCTTTTAATTCTCTTAAATGCATGATAACCTTTTTATGATTGTTAAAAAAGAAATGAATATTGAAAATTCATTGAGTGTTTTATATTTAATAAAAAACAAAAAGTCAATATATTTTGCACAAAAATTTTTCCCAAATAAATATTTAAAAATTATTTTTGATTGATTATATAACCTTGTTATTTTTGTTAATTAAAAAATATAGTTATTAATATGTTTATATCTGATATGTTTTTTTATTAATAAATTTTTAATGATTCAATAAGTTAAAAAATAGTTAATAAAAATATAAACATAATTAACAATATGTGTAAATTTTTATGAACATGTGAATAACTGTTCTTAATTTTTTTACAATATGTATACAATTTGCTAGAAATTTTTTAAGCGCTTTTTTTATACACATTTTATGGTGTATATGTGTATAAAATACATAACTTTATGATTAAAGGAAAAAAATGATAATAATAGGTATAACCGGCTCCATCGGCTGCGGCAAAACTTATTTAGCTAATATAATAAAAAAGATGGGATTCGTTGTATATAATCCCGATAAATGGGTACGTGACTTTTATAAAAAATCCGAATTTTTAAATATAATAAAACAAAATTTTCCGACAACCTTCGAAAACGGTGTTTTTAATAAAAGAAGTCTACGTAATTTGGTATTTAATAATAAATATCAACTGCAAAAATTAGAACAGATAGTGCATCCGTTTTTAAAAAAGAAAATAAAAACCGTTATTAATAAATTCAGTCGTAATACCGATGTTATATTTTTTGATGCTGCTTTACTTTTTGAAAAAAACTGGGATATTTATTGTGATTATATAATAATTGCAGATATAGATGAAGAAACACAAAAACAAAGAGTTATGAAAAGAGATAATATATCGGAAGAAGATTTTTATAAAATAATAAAAGTACAAATTTCTCAAACTGAAAAAAGAGAAATGGCTGATATAATAATAAATACCGGTGAACCGGAAAATATAAATAAAGTACAGATAATGCAATTTATGGATGAGATATTATAATGAGAGAAATATGCTTTGATACCGAAACCACCGGCAGATTTCCGGAACACGGAGACAGAATAGTTGAAATAGGTGCACTTGAACTTATAGATCACATTCCGACGGGAAAAACTTTTCACGAATATATAAATCCGGAAAGAGAAATGTCGGAAGAAGTTATAGCTATTCACGGTATTACCAATGAAGAATTGATTAATAAGCCTAAATTTTATGAAATTGCGCAAAAATGGGTGGATTTTGTGGGTGATGACGGTATTTTTGTAGCTCATAATGCGTCTTTTGATATGAATTTTATTAATATGGAACTGAAAAAATGCGGTTTTAAAACGTATGAGGACAGCGACAGAATTATAGATACTTTAGCTATAGCACGTAAAAAATTTCCGGGGCAACATAATAGATTGGAAGATTTATGTAAGAGGTTTGGTGTAGATGATTCGGCGCGTACTTTTCACGGTGCTTTACTTGATGCACAGTTATTATATGAAGTGTATTATAAGTTATTATACGGCGATGAAAGTTCCGGATTATTTACCATGGAAAATAATATAAAAATTAATAAAATAAAAACAAATTCAAAGGTAAATATAATTGAAAGACATTTTGATTTATCGGCCGAGGAAATAGCTGAACATCGAGCGTTTTTGGAAAAAAATATAAAAAATCCGCTATGGTTAAATGATGAAATAAAAAAAGATGCTTAAATACTTACAAAAAATAAAAGATATATATATAAATAAACAAATGCTTATATTATTGGCTCTGGGGTTTTCCAGCGGTTTTCCTTTTTTATTGGTTTTCGGTACTCTTACATTATGGTTAAAACAAGCAGGTATAGCTTTAGCTTTAATCGGCGGATATTCTTTAGTAAAAATACCTTATTCCGTAAAATGGTTATGGTCACCGTTTATTGATAACACAAAATTACCATATATATATAAAATGGGTAGACGCCGTTCTTGGGCTTTGATAATTCAAATATGCTTATTTTCTGCTATTTTTATGATGTCATGTATAAATCCGGCAAAAAACACCGGTCTAATGGCTTTTTTGGCTTTTATTACCGCTTTTTTATCGGCTTCACAAGATATAGTTCTTGATGCATATCGTGTAGAATGTTTTGAAAAAAATCCGGATAGACAGGCAAACGGAGTAGCAATATTTGTATTGGGATATCGCTTGGGGTTGATTTATTCAGGTGCCGGTGCGCTTTATTTGGCGGCTCTTTTTGATTGGAATACCGCATATAAATTTATGGCATGTGGTATTTTTATAGGTTTGGCAGCAATTTTATATACATCGGAAGCTGTTGAATATACTTACAGAAAACAAAAAAGAAGTATAGCCGAATTTTTTAATGATTCGGTAATGGAACCGTTGAAAAACTTTATTCAAAACCAAAATTGGGGTTGGATTTTATTGCTTATTTTTACGTATCATTTAAGTAATGCTTATTTTAATCCGGTTATAAATCCTTTTTATGATGATATGGGATTTACCAAAATAGAAATAGCCAACGTAATGAAACTTTATGGTATGATTGCAGCCATCAGCGGCGGTATTATCGGCGGATTGATTATAAATAAAATAGGTCTTAAAAATGGTTTGTTATATTTTGGAATATTACAATGTTTATCAACAATGCTTTTTTCTTTACAAGCCATGTACGGACATAATATGCCTCTGTTTATAATTGTGGTAACGGTGGAAAATTTTATTTCCGGTTTAGCAACGACGGCTTTGGTGGCTTATATTTCTTCTTTATGTAATAAATCATATACAGCGACTCAATATGCACTTTTATCGTCGGTAATGGGTGCTTCCCGCGATATTTTTTCATCAACCAGCGGTGTGGTTGCCGCTTATGTCGGATGGAAGATATTTTTTATAATATCTGCCTGTATGAGCGTACCTAGCTTAATTATAATATGTTTTTGTATAAAAAACAAAAAATAAATAATTGTAAATTAAAAAAATATAATATAAAATACAGTTGTTGTTTGAAAGAAAGATTCGGATAATGACTGATTACGGCAATAAACATCAAAAAAATAAAGATAAAATACCTGCTTCGATACAAACAAGTGAGTCGTGGCGTGCTATTGCTAAATTGTCGGAAGAAACTGAAGAAAAAGAAGTTAATAAAAACCTGATATTTACCGGCAGAATTCTTCAAGGCGGTAATTTCAGCGGCGAAAATCTCGAAGGTGCCGATTTTTCCGGAAGTAATATGCAGGAAATAATTTTAACTAATGCTAATTTGCGTGATGTTAATTTTACCGGTGCGGACTTAAGCGGGGCGGATTTAAGCGGTGCTATGCTTGACGGTGCCATATTTATCGGCGCAAAACTGATAGGAACCAATTTTACCGGCGCCCATATGCATGGCGTAACTCTTAAAAATGCCGATTTACAAGATGCTATTTTACTTGATGCCGACTTAGACAACTTATCTTTAGAAGAATTGCAGGAACTGGTGGAATATTTAGCAACATATTATCCGCATAAATTAAATCTGAGTCGCTTGAATTTAACCATGCTTGATTTAAAACGGATTGATCTTCGTAAAGTAAATTTAAGAGGTGTTGATTTTACCGGCTGTAATTTTTTCGGTGTAAATATTTATGAACTCGATTTAAGTGAATGTATAATTTCTCCGGCGCAAATAGAACAGGCAATCGGGCATGTTCCGACAATGGAAGAAATGAAAAAATTAATGGCACCTAAAAAGAAAAAATCTAAAAGTAAAATGAACGGAATAGATTTGGAACAACTTTTCCGCGGCGGCAACGGTAGCCTTGATTTTGACGCCACTAAAGCCAGTGTAAATGTTTCTACCATCGTTAAAAAAGGAAAAGAACTGGCAAACAAATTCAAAAAACCGGATTCTGATGAAAAAATAATTGAAAATTATAATAAAAAACGGGAACAAAAAGAAATAAAAGAACCAAAAGAAAACAGTAACGAAGAACTGAGAAAATCTATTGAGCAATATAAGCGTGAAGTTTTGGAAAAGCGGCAAGAAGAACGCATAAATAAAAATAAAGAAAACTCCATAATTGTTAATACTAATAAAGGAAACGAAAGATAACAATGGAAGATACGCTTTTTTCCGAAGATGTTAAACGTCCTTTAGCTGACAGATTACGCCCGCGTAAGCTGGAAGAGGTTGTCGGTCAAAATCATCTGACGGGGGATGATGCTCCTATCGGCAGAATGCTTAAATCCGGCAAAATAACTTCGTTTATTTTATGGGGTCCTCCCGGTTGCGGCAAAACTACAATTGCACGATTGATTGCCGAATATACAAACCTTTATTTTGAACAAATTTCCGCTGTTTTTTCCGGTGTGGCCGATTTAAAAAGAGTTTTTCAATATGCCAAAGAGCGTCGCAACGGTCAAGGGAAAGGAACGTTGTTGTTTGTTGATGAAATTCACAGATTCAATAAATCGCAACAGGACGGGTTTTTACCATATGTTGAGGACGGAACGGTAATTTTAGTCGGTGCTACTACCGAAAATCCGTCGTTTGAGCTTAATTCCGCTTTACTTTCGCGTTGTCAGGTATTTGTACTTAATCGTTTAACGCCGGATAATTTTGAAGAATTATTACAGCGGGCGGAAAAAGAAGAAGGCGAAAAATTACCGATTGATGACGAAGCACGCGAATTCATAAAAAATATTGCCGACGGTGATGGGCGATATATTTTGAATATTGCCGAAAATATATGGTCGTATGCACAAAAAGGCGAAATTTTTACAAAAGACCAAATAATAAACATAATTCGCTCGAGGGCACCGATTTATGATAAAGGCAACGACGGACATTATAATCTGATATCTGCAGTACATAAATCTTTGCGCGGTTCCGATGTTGATGCGGCGCTTTATTGGGTGGGGCGTATGTTGGTTGCGGGAGAAGATCCGCGCTATATTTTGCGGCGTTTGTTACGTTTTTCGATAGAAGACGTATCATTGGCAGATCCGAATGCAATAACACAAGCCATAGCTTGTTCTGAAACTTATGAGCGCCTGGGTTCGCCTGAGGGAGATTTGGCAATTTTGCAACTTACCGCATATTTGGCAACCGCGCCGAAATCAGCCGGTGTTTATAAGGCTATGTATAAAGTTTATGATGCCGCAAAACAAACCGGTTCTTTAATGCCGCCAAAACATATTTTGAATGCCCCGACCAAGTTGATGAAAGATTTGGGATATCACGACGGCTATATTTATGATCAGGATTTGGATGATGGTTTTTCGGGGCAAAATTATTTTCCGGACGGTATGGCACGGCGCAAATTTTATTATCCGGTAGACCGCGGGTTTGAGCGCGAAATTAAAAAACGCATAGAATATTTTGATAAACTGCGCGCCGAAAAACAAAAACAAATGAAAAAACATACGGATGACGGAAATGAATAATAATAAAATATTTGCGGTAATTCTGGAGTATGATTTTTTCAAAACTATGTCGGAAGAACGCCGTCTTAAAATGTTGGCCGAAAAACAGGTGGAATGGCGTGTGTATATCTCAAAAGAGCAACGTGAACACTTAAACGAACACGAAAAACAACGACTTGAAGGATTTGTTATAACCGATATTCAGCCGGTAAAGGTGCGGATGTATGATAAAAAAGATTTATTTCCCAGTGAAAAGCCGGTGTTAATTGATGAAAAAGATTTATTTCCCAGTGAAAAGCCGGTGTTAATTGATGAAAAAAAACAGGAAAAGTTTTATAAAAAAGCCGAAAGAAAACGTTTGAAACGCAGTATTCCGCTGAAAATCGGCGCTGTAAATACCAAGAAAAAAGGAGGTCGTTAAAATGGGCGGTGTCAGTATTGTAAAAATAAAGCCGGAAGACGATGGAATCCGCTTAAATCGCTGGTTTTTACGCGAATATCCTTCTTTGAGTTTGAGTCGATTGCAAAAACTATTGCGCACCAAACAAATAAAGGTTGACGGTAAAAAAGCCGAAACCTCTACCCGTCTGGCGGCCGGACAGGAATTGCGGTTGCCCCCGCTTGATAATGAAAAAGCAGTGATTGATGATAAAAAATTGAGCGACAAAGATATTGAATACATCCAATCAATGGTTATTTTTAAGGATAAAAACATCATTGTTTTGAATAAACCGTCAGGACTTGCCGTGCAGGGTGGAACCAATACCACACGGCACATTGACGGTTTGCTTGATGCGTTGATGTTTGAAAATAACGAGCGACCGAAGCTGGTGCACCGCATTGATAAAGATACCAGCGGATTGCTGTTGTTGGCGCGTAATCGCCAATATGCCGATATTTTAACCAAAGCTTTTCGTGAACACAGCCTGCAAAAAACTTATTTGGCATTGGTCAGAGGGTGTCCGGAACCGCGCGAAGGTGTAATTAATTTTGCACTGGAAAAAATAGGTGAACGCATGCAGATTGTTGAAGACGGTCAAAAAGCATTGACGGAAATTAAGGTGTTGGATAATATCGGTAAAAAGTACGCATTGGTGGAAGCAAAACCGCTGACCGGCCGCACCCATCAAATCAGGGTGCATCTGGAAAGCATCGGCACACCGATTTTGGGTGATGACAAATATTTCGGGAAAGAAAGATTGCGCCTGAAAGAAGTTGCCGATAAACTCTATTTGCACGCTTATGAAATAGATTTAACGGCGGTTTACGGCAAGAAAACCATTATTAAAGCAACATTGCCGCAGCATTTTGCGGAAGCTTGTAAATTTTTCGGATTGGAGATTAAAAAATGAAAAAATTTATATGGATAATTTGTGTTATTGTTTTAATTCCTATTATTTTAGTCGGCGGAGTTATCGGATTTTTGAAGTTTGCCGATTTGAATAAATACAAGCCGCAAATTGAGGAAATGGCCCATAAATATACCGGTTTGGATGTAAAAATAGCCGGAGATATTGATATAGGCGTGTCCTTAAAACCGAGTTTGGAACTAAGCGACGTTACCGTAAATCGCGAAGAAAAAAAGCTGGCTCGTATCGGAAACGCGTTGGTGCAAATTTCCATTATGCCGTTATTGCATAAAGAAATCGTGGTCGACAGGGTTGAAACCGGCAATACGGAAATTTTTTACGGCGAAAAAGACAGTGTTTTAATTAATCATCTGAATACCGGTATGGAAAGCTCCGACACGCCGATAAGTTTTGATTTTGATACCACGGTGGCAAATGTAAATATTACCGGTAACGGCAAGATATCTTCAATCAATAAAATAAAGGATTCCGCTTTTAATACGATTGATCTTGATACGGTTATCAATGCTATGGGATATATGCTTGATTTTAGCGGAAATATTGATGGTCTTAAAGAAAAAATAAAAGCTGACGGAAAGTATGAAATAACTTATAAAAGCAACAAAATATCCGGCAATATTAATGCAAGTTTGGAAAATGAAACACCTTATATTAAATTAAATGCCGACAGCGAAAAAATCAGCATTAAAGACTTTACGGGGCAAAAGCAGGCTGCTCTCGGCGGCGGATGGTTTATTAAATCGGCTGCGGCGGCGGATTATATTCCGAATACGCAAATTCCATACGATTATCTGAAAATGGTCAATGCCGATATCGATATAGATGTTAAAAAAATCGTAGTGGATAATGATATTGTTTTGACCAATGTTAAAGGCGACGCCTCGGTCAAGAACGGTGTATTTAAAGCTAATGTCAAAAACACCGTGTTCAAAAACAACACCATATCCGGAAATGTGGAAATAACCTCCCCTAAAGCCTTGCCTTATATAAAGTTGAATATAAAAGGTGAAGGTTTTAATTTAATGGATTTTCAAAAAAAAAATGAAGTAAAAAAATCTGAAGATAAAAAAGTCGATTTAGGAAATTGGTTTATCGGTTCGGCGCAAGCATCTGAACTGATGGCTAATACGGTCATACCTTATCAATACCTAAAAATGGCCAATGCCGACATAAGCGCAAATTTGAAAAAACTTACACTAAACAATGATATGGCGCTCAATGATGTCAGGTTGAACGCTACGCTTAAAAAGAGTGTTTTAAATGTTGCTATTCAAAATATTACCGCCGGCAGCGGAACCATTAGCGGTAATATCGGTTTAAACGGTACCAATCAAACCATGAGTGCCGATATTACCGGTAAAAATATCATATTGCAGCAGTTTTATAAGCCGTTGAGCACTGCCAATAATGAAGTTTTAATTAAAGAAGGCGGAAAGTCAAATATTTTGGTAAAAATAAATACTTCCGGTAGCAATACCGACCAATATCTTGCCAATATGAACGGACAGATAATAGGTTTGGTTGATAAATCGGTTTTACAAATAAAGAGTTTGGAAAAGCTGCAAGGTAATGTTTTGGTGCAATTACTGAATATGATTAATATCAATGTCAACAACAAAAACACCAAACTCAAATGTGCTGTTGTGCGCGGCGATATTTCCGGCGGTGTGGTGAAATTTCCGAAAGGTATTGCGGTCGATGCCAATGATTTTTATTTGGTTGCAGATGGTAAAGTCAATATGCAAAACGATAAAATAAATTTGAATTTACAACCATTTTCCGGTAAAATTACCGATGTTAATATTTCCAACGTATTGGGTGGACTGGTTAAAATTACCGGTACGATTAAAAATCCTAAACTCGGCATAAATCAAACATCTACGGCCAAAAACGTTATAGGTATTCTTGCTTCTGGCGGCGCATATAATGTTGGTGATATGGTTCTTTCGGCAGACAGCGCACCTTGTCATACGGCGTTAACGGGTACGGTTTATGCAGATTATTTTCCGGAAGACAAGTCGGCAACCGGAGCTGTATCCAAAGGATATACCAATACCAAAGAAACAATTAAAGATGCCGGCAAACAAATCAAAGAAATCGGTAAACAACTTAAAGGATTGTTCAAATAATGAATCTCGTCGAATATCAAAAAAGTATAGCGCCGAAAAGAACGGAGGTTATTAATGATCTTTGCCGTTTTTTGTCGGCGGATACGTTACTTTTTTGGAGTGATAATCCTGATTTACAAGCCTTTCAAAAAAAGCATTGGCAACCGCTTTTAGATAAGCTGAACAGTGTATTTAAATTGAACGTAAAAACAACAACCGGCTTATATTTGAAAGAAGATGCCGATTTAAAGCAAGAATTTGCGCGTCATCTGAATAATATGTCAGATAAAGAACTTACGGCTTGTTTTTTGGCTGCATCAAAAATGAAATCCGTGTTGCTGGGGTTGTTGTTGGTAAAGCAAAAAATCGGCGCTACAGATGCTTTGTATGCCTCTTTTTTGGAGGAGTTTTATCAAAACCAAAAATGGGGTGAGGATGTGGCAGCATTGAATTTGCGCCGGTTGGTAAAAGAAGATTTGGAAGAAATAGAAAGGTATTTGCAAAGTTGAGTGAACGGTGCTTAAAAATCAGTGGTCGGGTACAAGGTGTCGGTTTTCGTTTTTGGGCCGTTCGTTTGGCTCGTTCTATCGGTGATATTTCCGGTTATGCCTGCAATCTTCCTGATGGCGACGTTTTGGTTTTAATGTCGGGAGAAGAAGAAAAAATCAATAAAATGCAAACCTACTTATATAAGGGACCGCTGTTCGGTCGTGTTGATAAAATAGAAGAAACTCCGGAACTTAAAATATATCTTCCACCGGTGGAAAACGGTGTATTTAAACGCATATAATCTAATAAAAAAGCGGAACATACAAATACAAAAAAATACAATATTTGATTTTTTACGACTTGAAAAAAGCTCGGCGCATAATATCTATTTGCCGAGGAGAAAAAAAGATGAAAGTTGAAAAAAATCTGGAAAATTTAAGTAAGTGTCTATGCATGAAATGCCCGTCGTATACTAATCATTGTAAAATGAAAAATGCCCCGCAAAATTTCATCAAACTGATGAAAAATTTTGATAATACGGGGCATTATGAAAAAATGTTCTGCGCATATGAAAAAAGTGACTGTATTTTAGAAGCAAACGGGTGTTTATGCGCCACTTGCGAAGTATTTAAACACTATAACCTCAAGAGCCAAAATTATTGCCTTCATACCGGAGGTTTAATATAAAAAAAGTTCCCAGAAAAAGGGAACTTTTTTAATTTTATTCGGCTTTTTCCGCTACTCTTTTTTCTTTTATAAAGCGCATAACCGTCAGCGGTATGGTCAAAACATAACACAAGGTGAAAACGCCCAGTGTCAACCAAGGTTTTGTTATTAAGCAACTTACAAACAACGCAAACAAAACCATTAACGGTACAAACCAATCGCTGCTGATTTTGGTTTTTTTCAAAGAAAGCGTCGGAATTCGGCTGACCATCAAAAAGGCCACCAAAAACATTATAAAACCGCAAAAATACGGATTACGCAAAATAAATTCCAACTCTTTGTTATCAAACCAAATCAGAAGCGGCATAACTCCGATTGCTGCTGCCATCGGTGCTGGCACACCTACAAAATAGTGTGACCAATATTCCGGAATTGATGTGTTTTCGAGCATTGTGTTGAACCGAGCCAAACGCATAGACATCGCTGCCGAAAAAACCAGAGTAAGAATCCAACCCCAATGCGGTAAGGCATGGAGCGACCATTGATACATCAAAATAGCCGGTGCCACACCGAAACTCACAAAATCAGATAAGGAATCAAGCTCTGCTCCGAACTTTGATGATGCTTTTAATTTGCGGGCAACGCGGCCGTCCAATCCGTCAAAAATACAGGCAAAGAAAATACATAAAATAGCATAAGTCCATTTTCCCATAATAGCGAACCGAATGGTAGTAATACCGGCGCACAAAGCCATCAGTGTAACAATATTCGGTGCCATTTTTCTAAACGGCACTTCTTTTAACTTACCGATAGCTTTTTTCTTTATTTCGGTCTTTGTCTGCAAAACAGATTTTGTTCCTGTTTTTATTTTTTTTATCATTATCTTATTTCTCCTTCAATACGAGGTGCGTCTGACTTAATGTCCGCCATAATTGTTTCTCCGGCAATCATGGTTTGCCCCACGCAAACTTGAGGTTCGGTTTTTTCCGGCAGAAAAATATCGGTATATCCGCCGAACCGCATAAAACCGAAACGTTCTCCGGCATTAAATTCCTGAGCATATTTAACTTTATCTTTGATTCTTTTATTGCAAAAAATGGCGGTTTGTTGCAAAACAATCTCCTTACCCTCACTATGACGCAGGCAAATCAACATTCTTTCATTACCCATATTTTCTCTTTTGAAATTTCCGGTAAAGTTTTTACCGGCATCATAAAAAGTTTTATAAACTTTTGATTTTATGGGAATACGATTGATGTGTTGATCAAACATGCTACTGTAGATTGATATGCGTGTGAAATTTTTGTTTTGTAAACCGAGTGCATCCGGCCCTTTTTCTTTGTTTATGGAAACAATACAGCCATCGGCCGGCGCAATCACCGCACCGGATAAAACCGGAGTAACCCGCGGTGCATCGCGGAAACAATAAAAACACCCTATTGTAAAAACAAAAGACAGACAACCTAAAGGAAACCAAATTAAGGCAAAAACAACGGAAACAAGAGCTGCCGTGCTGACAAATTTCCACCCGTCTTCATTTAAGTTAGGAAAAATAAAAGTATGAAGAGAATTTTTTGCCGGTTTCATTTAAGTCTACTCCTCGAAGAACACCGAAACGCTGTTTCTGTCGTGTTCATAAGTTAACTAGAGGAAAGTTCTTCCTCTTTCCAAAAATAATTAAGCATATTTTATAAAAAAAAACAAGTTTTATGTTGCAAAATAAAAAATTTTTATGTATAAAGCATAACAGTCAATGCGCTTGTGGCGGAACAGGTAGACGCTGCAGACTTAAAATCTGTTGGGATTTATCCCGTGCCGGTTCAAGTCCGGCCTAGCGCACCAAAAAAACCTCCTTTACGGAGGTTTTTTTATGCCATTCTTAAAAGTTATATTTAACATTGAACATATAATAAGGATTGTATTTATGTTCAATCGGTACGATTACCGCGGCATCCATATCCACATCTTTCCAGTTATAACCGGCTTTGAATTTAAACAACCCGAAGTCACGTTCAAAACGATTGTTGTCAATGCGGAAATATCCGGAAGTTTCTTCCAACTGTGCATAATTTTTATATTTATCGCCAAACTCGTGGAAATACTTCGCGCCAACAGTAAACACAATTGCGGAATGACCGTTTAAGGCAAATTTTTTATCGGCATCAATACCCAATACGGAGCGAGCGGATAAGGTATTTTCTTTCTTGATTTTCAGACCGCCGTTTCCTTCGTTGATTTCACCTGCATGCAACTCGGTTATATCAATTCCGACAACCGGCGTAAGACTAAAGGAATCAAAAGAGATTTTCTTGTTTGCCGCAATATCGGCGCCGTAGAAATATTCTTTGGTTTTGGCTTTATAAACATTATTCACACCGTCACGACGGTAATGTCCGCGCGACATTCCTGCCTTAGGTTTAATTAAAGCGGTCAGATAGTCTTCATCGAAAATTATCGGTACAAAAGCTGAAACGGTATTGTTATAACGAGAAGAATTACCGTCATAATCACTGTCGGAGCGGGCAATACTCAAACCGATACCTGCGCGCAGATTATCACCGACGGCCTTATCGCTGAAACCATGAACAGCCATCACTTTTTCTTTATATCCTGCGGTTGCGTTTTTGGATTTTGCATCATTGTTATAAACAGTCAAATTAATAACATTACGAACATCTTTATCCTGCAAAGCCAACAAATTACTATTAATTTCGGTGGAAATGTTACGCTCGTCATCAAAGCTTTGTTTGGTTAGATTCGGGATAAAATCAAGACCGAGTTCTTTATTAAGATAAGAAATAAAGTTCTTTTCGTCGGCGGCTGATTTTAAGGTGTTGAATACCTCTTCACTGTTTTGTTCTTCGTAGTTACGGGACAAATATTCGGAAATACCGTTATCATCAACAACCTCGCTAAACGGCTTCATAGTCATAACAACGTCTGTATTACCGTCTTCGTTTTCCTGAGTTGAAGCATCAAACATATATGATTGTGAAACCACCTCAATCCCGTTGTTTTCACCGACAAAAGAATTTTCGTTAACATAAGTCGTTTCAAAACCGCCTTCGACAATATCGGCATCGGCTTGAATGGTACCGGTAAATGATTCGGCTTGATATGAACCACCTGAACCGATGGAAATTTGCGCATCGCCTTCGCTTTGCGTACCGAAATCAACATTACCCGATGTGGCAATAACACCACGGTTAACCAATCTGACGTTGCTTAAAGATAAAGGATCGTTGGTGGCAACTAAAGAAGAAGCGAAAACAGGTGCAACCGGGTCGTCGTCAGAAGTTGTGGACGGATTTTCCTTCGGAAGTTCGCAAATACCGCCGGTACAATCAATCAAAACATTGGCACTTCCGGCCGTGACGGTGGTTCCGTCTCTATCCGGAGTATATCCGGTAATTTTACCTTCAGCATCATAAACCGGAGTGAAGTGATAATTCTTATATATGTAAATATTGATCGGGGCATTTATGGTGCCGTCATTAACAATTGATACCGACATTGTGTTGTTCGGAACCCATATATACATACCGTAAGTCGAAGCATTAATAATTCCTCGGTTAAGAATGGAAGCCGAATTGGCAAACTTAAGATCGGCATGAATAGCGGTATTTCCGCCGGTTATGGTTCCGTAGTTTTCAATTTTCAAGGAACCGGATACGTCAAAATGGATAGCGTGACTGCTACTGTTGATTGTGCCGCTGTTAATAATCGTATGTGCGTTTTGAATGGCATATCCCGCAAAGGAAGAGTTAATAATTGAACCGCTGGAATTATTGGTTACGGAATCAACATTTACTAGTGTTGCAGAGGTTGCATCGGATGTAATTAAACCCGAGTTGTTCAAAGTGGTAGAATTCTTTATAGCCACATCTTCCGCCATGATGGTGCCGTAATTGGTAATGGTTGTGGCATCTTGAATGGCATAACCGGTCGGGTGAGTGTTTTTAATCAAACTGTCTTGATTATTGATAATAGTCGTAACGTCAACCACGGTAGCCGATGACGAGTTCGCTATTATTTCGCCGGAGTTGGTTAAAGATGAGGCGTTCTTAACGGAAATACCGTTAGGTGTATTAATGGAACCGCTGGAATCATTGGTAACGTTACCTAAGGTAGAAATACCGAAACCGTCGGTAATAGCGATAGTTCCTAAATTTCGCACACTGGCGTTGCTGGAGGAATAAATACCGAAGTTACTGGTGGAATAAGCACCGATAAATCCTGAGTTAACGATTTCTCCGTTGCCTTCTATCGCACCGCCGCGGGAAGCATATAAATAAATTGATCCTCCGTTATTTATCCCTGAAGTATTCGGTGCAAAAATACCGTTACCGATTTCATCGATATATTCACCTGTTGCCTCATCTCTTCTGTTTGCATTACTGACAGTTATTGTTGCTCCCGAGGTATTACTGATTTTTCCGCTACCCATAGAATAAATACCATAACCGTTGTTACCGTTAACAATATTAATACTGCCGCTGTTGGTTATATTGGTACTGCCATTGGACGCTTCAATACCTTTGCTGTTTTCATAATTTGTCTTGATAGTGCCGCTGTTGGAAACAGAACTGACCGCACCGCCGTAAATTGCTACATCGCTGCTGCGCATAACTTCCAAAAAGCCGCTGTTGGAAATTGAGTCACCGGCATCGGCATAAATACCATAGCCGTTGCCGTTATAAAAGGTAATATTTCCGCTGTTTATAATGTTTCCGGCAGTCGGAGCATAAATGGCCGCACCTTTGTCGTTTGCCAAAGCAAAACCGCCACCGACAGAAAAACTGCCACTGTTGTTTACACTCACAACGCTTGATTGTCCTTCACCTTTAATACCATAAGCATTATCACCCGGAACAATGATTTTTCCGGCATTACCTAAATAAACATTACCGGTAGCCAATATCGCCGTGGAATTATTGGTATGCGAGCTGATTTCTCCGGTAAGAGTATTATTTATATTGACGGTTCCGTCGGCCAGAATGGCATAACTGTAGTTTTTGTTGTATAAGTTTATAAATCCTTTATTGGTAATATTAACGCCGTTGGCTGCCACGGTTTTTATACCATAACTGCTGTTGAGTTCTTTTTCTTCATTGCCGACATTGATTTCTACCCCCTCTTCGTTAATAAGCTCGGCATCGCCGGACAATTCCACACCGGTATTATTGTGGTTTAATAACAGAATATCTGTTTTATTGGTTACTTTTCCGCCGGTAGCGCGGATAGCCGTCAGATCTTCGCCCATCAGGTTAATTATGCCGCCGCTGATAACGTGTGCCGTGCCGGTTGAATCAATGGCTATGGAATCACCTTCCGTATACATATTTATAGTACCGTAATTGGCGAGCTCGCCGCTACCACCGTGATGAATAGCATAACTGTTTCTTACCCTGCCTTCTTCTCCTATTTCGGTATTGCCCACATCAATGACGGCATTTTTGCTGTTGATAATTATTGAATCAACGTCGGAAGCATAAATTCCGTAAGCATCATCGCCGAATACTTTAATAGAATTGTTATTGGTAATGTTGGAGCCGTTACTACCGGAATAAATAGCAGCACCGATATTTTTGGTATATAAAAAGATACATCCGTCGTTTTTGATTTGTGCCGCCAGAGAAGTATAGCTTTCTTTTGCTCCGATATCGGCATAAATTCCGAAACTATTTTCCACATGTTCTTCTTCCAAAACTCCGCCCACAGTTATTATACCGTCTTTAGCGTTGGTAATATACGGATACACATAATCTTTCGTCTGTGCGCTCCCCGAGGAGTAACCGGCTTGCATACCGACACTGTTATTGCCGAGTATGTTGATATATTTATTGTTAATAACGTTACTTACATCGGAAATATATATACCCAAAGAATTTTCTTTTCGGGTTGTAATGGTACCGTTATTGATTACATCGGCATTTTTAGTGGAATTACTGGCCATTGCCGCCGAAAAAAGCGAGTTAGTGGTAATTATGGAATTGTTATAAATTCCGGCATTATTTAACGAACCGTTGCCTATATACATACCGACGGCATTGGTTGCGTTAAAAGTTAATCTGTCCTCAATCTGTATGGTGCCGTTGTTATAGGCCTTGGCTTGTGTACTTTCGGCATTATCATTCTTTTCAACCGACATCGCCGAAACATAAGAAGAACCGCGCATAACAATTAAATGGTCGCTGTTGTTATAAAGCGCTTCGGTGGTGGACGATTTATAATCAACGGTATCTTCCTTGACCGAGCGTGATTTACTGCTCATAATCGAAGTACCGATGGAAATTACGTAATTTGCAAAAGGATTATAAGCTATGCCTGTGCCGGCAGTATCCTCTTGTTTGCTTGAAGTGGCACGATAATCAATAGTACCGTTGTTATACAAATTACTGTATGCCCCGCCGAAAGCATAGGAATCAACCGCACTTTCATAAACGTTTATCAAGCCGTTATTAATTAAGTCGGTGCCGCCGGCATAATCGTTTTGCATGGCGATAGAATTATAAGAATATAAATCAATGGTGCCCAAATTATCCAAAAAGGCCTTTTCGGTGCTACCATATCCGTACATCGCAATATTACTGTTAAAACGGGTTTCTTCACCGCCGACAATAATTCGACCTTCGTTGATGACTTTACCGCCGACAAACGATGCCATACCGAAACTATTACTGACCTGTGTGCTGATGGTTCCGGTGTTTGTCAATATCGGATGAAGGTTGGCATAAAGGCTGGAATTGGTACCGGAACCTTCAACCGCCAACATACCGTAGTTTATACGCTTGTTTTCAGACGGGGTAAAAATAGTGATTTCGCCGCTGTTGGTTAAATTGCTGCCGTGAACCGATTGCATACCTGCCGCTACATTAACACCTTCGTTTTGGAATTCGTCCTGTAAAACAATTTTAACAATACCCTTGTTTTCCGCCTCGGCATTAGCATCGGCACGAATACCGACAATGCCGCCCAAACCTTTACGCAAAGCCGTATTTGACGAAGCGGTGTAATTACCGGAATAACTCAGGTTAATCGTGCCTTCATTTAAGAGAACAACGCTTTCGGCTCGGCTTAAAATATAAGAGCCGTTTAGAAAAGCATCATCCAAATAACTGCCCATACCGATAAGTTCTACGGTTATGGATTCTTCTGTCGTACCGCTGTCACCGGCCGAGAGATAAATGTTTCCGTTTGCGGCATTTATTACGGTTATTTTATCATTTTTAAGACTGCTGCCCACGTTTAAAATCATCGCTTCCATACCTATAAGCGTACCTATGCTTGAGGTAACCTGAGATGGTTTTTCTTGATCATCACCATCATCAAGGGTGATTAAATTATCGACTGCATCGGTAAACAATATAGGGACAGTATCTTGCGATGATGCACCCGTATTTGTATCCGATTTATCTTCATCGGTGCTCTCTTTTTTGGCTGATTTGATAGCTCTGCCGTAAATATCACCATAGTTAGCTATGTTTGATTTGGTATCGGCATACATACCGACAATGGTCGCATCTTCGGAATATCCGGAAAAGTTCATATTGATACCGTTCGGATTCGCAACTCTGGTAATAATACCCGAACCATGGTTTTCTGCCGAAGAACCTTCACTTGCTACCATACCAACACTGGCGTTAACACTGTCAACTTTTATATATCCGTCATTATTGATGGTGCTTTTTTTCACGGCATTCATACCTATGGTGCCAACACCGACATTGAGCAAAGTATCAACGTCATTAACATAAGAACCACCGCTTTCTGCATATAATATTGATTTGATATAGTCGGTATTTTTCAAAGCATTTCGCCGTAAGTCAATGGTATCGAGATTCTTCATTTCGGTATTATCGAAACTGAGATTTGACTTGTTTTTGGCAGATCCGTAAGTCGTGTACAAGGCACCGCCGTGCGAATATGCGTTGGCTCCCAAACTGTTGTAGTCAGGATCTATATTGCCGCCGCCGGAACCGGAATCATCATGACTGCCACCGTGATGATGGCTCAAAATAAGCCAAAGAGCGCCGCCGGCTACGACTGCACCGCCTAACCACCACCATAAACTGGAACCGACCTTGTATGTTTCTTTGTTGCCCATGGCAGAAAGAGCTTCACGTGAAGTGCCTTCTAAGCCGACAACTTTGCTTTTTTCCAAAAAATCATTGTAATCGGATATCTTTTGTGTGCAAGGATGTCGCGGATTGGCTCCTGCTGCACGGAAAGAATTGTAAGTGTATACATCATGTCTTCTGGCGGCAATACACAAACCGGTGTCACCGTCTGAATTTAATGAATCGATGTTTAATCCGCGGAAATTTGAGGCTCGCAGTGCTTCAACCTCACCATTTTCAGCCAGAGAATACATCTCGTCAAAAGAAATCGGCGCCAACCCCCTCTCGGCACGAGCGGGATGCGGCAACACGGCAGACGAAAACGCATATAGCGTTAAAAGTCCTACTGCTCTTGAAAATAGTGTGTTTTTAAACACTGTAAAAATCCTTTCCTGGTAGTACTACCGTTGCAGTATATCGGCTAAAATTTAAGTTTTGGTAAACATCGCAATTAATTCATAAAAAAAGGTGTTCCCCAACATTGAAAAACACCTTTGAAACAATAACTTAAAGATTATAAATAAAAAATCTGCTCAATGCGGCGGATATTATCCGGAGTTACATAAACCAAAAGTTTATCATCGGCTTGCAGCCTGATTTCCGCAAAGTCATAAATCAATTCGTCATCGCGGGCGATTAGCATAACTTCGCTGTTTCCCGGAATTTTTAATTCGGCAATGCTTTTGCCTAAGTTTATACTGTCCTCGCCGAGCCTGATTTCCCAAATTTCACCCATACCCTTGCCGATGGAATAAGCTTCACGGATTCGCGCCTTGCGCAGATATTTCAAAATGGCCGAAATTGTAATAACCGAACGGTCGATTATAACATTGTCGCGCAGGTTTGCCGATAACAAGTTATAGTCTTTGGAATTAACCAGAGAGATTGCTTGCGTATCCTTATTACGTGAAGCAAGCAGTGCCAACAGCATATTGTCTTTATCGTGTTCGGTAACGGCAATACTGACATCGGCAGTGGCAAATCCGGAATCTTGCAAAATAATATCACTCATCATTTCTCCGGTTATAACCGCGGTAGAGTTAAGACGTTCTGCCAGTTTTGCCGCAACTTGAGCATCATCTTCAATAATACGACAGTTGGTAATATTGTCATTTTTTTCAATTTGCGTAGCCAAATAATACGAAATAGAATTGCCGCCGAAAATAACGATTTTTTCGTATGGATTATGGTCTACACCGAACAAACGCATAATCTCGGTATTTTGTTCCGAAAAACAACTGATATAGATAATATCGTTACGTTGTAATCTGATATCTTCGCTGCTGTTAGGTAAAATTCGGCGATTACCGCGAACAATAAGCACAATATGGGCGGATAACTCATGGAGTTTTTGATTTATGTGATTAATCGAAAATTTTATGAACGGAAATTCCGTGGTTTGCAGCCGGAAAGAAAAAATGTTTACCGTGTCATTCAAAAACGGAAAAACCCCCGTACTTCCCGGAAAATTAAGCAAACTGTCGATGAATTTGGCAATTTCGATATCCGGAGTTATGATTAAATCAATAGGCAGACTTTTTTCGTTATACAGCGTATTCCATAGCGGATTCAAAAAATATTCCGAATCAACACGGGCAATTTTGCGCGGCACGTTGAACAAAGAATAGGCCACCTGACACGCTACCATATTTACTTCGTCGCTTTCGGTTACCGCAATCAGCATATCGATATTTTTCATACCGATATTTTCTTGAATATCCGGCCGCGAAATGGAACCCAAAACCGGTTGCACATCATATTCTTTTGCCACTTCGTTCAGGTTTTCGGGATTCTCGTCAACAACAATAATATCGTTGTTACCTAAGCTCAAGTATCCGACAATGCTTTTTCCGACGCCTCCGGCGCCTCCGACTACGATTTTCATGGTTCTATCCTCAAAAAATACTGATTAATTAAATCTTCCGCTTCTTGCAAGGTGTTCAGTTTGGTATATTGCTCGCGAAATCTTTTGGCATCATACAAACTTTTTACATACCAACTGACGTGTTTGCGCGAAATCGCCACACCGCCGCGCTCACCGTAATATTCCACTAACAGCCGCAAATGTTTCAACATCATTTCTTTAATTTGCGCAGTACTCGGTTCGGCAAGAATTTTACCGGTCTGTAAATAGTGATGAATGCGATTCAAAAGCCACGGATTTCCCAAAACGGCACGCCCTACCATAATACCGTCAACTCCGTATTTTTGCAACATTTGCTTGGCTTTTTGCGGCGAGTCGATGTCACCGTTACCGATAACCGGTATCTTGACTGCATTTTTAACCGCACCGATTATTTCCCAATCGGCAACACCGCTGTAGCCTTGTGCTCGCGTACGTCCGTGTACGGTAATATATGATGCACCGCTTTGTTCGCACATTTTTGCGAATTCCACCGCGTTAACGTGTTCGTTATCCCAGCCTTTGCGAAATTTTACACTTACTTTAAGCGGGGTTGCTTTAACCGTTGCTTCAATAATTTTCGCCGCCCGCGGCAAATCACGCATCAAGGCTGAGCCGGAATCGTTATTGATGATTTTTTTGACCGGACAGCCCATATTTATATCAATGGAGCGTGCTCCCAAGTCAGCTATCAATTTTGCCGCATCGGTGAATAATTCCGGACTGTTGCCGACCAATTGCACTACCACCGGATACGGCTCATCTTTGACGTTTGCAATTTGCCAGCTCTTGGGATTTTTGCGCTGAATAGCATTTATCGCCGCCATTTCCGAAATCAGATTGCCGCCGCCGCAAGATGCTAAAATCGTTCGCATCGGAGCATCGGTAATTCCGGCCATCGGCGCCATAAAAACCTTGCTGTCAAAATTCAAAAACGTCATTAACTTACTTTACCCAACGCCCTTGCTAAAATGTAATAAACTTTTCCGATATCGGAGCCGGAAATAAGTGCGAGCAATGTGCCGGCGCGCTCACTTTCCCGTGCTACCGCTACCAAATTATTGAAATCTTCGATATATTTATCCGCTAAAATCCGAAAATCACTTTTATCGGCATAATCATTTTGGATTGCCGCCACCTGTTTTTTGGTCATATTCTTGGAAAGATAACGCACAAACACACCGTGATCGCCGTCATAATATTTTTTCCACAAATCCTCGTCAGCCTTATGGAAAATAGCATTAATATCAATAGAAATAGCCTCTAACTCGTTGATTAAATCGGCCGAATTGCGCATAAATGTATCGATACTTGCCGCTTTGAGTTTTTTATTGAGCGTATCTACCTGTTTTTCGGTTTTTTCATAACCGGCGCGCAGATTATCCAAATGGGTGCCGATGAGTTTTTCAAACCCGTTCATTTTGGTTTCGTATTTGCTTAAGGTTGTACCAACGGCAGTGCCGGTTTTTACCAGCTCTTTGTTGAGCGCGGCGATATTACCGGTAATTTGCTTCAAGCCGTCCATCGATTTATTGACAAACGCATCCTGTTCTAAAAGCAATTCGGAATTGGTTTTGCTTTGTTTTGTGATATTTTCGGCGCTTTCGTTGAGTTTGGTGATATTATTACCCACTTCGTTGTTGATTTCGTTAAACTTAATGAAAATATCTCCGGTTTGTGCACTGAAGTTCTCAACGTTTTTATTTAAATCGTCACTGATGGTGTGCAAATTATGCGCTACATTGTCAAACACCTGATTGAATTCGCTGTTTTTGCTTTGGGTGGCGCCGTAAAAATCCTGCAGGCGATTTAATTCTTCGCCCAAACGGTTTACCGTCATATTGATATTATTGACAACCTGCAAACTTTCGCTTTCCAGCAACTTGCGCTTTGCCGCAACTTCGTCGCCGAGCGAACCGAAGGCTTCCGCCACTTGGTCTGAGGTTTCTTTAATACTCTTGATATGATTTTGAATATTTTGCTCCAAAGTGCCGGAACGCTCGACCATCGCCGCAACTTCCATACTGATTAAGCGGCCGTATTCGCCGAGCTTGTTGTCGAGATAGGCCGAGTTTTTATCAATCATACCGGATTGAGTTTCCACCACCTGTTTTTGTTCTTTTATGCTGTTTTCAATGTGCGAAATGCCGGAATCCAGACGCCGGAACAGTTCTTCGCAGTTTTCGGAAGCCCGCAGATATGTTTGTTCCAAATTTTCGCCTTTTGCCGCCCACGATTCTATCATTTTGCTGATGGACGATTGGCTGGTTTCGGAATATTGATTGAGCTGTTCTTGTGCTTTGGCAATATTTTCGTTATTAACGTTAACCACCTCTTTGACCCGCTCGGCGGCAGTAACCATTTCATTGACCATCGGAGTAAGCAAACCGACGATTTTTTCGCCGTCTTCACGCATCTGTATGGTGTTTACCCGAAAATCTGCCATGGTGGAAGAAGCTTTATCTGCCACCAGATTAAAGTTTTCTATCAGCTTTTTGATTTCGTCGTTGAGTTCCAACAAAGTTTGCGACGAATACTTATCCAAAGCCTCGGTTAACGAGCGCATTTCCGCCACTCTTTCGGTGAGTTCGCGTTTAATCACATCGCTTTGCGCGCAAACATCACGAGTCGTTTCTTTGAGGTCCGAAACTTGCTCTTTGATGGCGGCGGCAATCAATTTGCTGGCTTCGTTGCCGTTGGAATCCGGAAAAATCACCTGACTAAGCGAGTCGCGCAACATCCGTGTTTCGTTTTTGAAGTTGCTGCCACGGTCGATATAGGCCATAATCACCCAAACAATGGCGAGCGGCAAAGTAATTCCGGCCATAAATCCGCTGAATTCGTTCGGCAACATGGAAAACAGCTTATCCCAACCGAAAAATTTGGAAATATACACAGCCACAATCGCAAACCACATTACGCTGAAAACAATGATAAAACGGTGTAATCCGTTGGTAAACCAGCTTTCGTTTTCTTCTTCTACCATAACAATGGTGTTATTTGCCTTATTTTTTGAATTTTTTGCCGACATATCAGACCTCTATATGTTGTTCAGACACTAATTTTTTTGCCATTTTAAGGCTTAAAAGTAAAAATTTTACATAAATTTTGCAAAAATATAAAAAAAGTGATTGATTTTTAAAAAGTTCTATGTATTTTGTAATTGTTGCGCCTAAGATGCGCGGATAGAGATTATGCCGTTGTAGCTCAGTGGTAGAGCACGTCATTGGTAATGACGGGGTCGAAAGTCCGATTCTTTTCAGCGGCACCATTAATAAAAAAAGGCACCCGAGAGGGTGTCTTTTTTTATTAATTCGTATCACAGAGAGAAGCGGACTTTCGACGAGATTGCGTTAGCAATCCGAAAGTGCGGAGCGGAGGTGGTGGCGCGCATTAGAGCGCCACAGCCGACGTGTCGCCGTAGCTTTAGCGAAGGGGACATTCGTTCAGCGGCACCATTAAAATAAAAAAGACCGGTTGATGCCGGCCTTTTTTGTTTTAAATGTATCGTCGGGGAGAAACGGACTTTCGATGATTGCGCCAGCAATACGAAAGTGCGGAGCGGAGGTGGTGGCGCGCATTAGAGCGCCACAGCCGACGTGTCGTGAGGCGATTTTATCGCCGAAGGACATTCGTATTCAGCGGCACCATTTTATAAAACCGTTCCGAGAGGAACGGTTTTTGCATTGTTAGGGTTGTTTCTCGCGAAGTCCGATTGTTTAGTTCCCAAAGATAGCATTTTTTCATTTTCTATCGGACTTTTTTCAATAATGTCACCCCTATTTTTTGCTGAAAGCAAAAAATTCAGAGGATCTTCAAATTTTATAAAAAAAGCGGTAGATGCCTTGAATTTTTCCGCATACTGCGAAAAAATAGGCATGACTTTATTTTTTTTGCAAAAAATGCTTTACTTTTGTCTATAAGGGGGGTAGAATAAAATTATAGTTAACGATTCTAACGGGGAGACAGGAGATGGATAAAGATTATGAAAAATTAGCTGAAGATTTTTTGGTTGCTTTAACATGGAACGCAGAAAATCACAGTATTGAGATTTTAAAAGAAAATCCTGAAATTTTAAATACAAAGGAAATGGCAACAACCATATCTCCCGATGTTACCGGCAGTATACCGTCTCCCGATTCATACAATCTCGCATTCCGTGTTGTTGATGCTCTTTGTAAATACCGTGATGAAGGGATTATTTCAGAAGAACAATTTAATCGCACAATCAATACACCTTCACCGGTAACCGGAGAAACTCTTTTAACTTCTGTTTTAAAAAATACACTAAAAGCGGCTCAAACAGCTGAAAAATCTAAAGATTCTTTTTGGCGATCTGCTGCATTGAAAGACATGGATGGTTTTAGTTCCAGATTGCGTGATTTAATTGATCAAAACGGTAAAATCAGGGTTAACGTAAATATTCCGAATTTACGGGGGCAATATTCTTTAGAATTAATCCAAGCAATGAGTTCAGGTGCGCACTTGCATCATTACCTGCCGACCGAGCACAATTGCATTATGATGGCGACAAATCCTGCGGTTGAGGCAAAAATTAAACACGGAATGACCGGAAAAAGCGAAATCGAACAAGTAGATGATAATGCTCAGCTTCAAACTAAAGCGCTGCTGATAGACAGTCGTTTAGATCCTAATGATCCTAAAAACGCAATTTATTCAAATAATAACGAGCCTTCCGATGTATCTGTTTTGAAAATTAACAAGCCGACATTCTTGGCATCTGATATTGAAGATCCATTATCTATTGCTCGTATTCATGATGCCGGAGAATATATTTTAGAACATTATAATCATAGCAATCCTACCGTTTATAATATTAAGCA
Organism: Pseudomonadota bacterium; assembly: GCA_918234285.1. GTDB lineage: Bacteria > Pseudomonadota > Alphaproteobacteria > RF32 > CAG-239 > RUG410. The sequence continues at coordinate 18,289 of CAKJXZ020000010.1, read as the reverse complement.
ATTAAACGAATATCATGGTAGACGCTTGTATTTGAAACATGATGATAAATGGAATGAAGTTCCGCAGGATAAAATATATGGTACAGTAAAAGCATTAACCGACAGATCCCACACGGGAAAAGTAAGATAATATAATTCTTTATAGGAGAATTTTTGATATGATGACACGCCAGGAAGCTCTTAAAAAAATCGAAAAATTTGAAAATCTTTTTATTAACGGACAATCTAAAGAAGACCATAATTTTGACAGTACTTCTCTGCAAACAATTATTGATACCTATCCTGATATGATAGATAAAGTTGTACCGCTTACTTTAGAAGCAGGGAGAAAGTCGGGAAAATTTTTTGGCTTTAGTTTTGGTTTATCTTCATTTGATGAAAATACCGTCAGAAAGATATGCAATATTTATAAAAATGAAGTCGCTTCGCCTGATAATACTCCATATACACTGCACTCTATCTATTCTTCATGTAACTCCTTAAAACAGAAATGGCCGTTTTGTACTGACGACACTTTTGCAATTTTGAAAGACGGCTTAAAGTCAGAAAAAAATGATGGTTTTTCGCTTGAAACCTTATATCTTTATGGTTTGAGCTCTTCTATAAAAGACAAACCTGCCTTAGCAAAAGATCCCGAACTTTTGGATTTAATTGAAAAATGCGTGCAAAAAGGACAAGACAATGACAGAAGTTTGAGGTTTTGTTATATGTTGCTTGCAGATATTGCTAAACATAATCCCGCTGCCTCTGAAAAAATCATCGAAATTTTTGATAAAGCACTCAAGTTGCCTAATAACGATTCTTGGGCTATACCAAGGGCATATTTTAGTCTTAAAGTAATTTTATCATCAAGGCCGGATTTGGCTGATAAAATTATATCTTGTGCCGGAAATATCCCGACTTATGAACTGAAAGAAAATGATCCGTACGGTGTTGGCGATAAAACTGCGGTTGTAAGTTCTTGCGGACAGTTGTATGAAAGCATCATAGAAATTAAACCGAGCCTGGTCAAGCCGGCCTTTGACGCAATGAAAGAAGAACTGAAAGATATTTCCCGTTTCGGCAACGGAAACGAATGGAATGTTTTGGAAAAAATTAATAAATATTTGGATACGAAGCCAGAAGCAACAAAAGATATTGCCACTGTTCTGAATGAAATGCTTAATAATGATTTGAAAGACGGCAAAGATCCGTTCATTTTCGGTAATTATCAAGATGCCGTTTTAAAACTTCAACCGCAACATATGGGTATTATTCTGGAAGGAGTGTTTGCCGGTGCCAAGCGTACGGCTCCCAAGGTAAATGCTCCGGGCGAAAAGTATTTGAAAACAATTAATGAAATGGTTGAAAAAAATCCAAATCTTGCAAAAGATGTTTTAGATGGTTTATTATCTGTTTTAAGCACCAGAAGAATGGAAGAAAAAGAAGTTCGGGCAATTGAAAATATTTTTGTAACAATAGGTAAAAATAAACCTGAATTTATTGATATAAAGATAGTTCCCATCATTAACGCAATGTATTACCAACGCGGCTATATGTTCAGTCAAGATAAGCTTCAAACTCTGGCAACTTATCGCAACTCGTATAATGACGCCGTTAATTTAGATAAGAAAGTGGATGAAATAAAAGAGAGATTAAAAAAATCTGACGAAACGAAATCCGGAAATGAAAAGTCGGCTATGGGAAAAACCGAAAACAAAGAAAAAACAAACGTAACAGCTGCAGAAACAGCTAAAATTCATAATGAAGGACGCTAAAGCCGTAAGATAAAAATATCAGAAAAATTAATCCGATATTTGCAAACTGTTCCTCACTATTAATTAAAAAAGACCGGTTGATGCCGGCCTTTTTTATTTGACCTGTGTAAAACAAAAAGCTGTGCGTCATTCTGAATGAAGTGCTAACGAAACGAAAAATCCAACAACACCATGGTGTTGTTCGTTCTACCGGAACAACTGGATACATCGGGCTTTGCCCTCAGTATGACGATAAAACAATGAGTTGTATAACCCGGAAAAACAACATTTTTCATTATTTGCGTTTTAATTTTTAAATCCCGACATCGCTTTGGAACCTAATGATTGGAACGCATCATCAAACCTTCATATTATATTCATAAAAAGTTTCCATCGGTTTAAAGCCAATTTTCTTATAGATGATAAGCCCTAAATCGGAGGCTGTAAGAATAAATTAAAGTAAATAAATTTTCACAAAGAAAACTAATGAGTAAGTTACCTAGAGCAAACCTCGATATTTAGCCAAATCTCGCATCAAATGTTTTTCTGTGGTTTGAATAATTTTATGCGATGACGGTACAATAATACAAATATATCCCGAGCATTTATCCATAATTAAAAAACCTAATTTATCAGCAGGCTTAATAAGCAAAGAATCTTGCAAAAACGGATGATGTATATAATATTTATCGAATTCTGCCCGCTTCATCACTGCATCTATAACATTTTTTTTATATTGACTTACCGGACAGTTAGCACCAAACCAAATAACTTTTTTATACGGATCATTAAATAACTCTTTGAAATGACTTTCTTCATGCATGGCATACACGTCGTCAGAAATATTAATAACCTTCGCCGATACATAATACATATACGCCAACCCCGCAATTACTATTCCTACTGCTATTTTCAGATATTTCTTTATGTTGGAATTTTTCGATTTAATCGACGTTTGAGACGATTGTTTTGGCTTAATTTGCTGTAATGACGGCATTTGTTTTTTCCTTAACAAAAATTACTGATTTAAGAATTTCAGCAATTTGCGCATTTACTTCTGTTTACAAATGGTCGGGATTTTTAAAAATCGCGACACCTCTCGGCTACCATAAGAGCATTTATATCTGGCTATGTCAAGCAGGTTAAATTTATATCCCAACCGTTTGTATCCATAATTAGCGGAATTTTATTGAAAATTAAGACTTATGTCGTATTGTATGGAGCAAAGCGTAAAAAGGGATTAAAATGATTGCTCTGATAAATCTTATGTTAGCCGTCTTTTTGTTTGCAACAAATGTGTATGCACAAACCACATTACCGCCTTCTTCGCAATCCGCGGCCGAGCAGATGATGATGCAATACGATTTTAATCAGGACGGGAAAATTACCGAAAAAGAATTTGTTATCGGCAACGGCGAAACCGGATATCGGGCACATCTTTCAAATATATATGAAAGTTTGGCTTTGCAAAAAACCGGTAATTTAACAAAACAACAATACTGGTTTTTTGAAGTGGTTGACGATGCAAAATATAAAGAAGACTTGGCGGCATATTTTGAGTATTTGGATAACGACGCCGACGGATATCTAGCGGCAGAAGACTATAAAAACACTTTCACGGGAAATTACATTGAAGATTTCGGTCCGAAATATGTTCTGGCAATGGATGCGGATAAGGACAACAAAATATCAAAAGACGAATATCTGAATTTTGATTTTACTTCTTTGCCGTCGAGCAGTCGTGAACAATTTCGCAATATTGACGCTAACCATGACAATGTTATAACTTTTGAAGAATTTAAATCCGTTTTCAAACCATTTCAATAGTATGCGCATAAATTTTATCAAACAGGAGAAAATATGTCATCACTTATACAATTCTTAAAATTACTTATATCCGGAACTACATTAAAGGGAATTAAATTCAGAATCGATTTATCCGTCGTTTTGGTTTTTTCGGTTCTGATTATAGAAATTGCAATTTATTATATGTTTTGGGATTCTATTCCGAACATGATTAAATACGATTATGATTTTTCCGGTACTCCCAATAATATTTGCGAAAAAGAATGGATTTGGGTAAATATTTTATTGCAAATAATTATTTGTACCCTTGTCTTCATAATAAAACATCTATCGTACAAAACAAAGCGCATTCGCAAGATTGTTTATGATGAAAACAATAGCTTAATTCCGATTATAGATAAGCGATTTTCCATGTTTGCGTGGGAAATTGCGATGCTTTTCGTAACAACCGAACAAGGTTATATTTTTGCGCTTACGGACATTATCGAGAGTCGCATGTGCGATGATATTGTAACGATTATATTCCTGTTTTGGCTGGTTGTTCTCATTATCGAATTTCGCTCCGATTTAAAAACTCTAAAGGCTGGAGTGAACTTGAAATTCTCGAGCTGATTTAATTGAGATTAAGGCCTTAATCTGACACATTTGCACCAATAACCTTATTTTTTCTTTTTGCTAATTCCAGTTCTTTATCAGATATATCCAGCAAAGTCATGTGATACCCTTGTTTTGCTAAATCTATTGTGTATCGACCTGGTCCGCCGCCTGCATCCAATATTTTCATGCCATTTTCAAATATTTTTTATAAAAAAACTCCGTCGTTTGAAATTCTAGCATATTTGCCGCATTTTTTGTTGTTCTGGTGAATTCTTTTTCAGCATATTCATTATAAAAATCACGCACAGAAACACTATTTTTGCGTTTTTTTGGGTTTAAAAAATAAAGATTTGATAAAACGAAGCACGATTTTGTCCTTAGCCACAACGTGATGTTATACCACAAAAACCTCAAAATCAGTTGCAATAAATGGAATAGCTTTCCGGTGCGTAAATTCCCATAGTCATACCTCCCATAAAGGAATCATAGAAGGTCCAATAGGTCTCTATGGATTTGACCCCTCGCGGATAGCATACGTTTGTCATGTTATAATCCGTCTTTTGCCACATTCCCCAGAAGAAAAAATGACTTCTGCCTTCATAATCCGGCTCGTTTTTTTCATTTTGTTGCGGATTAAAATCAAAACGAATAATGTGGTCGCTACCGCAAGCAGACAACGTCAGAGCAAGCCCGATACAAATTAAAAGTTTTTTCATGTGCAGTCCTCTTATAAAATATCAAGCATGGAGATAATGCTGTTTTTCCGTGTGCTTGAATGATTTTCCACGTTTTTATGGAGTTATTAACATTTACAGTTTTATAGTAAATAAAAGCTGATGTCAACACGGAAGGGGTGACTTTTCAAACGGCTTTCCACAAGCCCCCTGTTTGATTTTTTGCTAAAAAAATGAATATCATTTTATCAGTAATAACAGATAGAATTCGTATATTATAAAAAACTTGACAAAATAGGCCAAATAAAATAGAATAAAACCATGTTATAATCCGGAGGCGTAAAGGGGTTAATGTATGTCGGGTAAGCGTTTGTCGTTTGAGCAAATTACAGCCAGCATTTCCGATGAAGAAATGATGAAGCCGTATCAGTCCGCCGATAAAGCACAAGCGGCAGAAAACGATTTGCGTCCGCTGACCCCTGAACAGCAGCGTTTTTATTTGGCTTTTTATGCCAGAGCTGCCCGTGAGCATGTCAGTTTTGAGAGTTTCAGCGCAGAAAATCAGGCAAAATTTAAATCGGCAATCGAGCAGATGTATGCCGATATAAGTTCCGTCCGCAAACAAGGGGAATTTTTGCGGGAAATGATTGAAAAAACAGCGGAATATATTGAAGACAGACATTTTGAAGCAAGCAGCGGCAAAGAAACGTTTCACGGCGGCGGAACAAAGGAAAAACCGAGCGTCGGCAGCAATTTCAGCTTTGCCAAACGCAAGAAGGATTACGGCGCATACGGCTATCAGTCCGTTGCCGACGGATACACCGAAATCGAGGGGCAAAAAATCCCTACCTGGTCTGTCGGCACAATGAAAATCGGCGATGAAGACGTTTTGATTGTCAGTATTCCGAATTTGTGCCGTCCGAATACGTATGAAGGATGGAAGGATTTTATAGATACATTTGATAAGGTATATTTGGAAAACAAAGAAAAATGGGATAAAGGACGCATAATTATCGATGTACGGGGAAACCGCGGCGGCGAAGATAAGCCGATAGACCATATCGCCAAACGCCTGTACGGCAATATGCTGAATACCTATAAACGTTGCGAAATAAAAGACACCCCGCTTTCCGACTATTTTTTGCATAAACACGGTGCCTATAAATCGCAAAATTACGAGCCGGTCGGTTTAATGGCCGAAGATTTAATCCGGCGGCAAAATTTTTCCGGCGAACACAAAGTAATTTTTGATGAAACCGAGGTATATTATCCGTTTAACGAAGCGACAGGCTATCGGGGAAAAACGGATATTCTCGTTGATCGCGACGTCGGTTCGTCGGCCGAAAGCGCGTATACGTCGTTTTATCATCATCCCAACGTCAGGTATATCGGTGAAAACACGGCCGGAATGCAGCAATACACGCAAGGAACGTTCAACACCCCTTGGGGCGGCAAAATGCGGGTTGCGGTTACCAAGCTGACTTATTGGGATAAAACCGGAGAAAATATCGAGGTTGTCGGGCATAAGCCGGATATTGATTGCTCCGGAAAAGATGCTCTGGAGGTTGCTCTGACTTTAGGTGTTGACGAAGGGCGTGTTCTCGGTTTCAGAGAAAAGAACGAAAAGCCGTCGGAAAATCGGGTTTATGCCGATTATGACCCGAAAACAGCGACGGAGATTCGCAAAGCATATTCGGCAAAATATTTGGAGCCGGCGATTGCAAAAATAGAAATGCAAAACAAAATCAACGACTTGAAAAACCGCACCAAAGAAGCTCCGAGCCCGAAAACAAACCGAGAGCCGGTTAAACAAACAACTTTGGAAATTGCCGCTCTAAGGCACAAAATAACCCAAAATGACGGATAACGATTATAAACGGGAGTACACCATGTCGGAAGAATTCAGCGATAAAGAAATGGCAGAAGCCAGAAAAGAATATTATGAAGAAGAAAAGCAGCGTTTGGTCGACAGCTTTGAAAAAGAAGGATGCGAAAAAACCAATTACAGCGTAACTTGGCGCGGAGATGTGCGTGAGTTTTATTACGGCCTGCCGATTATGGAAAACGGCGAGCTTTTGGGTTTTGAAATGATGAAATTTGAAAAATTTTATGATATGGGCATGGGCTTCAGGGGGGATGACCATCCGTGGACAGACGATAAAGGCAAACAAATTGTTATGACGATTGACGAGTATTTTGATTTTTATAAGAAGTTAGAAAAAAAAGACAACCGCTGGGGCGCGTTAATTCGTCGTTCCGAAGAAGAAACAGCCGTTATGAATAAGGCAAGCGAAAATAAAATCAAAAAACTCCGCCAAGTAATTTCGGAACGCGAAAAAAGGGATAAAGAAAGACAGGCTAAATTAAAAGCCGGCTATGAATCATTCAAAAAACGACACCCGCAAGAGCGAGAATGAGGAGATTAAATTATGCTGAAAAATTTGATAAAGCAATTTAAAGATAAAATAATCGGCGGCGGAAAAACGGAAGAATGCACGCTGCGGAAAGTGGACGGGGTATTTCATCTCGCACAAGGCGGGAAAGATTATATTCTTACCAATTTACCGGACGATTTTGTGATTAAGGGAAACTTAGACTTGAGTGAAAAAGACCTGACCGAATTGCCGGATTTATCAAAGGTTACAGTGGAGGGCGATTTTAATTGTAGCCATAATCAACTTACCTCTCTGAAAGGTGCACCGCGAAAAGTCGGCGGAGATTTTATATGCGACTATAATACGCTGACTATTTTACAAGGTGCGCCGCAAGAAGTTGGTGGAGATTTTAGTTGCAGCTGTAATCAACTGACGTCGCTAGTGGGAACTCCTAAGGAAATCGGGGGAACTTTTTACTGCGGTTATAATCAACTGACCACCTTAGAAGGTGCACCGCGAAAAGTCGGCGGAAATTTTTATTGCAGCGGCAATAAACTGACTACCTTAGTCGGAGCGCCGCAAGAAGTTGGTGGAGATTTTATCTGTGGTAATAACAAATTAACCTCTTTAGAAGGGGCACCACAAAAAGTCGGTAGAAATTTTGATTGCTACAAAAATCTTCTGACATCCTTGGAGGGAGCGCCGCAAGAAGTTGGCGGAAATTTTGATTGCGACTATAATCAACTGACTTCATTAAAAGGAGCACCGCAAAAAGTCGGCGGAGATTTTTTGTGCAAAGGTCATGATGCCTTATCCTCTTTGTTTGAAATACCGGAAATATCTAAAAATAAAAAAATATATTGCGATAAGAAATTAATGGAAGAATACAATTGTATGAAATTTATTAATGAAGACGGCGAATATTATATCAATTATAAAAACTTAACTAAAAGCGCAAAATACCAAAGCGAGTTATCCGCCCATAAAATCCGCCAAAAAAAGCATGAGGAAAAAGAGCGGAAAGCGGCTAAATTCAAAGCCGGCTATGCGGCATTTAAAAAACAGAAACAGACAGAAGAACGCGAATAAGGAGAAAAGCAGATGACAAATACCGATTCAGCCAAAACCGCCGCCACCTTATACGAAGTTTCGTTTGATAATGACGAAATGCAGGGGGTTATGCACAAAACCGAACAGGCAGTTTCGCACGGGTCGGTTATGATTGCTTTTCCGGGCAACGGCTTTAATCCGCATGATTTGGGATATATGCTCGATAAAGGCGTTCTGCAAATGGCCGGAAAATTGAAAAAATACCTCAAAATCGGTAATGTCGACGACGCTATGATTAAAAAAACTCCTTTTTATGTGGTCTGTTACAGTACTCCAAAAGACTTTAGTGATGAAGATGCCCGCATTTTGCTGTATAAAAAACACGGTAGAACCAATATGTCGGAAGAAGTCAGTCGCGGAAAAGACGGCTTTTCGGCAGAAGAACAAAATCCGGAATACATCGATTCGCTATACGAAAAAATCATCGCTCCGCGCATTTCGCGCTTGAACGGCAAAGTTAAAATAGATGCTGAAACGGCGGCAAAAAATATGGCCGAAGTAGTTATTTTTGCTCACTGTCACGGCGCATATACCGCACTGAAATTAGAAGAAGTCATGCGCGACAAAATGAAAAAATTAGGTTATGATACGGGCGACATTCTCAAAGTGCAACAACAAATAACCGTAGTTGCTTACGCTCCGGCTTGTCCTTTAGGTGTTTCCAAAATGAATATGGTGTCGTTCAAATCTCTTAATGACACGGCTCTTGAGGAGAACTATAATAACGCCGCGGTTTATGCCTCAATTCGTATGGGTGATGACCGTTCGCATTGGGTTGATACTCATTTGTTGCAAAAACAAACATCAGAGAATGAACCGTTTGATTTTAAGCTGTCTTTTTATCCGGACAGACAGGGTAACGTATTTGTTATCAAACAAAAAAGCAATTACGACGATATAATGACCTTGGGCTCGGATGGGGTATATTTCCCAAGCAGAAACGAGATTGAGAGCCGAGAACATAATAATACAGGTGCCGGTGAAACCGAGGATTCCAAAGTTATGTTTAAGCTGATGACGAATGCTCTGGCCAATGCCCTTCTGCACTCGCAAGAACAATCGGGACAACAAAGTTTGTTGCCGGCGCTTACCGTGCGGGAATTGGTTATCGGTACTAAAACTTATCGGGAAGATTTGCAAATTTTTGAGCAGGCATGCCAAGCGGGAGCGGAACAAGGTAAAAAAATCGCCAAACATATCCATCAACTTCTTGTGGAACAGAATCAGCAAAAATAAATTTCTATAAATACGGTTCGATTTCCTGCAGAATGGTTTCCGGTTTGAAGATAATTCCGTTGATTCCGAGCGATTGTGCCGCCCGAATATTTATTTCTTTATCGTCGATAAACAGGATTTTTTCGTAAGAAGTTTTCAATTTTTTCGCCATGGTTTGATATATTTTTACATCAGGTTTCAACAACCCCATATTATATGAAACAAAAACGAATTCCGGCTCGACCAGTTCCGTATATTCGTCATTCAGTGCCGGTATTGCATTTGATAAAACCCCTATTTTTACACCTTTTTTTCGAAATTGACACATAGCTTCAAGCGTTTGCGGATATTCTTTTCCCCTTCCCCGATGCAAAGCTTCGTCAATCGGCGGCAACAATTTTTTATTATATTTTACATGGCAAAACAAACACAATTCTTGAGCAAAACGCTCAGCCGTCAGCTCGCCTCGCATATACGGATTGTAGTCATATTCCAATGCTGACCGCCCGTCTTTGTCGACGGCCAGACTTTTCATTAAATCATCCAGCGGAGCCAAGGTATAAGGATAAATAACCTGACCGATGTCAAATATGGCGAATTCTATCTGCGGCATTTTTTTCTCTTAACATTTTTTACAAAAGTAATACCGTAGATGCCATAAGTCAATCCCAAACAAAATGATACGCCATTTTTTCAGCATAAAAACGGGTAAACCATTGAATAAAAAGCGTGATTGACAATTGGCACGTTTTTTGCTAAGATAACAAGGAGGAGATGAATATGCCGCGTCAACCGTTTAGAGAAACCAGATATCGCCGCCCGACGGCTTTTGACAGCCAGGCCAACTTATTTGTTTGGTTGCGTCGGCAATGGGTTAATTTTAAAAATTCTAAATTTTTTAATCGTATTAAGCATTCCGATTTGAACCCTTATCATCATGGTTTGGAAAAAATCGTGGCCGATACTCCGCAACAAGAACAAGAGATTGCTCGCGAAAAAGGCTTAGGGCAATATGTTGATAAAAACGGTGTACGTTGTTTGGTGAATTTTGACGGCAGTCCGCAAGAAGAATTTGAAAAAACCGGCAAAGTTTTGCGCAAAAACGGCGATGTCACGGACAGGATTCCGCGCGATAAAGACGGCAAACTCGATTTGATGGCGGAAGAACCGATTCTTATCGGTATTATTCCGTTGGAGGGGATTTCTCTTACCGGACACGCCTGTATGCAATATAAAGATCGGGTTATTAATCGTGTTCTCATTATGAATCCCGAGCCGCTGTATCCGCAATATCAGGACCTGGCCGATTATTATCTCATTTATCCGAGCCAACTCGGAATAGAGCCGAAAGATATTATTCGCGCGATAGATAAACACAATATTAAGAAGGGCGGCAAGCGATACGATATTTTTACTAATAATTGCGCCAAAAATGTTGCCGATGTATTGAAAAAACTCGGTGTTAAAGATATTAACTTTATCGGACCGGATAAAATAGTAAGTTTACCTACTCCGGGTAATAATCCGTATCACTTCGGGATAGAAGATTGGTGCATGCGTCACGGTGTTCCGGTAACGCAAGAAGAAGTAGCATATTTATATAAATATAACGATTTCGAAGATGCGAATGCAAAAGCGGCCAGATACAGCAAAATCAGGATGCGCCATAAGCAGTATAAAGACCATTTAATCAATAAACAAACGCAGAGCAAATTATCTAATCTGCGCAAGAAAGTCACGCATACCGCGGATTCGATTTTGCACACCAAACTGGAAAAGAAAAAAATACCGAATTTTGCTAAATACGTAGAACAGAAGATTTCCGATGCGACTTTGGGTAAAGATAAATAATAAAATACATATAAAAGTTCGTCCGGTCGGCATTTTGTTTGCCGACCGTATTTTTTTAGTGCTTTGTATGTCGTCTGGGAGTTTTTAAAGTTTCTTCAGCCGTGATTTCCGCTTCACCATAAATATTATCATCCGCCGTATTGGCCGAATAATGCATTTCTTCGTGCAGTTCTTCCTCATCATCGCCGATAAAAGCATCTTTAATACCGCCGGCCATGTTTTTGGTGCCCTCCCACACATCTTCGGTAACGGTTTTGGTATCCTCCCATAAATTACCGCTTACTTCTTTGGTTTTGTGCCAAAATCCTTTTTCTTGTATTGTCATTTTATCTCCTTTCGCTTTTAAAATATACCCAAGCAAATCGATTCCAATATAACAAGAAGATTAATAATCTTGATTTATGGGCGGAGATGATATAGATAGAAAGAGGGAAGTTTATGCTAATAAGGGAAGAAATGGTATATCGTATAATCGGAAATATGACCGGCAACAGTATGGACGCAATTGATTTGGTGCTGACCGAATTTGCCGGCGATAAAATGACAGATATTTGTGCTTTTTCGCGGCCGTATTCGCGGCAAATGCAGGAAGATATGGAAAAATTGCGCGCCGCCGTTAAAAACAAAACCAAAGCTGAAATCCTTGCTTTGCCGGATTTTAAGCGAGTTCATGATGAATATATCAAAGGTATAGCCGCGGCAATTAACGATATGTGCGAGCAAAATAACCTTGATAAAAACACTATTGATGCCGTCGGTTTTCACGGCAAAACGCTTGACCATAATCCGCCGTCAAAAGCGCGGGCAGAAGGGACTCTTCCTTATACGTTACAAATCGGTTCGGGCAAAATGCTGGCTGACTTAACCGGTATAAAAGTTGTATATGATTTTCGCTCGGCGCCGTTAATGGCGGGCTTTGACGGTGCACCGTTGGTGCCGCCGCATAATACGCATATTGCCGCAACCGAGGGGGACGGCTGTTATTATAACGGCGGCAATACATCGAATTTTGCTTGGATTGTACAAGGTAAGGCGCAAATCGCCGGAGATGCCGGCCCGTTTAACGAATATGTCGATAATTTTATTCGCAGCCATACCGCTGACAGCTTTGATATTGATGGCAAATACGGCAAAAATGGCAAGCTTGACACAGAATTGTTGCAAGAATTTTTTGATATATGCCGCGGATACTACGAAAGGCCGCTGCCAAAATCGGGGGATCCGCAGTTTTATCATAAAGATAAGGTTTTTGCTGCGATTGAATCCGCAAAATTGCCGCTTGCCGATGCCGTGCATACACTGGAATATTTTGCTGCATATATTGCCGTGCAGGCCTTAACTTTAACTCCGTCAAACATTGAACTGCCGCCGCATTTTATTTTATTCGGCGGCGGTTGGAAAAATCCGATAGTGTATAAAAGTTTTGCCGATTTATTACAGGGAAAGAGCTTTGTTTTGCCGGAACACCAAAAATCTTTTGCGGTGTTCAGACAGCGCTTTAAGGTTGAACCGAGCATCAAGTATTCGGTACTCGGCGAAATGATGGAAGCGCGGTTGTTTGCCGATTTGGCACGCTATAAATTAGAAAATAAAGCTTGGGAAATTCCGGAAATTATGCAAAGCGGAAAAGAGGTAATTTGCGGAGTTACGGCCGAACCGCAAACACAGTCGCGAGTTTATGATGATATGATAAATCTCGCCGCCAAAGGATGGCAAAAAACAAACCTAAAAAGAGAAAAATATGATTAAAAATCTTTATGTTTTTCGCCACGGGGAGACCGATTTAAATAAGGAAGGGCGCTTTCAGGGGCAAAGCAATAACCCGCCGTTGAATGCCGACGGTTTGGCACAAGCAAAAGTTTTGGCGGCTCAATTTGCTGATATAGAGCTTGATGTCATTTATACCAGTCCGTTAGAGCGTGCATATCAAACCGGTGCGGCGGTAGCACAGTCAAAAAAAGTTCCGCTGATTGTCGATGAACGCTTAATCGAAGGCAATTTCGGTATTGCCGAAGGAATGCTTAAAACAGACATTCAAACGCAACTTACAAAAGAATATAAACGATGGCGCGATTTTAAGGATATGGATTACGCTTTTGATGGCGGCGAAAGCAAGCGGCAAATCCTAAATCGCGTGCTTGATTTTATTGTTTTTTTACAAAACGAGCCCTATCAAAATATCGGCATTTCGGCACATTCGGCAGTGATACGTTCGCTATTGATTCATCTCGGTGTCTTCCAGGATAAAATTCCTAATGCCGAAATTATTCGGCTGACACTTGAAAACGGTAAAATTTATAAAAAATAAAGCCCTGCAAAATAGGGCTTTAGTTAAAGATTAATGGCGAATTTCGTGGCGGTTGTCATTATAATCTTTAAAACGCGGAGTACGCTGATATTCCGGCTCATCATAAATATTGTCTTCATAAAAATCGGCTTCCGAAAACTCTATTTCATCGCGCATTTTATTATGGTAACGGGCAAAAATATCTTCAACAAAACCGGTATTTTTGGCCTTGATAAATTCTTTGGTTTTAGCGGAATGGGTGCGAAGATTGTCGCTTGCTTGTGTCATTTTTCTCTCCTCTGCTGTAAGTTTACACCCATATAAATATTTTGCGGCGGAGAAATTTCAATCGCCGAAACAGATATATTAAAAAAATTATTTGTTTAAGCGGTTTATGGCGCGAGAAAGTTGTTTTGCCGACACGGGCTTTTGCAAGCTTCTGAAAGTATAACGTTTGCCGGTTATGCGCGATATATATTTCATCACTTTAATCAGTTCATCATCATTCAGAAAATTCAGAGCCATATCAATTTCATAAATTTTTTGCGGCACATAACGATAGTATGTAACGGTTTCACTAACGCGTACCGTTCCGTCGGGCAGAAAACAATCTTGTGACATTTTTTCTCTTTTATAAAACAAAAAAACTACCCTGATGAGGAGTAGCAGGAAGTCAGAACCTATTGAATAGAATAGTGTAGCTATTTGTCGCTTTGCAAGAAAGCAACTTATTCACTACCTTCCTGCCACATCGCAGGAAGTAATTTTACATCTTGCAGAAACAAGATAACTATTCAGAGGGTTCTAAACCTCACGCAAGTTATCATCTTACGCAAGATAAAGTTACGTCATAAAAACACGGTTGTCAATCTAAAACCGCGTTTGTTTTATTTTATTGCAACCGCAAATATTTTTTGTTACATTACCCTTCAAGGAGTATGGATTATGGAAAATCTGGTTAAGTTTGAACACCCGCTTTTTATTATTGATATGATGTATGCGCGCCAAAATAATATGACGGGACGCGCCGTTTATGAGGAAATCGGCTACGCTAACCAAGCGTATATGCATAAAGATACTGCCGCGGCGCTTTTGCGAGCAGTGCCTGTTTTGCGGGAGAAAAATTTTAAAATGCGAATTTGCGATGCTTATCGCCCGCCACTGGCTCATCAAAAAATGCTGGAAATAATTCCGTTTAAAGGCTTTTTTGCGGCAACAGCGGAACGCTCCAACCATTGTCACGGCACCGCGGTTGATGTGTGTTTAACCGATGCAAACGGTAACAACCTTCCGTATCCGACCGAAATTGATGCTTATGAGCCGCAATTTCAACAGCAGGTTTGCGCCGGCGATTTTACGGAGTTTCAAACTCATCTTAAAAAAGCGCGACACGATTATATGGAAGTCTCAGCGGAGGCGCTTGAAAATCGGACATTTTTGAAAGCACTGATGGAAAGTTGCGGTTTTGAGGCAATTCCCCACGAATGGTGGCATTATAACTTAAGCGGCTGGCAAAAATATCCCGTTATTGACTGGAAATAAAAGATGAAAGTAAATTACGAATTAGCAAAATTGCAGCAGGATTTTAAATTGTTCTACGATAAAAATCTGCGCCAAAAATACGAACAGTTGGAGCCGGCAAGAAAAAAATATTTAAATATATTTTGGCGACGTTTTATTACTTGTATGGCCATCGTTTTATTTGTGATATTTCTATGCATAAACGGCACAATCAGCAAGGAATTGTACACCAGCGAAGGATTCTTAAAACTCTTCATGTTCATACTTATTGCCATGGGTTATGTGTGTATTGTGCCGTTTTTTGATTATTGTGTTGAAACCAAATCTCTGGTTATGGATAAAATCCTGTCGTTTTGGGGTACGTTTCAATACAGTTTTGTTTCAACGATAAATACAAAAGACATCGAAAAATCCGAAATGTTCAGTCAGTTTGATAACACGGAAACCGATGATTCTTTTGAAGGAACACACAAAAATACCAAAATCAGCGTTTCCGAGCAAAAGTTATTGGTTAAGGGCAGTAAAAACGATTACAGCATTTTCAAAGGCGTGATTATTTTGCTTGAATTCAACAAAAAATTTAGAGGAAAAACCGTGGTAAAACATCGCGGCAACTTTGGGGCGATGTTCAAAGACAATCTGCGTTTGATAGTTTGGGTACTGTTGTTGATTAATATGATAGGGGTGATTGCGGCGATTTTTATGCTTGCCGAAGATTTGTTTGAAGTCGGGCTGTTTATTTATTTGGGTATATTAATCGGCAGTTTTGTAATTTGGGGCTGGTTAAAGCTTTTTAAAGACAACAAAAGAGCAACACAAAAAGTCAAACTGGAACAAATAGCGTTCAATCGCGAATGGAAGGTTCTTACCGATAATCAGGTGGCGGCACGCTATATTTTGACCCCGGTGTTTATGGAAAAAATAAACGACGTCAGAAAACTTTTTCACGGCAGACACATCGACTTCAGCTTTTTTAATAATAAACTGATGCTGGCCGTACATACCCGTAAAGATATGTTTGAAACCACTTCGCTGTTTACGCCGGCGCTGGATTATGCCAAAGTGCGTGAAGTCGTCAGCCAGTTATACAGCATTTTCGCGGTTATCGATATTTTGCAGGAAAAAGGCGAAAAATAAATCAACTTGACTTTTGCGCTCACTTGTATAAAATTAAGACCGTAAATATATGATTTAGCTATTATTCTTGCGTTATGGAAAAAAATTATTCGATTGCCGCGAGAAAAACTCTTATGAAGTTAAAGAACCTGGATAGGTCAGAAAAGCAGCGGTACCTTAAAAAAGTCAACTGTGTCATTGAAGAAATTAAGGCCCAAAAGCCACGTGGCCGAACCCTTAAAGAACATTCAGATACAGTGCGCAGACTTCGTGCGTCTTACCTCAGGTGGCGCAGAGAACTCTACAAGTAACAGTATTCCCGAAACGCTTTGACGGCTTTCGGGAATATTTGTTAAAAACGCATTTTTATCCGCAGCATATTCAATAAAAACCAAACAAACCCGACAACAATAATGAATAAAACCGCATAAAAGGACAAATACAAAATCGCAAATCCGGCCAAAATACTCAAAATAACGATGACGGCGCTTATTATGCTTTCGCCCCATCCTTTACCAATCGGCAAATTAACCGGTAAATTGCCGTATTCTTTGCGAGCACTATCCCCCTTAAACGCATAGCCGCACTTTAAGCAGTGCGCGGCATCGGCCGGCATATTTGCCTCACAACGGTCACATATTTTATAAAAACCCTCACCGTCATCGCTCATATAGTGTTTACACATCGGGCAAAAGCGCCACTTTAGCAATTTGAACGGTTGCACATCTTTTTGACAATAAAAACAATAAAACTTTTTCACGTTGACCTCTCAGCAATAATTTAGGAAATTTTTCGCGCTAATGCAAGTTATTTTATTTGCAAAATAATTGTATATATTGGCCAAACGGACAGCTTTGATTTGCCGCTTTTGCATTTATTTAAGCATAAGGACTATTTGTTTGATAAATATAACAATTAAAGGAGAAAAAATATGAAAATCAATAAAAAATCTTTACACGGCGGTAATTCATCCGCCTCAAGTTCCGACAGCAAAAGCGGATGTGGTTGCGGCAGTAAAAAGCAGGGGGCACCTGCCGAATACGAAGTTGAAGAAACCGAAATCGAAGTAAGCAAATAGGAGTTGAGATGAAAAACATTATGACACGCGGTACTTGCGGCAACCATAATCAGGAAATGACGCCGTTCAGCCGTTCAAGCGACTTTAATCGTTTAATGAATTATTTTTGGAATTATCCGGATGCCACGGCGGAAACGGCGGTCGGCGATTGGGAACCGCATTTGCAAATTGCGGAAACCAAAGATGCCGTAACCGTGACGGCCGAACTTCCGGGTATCAACGAAGATGATGTTGATTTGCGCATTTCTTCCGACGGTTATTTAACCATTTGCGGAGAAAAGAAAAACGTTACCGAAACTTCCGAAAAAGATGCGTTTTTCTCGGAAATCAGCTACGGCGCATTTAAGCGCACGGTGCCGTTGCCGTGGGATTTGGATTATGAAAATGCCGCCGCACGATACAGTAACGGGGTTTTAACCGTGACGGTACCGAAATCGCAGGATGAAAAACAAAAGTTCAAGAAAATCCCGATACAACAGGCAAATAATTAACTTTTGCTCTGATATTTTTTATGCTCTGCGTCAAAGCGCAGAGTTTTTTATTATTACTTTATTCCCGCTCCTCGGCCTGTTTCTTCTTAAATGCGGCATAGCCGGCCTTCAACCGAGCTTGTGCGACTTTATTTTCCTCATGTTTTTTCTGCCGGAGCTCTGCTATTTTAAGCTCATTTTTATAAACCGTACATTCAATCAAATCATGGTAATAAATACCATCATTTTTCGATTTCGGACAATTATATTTTTCCGCTAAAACCAAATCGCAATACACTTCCTGATCATCCGGCATTTTAGGCAATCCGAATAAAGATAATAAGTCATTATTTTTACTGCAACTAAAATCTCCGCCGACTTTTTGCGGTGCTCCTTGCAATGAAGTTAGTTCATTATTATTGCACCAGAAATTCCCGCCGACTTTTTGCGGTG
>CAKJXZ020000009.1:0-1721 GCA_918234285.1 Pseudomonadota bacterium | reverse complement strand
GTTCATCAAAATTAAGGAGAAAATCATGGATTGGCTACAATTTTTACAAGCAATTTGCGTTCCGGCGTTTGCGTGGCTTGTTCACAAATACGGCGAAATGCGCAAGGACTTAAACGACTTCAAGGTTCAGGTCGCCAAAGAATATGCAACGCAAGTGCATATTAACCGGCTTGAACTCAAAATTGACGATTTACGACAACTTATTTGGGAGATACATAATGAATCTAAGACCACCTCGCGGAATAAGAAACAATAACCCTGGCAACATTCGCCATGGGCAGAATTGGCAAGGCTTAAATCCGGACGGCAGGAACATTGATCCTGCTTTTTGTGTATTTAAATCGCCGGTGTTTGGCATCCGTGCGCTTGCCAAAGTTTTAATGAACTACAAGAAAATCCACGGTTTGAACACCGTGCGCCAGATAATCAGCCGCTATGCACCGCCGAATGAAAACCAGACAAAGGCCTATATTAAGACGGTAGCAGAGCAAATCGGCGTTTATCCGGACACGATTATTGATATTGAAGAACGCGGTATTTTAACCGTGTTCATCAAGGCCGTCATTCGTATGGAAAACGGCGTTCAACCGTATTCTGATGAAGTAATTCAACAAGGAATTGACCTATGCGAAAATTAAACAACCGGAGCTGGATTCCGCTGATTGGGTGGATACTCTGTTACGGATTTTTTCATAACTGTGTCATCGCACCATATTTTAAGGCCGATATTATAGACTGGGAGCAGTTGTTGACTTCACTCGGCATAATGCTCGGCATAAGCGGTGTGCGTGACATCGGAATGTTCAGAAAGGAAATCAAAAATGATAAATATGACAAATCTACTCAACCTGATAAAGAAGTTTAGAGCGGTGGTGTTCGGTGCTATCGCTCTTTTTTTATATTTGTTTGGTTATAAAAATGCTCGAGAATCGGCAGAAAATCAGAAGAACAAGGAGGAAAACAATGCAATTAAAAAAGCTCAAGAGGCTCGCCGGAGCCTTACTAATCCTAATAGGATTGAACGCTTGCACAACAAATACAAGCGGTAATTATTGCCTTTTATACGAGCCAATTTATGCCGACTACGACAATGACACCGCCGAAACAATCCGCCAAATCGACCGCAACAACGTGGTTTACGAGGCTGTTTGCGAGAAATGAATAACGCCCTGATGGAGCAATCCGTCAGGGCTTATTTTTTGTTTTAAATATTATCGTTCTATTTCGGCTTTTGATTTTTTGAGATTGAGCGGATTTATCTCTCTCGGTAGGAGTTTGGGATAATTAGGATGTGCTTGCAAATAGCTTTCCAATGTCTCGCCGGCCTCTAAAAACACCATTGGTTTACCGGTCGCTTGCCATTGCGGCAACCGTTTGTCATAGCCCTCTTTAGAGCTGACGCGGTTAACGTATTCTTCTGAATTGCCGCGATTGATAAAACGCTGACGGTATTCATCTAAAGCATCACGTGTCGGCAAAAATATCTCATAATCAATACCGGCTTTATCTAAATTCGGCAAAGACTGCTCCGGATGACACCAAACGAGGATATAATCATATTTACCGATATTTTCTTGAATGGCGGCAACGTAATTATTCGGAAAATCCGGATTAAGTTCTTTTTTAGCAATACCTTGACCTTTAACCGCCTCGGCATCGTAACTGCCGTAATTTTCAATTAAATACTTATACGGCGTAGATTCCAAATCCAAAACGTTCTT
>CAKJXZ020000008.1:0-4288 GCA_918234285.1 Pseudomonadota bacterium | reverse complement strand
GCTCCGACGGTGGTGTATGAGCAACCGGCGGTAATTTATTATGACAGCCCGATTTTGGCGCCGCACCACCATTATGCGCCGTATCCGCATCATTATAATCCGCCACACCATCATCATCCGGCACCGCACCACGGCGGCGGAGGACATCATAGCGGCGGTTCGCACCACGGCGGCGGAGGACATCATAGCGGCGGTTCGCACCACGGTGGCGGAGGACATAGCGGCGGCGGGCATTCGGCACCTTCGCACGGACATCATAAATAAAAAAATAATTGCATTTGTCTAAAATCAGCTTGACAAAAATAATAAAACAAGCTATGGTTATATCGTACCATATATTATTTATTTATTATGGAAAGAAAGTTAGGTTTTAACAATTGCACAATCGCGGCAAGCGAGAATGTGATTTCCTCTACAAAGGCTGCCAGGCGGCTTTTTATGAAGGATGGATTTAGAGGTACAATAGAATTGTACCGAGTGATTAACAGTGAAGGGCAGGAAAAGGCCTGCTGGGTGTGTAAGCACGGAGAACGTGTAGTACGCATCATGCCGGTCATCCGTAAGGAGCCTCCTTTGCCGGTTGGTCAGCGCTATGGTCTGCAAAAAATGACGGGGCATGAGCTTTTCGGCTATGGCGATACCTACTTCAGAACGTTTGTTAACGGTGTGGGGGAGATTGGTATCAGAGCGGTGCTTCTTTTCAACGATGAAGCGCTTGTCAGAGCAGCGTGCCAGGCCAAGGGATACAATGTGGTGACGGTTACGCCGGTGCGCGTACTCGACGCAGGTACCAGAAAGTATCTTTCCGCGGCATGGTGCGTCAAGTGCATGGAGTGTGATACCGACTTTGCACTTACGTTTATGGACTTGCGTGACGGTCTGAGGCTGGAAGGTTTCGATTTGCTGAATGATGCCATATATCAGAATTTGGAAGTCGGCGAGAACTTTATGGCCTACGACAAGTACTACCAGATCAGGAAGCGCCATGCTACCAACGAGTGGTATATGGAGTTCAGTCCTTTGCAGATTGTAAAACGTGCTTAAAAAAAAAGAGGGGCGAAATGCTCCTCTTTTTTTATGTCGTTTGATATTTTTTGTTGACAAAATTTTTAATCAGCATATACTGTCTATAAACAAAAATTTTTTAGATATGTTATATGACAATGGATTTGTTCAAGGCCTCATCTCAGGCCGGTTCACTTTGCATGGTATATTGCAAAGCTCAAGCCGATTTGTATCTCGAAGCGGATACTGCGGTTCTGGTTCGTTTGAAAACCACTCAAAGTCAAGAACACATCGTGTGGATGGATCCTGCCGCACTACAATCGGGTGTGGTGTCGATCGTGCGGGCGTTCTATGAAGTTCAGAGTGATTTTGAAGACGATATCAGCGACATCATGACTATAGAAGTGATTAAACCCGACAGCGATATTTTTTGCTATAACGGGGAAAGTTACTATCTGTACAAAGCAAAAACCGGGAATCACACCATCAGACGGTTGAGGGCATATACCTCGCAGGCGGTGGTGGAAGAAATCGAACGGCAAACATACAAAGAAAAGGGGGTGGAAAATGTTTTCCTATCCAATCTTTATTTGTTTGACGGTCAGAAACGTAACTACGCGCTAACGTGTTGGGGCGTGGTTTATGAGGGCGGTTGCAGTTATCTGCCGGTATTTTCCGAAGATCAGCATTATGTGGAAGAGTATGATTTGAACGCGTTCATTCGCGAAGAAGTTCCGGTGGGCGGAATTTTCAAAAACAACGGCTACTACTATAAGCTGATGCAAGATGACAACGGCAAGTTGTATTTGGATTACAGTAAGATGGTGTTTGCCCTGAATAAGGATTCGCCGACCAAGAAAACAAAATTCGAATCGACTCAGAGATCTGCAAAAATCGTCAGTTTCAAAAAATGACAATGTATTATGAACAAGTTTGAACAATGGCGTCAGGAAGGGGTAACCGCCGAAGACGCAAAGAACTATGCCGCTTGGCTGGAAAAAGATGTGTTGCCGCTCAGAAAAGAGAATTGGGTGCCGACACCGCTTCCGGTTGTGTATATCGGAGCGCGGGAGGAATTCGTCAGGTTGCCTTTCTTGGACTTGAGCAGGAAGAACAAGGTATTCGGTGTGGCCTTAGGTCGCGTATGCTATCAGAAAACCGTGTATCGGAGTGTTCTTGAATACGGCTTTATCGGTGTTGTTTCTTATCTGGAGGCGCAGCAAGCAGATTTGTATCCGCCAAAGAAAAACGTGTTGAGCAGAATATTTCCTATAGAAAGTATTAACACTCACCGTTTCTTTGTGCCGACGCTTGACCTGTTGCAGCGTGTGTACAGACAAAAAGAGGCGTTTGATGCCACGGTACGGATTTTATGCGCAAATGGTGTTGCGGCCGATGTATGGGGCGACGGCAAATTTATTTGCCAGGACGATGCTAATCCGCGTGAATTCCACCGAGTTGCAGATTTTGCCACCGGTGTTGTCAGTAAGTATGACGGCCGGATTAAAGACGTGTCGTATTGGGCACGACCGGCAGCGTATGTCCATGACTATGATGTTCCGTATCCGGTTGAAAACGGCAATTTTAACTGGAAAATGTGGAAGGAGTGCGAAACAGCACTCTGAAAACATAACAAGTAAAAAAATCTCTCTGCTTGGTTGCAGGGAGATTTTTTTGTTATTGGGATAAACATCAGTTGGTGTTGACTTTTTTCTGTGCCATTGCCGCCAATTGTACTTGTTGCATGGTAACATCGGTATTCTGAGCTGCTTCTTTGCTCGGTGCCGGTTGCTGTTGCTGCTGTTGTTGCGGAGCGCCGACATCGGTTGTTTGCCCGGCTCTTTGCGCTTCGGAACCCATTTTAGCTTTCATATAGTCTTTGTCGGCCTGTTGATGAGCGCCAACATCGGTTGTTTGCCCGGCTCTTTGCGCTTCGGAACCCATTTTAGCTTTCAAATCGTCTTTGTCGGCTTGTTGCTGATTTTGCGCGTTATCGTAGGTATCCAAATCATCTATAATTTGGCCGGCTCTATGTGAATCACCAATCATGGTGGCTTTTACATCGTCTTTGCCGGCCTGTTGCTGATTTTGCGCGTTATCATAGGTATCCATATCATCAATAATTTGGCCGGCCCTTTGTGAATCACTAATCATGACGGCTTTTGTATTATCTTTGTCGACATCATCAACCGACACCGGTGTTCCCGTGCCGGTTGCATCGCTGTCGTCTACTACCTGTTCATCAGCAACAGCAGCATCGGCCGGCTCGGCGGCAACATCGCCTTCGCTCGCTTCGCCCCCTTCACCGTCTGCCGTGTCGGTTGTCGGGTTAAAGTACGAATCAGCTATCCCGTTTAAATTAAGTCCGGACGCTTTTGATGCCTGATTCACCGCATATTGATATGCATCTTTAATTTCATAGTGCGCGGTTTCTTCGGTCTCACCTTGAAAAGTATTGGTAACGGCCACACCGCCTTGCGGTAAATCATTGTCAAGGGATAAATTGACATTGCGGTTGACTGTATGGTCGCCGCTGGTTGCGCTGTTGGCGGCGGCATAAGTTTGCCCTTCTTTTTTTATTTCGGTAGAGGAGGATTTTTTTACAACATTGCCTTCCTCATCAACGCGCGTACGGTTGGTGGTAAATAAAGCATTGGCGTCGCCTTCTTCCAAGTGTGCCTGTAAATTGAGGCCGTGACCGGTATTGCCCGCATCGTGTTGCAGCGTGATGTTTCCGCCTTGATCATTAAGAGCTATGTCAACAGTGTTGCCACCCTTTCTGGCACCGTCCACAATATTATTCGATGTATATGAAACCTGTCGGTTGTCTTCTTCGTTGGTATAGCCGGCATTAATCGTTTTGGAGGAGGTACCGTTTGTTTTTGTGAAAGCAAAACTTGCACTTTCCGCACCGTTGTAATCGGTGGTGACTTCGGTGGAGTTATTGTGGGTTACTTCACCTTCGGAATTCGTGGCTTGAGAAGATGAATTGAAGGCAAATTCACTGTTTTCGCCATCAAGATTGCCGGAAACATTGAGGTTACGATTTCTGCTACCCTCAGCGTTGGTAACATTGGATTGTGCTTTTAATTCGCCGCCGTTTTCGCCGACATTGACTGCGGCACCGTAGCTGTAATCGTTGTGTTCTTCTTCGCCGGCGGTGTTGGTCTTGAGACTTTTCTTATCGACACTGAAAG
Organism: Pseudomonadota bacterium; assembly: GCA_918234285.1. Lineage (GTDB taxonomy): Bacteria > Pseudomonadota > Alphaproteobacteria > RF32 > CAG-239 > RUG410. Next base: position 86 of record CAKJXZ020000008.1, on the reverse strand, counting down.
CATTTTCCTGCCCGTCGGCATTACCGGCGGCGGTAAAGCTGAAATCGGTGGAACCTTTTTCCGTGCTCACCGTAGCACCTTCAACT
>CAKJXZ020000007.1:0-38216 GCA_918234285.1 Pseudomonadota bacterium | reverse complement strand
ATTTTTAGTTGCTGTATTGTTTACGGCGAAAAAATCCTCCTTCGTATTTACCACATTCTCCGGATTTTTAGTTGCTGTATTGTTTACGGCGAAAAAATCATCCTTCGTATTTACCACATTCTCCGGATTTTTAGTTGCTGTATTGTTTACGGCGAAAAAATCATCCTTCGTATTTACCGCATTCTCCGTATCGCGGCAAAAGATAAACATATCATATTATTAAAGTAAAACTTGAAATTAAGAACTTTTGCTTTATAAAATATAAGCAAGTTAAACTTATAAAAGAGGAATTTTCCATGCCAATAGATACGCACACTAAAATTTTAGCAACCATCGGACCTTCTACCGCTTCCAAAGTTATGATTGAAAAGTTGGTTAAAGCCGGGGTTGATGCTTTTCGTTTCAATTTCAGCCACGGCACTCACGAAGAGCATGCCGAACGCTTGCAAACGGTTCGCGATTTGAGCGAAAAATATAAAAGACATCTGACGGTTATTGCCGATTTACAAGGGCCGAAATTGCGTGTCGGGACATTTAAAGACGGAAAAGTTACCCTGAAAAAGGGGCAGACGTTCACGCTGGATATGAAAGACGAAGCCGGCGATGAAACCCGTGTTACTTTGCCGCATAAAGAAATTTTTGCGGTGCTGAAAGCCGGCGATAAATTGTTGCTCAACGATGGCAATATCGAGCTTGAAGTGATTGCAAACAAAAATTGCGTGGCGCAAACCAAAGTTAAAACCGGAGGTGTTTTATCGGCGCATAAGGGAGTTAATTTACCGAATGTCAAGCTACCGATTGATGCCATTACCGCCAAGGATAAAAACGATTTGAAGTTTGCGTTGGAACAGGGAGTTGACTGGGTTTGTCTGTCGTTTGTGCAAAGTATTTCCGATGTACGGATGGCGCGCAAATTAATCGGCAAAAAAGCGTGGATTATTTCTAAACTCGAAAAACCGAGTGCGATTGAAGAACTGGATGACATTATTAAAGAATCCGACGGAATTATGGTGGCGCGTGGCGATTTGGGGGTTGAGTGCCCGATTCAGACGGTGCCGGTGTTGCAAAAACGCATTGTTAAGGCTTGCCGTAAATATGCGCGTCCGGTGATTGTGGCAACGCAAATGTTAGAATCGATGATTGTGAATCCGACCCCGACCAGAGCTGAGGTTTCGGATGTGGCAACCGCAGTATATGACGGCGCCGATGCCGTAATGCTGTCGGCAGAAACGGCCGCGGGAAATTATCCGGCCGAGGCGGTAGAAATGATGCACCAGATTATCAAGCAGGTGGAAGAAGGCGAAGGATATTATTCTCATTTGCAACGGGATTTGGATTTATCGGATTGCGACGATGTGGCTGATGCCATTACTTATGCCGCGGCGGAAATGTCGCAAATTTTGCCGAATATTGCCGGTGTGGTAACTTATACGAGTTCGGGTCTGACGGCATTATCGATGGCACGTGAGCGGCCGACAACCCCGATTCTCTCGGTTACGTCATCGCCGATTGTGGCACAGCGTCTGGGTATTGTTTGGGGCGTAAAAGCGACCGTTTGCGGTGAAATGTTTAAGGATTTTAACCGCATAAGAGAAACGGCACTGGATGCCGCCAAGCAGAATAAAATCGGCAAAAAAGGCGATTATCTGGTGGTAACCGCCGGATATCCGGTTGGAGAAGCCGGAATGACCAATTTGTTGCATACGGTAGAGATATAAAAACGGAATGAATTAACCGATAACAAGCGAAAACTCGGTGGCGGAAGCGTCGAGTTTCATCGGTACGTCTTCGCCCAAAAGTTCGCGCAAATAAATGAGTTGCGCATATTGTGAAATGTTGTCGTTCGGTTTTTGCCCGCTGATTACGGTTTTATAAGCATTGATTTCCGCTTCTTGGAATTTGTAATCGGTGGTTGCTTTAACGGTAATGTTATCTTTGTTAATTCCGATATTGATTTGACCGCCTTTGATGAAGATATCGGCGGCAGTCATTACGCACAGGCATACCATTTTGGACAGTTGCGGTGATACACCTTGAAAATCCAAGGCAATCGGATAATTACGGGTGCCTACGGTTGATACATAGCGCTCACACAGTTCTTTCAATTCTTCGGTGCTGTGTGCTACGGTGGTCATACCGAATGCCACGCGGAAGAATTTTTGTCGCGCATTCAATAAGAATGAGGCTGTTTCTAAGAGCTTACGGGTTTCGGTGTCCATATTACCATCGGGACCGATAAATTCCAATACGTTCTGCAAGGTACCGATATTGCCGATTAGGTCATGGCAGGTTCTGGTTAATATAATTTCCGCCAATTCGGTTTTTTCGTAAAACATTTTCAGCTCCTAAAAAGTATAAACAGCCGAGTGAATAAATTTTTGATCTTCACGAGCCATTCTGGCATGATCCAAATTCAACAAAATAGGGTCCTGTAAAATCAGGTATCCGGTTTCGGCGTGCAAGCTCGGCTTATTGAAACCGAGTCCCCAGGTTACTTGTTCCTTGTTATCGGGAGCGCCGTATTTCTGGCTGATTTTCTTCCAGAACTCAAGAATTTTTATATTGCGCAGATATTTTGCCTTGGCACCGCTGCCCTTGACGTCTGCAGCTATGGATTTATATTCGATTACATAAGCTTTATTGCCGGTAAAGTTACTGGTAAATTTGACGCGAACTATTTCCTTGGTTTGAAAATTGTTGAACGTAAGACGTTCGACGTACTGATAATTATTCTTTTGCGCCAGTTTGACAACGCAGCTGTTTATGCGTTCATAACCGGTAACGTTTTTATTGCGGCACATTTCTTCATAGCGCCAACGTATAAAATTAGGAATCCTCAAATCGGCACTGATACGGCGGTATCCGTGTTTGCTGATAGCGTCTTCCGCTTGTTGGCGATTCATGTGCAACATAACTCCGGCAATATCAAATACCGAAGCATTGGAACGTTTTACCGGCACAACCTCTGTTGTATCTGAAGGGAAAACTTTTTTGGTAGTCCCTTTCAGAACGTTGACAATCTTATCACCGAATCCCTCTGCTTTTGGTTCTTGTTTTTCAGTGGTCGCTGTTTTGTCTTCTTGTTTCTGCTGCAATTGGGATGGGGCAGAGTCATTTTCCTGATCCATAAAATCGGCAAGATCGGTCGAGTCGGAAGTAGACTTATCGGCGCGTGCGATGCTGCCGAAACACACTCCGTATAATAAAGCCAATATAAAAAATGTTTTACGATTCATATTAGTTTCCGCTTTGCTGTTTGCGATGATTATATATGTTTTGATTTAAAAAAGACTTAATTTTGTTGTTTACAACTGCTTAAAATGTATATAAATTAGGCATAATAATAAGAGGAAAGCATGAATAAAACTTTGCATATTATCGGTGCCGGTCTGGCAGGTTCCGAGGCGGCTTGGCAGGCGGCCGAACGAGGTATAAGCGTAAAACTTTTCGAAATGAAACCGCAGAAATTTTCGCCGGCGCATAAAAATTCACATTTTGGGGAACTGGTATGCTCCAATTCGTTGCGTTCAGACGATTATGAGCACAATGCAGTCGGTTTGATGCATGAAGAAATGCGCCGCTTCGGTTCGCTCGTTATGCGTTGTGCCGATGAGTGTAAAGTTCCGGCCGGAGGCGCGTTAGCGGTTGATCGCGAACGTTTTGCGGAGATGATTACCGTTACTTTGCGGCAACACCCGAATATCGAAATTATCGAGGGAGAAATTACCGAATTTCCGGCAGAAAATGCCCCGCTGACGATTATTGCCACCGGTCCGCTGACAAGTCCGGATTTTACGGCGGCGATTTTGCAAAAAATCAATAATCGCTCGCTATCGTTTTATGATGCGATTGCGCCGGTTGTGTATAAGGAAAGCATTGATTTTGATAAAGCGTGGTATCAATCGCGCTACGACAAGGGCGATAAGTTTGATTATATCAATTGCCCGATGAATAAAGAAGAATATTATAATTTTGTTGAGGCAATTTTGGCGGCGGAAAAAATGCCGTTCCATGATTTTGAGGAACCGCACTATTTTGACGGTTGTCTGCCGATTGAAGTTATGGCGGAACGCGGAAAGGATACGCTTTTATTCGGGCCGATGAAACCGGTTGGACTTACGAATCCGCACAGCGCGGAAAAGCCTTATGCGGTGGTGCAGTTGCGGCAAGATAACAAAGAAGATACGTTGCGTAATATCGTCGGTTTTCAAACCAAGTTGAAACACGGAGAGCAGGAAAGAATTTTTAGGATGATTCCGGGATTGGAAAAGGCCGAGTTTGCCCGTTTGGGCGGGATTCATAAAAATACGTTCATAAATTCTCCGATTTTGCTGGATGAATTTTTGCGGCTTAAAGCACAACCGAATGTGATGTTTGCCGGTCAAATCAGCGGTTGCGAAGGGTATGTGGAAAGTGCTGATGTCGGAATGTGTGCCGGCTATTTTGCGGCGTGTTTATTGCAGAGCATAACACCGATAAGGCCGCCGAAAACCACAGCCAGCGGTGCAATGTTGGAACATTTGTGCGATACGACGGCGGAATATCAGCCGATGAATATTAACTTCGGCATTTTCCCGACGATACAAGGTGAGATTACCGCAAACGGAAAATTCCGCAAAATCAAAGGCGCGGACCGCAAAGAGGCTTATTGCCGCCGTGCGTTGGATGATTTTGCCGCGTGGCAGGCGCAAATCAATGTTTGAAAATTTTGATAAAATACTGAAGCCGCAATATCGTCCTTTATGGCACGATTACTGCCGTTATTTGCAACTCGGGTGGGAGCATTTTTTTAATAACGACGAATCGGCTGCGGTCAAATCTGAGCAAATTAAGCTGTTGGAACGGGCGATACGTAAGGATTTTCCGCTTAAAGATACCTTGTTGGGGCGTTTGCAGAGGGCATTTGTGGCCGAAAATTTATCGCTTTATTTGTTGCTTGAACCGCTGCAAGCTTGGCAGTGGGCGGCGGCTATCGGAAAAACGGAAACGGAGGCCAGAGTTTCGGAAATTATGGGACGTCTGGTGTCGCCGGCAGCGCGGATGATGATGGTGCTGAGCGATGAGAATCCGAGTACTTATCTGCCGATGACGTCGCTATTGACGGCGCGCTGGTTGCTGGGTGAGTTGGAACATAAATCGGAATTGTTATCCAAGGTTAAGAAAACGCGGCGCTTTTGGTTCGGGAAGTTGCGCGGTTTATTAAAAAATGCCTTTGTGATATTGGCCGTGGTAAAAGCAAAAAAACTGAAATTCAAATTGGCAAAAGAGCTTAATACGTTGGCAATGATGACCGATAAATTGCAGAATAATAAACAGCCGCGGCCGGAAGGGCTTGACCGAATAAAGATTTTTTTGTACAGTTGCTATCAGTTTATGACGATAAGAAAGCGCACTACACAAACAAAAGGAGTTTAAATGCTGTCGCTGGGAGATATGGTTAAACGTTCGCAACCGTCGCTGTTTTGGTGCATGCTGGGGATCAGCAAGGCACAGCGCGAGGCGGTGTTTACGGTGTTTGCTTTTTGCCGTCATTTAAACGGAATTTTGCTTTCGGATATGGATATTGCCGAGAAACGGGATATTTTGAAAACCTGGCGCGAGGAGCTGGATAATATTTATGATAAAAAAGTTCCGGTTACCAATATCGGCCGCAAAATATATAAGAATTGCATTCGTTTTGATTTACCGAAATCGGCGTGGCTGAGTATTTTGGATGCGGCATCGTGGGATGCGGAAAATAACGGTACGGCTCCGACGCAGGAAGAATTTGACGCATATATTTCCGGCGTGTCGATTATGCCGCTGAGTTTGGCTTTGGCCGTGCTGAATTCGGGACATCCGAGCGCCAATCAGGAATTGGCTAAGTCGCTGGGACAGGCGGTGATGATAACTTATATCTTGCGTTCGGTTAAAAGTGATGCCAAGCGCAACCGGGTGTATCTGCCGGCAGAACTCTTGCAGAAAGCCGGAGTGCAGGGAAACTTGCCGCGGAACATTACGGAAGATAAAAATTTGATGTATGCCCGCAGTGAATTGGCAAAGATTGCCGAAAGCGGATTTAATAAGGCCGAGCGCCTGCTTTCTAAGATGAACAAGACCGATACACTGTCGCTGCGGTTGATTATGAATAATGCTCGAGGAATGTTTGATATTATGAAACGTCGCGGTTGGGAAATTATATCACCGAAGCCGAAACTAGGTTTGCTGAAACATTCGGCTATTTTATATCGTACGCTGTTTAATTAATGCATTTTTACAGGTCAATCAGGTGTGCTGCAGGGTATACGGTACCTGCCGGATATTTGTGTTCAGCTTCTTTGACGGCCGCATAGATTAAATCTTTTATACGTATCAATCGATTATTTTTCATAAGCGTTTCTTTGGCGAGCGGTCGCAACATATCATAGCCGATTTCGCCGGCGCCGATGAACGGATCGAGTGCGCAGAGGTACTCATCTTCAGGGTGCAACGGATTACCGTCATCATCCAAGAGCGGTACGTTGTTGATAGTTATTTGTTTGACTTCACCGAAGCCGTCGGAGTTTTTACCACAGACAAGACACACGTTTTGCGAACACTGTAAAAAGCGGGTATTGCCATAGCGCTGAATGTAGCGGTTATGCACGGCATTGTTGAATATTTCTTTGATAATTTTCGGAGATAAGAGCACGGTTTGTACCGGGGTTGGCGCCGAAAAAACACGCTCCAGATTGTATACGGTCAGAATTTTATCTTTTTCATAGCGCAGAGAATGTGTCAGATAACCGGTGGAGAGTAAAGCCAAATCGGCTTTGGCGGCCGAGCGCATTTGATCGGCGGTAAATGAGCCGATGGAACAAAAATCAGAATAAGAACGCGGCAAGTCCAAGATGCTTGGAGCAACCGGAATATTTAAGCCGCTGGATTCTTCGTACGAATCGAGCATCGGTTCAAACAATCGGTTAAGAGGTTCGCTCCGGCTGCTGATTGTTTCAAGCAATTCAATATCAGGTTCAGGTTTGATAAAAGACATTTCGAAATGCAACATATTGCGGCTGAATGCGGCCGGATAATAAGTTTTTTGTTCCGGTATAGGTTCTACCGGAGAATGTTCGTGTCCGCCGATGATTAAATCAACCCGCAAATTGTTTTGTACGGCGAGATTCCACAAATTTTCGCTGCTGTTGCGCAGGGCATGGTTGAGAATGACCAGCGCGTCGGGATTGATTCGCTTGATGGTATCAATCATGGAAACGAAAGTTTCGGCAATATTATCCAAGCGCAGGTTATATTTTTGCAAGCGGATATAGTTGATGCAAAAAGCGGTAACCATAATTTTTTTGCCGCAGATTTCAAGCAAGATGTAAGGATTTACCCACTCCGGACACTCTCCGGTTGCGGTATCTTTCAGATTCGCGCACAAAAAGTGAATATCGGCTTGATTGAAGCTGTCGGCTGTTTGCCGTAAAAATTCGATATCTTTGCTGTCAAAACCGAAATCGTTGTTGCCGAGTGCCAATACAATTTTGGCCTCAGGCAGTTGCTGTCGCAATAAAAGATATTCCGAAATGCACAATTTGCGGTCGTAAATTCCCTTGAATAAATCACCGCCGTCGCAAATAAGGGTGTTTTTGCCGTTTTGCGGCGCGCGGCACATAATACCGCTGAGCAGACAGCCGAGTTTTCTGGCTTCCTGATGGCAGTCGGTTAAGGCAAAAATATCTATTTTTCCGCGTTTATTCATGGCCGTTTTCTTTTGATGTGTACAAACATACATATTTTTTGCGGTTTATCAATAAAAAATTAAAAATAACGCGCTATATATTGGGTATAAATATTTTAGAGGCGAAAAAAATGAAAAAAGTTTTATTAATCGGTTTAAGTATGTTGTTGGCGGCCTGCGCGCAGAGTCCGTATCGCTTGAAAGTAAACAGTGCCATGGGCAACGAACACGGGCAAAGCATTTATTTCAGAAGCAATATGCGCAGTACGTATGCGGCACAAATTCGGCGTGTTTTGGGTAAAAAATTCGGTGAAATCGGGATGCAGACGGCTACCTCGGCCGAAAATGCCGACTTTATTGCAATTTTTGACGTAGAAACGTTTTATGCTGACGGCGGTACCTACATCAATACCACCTACAACAATACGGAAAACGATGCGCCGTTGTTTACCGATGCTACCGACGGCAGCACTCTGGATTATTCGGGTAATGCCAATGTGAAGGTGGATAAAGATAAGACCTGTTTTACGCTGAAAATAGGGCGTAAAAATACTTCGCATCTGAGTTATGATTCTTCTTTCTGCGCCGATGCGGTGGAAGATACGGAGGAAATGTTGCCGAAGATTTTGGATATATACTCTAAATACGGCAATTATGAAAGAGCCGATATCGGAGTACAATGTCTGAGCGATATAGAAGGCACAATTTCATGCGATGTGGTGCATGATCAACAGAGAGCTTTTATGAATTCGCTGTGGATTGATTCGACAATATCCGATGATTAATGATGGCGCAGTTTAAGCAGGCGTTTTTTGGCAGCGGTATATTCTTCGTCGGTTAAGAGATTTTCTTTTTTGAGTTCGCTCAGTTTAATCAGCCGCTCAACATCGCTTTGCGGCAACGGTAACAGTTTACGCAAAAACAGAGTGTAAATCACAAACAGCAAAATATAGCATATAAAAAAGCTGAAAAAATTAAACCAGAGATGAAAGCCGAAGAACGATATCAAAGCATATTCAAACAAGGCCGCAAGAATAAAAAGCGTGGCATGCAACGGGTGCAAAACCAACAAAATAAGCGCCCATCCGGCAAAAATAGCGGCGGTGGTCAGCAAAGATATCGATGAACCTAAAATGGTGCCGCCGGCAGATAAAAACGGTATTGATGATAAAATGTTCATAATCTTTCTCCGCTATCAATGTAAAAAAAAGCCGCTGAAAAATCAATAATAATTTTAAGGCGGCGGGGATTTACGACAAAGGCCGCCGGAGTGCAAAAAGTTTTTATGATTGCACCGATGTTACTATTTACTTGACAATCGGTGATAGAATCATTATCTTTTGGGCATAATAATCATAAGGAGCAGATTAATGAAAAAAGCAGAAAATGTTAAAGAATTTGTTGAAAGAATTGATGCTTCCAAAAAGATGAATCCGAAAGATTTGTCTTCGGATCAGGATTTGAGTATCGCGATTATGAATCTGATTTCAATTGAGGAACATTTAGTGTTTTCCGGCGCCAAAACCGGCAAAAATTCGTATTATGACCTGATTAAAGATATCAGAGAAACGCGCAAAAACCTGTTGCAAAAAATCATTCCGAGTTATGAGGGTGAAGTTTGGTGTATTTCTAAGCACCTGCTGGCAACTTCAATGCGTTTGATGGAGGTCGGCACCAAGCAACAATCACTCGGCAGAGATGAAGAAGCTTATAAGTTGTTCAATTCCGCTTATGATATGTATTGCCTGTTTTGGGGTTTGAATATGGGCATGATTGAAACCAAAAATCTGAAATGGGTTGAGCCGGAAGTGGAGGAACTGAAAAAGATTACAGCTAAGGCTAATGAAACATTGAAAGATGTTGCGGTCAGCGAATCGGCTCCGGCAGCGGCTGCGGAACCTGAACCGGTTGCGGAAAGCGGCGGCGCTTTAGCTAAGATGAAAAATTTGGTACGTAAAGCCGTTAATTGTTGTATTGAGTAATAAAAATGTGGCGTAAGATTTTTGTTTGTATGCTGACGTGCGGTGCGCTGTTGTTGACTGCGTGCGGCAGGGGAGATGATGTTGCCTCTTTGAGCAAAGATGAAGTGTATTTTTTCTATCAGGAAACCTGTTCACATTGTCATGAAGCGGCAGATTATATCAAGGCCAATCACCCGAATTTGCGGATAAAGCCGTTGGATATAAAAATGCCAGGGAATCGGCGTTTGTTTGAGCAAGCCGTCAGAAGTTATGGTATCGGACAGATTGCCGGTACGCCGCTGATTTGCTTCGGTAAACAGTATATTATGGGGTGGGGGCCGGATGACGGCACACTCCTTGATAAATATGCCAAGGAATATGAATAAAGAAAAAGCCGTCGGTTTAAGACGGCTTTTTCTTTATTTGCGGCGACGCATATTGGGAGGAAATCCGCGCGGATTTCCGATTTTGCGCGGCGCATAGGGTTTGCTTCTGGCATCGGCTTGCGCTTTTTCAACCATGACATGCTGTTTCTGCGCTTGGTCTTTCAGGCGGAGAACTTCGCTTTTAAAATTTTCGGCGGAGATGTTTTTCTCGTTTTTCTCATCAAAGATGAGAGTAATAACATCAATACCGTACTCGTCACGGAGCATTTGTACAATCTCTTGCAAAGCGTCGTCGGCAATAAAGACGAGTTTTTCGGCGATTGCTTTGATATCTGCCATAACCGACGGATTTTAGTAGCGTCTGCCTTCAAAAATCACATCTTGACCGCGCAGTCTTGACGACAAACGGTTGGGAAAGCGATAGAGGATGACGTTTGAAACATGGCGGTCCAGCACTCCGTCATAAACTTCGCGGAAGTTCATGGAGGGGAACGTGAGCTCAAACGCATCAACCTCAAGCCAATCGATTTCGCTCGGAATTTGCTGCAATACCTCGTCTACGCTCGGCATCAGGATACCATAGAAGGAACCGGTGTCGTGGTAGCAGGTAAACTCGCCGACTTTTTCACGCGGGGGAACCTGTAGCGGTCTGCCTTTGCATCTGACGATTTTTTTCGGAGTGAAGTCGTAGAGATAACTTCGCCTGCGAATGTCGCACGGGGTGCAAAAACACAGCAAATCGGTGTCACTGAACTCACCGGAGGTTTTTTTGCGGGCAGAAAGATCGCCGGCCTGTACGCGCACCAGAGGTTTGATACGTCGGGCTCGTTCCAGCAGTTGCGATACCGGTAACTGTTCCGAATCGAGAATCTTGCGCTCGATGTTCAGATAATTTTCTTTTTCGCTCTCGGTAAGAGCGCAAGAGTTAAGATGTAGCTTAAATCTCGCAAGTTTTTCTTTTATATCCATATATAAATAAGTTTTAATCCGACGCTATTATACCGACGGCTTGATAGTGTTGTCAATATGTTATTGCAGGATTATTTTCTTTGTTCTTTGCAAAGATGAAAAAAATGCTTGCATATCAAATATTTTTGGTGTAAAACGCATTTACTTTCGGCACCCCTGGAGGCTGAAAGTGTGTTAATTTTAATAGAGGAAAATAAAATGACAGAATATACTTTTAATGCTAAAAAGCGTGAAAAAGCAGGTAAGGGGGCAGCTCGTGCTTGTCGTCGTGAGGGCCGTATTCCTGCAGTGATTTACGGTGGTAAGAAAGACGTGGTATTAATCAGTCTGGATCCGGTTGAAGTTGCAAAAGCTTTGGATTTGGAAGATTTATATCAATCCGAAATTACCATTGACCTTGACGGCAAAAAAACTAAGGTTGTTTGTCAGGATGTTCAATTCCACCCTGTTTCCGATCAACCGATTCACGTTGATTTTATGCGTAAATAAGAGGCGAATATGTTTTTGGTGGTTGGTCTCGGCAATCCGGGAGCGGAATATGCGACTACCCGCCATAACGTCGGATTTATGGCGGCTGATGAAATTCATCGCCGCTATAATTTTTCGCCGTTTAAATCCAAATTCAACGGGCTGATTGCCGAGGGAAATATCGAGGGCGAAAAAGTTTATTTGCTAAAGCCGCAGACTTTTATGAACCTTTCCGGCAACAGTGTGGTGCAAGCGGCGAATTTTTATAAGATTTTGCCGCAGAATATTGTGGTTATCCACGATGATATGGATTTGCCGACCGATAAAATCAAGGCCAAACTGGGCGGCGGCTCGGGCGGACATAACGGTATTAAAAGCATCGATTCTCACATTACACCCAACTATAATCGAATCCGTATCGGGGTAGGGCATCCGGCCGGAAAAAATGAAGACAGCGTGGTCAATCACGTGCTTTCCGGTTTTTCTAAGGCAGATAAAGAAAACATAGAAACAGATATTGACATTGTGGCCGATTTAATCGGGATTATGGTTACAAAAGGTGTGGCCGAATTTTCCAATCAACTCGGTATGAAACTGGCTAAAAGATAATTTATCGCAAAATTTTCAGGCGTTGTTCCAGCGGCAGAAAAGTTTTTTCCGTCGGCTCGGTTTCTATGCTTCCGAAAGGCATTTGCGCTACCAGTTCCCAGGTTTTCGGTAAGTCAAACATTTTATTTACCGATTTATCAATCAGCTCGTTGTAGTGTTGCAGCGAGGCGCCGACCTCGTTTTCGGCCAGCGTCTGCCAAATCATATACTGTAGCATACCGTTGGCCTGCTGCGTCCAGATGCGCATATTTTTGGCGTATTGCGGGAATTGTTTTTTCAAATTCATCAAGGCTTTGCGGTCTTCAAAAAACAAGATGGTGCCATAAGCGCGGGCAAAGGCATCGATTTTCTTTTTGGTAGAGACAGCCTGTTTATCGGTAATTACATTGTGCAATTCTTGCCAGACTTCTTGCCACAGTTGCAGATGCTTTTTGCCGAACAGAACCACCACGCGAGCCGATTGGACATTGAACGGTGTGGGGCAATGCAAAAGGCATGCTTCAACGGTGTCGATGAAGCAATTTTCCGAAATCGGTAAAACTCCGCTTAAGCCGTAAACCGAGCGGCGACGGTTTAAACTGTCTTGTTCAATGCAACGCATATTTTTTCTCCTTTGGGTAAAAAATAATCTCGATGTAGCCGTTTTCAACACTAATCGATATAGTTATGAACCTTGGCCAGGCGACGTTTTGTCTCGGTGATATGGTCTTTGGCCTTTAATTGCTGATATACTTCAAGCGCGGAATTGAAATAGTTGCGCGCTTCAATCATAAAATTATCGTCATCGTTTTGCTTGCCGAGCAGATAATAAATGTTACCGATTTCTTCCTGAATTCCGGCCCATTCCAACGGATATACACGTTGCTCGTAGATTTTTTGCTGATTATGATAGCTGTTAATGGCAAGTTGCATAATCTCGTTGCTGGCGGTGGTCATTCCGAGTGAGGTCAAATAGTATCCGAGCAGTCCCTCGATATGGCACCAGGATTGCGGGAATTGTGCCAGAGTATAAACCTTTTCGGCTTCGCGCAATTGAGTTACCGCATCGCGCAGAGCCTGTAAATCGGTGGTGTATTTCCAAAAATCAAAATACAGCAGTGCCAGATGATAGGCAATCAGGCCGTAATCATAAGGGTAGTTTTTGTTTAAGTATTTGTGGGCTTCCTGATAAAATGAGATGGCTTCACGCAAATAGGGAGAACCGTCCGTTTGCGCCTGTTTGTACATTGTTTCATACAGTTGAGCCATATTGTCGTATACGCAACCATAATAAATCGGTAAGCGCATAAACTGTTTGTTTTTGAGCGCGCTGTCAAACAAATTGCGGATAATTTCCACGTCGGTTTCGCTCAGATTTTTTTGCGCGTTGCTCAGGTAAATTTTGCCGAGCATATTCATAATATATGGCATAAATTCGCGTGATATTTCTTTGGGCGAAGTGTCGGCGGCCAAAAGAGCAATGATATCGGTCAGTAATTTTTCACGGTTATCTTTCTGGTCGTTGGTTACCGGAGGAACCGCGGCAATAATGATGCCGCAGATAACCAATAACAACGAGGCGGAAAAAGTTTCCGGAGAAGTGAAAAAATTGAGCGGCACAAACAAACTGTCCAACAGCGAATGGGATAAATTGTTATCGAGAGCATATTGGTTAGCAATCTGGAAATTCAGCCGAATTTTGGCATTTTCTTCATAGCCCCAAATCAAAATATCCGAGTGCGTAGAGTTCAGAATCTGGTTGCCACGGTCGATGAAATCAAAAAAGTTTCGCCCTTGCAGATTAAGAAAACCTTTGGGAAATGTTTCGGCGAAAAAATGCACGTCGAACAACGGATTTTTTTGCAATATATCGGCAAAACGACGACCGCAATTTAAGTTGCATTTATCTTCAAAAGCTACCACCGTAACCCGAAACAGTGCGGCAGAAGGTTCTTCTTTGTCGGCGGATAAAAAGCGTTTTATATTTTCTAAGCAGTTGTTTATAGGCATTTTATTCTTTATCCTTTGTTTCGGAATTGAACAGTTTCTTGAAATCGTTGATGTTTTGTTTGATATCGCTGATAAATTGGCGATTTATGTCGGCCAAAGTATGCGGTGTGTTTTCTCTGCGCCCGAGTGAACCGTCGAGCCAAAGTACGATAAACAATGCGATAAGCGGTAACGAATACGGATTAACCGAAAATAGTTGGAACCACGCCAACAGCAGTAAGATAATGCCGATTTTGAAAACGGCCGAACTCAGCGTTTGCAAAGTATGACGTTGAGCTGCGAAAAAGTAATTGGTATTTTCGCTCAAAGTGCCGAGATGGGTGATGATGAAACGATTGTAAAGCGCGGCAAGAATTTCTGCCCAGAAAATGAGTGTGAGAATAACGCACGACGGAAAACAAAACTCTCCCGCGTTCATCAGCAATAAGGCGCATATCAAGTAACTGATTGCCACGCATGAACCGTCATCCAAATCAATGGAAACACTATAATAGTTCATACTCATATAAGCGGCCAAAATACCGATTAAAACTGCTGCGCATACGGCAATATACAGCGGTGATGCTCCGATTAGCGCCAACATAATCAAGCCTCCCAAAATAACAATGTTCGGGAAAATAAATGTGTGTGGCAAAATGTTCATAATACGGGAGCCGAGGCAGAAAATCAGAGCCCAAACAAACAGGCCCAAACGCACCCAGAGCGGGTCATACGGAAAGGCATTGCCGATATCTATCGGTTGCAACCATACCGTAATGCCGACTGCAACGGCGACAATTGCGTAGATTATTTTTTGGGAGAACAACATGACTGCGGCATAAATAGCGGCGGCCAAGACAGGCGGAGCTGCCATACGAATAAGCGTAATCGGTTCGATAAAGTCATCGGTTTCAAGTGTGAAATATGCCGCAACGGCGCACACCGTATAAACTGCCAATACATACGGAAAAACCAGTGAAGATAGCTTTATTTCCAATGTTTGCATATATTTGTTTATGGCCGGTTTATAGATGAAATACATCGCTAAAAAGCTCAGAAGCATAAAAACGGCAATGTTTGAAAGCATATAACCCATGACTGTCTCCTTAATTTGGGAATCAGTATAAGGCCAAATTATTAAATTATTCTTTGCAATTTACAAATAAAGAAAGCGTCCATACCGTTTTGATAATACGGCAAAGTGCGAATTGTGCCGTTATCGTTTATGAGATTGTCGGCAAAATCATCATAAGGTGCAATTTCGGCGGCGGTTAGCGGAATGAGTTTGAAATGCGGATTATTTTGCAAAAGGTCAGCGATTTGTTGTTCACCTTCGGCCTGAGCGATTGAGCATACGCTGTATACCAGAATTCCGCCGACTTTCAGAATATTCGGACATGCTTCGAGCAATTTTTTTTGTAATGCCGCCTGTTCGACTACGTCTTGTGCCGTCTTTATGTGCAATACTTCGGGATGGCGACGGAAAGTGCCGGTGGCCGAACATGGAGCGTCCAATAAAACAGCATCGAATTGTTCTGAGCCGTTTTGCAGATAGTCAAGGGCGTCAATGCACTGTGTGGTGATATCCGTATAACCGAGCCGGTGCATATTTTGCCGCAGGGTTTCGAGGCGAGAGGCGGAAATATCAAGCGCGGTAACTTTTGCGCCTTTGGCACGGAGTTGAGCGGTTTTGCCCCCCGGAGCGGCGCATAAATCAATCACTTTTTTGCCGGCGATGTTGCCCATGGCCGCAACCGGTAATGCCGCGGCAATATCCTGCACCCACCAGTTGCCGGAAGTATATTCGGGAAGTTGCTGTATTTTGGGCGCGTTATAAAGGCGTAAACTGCCGTTGGGTAACAGTTCGGCATTGAGTTTTTCCGCCCATGCCCGCGGATTGTCCTTAGCCGTGATATCCAGCGCCGGTACATTGAGCGCAGCGGCACCGATTTGGTGGATTTGTTCTGCATTGTAACCGCTGAGGATTTCTGAAAACGAATCGGGCAGAGGGCTTATGGTATCGGCCTTTTGCCTTAATTTGTTTTTTTGTAAACATACTTTACGCAACACTGCATTAGCCAAGCCTCCCAGAAACTTGTCGCAGGTGTTGCGGATATTTTTGACGGTCTCGTTGATTATGGCATATTCTGCGGTTTCCATATACAGAATCTCGGTGATAGCGTTTAAAAGCAGATACTCTGCCAAGCGATGCTTATTTGGTATTTTCTTTTGCAGAAAACCGTGCAAAATCTGTTTGACCGCGGTTAAGCGGCGCAATGCCGTAAGAAGCAGCATGTTACAAAACGGCAAATCATTTTCGGGAATTTGTTTTTTTAAATCTCCGAAAAAGATTTTATCTTCCAAAATCTTTTGAAGGATTTTAGCGCTTATCAGTCGCGGATTAGCCATTTTTATCTTTCGTGAATTTGTAGTCTGTAATGGTTTGAACCAGAACATACATCAACGGAATGAGTACCAAACCTCCGGCCGTACCGATAATCATGCCGGAAAATACCGGAACACCCACGGCTACACGGCTGCCGGCCGAGGCACCGCTGGCCCAAACAAGCGGAGCAACACCCAAAATAAAGGTCATGGCTGTCATCAAAACGGCGCGGAAACGTTCACGCGTACCATAAAGAGCGGCCTTTAATATAGGGGTTCCATTGCTATGGGATTCACGGGCAAATTCCACAATCAAAATGGCATTTTTAGCAGCCAAACCGACCAACAAAACTAAGCCCAACTGCGCATAAATGCTCAACGGTAACCTGGTTATAAATAAGCCGATGAGCGCGCCGAAAGTTGCCGCCGTTACCGACAACATAACCGATAGCGGAATCATCCAACTTTCGTACTGAGCTACCATGAATAAATAGGCAAACAGGCAGGCAAATGCAATAATGTAATAGATTTGTCCTTGGTTATTTTTCTCCTGCAGACTGGCGCCGGACCAAGCGTAAGTATATCCTTTCGGCAGAGTGCGAATTGCTAAATCTTCAAGTGCATCCATAGCTTCGCCCGAACTGAAACCATCGGAAGCCATGGCGTTAATCGTGGCACTCGGATATTGATTGTAGCGGCTGATACCGCGCGGTAACAACACGGTTTTGATGTGGATCAAACTGCCGAGCGGGACCATCTGTCCTTTGTTTGACTGCACGTAAATCTTGTCCAAACTGCTTAAATCTTTACGATATTTCCAATCGGCCTGCATCTTAACTTTGTTAACCTGTGTACCGATATTGATATCGTTGATGTAACTCGAGCCGATATAGGTTTGCAGCGCAGAATAAATAGAGCCGACCGCAACTCCCAGAGATTCGGCCTTTTCACGGTCGATATCAATATAAGCATGCGGAGTTTGCGCATTATAAGTGGAATAGGCTAACATAATTTGCGGCAAAGCCATTGCGGCGCGTGTAAAGTTGTTTACAACAGTTTCCAATTCGTTCATGTCTGTAGATTCAACAGATTGAATTTTGAAATCCATGGCATTGGTGGAGCCGAGACCAGGAATGGCAGGCATTTCAAACAGTTGGACTTTAGCTTCGGAAAAGGCACCGACAATGGCCGATAAGCGGTTTTTGATATTGGTCGAATATTGATCCTTGCGCTTACGTTTTTCCCAGTTTTTCAGAGAAAGTACACCGAAACCGACGTTTTCGCCCTGACCGGCCATAATACTGAAGCCTTCAAGATTGATAACCGACTTAACATCAGGTTCGGTTTGTGCTGCCTGCAAAATTTTATCGTTAACCGCCTTGGTACGAACGCTTGATGCACCTTCCGGCAATTGCACGTTAATCATTATCAAACCCTGATCTTCGTCCGGTAAAAACGAAGTTGCGGTAATTTTGAAGAATACGCCGATGAGTAGGGCCAATACACCTAAAATAAAGGCAATAATACTGATTTTACGTCCGATGTAGCCGACGATTACCAGATATTTGTTGGTGGCGCCGGTAATAAAGCGGTTGAACCAACCGAGCCAACCGGTTTTCTTTATTTCGAACGGGCGCAAGAATGTGGCTGACAATGCCGGCGATAAAGTCAGAGCATTGACGGCGGAGAACGATACGGCAAAACTGATGGTAATGGCAAATTGCTGATAAATTTTACCGGTAATGCCGCCCATAAACGCAATCGGTACAAAAATAGCGAGCAACACCAGAGTTGTGGCCACAACCGCGCTGGAAACCTGTTCCATGGCTTTGGTGGCGGCTTGTTTGGAGTTGAGCCCTTCCGACTGCATCAGGTACAGAGTGCGCTCCACCACCACAATAGCGTCGTCCACTACC
The DNA here is from genome assembly GCA_918234285.1 of Pseudomonadota bacterium. Lineage (GTDB taxonomy): Bacteria > Pseudomonadota > Alphaproteobacteria > RF32 > CAG-239 > RUG410. The sequence continues at coordinate 19,852 of CAKJXZ020000007.1, read as the reverse complement.
AGGCCGATAGCCAGAACCAGACCGAACAGAGTTAAAATGTTGAGGTTGAAACCGAGCGCTTTCATAACGGCAAATGTTGCCAGAATTGATACCGGAATAGCGATTGACGGTACCAAGGTGGCGCGCCAGTCTTGTAAAAAAATGTAGCAGACAAACACTACCAGAGCAAAAGTCAGAAACAAAGTGAAAAATACTTCTTCAATTGAGGCAATAATAAAGTCGGTAGTATCTACAAAGACGTTAACTTCCAAATCTTCCGGGTAGAATCTTGCGAGCTTTTTCAATTCGGCCTTTACTGCCTTCATGGCGTTAACGGCGTTGGCACCCGAGGATTTGTTAATGATAATGGCAACCGCCGGTTTTCCGTCAACTCGCGAGTTAAACAAATAACTTTCCGATCCGAGTTCTACCCGGGCAATGTCCTTAAGGCGTACCAAGCCGCCTTCATCGGCGGTACGCACAATAATGTTTTCAAAATCTTTCGGGTCATTTAAGCGGCCGCGGGTTTCCAACGAATAAACCAAAACCTGATGACCGTCGCCCGGAGCCGAACCGACCGAACCGAGGGACGGTTGGATGTTTTGACTTTGAATGGCGGCTTTAATCGTCGCCAGCGGGATATTCAGTGCAGTGGCTTTGTCGGCATCAATCCACACACGCATGGAGGTTGCCGCACCCAATACGGTAACTTCGCCCACACCGTAAGCACGGCTCAATGCTACTTTAATATTATTTTCAACATAGTTATTCAGATAGTTGCTGTCGTAGGTTCCGTTTGGCGAAGTGACTTGCAAAAATCCCAAAATATCGGAAGAACGACGGCGTACCGTTACGCCGATACTTTGCACTTCCTGCGGCAATGTGCTGACTACCTGTTGAATACGGTTTTGTACCTTAACCTGATCCAAATCCGGATCGGTACCGGTTTCAAACGCGATGGAAAGTTGGTAGGAGCCGGAGTTATACGAGCTTGACGACATATACAGCATATCTTCAATACCGTTAATGGCTTTCTCGAGCGGAATACCGACGTTGTTGGCCACCGTTTCGGCACTGGCTCCAGGATAGTTGGTGGATACCATAATTTCCGGCGGAGCAATTTCCGGATACATACCGATAGGCATTGAAAACACCGACACAAAACCGGCAAGAGCCATAATAATCGCGATTACTACGGCAAAACGAGGTCTTTCAATAAAAAACTTTGAAAACATATTTTTTTACCTTTCGCTTATTGCTCTAATATTCCGACTTTAATCGGCGAATTGTTCTGGATTTTGATGTTGCCCTGAACCACAACCAAATCGTCTTCGGTCAGACCGTTGCTCACGGCCTGTGCCGAACCGTTTACGGTATTTCCCAAAACGACGCGACGCTGTTCGGCCACACCGTGCAAATCATTTTCTTTGCTCTTTTCTTTATCGATTTTGGCTACATAAACAAAGGCACCGTCTTTATCGTAGTTGATGGCGGTTTGCGGCACCGTAATCGCAAATAAAGGTTTGCCGTCATAGAGTGCGGATTGAACATAGTTGCCCGGAATTAATTTATCCGAATCGTTGGCGATATCGGCATAAACAGATAAGGTTGCCGTGGTCGGATTAACTTGGTTATCCAGAAACGTATCAACGACTTTTTCGGTAATTACATCACCGTTGGCCAACATAATTTTGGCCATTAAATCTTCTTTGTTATAGCCGCGTTTTTGCACATTGGCAAATTCCTTATCAGTCATGGAAAAACTGATACGTACCGGATTTACCTGAACGATTTTAACCAGAGCCGCTTGCGAGGCAACCACATAGTTCCCTTTGGTTACCAACGCTTTGCCGACCTTGCCGTTGATTGGCGCACGAACCTGAGTATTATCCAAGTCAATGGTGGCAACATCAAGATTTGCCTTGGCTTCTTCTACCGACGCTTTGGCTTGCAGATAAGCGCTTTCCGCCATATCAAAAGTGGCTTTCGAGGCAAATTTTTGATCGCTTAATTTAACTTGACGGTTATAATCACGTTCGGCTTTTACCAGATTAGCTTGGGCGGCATCAAGACGAGCTTGTGCCAAATCAAATGCTGCCTGATATTTTGACGGATCGATTTCAAATAAAATATCACCTTCTTTAACAAGGCTTCCTTCTTTGAACAAAATATTTTCAACCGTGCCGGTTACTTGCGGCAACAAGCTCACTTCATTAATTGATTCAACATACGAAATTTTGCTGTTAAAAGAAGAAATATCCTTGTTTTGTGCTTTTTGCGCCAAAACATATACTTCACCCATTCCGTACATACCCATACCGCCGGAAGGTGATAAGCGACCTTTCAGATACCAACCCACAGAAATCAGTAAAATGCCGATTAAGAGATATTTGCTGATAAGTTTTAAATCAGGATATTTTATTTTCATTATTTTGTACCTTCCGTTTTTATGCTGTTAAAAATTAAGTTGAAACCGGTCGTAACCGCAGAGTCAAAATCGTGGGTGAGGCGATGAGTAAATTCCGCCTCCAATAATCCGCCGTAGAGAGTCATCAGAATCTCGCAAATCATGGCAATATCCACATCGTCACGAATCTGTTTTTGTTGCTGCAAAGCCTCCAATGCATCAAGAAACAGCCGGCGGGTAACCTGCTTGGTTTGTTCAATAGACGGCTGAATTTTGTGGATGATGGCTTCACTCCATTCCATCTGACAGGTAATGAAGAACAAAAACTTGTAGAACAAAATGTCTTCGCGAATCTTTTTGTTGATAAAAAGCTGCATTTTAATAATCCGCTCAAAACTCGGAATCGGATTTTGCTCCAAGAAAATGTGCAATAAGTTGATATAGCGGTCGGCAAAATCGTTAATCAGGGCCGCAACAATATCCGGTTTGTTACGGAAATACCAATAAACGGCGCCTTTGGTTAAATTAATTCGTTTGGCGATTTCATCGAAAGTTGTTTTGGAATAACCCTTTTCATAAAAGATATCCATGGCCGAGGCTAGAATCGACAGTCTGGTCTGTTCGGCATCTTCTTTGGTTCTGCGCATGACGTTACCTCTGGTTAATTATACTATATCGTATGTATAAAACGAAAAAATGCAAATGCAACATATTTTTTATACTTTTTGGTATGTATAATTACTTTTGCTGTGCCCAAGCCGGAATTTCTTTGTTGCGATTTTCCGTCTGAGGCTGTTGTTGCTGCTGACTATTTTGTTGCGAATAAGTAGGGACCAATTCATCATCGGCGCGATCTTCTCCTGAAGAAATCTGCCGTTTCAACGGTGTGATAGCTTTGCCTATTTCTTCGCTGCCGTCGGTATGGCGGGTTAATTTAGCATCTTTCAGTTTTTTAACCGTTTCATCAAAATTATCTAAATCTTCTTGCTTCAGGGAATGAATAACCGCATACAAGTTTTTCATAACTTCGGTTTTTGTACGGTTGTTCATTATCAGGCACATTTCGAATCTTGCCGGAACATCGCTGCCGAGCGCATAGTTCATCGACCAACTTAATAATTGGCAAATGCGGTTGCGATAAGCAAGCCAACTGTCATACATATCGCGATAGTTGCCGTGTTGCAAGCTCGGGCCGTTGTTCCATTTACCGACATACGGATCGGCTATAAATATTTTATACATATCCTTGACTTCTTGCGATGAGCGGTTGATTTCATCTTGAATGCAATCTTCGAGAGGTTCTTTTTCATTACAGGTTTTAAATTGCTCATCGTGGGTAATTTCAATCAGTTTATTCAAATTAGCAATGGTCTGTTTATCAACTTCGGCTGCCGGATCGGTTGTTTCTTCGTCCGTCGGTTTCTTGTTTTCCCCTATTTTCATCAACTGTAAAACACCCTCAACCTGCGCTTTGTGCTGAAAAGTGTAATATAAATTGCAGGAGTATCTCTCGTCGGTGGTAGGTTTCATGTGCAAAGAGGAGACATAAGCAAGCATACACATACGGTTGCGGAATGCGCTCCAACTTTCATACATGTCGCGCAGAATTTCCGTGTTTTCCTCTAACTTTCCGTGCCATTTAAGAATAGTCGGGTCCTTCAGAATGTCACGATAGTCGCGTTTTACCGTTTCAAGCGTTCGCAACATTTCCTCATGAGCGCATTTATCCAATTTACCGGTGGCTTGCGCACAATGTTTATATTCATCGTCATCATCATAATACGGCATATCAGCCCGAACAGACTTTAAGCCGCATACAACACTTATTAATGCTGTTGCCATAAATGTATATTTATTCATAATAAACTCCGCTCACAATTTTGAAATATGGTACTATAAAAAAGTAAAAATACAATTAAATACGAAAGATATCGGCAAAGGTTTTTCCCTGCCGCAAAATACTCTCGGCCGCCGGTGTATATTTGCCGACATCGTCGTGAATGATAAAGGGTGGCAGAATTCGGCACGGGGCTTTGGAATCTTTTTGTGCCGATACAATAACCCGTTTGGCATTCTGTGCGGTTTTGGAATAGAGCGGCAAAATGGTAAGATTGCCGGCTTTGTCGTGCAGAGCCGTACATATTTGCGAGAGCGCTTCGGCTCTGTGCACAAAATATATACGGCCGAAAGGTTTAGCCATTTTTAAGCAAAATGATACCCACTTTTCAAGACTGAAATCAAGCTGATTATGTGCCGTTGCCTTGCTTTGGTTTGGAGAAGGCATATCGTGTTCGCTGTACGGCGGGTTGGAAATTACAATATCAAAAGAGCAGGGTAAAATATCTGCCGAGGTTATCTTTTGCCGTATATCCGTTTGATGAAAGCGCACAAAAGAAAAGCCGTTGGCGACGGCGCTCAGGTTGGCCAGTTCCGCCAATTCGTCCTGCAGTTCCAGACCATGAATTTCTACTTCTTGATTTTGCAAACGTTGCGCCAAACAAAGCGAGATTGCGCCGGTACCGGAACCGACGTCCAGAATCCGGCTGCCCGGCTTGATATTATCCGCCATAGCCGAAAGCAACACCGCATCGCTTGAGGCGCGGTATCCGTTAACCGGCTGGAATATTTTGACTTTTTTATCCAGCAAATAATCGTCGGTGTATTCGGTCGGCATTGTTTTTTCCATATAAAAAAACTCAGGAAACCATCCTGAGTTTTTAGTAAACTAAGCAATTAATCGTTTGCGTTAGGGCTTACCGCAGCTTGTTCCGCATTGAACTTGACGGCTTCAGCGCTTGCTTCGGCATCGTTGCAAATTGCACCTTGCGGACATTCGGCAATACAAGCACCGCAGTCAATGCAGGTATCCGGATCGATAACCAGCTGAGAACCGGCATCGTGCATGGCGCTGACCGGACAAATGGAAGCGCAAGTTCCGCATTTAATACAAGAATCGTTAATTACTGAAGGCATTTCTAATCTCCTTAAAATGGTTTATGTTCATCAGTTGTAAGGCGCAGTTTATCCGATTTAATCAGAAAATCAAGATATTTTTTAAATATGTGATATTTTTATCTTTACAAACAGCTTAAAATTTTTCATATATAAGGGTATATTATTGAGAGGTGCTAAAATGAAAGTGTTTTATTTACTGTTTTTATCCGGATTGTTGGCCGTACCGGCTTATGCCGAGGATGATATTCTATCTGCGCCGGAAACCGAGACGGAAAGTGTTGTTGCAACTTCCGATGAAGCTGCGGAAAGTACGGAAGCGACCGCGAATGAGGTTGAGGAAGCCGTCGATGCGGTCGAGGAAAAGGTTGATTTGTTGCAGGCTACCGAAACATCGGAAGAAGATATGCCAACAGACGTGGTCGAGGAAAAAGTTGATCTGTTGAAAGCAACCGAAACATCGGAGGAAACGTCTGCCACGGCGGAAAAAGCACCGGAAGCTCTGCCGGAAGATTTTAAGGAAAAATTGGACGACTGCGCTCCGGCCAAAACATCGAGAAATGTGAATAATCAGTTGGAAAATATCGAAATTAAGGGGCTTGAGGGTGAAAATTGCGAAATAAAACTTGCGGTTTTCGATATGAGTATTCCAATGGAAGATTTAGTGCAAATAGGGACTTATGAGGATTTGGAAAAGCTTTGCAAAAATCCGTTAATAAGCACTTTGGTATATACTGACAGGTACAATTATGCCAATTTGATGTCGGAGTTGAATAAATGCGAAGAATATAAATATTTACATCATAACGGTCGGGCAACAACGGAATATACTTTTGTTAACGTTACGACGGTAACTGATATGACCGCTCAGCTTAAGGAAGATATCTGTGAATTGGCATTCGTGAACGAAATCACCGTCGATAATAAGTTTATGAACTACACCGTAGTATGTGAAGTTCCTAATGAAAAAATTGCTCAGTTGTTGGAGCCGTATCGTGATTTGATTGATTTATACGGGGCCAAAGAAATCGTCAATTCGGACGGTTCTATTAGTTCGCGCACTTCTGTTTCTAATGATAAAACGCAACATGTGGACGCTAAATTGATGTATGAATTGCAGACGGCCGGATATTGCCGACTTTTGGAAGCAAAAGAATAAGACCTATTTTATACAGTTATGCCGGCTTATTTGTGATTAAGCCGGCATTTTTGTTATTTTTATGGGATATGTCAGTCGTTTTGTTTGGATTTACGTTTGGCAACTATCGTTCCTTTCCCGACGCTTTGCTTTGTTTTTGGCAGTTGTAATTTCGGCCGATTGTGTACCCCTTGTTCAAATTGTTGAGCTAGCTCGCGCGGATTGAGCTGAATCCACGTTGATTCTTGTGCCGACAGCGGATTTTGCTGTTGTGCCGCCGCTAACCGCGAAGCATTGTATTGTTGGATGCTTTCCTGATATATTTGGGCTCTTCTGCGTGATTGATCACGTTCTTCATACAAAGAATAAACCTGGTCTTTTTTGTGGTTGTTTTTAAAAGGAATTCCCTCAAACGGAACATCATACCCGTTAGCTTTGGCAAAATTTTCAACCGAGGAAGGCAGTGCCACTATTCCGTCCGGTTTGGTTTCCGACATATCAATCCCCAGTTTTTTGAATACCTTGATGACCTGGTCGGCGCAGTTATTGTTATATAACTGATACGGATTGCATTCTTTTTTGACCTGTTGCATGGAAGTTTTTATCTTGTCCGGAGTTACGTTACCCGGCAGTTGGCTCGGATATATGGCATAACAGGAAATATCTTCGGCATCTTCGGGGATATTGGCTTCCGTGCGGAAAACGACCGGATTGGAAGCACCTGCTGTCGAATATAATACGGCTCCGGCTTGAGCCAGAATGTCATCGTTTTTTTGCGCATTATACACGTCGCTCGGGTAAAGGTCCACGCGCTCGCCGTCATAATACATACCGACGTGACCGACACCGCCAGAGTGGTATTTGTAAATATAAATCGGTTTTTCATCTTTCGGCGGCATCGGGGTACGCTTGGTAATCGGCTTGATGTCCTGATTGTAGCCGTTGACTATCATATCTATGGTCTGGGCAGCATCTTGAATTGCCGCCGCGCCTGTAGGTGTACTAAACGGGAAATAGTCGGGTAATCCGAATCTGTTACTCATTAATCTCTGTTTATTGCTCATATTACTGCCCCCCTCAGACTTTCTAATTATATTTTAGCGGATTCAGGCGGCGGAGTCAATATGATTTTGTGCGGCTTTGACGGTTTGGTTCGTCGTTTTGCGCCACATATTTTTTTTGTGGCTGAAATCTTCGAGAGCGGCGGTTAAAATGGCGCCGGAAAGCACCACGTTCCACCATAAATACATCCAAACCAGTAAAACCGGCACGGCGGCCAATGCGCCGTAAATGGTGCGATACGTAACATTTAATTGCAGAAAATAACCGAAGCCGATGCGCAGAATAAACATGGCAACCGACGCAAACAGCGCCCCATAAAAAGCATTTTTGTAGCTGACTTTTTTGTTTGGTACCAAAACATAGGCAAACATCAGGCACAACAGTGTCGGCAAGTGCGGTAGAATATAAGTGGCGAACCAGTTGTAGCCGATAATGTTTTCCGGGTTGAGGTAACGAATGGTAAACAGGTATCCCTTCAAATACAGGGCAGAGCCGATAAGCAGAGGGCAAACAATAATGATGAAGGCATAGCCGTAGATTTTAGTGGTGATTTTGCGGCGGCGTTTAATCTGAAAAATAAAGTTGAAGCTGTCTTCAATGGTGGAGAGCATAAACACCGCGGTTAAGGCGATACCGGCCAGACCGATGGTGGTCAATTTGCCGGCGGCACCGATAAACACATTGATATAGTGTTGCACGTTTTGAATCATATCCGGCATCACATAGCGTATCAGCATTTCCTGTACTTGCGCCCGCATATCGGCAAACATCGGGAAAAGGGCAAATACCGACAACACAACGGCCATAAACGGCACAACCGCCAACAGAGTGGTATAGCTGAGCGCGGCGGCCGAACGCAGAATCATGGCATCCTGTACCCGATAAAACAGGTATTTGGCAAACAGCCAGACGGTTTTGCGCGTTTTACCGGATAATTGCAATTTTGACATCGTACAACTTTCAAAAAAAGATTTACAAACGAGATTAATTCTGTATAAGTATCTCAACGGTAACTAATATATAACCAATAACTTAAAAAAAGGATAAGAAGATGGCAGAACAGCTTATGGCCGGTAAAAAAGGCATTATCATGGGTTTGGCAAACGATAAATCTATCGCGTGGGGAATTGCGCAGGCCTTAAACGAGCATGGCGCGCAGATTGCAATTTCGTATCAGAACGATATGCTGGAAAAACGGGTGCGTCCGCTCGCCGAACAGCTCAATAATCCGCTGCTGATAAAGTGCGATGTTTCCGACAGCGCTTCGGTGGAACAATGCTTTAAGGAACTCGGCGAAAAATGGGGCAAGATAGATTTTGTGGTTCACGCCATTGCTTTTTCCGACAAGGATCAATTGCGCGGTCGTACCATTGATACCACGCTGGATAACTTTTTGAACACCATGCATATTTCGTGCTACTCGTTTTTGGAGGCCTGCCGTTGCGCTTCGCCGATTATGAACGAAAACGGTTCGATTGTGACGCTGACCTATTTGGGTGCCGAGCGCGTGTTGCCGAACTATAACATTATGGGCGTGGCTAAGGCCGCATTGGAAGCTTCGGTGCGTTATGCCGCGGTGGATATGGGCAAACAGGGCGTACGCGTTAACGCGATTTCCGCCGGCCCGATTAAGACACTGGCCGCTTCCGGTATCGGTGATTTCCGCACGATTTTGCGCTGGAACGAATTGAATGCGCCGCTGCAACACAATGTTTCGCAAACTCAAGTCGGCAATATGGCTTTGAGCCTGCTTTCGGATTTGGGCGCGGCCGTAACCGGCGAAGTGGTTCACGTGGACTGCGGTTATAACAAAATAGCCATGGTTAACATTGATAAAGCCGGCGAAAGTTCTGATGTTTTGAGTGAATTCAAATAATAATAAATAAAATCAGAATTTGTAAGCCGACTTCTTTGCAAGTCGGCTTTTTGGCGTGGGTATAAACAAAAAAACTTGACTTTTGTTTATTTTTGTTGTATTTATGGCAATACAATCGAATTATGAGTATATCATTAGAAAAATGTTTCCTTGCGCTGGCAGGGAATACATATACATGTTCAACAAATGTAAGCCGTAGAGAACCTACGCTCGTTAAAGCCGAGAAAATCAGCGTATGAGAAAAAATGTCTATGGAATTTACCGTGCGTTACGTCATTTCGGCGTTTCCGCAAGAGAGGTAAATGAGATTGCCAAGGCCTACACGACCTGGCTTACCTGTCCGATCGAGGAGAAGAGCCCGTACAACTGGGTGTATTCTCTGGGTGGTATGTTGGTATCTTCGCCGTTCCCGATTGATACCCTGAACGAAAAGGGCAAACTGGTCGGTTACGCTATCGGTGACATCGTTTTCGGTGCGGTTGTGTCTGAAAAGGTCAAGAAGGATGATGTCGAGGGCTACCTGCAGAGCATCAAAGAAGACCTGAAGCAGACGATGGTCGGCGTTGCCGATGATGACGTTCCGGAAATCGAATTCCGTCTTCCGACGGCGGAGGAGGCAGGTAAGATATTCTCTTGCTTTGCCAAGAACTGGCTGGAGAATTGCCTCGCCACGATGGAGGATGCCGCTGCTGAGATTCCCGATGTGGAGCTGCCGGAAGGAGCCGAGATTCATCTGCATTACTCCGGGGTCAACCAGATTCCCGACATGTGGATCGCTCCCGATGCCGATGCTCCCGACAAGACGGCCGTTCGTCTCGGTATCAACCGCTCCGGTACCCCGTATTGTCGTCCGTACACTCCGGGGAAAAGGGTAAAGCCGTCGGTCTGTGCAGTAGCGCGCCTGCGCAAGGGCATAGACTTTATCGGTAAGGTGGGCAAGTATGGCGTTCCGACGCCCGCTACGCTGAAAATGTATAATCTGCTGCTTGAGGGGCTGTACTAAACGGCGGAAAGCGGTTTGGCCGCTTGAATAAGCCGGATAAGACAGGCTGTAAAGCATGACTCTTGAAGAATCCGCTTGAGGTACCATACCTCGGGCGGATTTTTTTGCTTTATATATTTTTGTTCAAAAAATAGCGGTTTTCTGTTGCAAGCCGCGAAAATATGTGTATTATTGCACAATAGGAGACTTGGTATATGGTAAAGATATCGGCTTATGTGATTACTTTTAATGAAGAAAAGCGCCTCGGTAAGACTTTGGATGCGCTGGACCGGGTTGCCGATGAAATCGTGGTGGTGGACAGCGGTAGTACCGATAAAACCGAAGAAGTCGCCAAAAAACACGCAAAAGTCAGATTTATGCACCGCGATTGGATAAGCTATGCCAACCAGAAAAACTTTGCGCAGAATCAGTGCCAAAACGAATGGTTGCTTTCGATTGATGCCGATGAAGTGCTCTCCGACGAATTGATTGCCGAAATCAACGAGATTAAAAAAGACCCGCTTTATATGGTGTATAAAGTGCGAATCGGCGATATGTTTCCGGGATTTAAACATCCACGTCCGTTTACTAAAATGTATAATTTGGAGCGGCTGTATCATCGCAACTATGCCACCATGCATCCGGATTTGCTGACTAAAGACCGGATTGCGCTGACTGAAGATGTGCGGGTAGGGCAGCTCAAGGGGCTGGTCTATCACTATTCGTACCTTACGCTCGAGAATCAAATCAATAAATTGAACCGCTTTACCAATCAGGTGTTGGAAACGGCGCTGTCCGAGGGCAAACATTATTCGCGGATACGTCTGGTTACGGAATTTTTCCGGCAGTTTTTCTGCTATTACATTATTAAGCGTCAGTTTTTGAACGGGCGTTGGGGCTTTGTTTCGGCGGTAACGCTGGCTTATTTCCGCTTTTTGAAAATCGCCAAATGGTTTGAGTGGAAGGCAACTCAAGCCGATAAATAATTTTATTTGCACCGGATTTTTTGTCAATTTATAACAATTCACGGCTTGACTTTTGTACAAAAAAATGTTACAAGAGAACAAAATCATATTATTTACATCATGAATATTATTAGTATGTTGTGGTGCTGGCTTAAAGTTCGCGCAGTCGGACTCAGCACGGAGGATTTCTTTGCCTTGTGCAATATGTTTGACCGTAAAAAGTCAAAAATTGCAGAGTACGCCCTGAAAGCGTACTTTAACTCTCATACACCGGAAAAACAGTGGTTGAAACACGTTTATGACGGTTCGGATGAGCTGAAATACCTGTATTTTGAGAACATTCGCCGCGGCCGTAGGCTGATGCCGTATGAGCAGGAGTGGCTTGTTCAGAAAATGCCGATAAGTCGTTTTTCGCGTTTTCCGGCGGCCTTGGATAAGGTGCATCAGAAAATGTTGTTTGAAAAATCGGCTTTGCCGAAACTTATTGCCTATGTGCACGGTTTTGTGTTGCCTCCCGATTTGGAACATCTCTTGATTGATTTATGTGCAAAAGAGGGAAACGATAGGCCGTTTGGCAACAGTTATCACATGGCATTGTGGACTTATGTGTCTTCTTTGCAGAAGAATAAGTTTCAGACACCGGCTCTGCAGCTGTCGCTGTTAGCGCTAAACGATGATGAAATCACCATTGAACTGGTCAAAAATTGTTCGATGGAGACCAACATCCTGTTTATCCCTACGATGCAACAGTTGGCGGAAAGCGGCAGTCGCGAGGTATTGAATGAGCTGTTGTTCAACACTTTTGTGGTATCCGACGAATTGTCGCGAAAAATTCTGGGACGTTTTCCCGATTTACGCTGGGCCTACGAAATTTCGAGATTGCGCAAGCCGTTGCGTAAGTTGGAACGCGAAATCGGCTTTTTCGGAGTGGAAGCACCCTCTATAAAGGAAAGCGACTTTATTCTTAAGTCCGTAGAAATGGAGAAAGATAAGGTTCGTAAGGTTATACCCGAGGTGCTGTCACGTGATGACGTTACGCCGTATTTTTGTGCATGGGTAGCGAGCGAATTTCCGGAATATGCGGAAAAAGCCTATCGCAATGTGCGAAAAACCGCGGAAAAATGTCGTGAAATTTACAAATTAAAAGAAAAGTAAAATTAAAGGCCCGAAAGTCATTCGGGCCTTTAATTTATGGTATGATGAATTTAATTTTTGCGTTTTATATAATCTCCCGGCATTGAAATACCGCGCAGAGCGGCAATTCTGGCTGCCATACTCTGACTGCTTGAAGCTGTTGTTGTCTGCCCTGCGGAAGACTGTTGAGGCGCAGCTGCCGGACTCGGAGTATATCCGGCTATCGGCGGTTGCTTCATGGTTCGCGGTGCTGCGGAATTACCGGTTGCGCCGAATGCGCTCATCAAAGAGTCGCCTCCGGCTATGGCTTCATTTTCGTTGTCTTCCGGCATATACGGGTTGTCCGTGAAAACATCGTCACTTTGCAGATAGTCCAGCTTTTTCTGGACCGCTTCATCCATCGGAGCGAATTGTTCGTGCAAAGTATTTTTTAATTCGTTTCTATCCATTGTTTTGTTCCATGATGATTTGTCCGGTCTTGCTTAAAATCAAGCTATCCAAAACCCAACGGTTGATTAAGATTATTTTTTCGTCCTCAATACCCATGGCACGGGCGCTGTCGATAACAATATCCAATTCGGCATCGGCCAAATCGTTGTCAATGTTGGCGAGAACGCACATCTCTTTAACAAGCTGCAAAGCATGAGCGCGGTCATGAATTTTTTGGGCTTCGGCCACAAAATCAATGTTCGGATCTTTAATAATGCTGAGCATGGTATTGTTGTCAATGCCGTAACGAGCCGCAATGCTCTTCAAGAAAGCAATCTCATCGGCATCAATATTACCGTCGGCACGCACTAAGCGACAGAAAACCTTTAAGAATATGAGTTTCTCGTCATAACTTAAAGTTTGTATGTATTCATCATCCATATTTTTTCTCCTATTCAAAATTAAAAACACACTATCATATATTTTTATGCTTTGTCAATGCTCTTTTCTGGGTATTTATCAGTCGCAAATTCTTTCTTGCGATTTGATTTCCACAGTGTAATTGAGAGTTTTTTTGCTATCGTGGTCAACCGGAACCTTCCACTGCCGAACGGTGGCATTTTTCTCCTCGCCCTTAATGCTTTCCTTAACTATTTTATAGTCTTCCGGGAAATGTTGGCTCAAAATCACGGTATTGTCTTCGCCTTCGGCATTGTTGACCGTAACTTCCACCTCATAGGTTTTGAGCAGTTTGATATTATAGCATAAACGGTTCGGTTGGCGGTCGATTTCTCTTTCTTTGGCCTTAGTTACTTTGCCCTTGACCGAAATATTGAACGCATCGCCCAAATGCAGGCGCAGAGTATCTTCTTTGGCGGTGTGGTTTATGTTATCCGAGCCGATAAATTGCAAATTGCCGCTTTTATCGTTTTCATAAAAACGCACGGTACCGGCCGGCAACGAAATACCCAAATGCGAATCGGCATTATTTTCAACTACATAGGTGATTGACGGGTGCAGCTTTTCGAATTCGTTGTTGTCGTCGCCGAAATAAAAAGGCGTACGCAAGTTAAATTCTTTTAAGTATTTGACATCGTGCTTTTCAATTAAGGCAATTTGTTTGGTTTGCTTATCCTTAATCGTAGTCATATTCGGCAGCGTATACAGTTCGTAACTGTTGATGCTTTCCGGCTCGATATTGATGGCTTCGTTCGTATCGTAAGCGGCCATCGCCACCATACCCTTGGCCATGTTGAACGAGCGCGCCATCATCGGACGCACGATATTGACGTCGCCGGCTATCAGCTGGATTTTGGCCTGGTTATAATCAATACCGGACTCGTTGTTGATGGTAACCCAACCGGTCAGGTCAAGCGAATCTTTGGAGCGGACATTGGCTACATAATCGGTTTTCCAGCTCAGGCCGCCGGTTAAGTATGCCAAATACAGATTTTTTTCTCCGCCTTGCTTGGCGTTGATTTTGGCGGTTAAGGTCGGTTGGTTGCTCATTCCGGCCGGAATGTTGTTGAAAACGACGCGTCCCGGAAAGTCGGAATCGATACCGTAAGCAAATTCCAGAATCGGGCGTCCGCCGGCTTCACCGATTAAGGTGGCCGTTTCATAAATATTATCGCCGGTGGTCGGATTTATGCGGACAGTTTTGACCTTTTTGCCGATAGATTGCTTGATGAAGTTATTGTAAGACATCAGATTGTAACTGTAATTTTGTTCCGTAACCGCAATGCCATCACCGTAAATAATTGCGGTTTCTGCCTGAATGCGGCTGGCCACACCGTCAAAAACTATTTCGTTGTTGCCTGATTGGATGGCGGCAGGTCTGATATCTTTAACCAGGGCCAGATTTTTGTTGTATATGCTCAAAGACAGAGAGTTGTCCTCATTCTTTAAGAGCAATGGTTCGGCCTGAGCCGCGCCGGTCAAAGCCGTACATAACAAAAACAGTAAACCGTAACGCATATTTATCTCCCTTAAAAATTGATAAATCCCAAATATTTCAAAATAATATAAACGGCGGCGAGTTGCAAAACAAGCATCAGCCAAAACATTATGCGGAAACTTTTCTTTTTGGTTTTGTGGCGGAACACTTTTTGCGCTATATACGCTCCGAGCCAGCCTCCCAAGAATTCGAGAGTGTGCAGATGTGCCTCGGGAATACGCCACGAACCGTTGACCGCGGCGCGCTTATCAACACCGTAAGCCAAAAAAGTTGTCACATTTATGCAGATAAGATGATAAACTATAAAGATTAAAAAAACCTTATGCGAGAAATCAGGAAGGCGAAAATAATATTTTTCCGTCACATAAGCCGCCAAAACCATCGCTGCATAATATAAAACAAAGAAAATATTGCGTTGCAACGGGCGTATCAAAATTAAAAAAGGCGTCATAATTGCTAAAAACGTTATAAACATTTTATTGTTCTCCGTTTAATAATCGCCAGTATAGCGCGGTTGCAAGATATTTCAAGTTATACTTCTTAAATATTAAGGTATTTTTAAGGTAAATGTGTCATAAGGTATTGTATGAGAGTCGATAAAGGAGACGGTAATGAAAAAAACATTTTTGTTTGGTGCGGTTGCACTTTTGACCGGTTGCACTGTGTGTACTTCGCCGGATTGCGGTAAGTCTGCGGCAAAGCAACCTCAGGAACAGGCAGTAAATAATGTTGCGGTAGTGCCGGCGGCCATGCCGTGCACAACGTGTGCGCAACCGGATTGCGTGGGTAGAACGGAGCCGATGGTGCTTAAGCCGCGGGTTTTGGAAAAAGTTCAGCCGAAGCAAAAGCGGCGTTGCTGTGATAATGGGGTTGAAAATACTGACGGCAAAGAAGAGTATTATGTGCCGGATGCGCCGGAGATTTATGTGATTTCCGCCAATAGAACAGTGAACTCCATGCAATCGGAAGCGGCCGCGTTCTTTAAGCAAGTGGGGCCGATGAAAGTGTATATCGACGATGCCGAGCCGAAATCAGCCGATTTGCCGGGCGGTATGGATAAAGGGACACAAACTCTCAAATCGCGCTTCGAGCAAATGGATAAAGTCAGCGTGGTAGATAAAAAGAAAAATGCCGACTATGTGGTCAGCAGCCGCGCCGATTGGTATGATACGGCAACAAAAACCGTGCCGGCAATTAAATATGACTTGTTTTTGAAAGCACCGGACGGACAGATTGTCGGTGAATGGAGCGAGATTATCCATCAGGCTCAGGGAGACAGAAGTTGGTGGTAAAAAAACAGGATATTGTTTTCATCAGTGCATTGTTGGCAACGTGGGGAGTGCTCGGTTGCGGTACGGCAGTATCCGCGGATAATACGGTTATAAACGAAGCGGTAACGGCCGATGCCTGCGATGAGCGCAGCCCTAATGATGATAAACAAACAGCGGAGAATCGTGCGGTGGATAAAGCCGGATTGGCGGCGGTAAAACTTTCCGGTATTATTCAAAAATATTATCCGAATTTGAGTGCCAACGCATTGGATATCATATCCTACAGAATTATTGATGAATATATGTCTGACAGTCGGCATGAGGTTACACTCGCCGACGGTAACCGGGTGTGTGTGAATTTGCATGCCGACATAGTTATGACCGGAGAACAGTTGGATGCGCTGGTACAAGAATATCATGACAGCGATGCTCCGGAAGAACAAATTGAGGAAGTGGCAAAACAGGTCAATGAAGAAACCGCGTTCAGGCCGCGAAAACTTGCGGAAAAGCGCTTGCTTTATATTCGCAAAATGGTTTTTTGGAATGGTGAAGAAACCAATCATTATCAGGATTTATTGACCGGATTGTTTTCGCATAGTGAGTATTTTTTCGTTACCGACGATGCCAAATTGGCCGATTACGAAGTTGTTCCGCGTTTGCTCAAAGCTGAAGTGGATGAAATCGATACCGAACATCATAAAATGCATATGCAGGTTGAACTTGATGTTTTTTCCGACAAAATAGATGACTTTTTGCCGACAAATATTAAGCAGACACACTTTATTTTATTTGCCGCCGATAAAGATGAACAAGAGATAGCCGATACGTTGCTGCGCAAATTGTTGGCAAAAGCGGCGGAAGAGGCCGGAGCCAAAATCAATAAATTTGAAGCGTCGCAACTTGAAAAATCAATCAGGTCAGGTAAATAACCGACTACCGAAATAATTTTTGGGAAAAATCCGTTTGTCCTATTGTAGAAGATTAAAAGCCGTCCTATATATAGAAAAGAATGTTTTTTAAAATAGGATGAAATCAAGATGAAGGAAAAGAAAACGGAGGAAAAAACAGCGGAAAAAGAACAAGTTCTGCCGGTTTTGCCGTTGCGTGACGTTGTGGTGTATCCGAAAATGATTGTGCCGATTTTTGTGGGGCGGGAAAAATCTATTGAAGCCGTGCAAAAAGCGAACGATAAGGGTTCGGAGATGGTTCTGGTTATGCAGAAAAAAGGCGATATCGAGGTTCCGGGTGCCAAAGATTTGTATAAAGTCGGGACCTTGTGTAATGTTTTGCAGATGCTCAAATTGCCGGACGGTACGGTTAAGTTGCTGGTTGAAGGTTTGGAACGCGTGAAAATCACGGCATTTCGTGATAATAAAACCTATATTACCGCCGCTATCGAGAGTTATCCGCAGGAAGAACCGGATAAAAAGTCGCTGGAATCGTGGGCGCGCGCCGTTGTCAGCCAATTTGAAGAATATGTAAAACTCAATAAAAAAATTCCGTATGATGTAATTCAATCAATCAAGCAAATCAGCGAGTATGATAAGCTGGCAGATACGGTGGCATCGCATTTGTCACTCAAAACCGAAGATAAACAGTTTTTGCTCGAGGCCAACAATCTGCAAGACAGGCTGAATAAAATTCTGCAGCTGATTGATACCGAGATGATGGTGCTGGAAGTAGAAGATAAGATTAAGCACCGCGTTAAAAAACAGATGGAAAAAAGCCAAAAAGAATATTATTTGAACGAGCAGATGAAGGCAATTCAGAAAGAATTGCATGACGGTGACGAAGATGATGAAAACAGTAATTATCTGAAGCGTATCAATGCTACTAAATTTACTAAAGAAGCGCGAGAAAAGGCGCTCTCCGAACTCAAAAAATTGCGGAGCATGGGACCGAATACACCGGAAAGCTCAATTGTTCGCAATTATTTGGATTGGCTTTTGGATTTGCCGTGGGATAAGAAAACCAAACTCAATCGTGATTTGGAAAAGGCCATCGCGGTGTTGGAAGAAGACCATTACGGACTGGAAAAAGTTAAAGAGCGCATAGTCGAGTATTTGGCGGTGCAGTCACGTTCTAAAAATTTGAAGGCACCGATTTTGTGCTTAGTGGGACCTCCGGGAGTGGGCAAAACTTCGCTCGGCAAGTCGATAGCTCGTGCCACCAACCGTAATTTTGTGCGGGCATCACTCGGCGGTATGCGTGACGAGGCGGAAATCAGAGGACACCGTCGTACCTATATCGGAGCCATGCCGGGAAAAATCGTGCAATCTATGAAAAAAGCCGGTGTTTCCAATCCGCTGTTTTTGCTGGACGAGATAGATAAACTCGGCAACGATTGGCGCGGCGATCCGAGTTCGGCGCTGCTGGAGGTATTGGACCCGGAGCAGAACAACACGTTTGAAGACCATTATCTCGATGTTGACTATGATTTGTCTGACGTGATGTTTGTGACCACGGCCAATTCGCTTGATATGCCGCGGCCGCTTTTGGACCGTATGGAAATTATTCAGCTGTCGGGCTATACCGAAGATGAAAAGGTTGAAATCGCCAAGCGGCACCTCATCGGCAAAGTGTTTGATGAAAATGCGGTGCAGTGCTCGGAGTTGGTGATAACCGACGATACTATCCGCGATATTATTCGTTATTATACGCGGGAGGCCGGTGTGCGTAATTTGGAGCGCGAACTGGCAACCATCGCCCGCAAGGCCACCAAAGAAATTTTGCTGGAAAAAGGCAAGTGCATCAAGGTGGAGGTGACGCCGAAGAATTTGGATAAATATCTCGGGGTACGTCGTTTCAGTTACGGCGAAGCGGAAAAGCAAGACCATATCGGAGTTACGACCGGTTTGGCTTGGACTGAAGTCGGCGGCGATATTCTGTTTATCGAGGCGGTGGATATGCCGGGCAAAGGCAAAGTTACGCAAACCGGTAAGCTCGGCGATGTGATGAAAGAATCGATAGAAACCGCGTATTCGGTGGTGCGTTCGCATTCCAAGGAACTGGGGATTAAGCCGGAAGTGTTCGATAAAACAGATATTCACGTTCATGTGCCGGAGGGCGCGACCCCGAAAGACGGACCGTCGGCCGGTATTGCCATGTATACCACGCTGGTGTCGGTGTTTACTAAAACGCCGGTGAAGAGCGATGTGGCGATGACCGGAGAGATTACGTTGCAGGGCAGGGTGTTGCCGATTGGCGGCCTCAAGGAAAAGCTGTTGGCGGCATTGCGCGGTGGTATCAAAACCGTGATAATCCCTAAGGAAAATATGAAGGATTTGGCGGAAATTCCGGACAATGTGAAATCGGGAATGAAGATTGTTCCGGTTTCGTCAGCTTCGGAAGTTTTGGAAATTGCCTTGCGTAAAAAAGGCTCCAAAAAGACGAAAAAATAATCATATTTTGTTGTTGAGAAAGACTCACTCATAACGGGTGAGTCTTTTTTGTATCAAAAAAAATATAAATTTTGGAGATTTGGATTTAAGTGATAAAGGATTGACCAAGTTACCGGATTTATCCAAAGTTATCGTGGAGGGAAGTTTTCGGTGCGAAAATAATCAATTGACATCTTTGCAAGGGGCACCGCAAAAAGTCGGCGGAGATTTTCGGTGCGAAAATAATCAATTGACATCTTTGCAAGGGGCACCGCAAAAAGTCGGCGCATATTTTTCGTGCAACAATAATCAACTGACTT
>CAKJXZ020000006.1:0-18382 GCA_918234285.1 Pseudomonadota bacterium | reverse complement strand
GTGAAGCTGGCGCCGCCTTCTTCTGCCAATACTTTGGTAATGGCGGCTGTCAAAGTGGTCTTACCGTGGTCTACGTGACCAATCGTTCCAATGTTGCAGTGCGGTTTCGTCCGCTCAAATTTTTCTTTTGCCATGTTTATTTCTCCAATAAAATAAATTCTAATTTATCCGGAAAGACGATTGGCATACCGCCTTTCCGGTGTCTTTAACATTATATCTAAGCTGATTTAGCTTTGATGGTTTCAGCCACTTCTCTCGGAACTTCCGCATAGTGATCAAAGATCATCGTGTATTGCGCACGACCTTGCGAAAGCGAGCGAAGCGTATTCACATAACCGAACATCTGTGCGAGCGGTACAAAGGCATCGACCACACGGGCATTACCGCGTTGATCCATACCGTTTACCAAACCGCGACGAGAGTTCAAGTCGCCGATGATATCGCCCATATATTCTTCCGGAGTAACAACTTCAACCTTCATAATCGGTTCCAGAAGTTTAGGTGCGGCTTGAGCCATACCTTCACGGAAGGCTGCACGAGCAGCGATTTCAAAACACATAACGTTGGAGTCGACTTCGTGGTATGCACCATCATAAAGTGTGCACTTCACACCGGTAACCGGATATCCGGCAATCACACCGGTATCCATAGCCGATTTCAAGCCCTT
Organism: Pseudomonadota bacterium; assembly: GCA_918234285.1. Classification (GTDB taxonomy): domain Bacteria; phylum Pseudomonadota; class Alphaproteobacteria; order RF32; family CAG-239; genus RUG410. The sequence goes on along the minus strand of CAKJXZ020000006.1, from coordinate 17,715 downwards.
TTCAACGCCCGGAATATATTCCTTCGGTACGTTACCGCCGACAACGGTGTTCAAGAATTCAAAACCGGTATGATCTTCGGTCGGTTCAAACTTAATTTTAACTTTAGCGAACTGACCGGCACCACCGGATTGTTTCTTGTGGGTATATTCGATATCGCACGGCTTGGTGATGGTTTCACGATAAGCCACTTGCGGATCACCCACATTAGCTTCTACCTTAAACTCACGTTTCAAACGGTCAACAATAATGTCGAGGTGCAATTCGCCCATACCGGCAATAATGGTTTGACCGCTGTCCGGATCGGAAGTAACTTTGAAAGACGGATCTTCCATAGCCAAACGACCGAGAGCCAAGCCCATTTTTTCAACATCGGCTTTAGTTTTCGGCTCAACCGCCAACTGAATAACCGGTTCAGGGAACACCATGTTTTCCAAAACAATCGGATGTGCTTCGTCACACAAAGTATCACCGGTAGTGGTGTCTTTCAGACCGGCCAAAGCGATAATATCGCCGGCGTATGCTTCTTTAATATCATCACGCTTATTGGCATGCATCAACAGCATACGGCCGATACGTTCTTTCTTGTCTTTAACCGAGTTATAAACGTATGAACCGGCATTCATTACACCCGAATAAATACGAATAAAGGTCAAAGAACCAACGAATGGATCGTTCATAATTTTGAAGGCCAAAGCCGACAACGGCTCTTTATCATCCGGATGGCGAATTTCTTCAACATCGGAATCCGGTTTTGTACCTTTAATGGCCGGAATATCCAAAGGCGACGGCAAATAATCGACAACCGCATCCAAAAGCAACTGAACGCCCTTGTTTTTGAAGGCTGTACCACAGAATACCGGCACAAAATCTTGCGCCAAAGTACCCTTACGAATGCACTTCTTCAAGGTTTCAAGCGAAATTTCTTTACCTTCAAGGTAATCTTCCATAGCTTGTTCGTCTTGCTCAACAGCCATTTCTACCAACTGATTGTGATATTCTTCAGCTTTATCTTTCATATCAGCCGGAATTTCTTGAATTTCAATCGGAGAATCAGCCGTATCACCGGTGTAAACAACCGCTTTCATCTTCAGCAAATCCACAACGCCGCGAAATTCGGCTTCGGCACCGAGCGGAAGCTGCATTGCCATCGGGCGAGCACCCAGACGGTCCACGATCATATCCAAACAACGATAGAAGTTGGCACCGATACGATCCATCTTGTTGCAGAAGCAAATTCTCGGAACATTATATTTATCAGCCTGTCTCCAAACGGTTTCGGATTGCGGTTCAACACCGGCAACCGAGTCAAACACCGTGATTGCACCATCGAGTACGCGCAAAGAACGTTCAACTTCAGCAGTGAAGTCAACGTGTCCCGGAGTATCAATGATGTTAATACGGTAACCGTTCCAATAGCAAGTGGTAGCGGCAGACGTAATTGTAATACCGCGTTCCTGTTCCTGTTCCATCCAGTCCATGGTGGCGGCACCATCGTGCACTTCACCGATTTTGTGGTTCACACCGGTATAGAACAAAATACGTTCCGTAGTTGTGGTTTTACCGGCATCAATGTGAGCCATGATGCCGATATTTCTGTATAATTCCAATTTATGTGTTCTTGGCATTTTCTTTCCTCTTCGCTATAATTAGAATTTGTAGTGAGAGAATGCCTTATTGGCTTCAGCCATTCTATGCGTATCTTCACGCTTTTTAACGGCTGCACCTTTGTTAGCATAAGCATCCATCAGTTCATAAGCAACTTTTTCGGTTGCGGTTGTTTCGGAACGCTTAACAGCGGCACCCAAAATCCAACGAATAGCCAAAGCCTGACGGCGTTCGGCACGAACTTCGCACGGAACTTGGTATGTTGCACCGCCGACGCGACGCGAACGAACTTCAACCACCGGCTTAACATTTTCCAAAGCCGTGTTGAATACTTCCAACGGATCTTGTTTTGTTTTGGAAGCAATCAGGTCAAATGCGGAATATACGATTTTTTCCGCAACGGCCTTCTTACCGTCTTCCATAACGTTATTAATAAACTTTGCGACTACCTTATTGCCATATTTAGCGTCAGGTAATACTTGTCTTTTTTCAGCACTATGACGACGTGACATTATCTTATCTCCTATTTAGGTCTCTTAGCACCGTATAAAGAACGGCGTTGACGACGTTTAGACACACCCTGAGTATCAAGGGTACCACGAATGATATGATAACGAACACCCGGCAAGTCTTTCACACGGCCTCCTCTAATCAGCACCACTGAGTGTTCTTGAAGATTGTGACCTTCACCAGGGATGTAGCTGATTACTTCAAAGCCGTTTGTCAAACGAATACGTGCCACTTTACGCAAAGCTGAGTTTGGTTTTTTCGGGGTTGTTGTATAAACCCTTGTACAAACACCGCGTTTTTGTGGACAAGATTTCAAAGCAGGAACTTTGTTTCTCTTCACTTTTGGTGTTCGTGATTTACGAATTAACTGATTAATTGTAGGCATCACATTTTCCTTAAGTTATTAAATTAATTACACAAAACTAACCGCCGAGCATTAAAAAACGCTCAGCAATCAGTGTGCGCGATGTTATCACAAAAATAATGTCTGTCAACACTTTTTTAAACATTTTTCAAAAAAAATAAGAGCAGTGCAAAATATAACATAAATGTAACACATTATATGTTGTTTTTGGGCGCAATTTGTGTTAGGATGTAATGTAGAATATAAAAAATACATCGCTGAAAATACGGAGAAAAAACATGGGAAATAAAGCAAACGACGCGAAAGATCTGACCGATGACGTCGCTACCAGAAGGAAACAAGAACTGGATGAGAATTTTCCTCCGTTGAAACGTGAGGATTTCGCCTCCACCGAAGAATATCGTAATGCCTTATTGTCACAATATCGGCAATTACGCCAACAGCAATATGAAAGCATCTGCCTTTCTGAGGGAACTACCGCTTTTGATGCGGCCGTGCGATGCAACGGAAATATGAACAGAGATATTTTCAACAAAAAGAAGGGAATGGTGAGCGACAGTCTTGCCTATCGAAAGATTGCCCAAGGTGATATCGTCGGCAACGCTTCTCGTTACAGTGGATCATATTGCTGCGCCGTCTCCGCTTGTGCGGTGGAAGCTGCCATTTGCGAAAGAATGGGTGTTGAAAGTCTGGTAAAATGCGATGCGGATAACCTTAGTGCCGCTAATTTGGCCCCTTTCCCTAACGATCTCAAAATATCCGGAAAAGGCAAAAAAACCTTATGGAATCTGATAGAACAGGGAAAAGTGGGTCCGGGAGACCAAATATCCCGCGACAGCAACAGCTCAAACTCCGGTAAACATGCCGAAGTAATCGTGGCCGTAAACTATGATGAGAACGGCAAACTGAAAAACTACGTAATCCAGGCCAATAACCGAACAAAACTCCAAGTTATCGATGCCAATACTCAGTATCCGCCGATGGTTACAAGAACAGTAAAAAATAAAAAAGTCAAGACGGAAGGTCGTTTTACCGTCGGCCGCATGTATACATGGATGGGGGATCAACTGAATCATGAAATCGACGAATTGTCTGCCGCCACCAAAGATTTGACACCTCAGCAAATCAGCGAACTTGAAAACAAAGTCGCACAACAAAGAGCCAAGGCGACAACGGAAATTGACAATCTGCAAAAGGCGGAAAATCACTTATTCGGTCTGCGTACGGGAAGTACCTCATTGAGAAAAATGATTGACAATTATGCCGATTCTTATATTAAAAACGCCAACGTTCCGAGCGCAACTCCGGCGGTGATGCGAACTGATGCCGAAAATGCCGGAGAAGAATCTTCTCGCCAGGAAAGACGCCTTTCAATATTCCATGTTACGACGGCTACCAACGAGCAGCGCGAATCTTCTGCCGTTCAAGCCGAGCAACAGACAGCAGTATCAACCGGGAAAAAGGTTGTTCGCAATGACGAAATTTCGGCCAGAGATAGGGCCAGAATGAAGTCAATGCTGACTAATTTGAACAAAGTCAGCAGAAAAAATCCGGTTGATATCGAAGCAACCATCGACCGCTTGACCGAACTCTACGGTACTGATGCCTCTAAAGTTTTAACCAAGATAATGATGTCTCCGTCGCAATTTTCGCAACGTTTGAATTTACGCGATGAAAACGGCAGATTAATCAGGTCTTCGCGTGGGGTTCTGGAACAGCTGTGCATAATCGACAACGAGGAGCAAAATAAGCAAATTCTGGCTATTGCCTCGTCCAAAAAGCGCAGTCGCGGCGGTATGTAATAACCGCAAAAGTCGTATATCTTCAAGCCGTGGTAATATTCCGCGGCTTTTTTTGTAACACAAATTTAACAATTTAGATATTGTTTTTGCGTGCGGATTATGGTACCATTAAGAAAATGGATTATTGTTTTTAAGGAGAAAAACGATGGTGGATAAGGCTACGGAAGATGAATGGGTAAGACGTGTTGCCCAAGGTGAGGGTTTTACCGCCACCAAAAAGCGTGACCCTTCGGGTAGAGGTTATTGTGTAGGCTACGGACATAACTTAGATACCAGCGGCCGTGGTCCGCAGTGGGTTAAATCAATGACCGGAAAGGACATTAATAAAGGCGATAAATTGACCACCGCCGACGCTGATAAAATCTGCCGCGCAGATTTAAAAACCACTTATGATGCATTGGATGAACGGTTTCCGTGGTGGAAAGAACTCGATCCGGCCAGCCAATATGTTATGGTGGATATGTGTTACACCATGGGTGCCGATAATTTGGCACAATTCAAAAAGATGCTTGGTGCTTTAAGAGAAGGTGATTATGAAACAGCCTCGAAAGAAATGCTGAATTCCAAGTATGCCAAACAGACCGGACAAAGAGCTCGTAAGAATGCGGAATTAATGCGTACCGGTGAATGGTCGGATGATGATCCTAAATTCAATGAATCTTTATATAAGCGCCCGACCAGAGTCAAAGGGCAAGATGTTACCAAAGCGCAGGTTAAAGACGATACCGAAAAAGCCAGAGAATACGGAGCTAAAAAGGAAGCCGAAACGCGCCAGGTGGCACAAACCAAAGCCAAAGATGACAAGGTCCAAAAACAGACCGCCGCTCCGCGTGCTGCCGCTCCGGCTCCAAAACAAACTACCGCGCCGGCCAAAACCGGAAATGCCACCGATAAAGATGTGGCCAGAATGCGCTCAATGTTGAACAATATGAATAAGGCTAACGGCAAAAACAAGAAGATTGACATAGATAAAACAATTGATGACTTGACTGCACAATACGGCAGTGAAGCATCCAAAATCTTAACAAAAGCCATGATGTCTCCGACTTCGGTGGCTAAGAAGATGAATTTGCGTGACAAAGACGGCAAATTACTCGCCAGTTCACGTCAAATTATTCAAAGACTCAGCCAACCGGAAAACGAACAGGAACGCGACAATGCCTTGGCTATGGTGGCCGCACGTCGCCGCGGTCGCGGAGGTATGAACTAGTCCGAACGTTAATATACAACATCTCAAATACCGCGGAAATTTCCGCGGTATTTCTGTAACATAAATTTAACAAATTCGTAATTGTTTTTTGTTATAAATCATTGTAATATAATATATATAAGGTAACTTTTATTAAGGAGAAAACCGATGTTGGATAATCAGGAATATTTAAATCGCATTAAACGCAGCGAGGGCTTTTTAAGCACACAACGCCGTTGCCCGGCCGGATATTTAAGCATCGGTTACGGCTATAATCTGGAGCGCTACGGTAGTTCTCCGGCAGCAATCGCCCGTGCCAAAAAAGAAGTATGCAAAATTCTCAATAAAAGCAGTCTTGATAACGGAATTACCGAAGCCGAAGCGCAAAAGTTACTGCAGCACGATTTAAATAAAGTCATTGAGGGAGTAAAGGCCGATAAGAGATTAGGCCCGCTGCTTGAAAAGCTCGATGACGAACGGCAATTTGTCTTGATTGATATGTGCTATAATATGGGTATTCCGAGAACCAAGAAATTCAATAAAATGCTGACGGCAATGGAAAATGAGGATTATACAACCGCCGCCAAGGAAATACTCCGCTCGAAATATGCCAGAGATGTGGGCAGACGCGCCCGTGACAATGCCGCTTGCATGGCAACGGGCGAGTTTGAATTCAACACCACCAAAAAAGTGATGGCAACGGATAAGGCCAATGCTTCCAAAAAATCGAAAAAAGAAGAAGATAAAGCCAGAAAGGCCAATGCCGGTGCAAAATCCCAGAATCAAGATTCTCAATCTCGGGCAAGCGAAAGTTCCGGCAAGATTCTCAACGTCGGTGACAGCCGCACGGTCGGCATGGCCGGAGAAAACGACATGAAGCTGAAAAGAAAAACCGATAAGTCCGGCGATCGTTGGTTTGCACAAAGCGGCAAGGGTTTTGCTTGGTTCAAACAACACCTGAACGACATCAAACAAGATGCCAAAGATTGCGATTGTGTAGTGGTAAATCTCGGTTTTAATGACGTATACGGTGCGGTTCACAGCAATAAAAATATTGAAAAAATGGCCAAGGAATATGCCGCACAGATGAACGAATTCGCTGCAGAAATGAAAAAACAAGGCAAACAGGTCTATTTTACCACGGTCAACCCGGTCAGTACCAATCGCTCGGATGCGGCCAAGGTCAATAAAGGAGTGGATGATTTTAACCGCTATATGCAGCAATACCTGTCCGATGACGTTAAGGTAGTTGATACCCAATCATATGTTCGCAGCCAGTCTAACTCTAAAGTATTCGGCAGTAAGGGCGGCGACGGTATTCACTATACCGGAAGCTTCTACTCCGAGCTCGGACAATATATTGAGCAAAAAGTGAGAGAAGCCGAAGCCGGACGTGAACACTCACAATCCCGTGCAGCGCCGGAACAACCGCACTCTCGAGTGGCGCAAGAACATCCGCAAACACGGACGCAGCCGCAGTCGGAAAATAAAGCCAAAACACCGCAGCAAACTGCGCCAGTTCCGGCTAAGGATAAACCGCGCCAAACCGATAACAGCGGTAACGTGTCGGATAAAGACAAGGCCAGAATGCGCTCTATGCTGAACAACCTGAACAAAGCTAACGGCAAATCACGCCAACTCGATGTTGAGGCAACTATTGAAACTCTGAGCGCACAATATGGCGAAAATGCTTCCAAAGTATTGGCAAAAGTTATGATGGCGCCGACCACAATGGCTAAAAAATTAGATTTGCGCGATAATAACGGCAAATTGCTGTCCAGTTCGCGGCAGATTATTCAAAGACTTTGCGAAATTGATGACGAACAGCAAAAGAGCAATGTCGTTGCCATGGCTACCACCAGAAACCGCCGTTCGCGCTAACTACTTACTTTTGGCACGGTTCTGAATGATACTCTGTACAACTTGCTGATTCTGTTTGGTATTCGGCATTTGACACAGGTGTTGAATCACGTCGCGTGAAGTTTTCAGCTTACCGTCACCCAGCTTTTGATACGAGCCCGGACTTTGTACGGCCTCTTGCAACAACGCATAAGCATTATCGCCGTATTTCTGATACAGTGTGGCGGCGGTTTTGGCCGCATCCATGGTCTTGACCTTGCCGTTGGCCTTATTCAGCCTATTAATAATGTCTTCCATCTGTTTTTGATATTTATTGGCGTTGACGGCATTGGTTTTCATTTTGGCGGCGGTTACCTGTTTTTGCGGCGTTTTGGATTTGGCTTTTGCCGAGGCTCTGGCTACCTGTTTTTGTTTTTTCTCGCCGTATTTTTTGGCGTTTTCCTTATCTTTTTTAACTTGCTGTTTGGTAACGTCATCGGCTTTTTTAACCTCTTTATAAATATCGCGACCGGCAAGTCCGGCATCTATGGCCACACTGGCCGCCGTACCGATGGCGCCATCAACCAGCGAGCGACTGTTCATCTCCAATGCGGCACGACCATCTGTTAATGCCGCAGCCCGACCGTGCCATCCGCCTCGCATTTCTCCGACATAAACCGTTGAGTGTACCCGATGCTCCGGAGCATATTTTGTACCGGTTGCTGTAATATCATCGATTTTTTGTGTCATCTCCGTTATAAATGAAGTTCTGCCGGTTTCATATCTTCGCAACAGCCCGTCACCCATATCTTCAAACTGATGCATATATTGTCTTATATAATACATCTTTTGCGGATTGATGGTGCTGTTTTTATACAACTTTTCAAACTCATCTTTACACTAATAGTCGAAACAGCATCTCTATATATATCGGCGTCAACCGGGTCCAATGCTTGTGCGGCTTTCAATTCTTCTCTGAACTGCGCCAAAATCTTATCGTCGATTTTTTTATCTGCTCCATATCCGGCCGACGACGAATAGGCTCGACTTGCTTATATACGGCAATCCAATCGTCCATATTCCATTGTTGAATGGCGCGCTCGTCCAAACTGCCCACCCAGGCCTTAAAATCTGCGGTACTGTTAAATTCCGGAACCGATACGGGATAATACTTTCTGGTTCTGATTGCCAATTTGGAAGCATCAAGTTCTTCTTGTGCTAACTGTTCGCCGGCCTGATGAGCCAGCTGGGTAATATATTTTAACTGCTCCGGCTCCATACGATAGTTGCTGTATAACTTGATAAACTCCTCCGGACAATGTTTGACCATTTCGCTGCCGTTGCCAAAATAGCCGCGAAATCCCTCGATTTTATGATACATTTCCACCCAGTTTTCGGCCGTCCAAGACTGAATGGCTCGCTCGTCCAACTTAGCAACCCATGCCTTGAATTCATTGATATCTCCGAAATCCGGAACAGTAAACTATGCCATATTTTTCATTCCCTTTGTCTCAGTATATCACATTTTTCTTAAATTTGTATGACATTTTTATTAAGAACGATTTTTTTTATATTGATCGGTCGTCTTGAAAAAATCCGCGCAAATAATATTTTTATGCCGTTAGCAAAGGAGGATTTTATGAAACAAGATAAAAGATGCAGTATATGGCATTTAATTTCCGGCCTGATTATGGTGGTTCTCGGTATATTGATTTGGGCACATCCGACCGTTTCGCTTTTAGGTATGGCTTTTTATCTGGGCTTGATGTTGTTTATGCTCGGTTGCGGCTACATCACTTTTTCGCTGTCCGAATATTCCGGCTGGTATATGGTTGTCGGCCTTTTTGATGTATTTATGGGACTGATTTTTATGACCAATCTCAGCTTGAGCGCCGAAACTTTGCCGATATTTTTCGCGTTGTGGATTCTGGCATCGGGAGTTATGCAGATTTCCGGCAGCTTTGAAGCACGTAAAATCGCCATGCCGTGGGGATGGTCAATGGCCAGCGGTATTATCGGCGTGGTGTTGGCTTATTTTATTTTGACTTCGCAGCAATTCGGCGAATGGGCGCTGGTGTTAACCGCCGGCACTTATGTCGTTATTTACGGGCTCATCAGCGTTTCGGAATATTTTTATTTCCGTCACTATTGCCAACTTGCCGAGGATAAAGCATAAAAAAAGGCGTTAACTACGCCTTTTTCTTTTTCATGTCTTCTTTTTTCTTTAATACTTCCAAATCGCGCTCGGTGGCAATTTTATTTAGTATGGTTTTAACCACCGTATCGATATCTTTGCCTTCGCGATAATCCGCCGACAGCGCAAAATTCACCCGATCGTCCTGCAACAACTTAACCGCTTTGGCCTTGTGACGGCTGTGCGGCTTATAAACCGCGATGGCGGTACCGCCGTGACTTTTTACCATTTTCATTGACGGAATATCGGTCATCCCGTCACCGAAATAAATAATGCGCGAATACGGAATGCGCCGCTGTTCATCCGGCATATATTCATTCACGACCTTATCGTCAAACTTACCCAAACCTTTGTTAATTTTAGCCAGATACTGCACTTTGCCGGAATAATTTACCACCCGTGCCGGCCACACCGCCTTACCGTTTTCGCCATAAGCAAAAGCGCAACCGTAAACATCGCGGAAAAACGGGCGGATATGGCAACCTTCGATAATTTCCTCATAGCCCGAAGAAATGATGTAATGCTCGATATCCAAATCCAAAAAACGCCCGTATCTGTTAATGCGCTCGAACCATTCTTCCACGCCTTTGAAAAACACAATCAACGCACCGCAATAGGCCAAATTTTCTTTGGTCAAATTAAACCCGCGCTCTTTGGCAATTTTGGTGAAGTAATACATACTGCCGGTAACCTGGTCCACCCCGTTTTTTGCCGACCACGCATTGGCATCGTGCCAAAAATCGGCCGGTTTCATTCCCAGTTCCGGAATCAGCAGATAATCCTGCATATAGGTAGTGCTGAGTGTTTCATCAAAATCGTATACAAAAGCAACTTTTGTTCGTTTCATATTATTCCCTCGTGCGTTTTATAATTGTATAATATACAACAAACACCTTAATAATTTGTCAACAACGCGAGAAAATGAATAAAAAACGCTTTTTCCCGAAAAATATCGGGAGAAAGGGCAATTTTAAAGTGAAGCAATTACGCCTTAAAATTCAAATTCCAATCGCTGTAACGTGCCGGGTCGTTTTCCCAATTTTCGCGCACTTTGACGTATAAAAACAGATGTATTCGCTCTTCCAACAATTCTTCCAACTCGAGCCGTGCGCTCTGACCGATTTTCTTAATCATACTGCCGTTTTTGCCCAAAATAATGGTCTTTTGCCCCTCGCGCGCCACATAAATCGTCATCTCGGCGCGGATGGAACCGTCATCTTTATGCTCCCATAATTCCGGCTCCACCGTCAGGGCATACGGCAACTCCTGGCGCAAGTTCAAAAACAACTTTTCCCGCACCACTTCCGCTGCCAAAAACCTGAGCGGCATATCCGACATCTGTTCTTCCGGATAATACCACGGGCTTTCCGGCAAATTATCCGCCAGATACTGATAAAACTCGGTAATATGATCGCCCGATTGCGCCGAAAACATAAACACGGCATCAAAAGCGAACACATTTTCAAATTCCTCTTTTAGGGCCTGCAACTCTTCTTCCGTCATCAAATCAATTTTATTGAAAGCCAGAACCGCGTGCGCGTTGCGCTTAATCAGTTCATCGATAATCGCCGACGTTTCCTCATTCATACCGCGTTTGGCATCCACCACCAAAACGTTTATATCGGCATCGCCGAAACCGTTCCAAGCGGAAGCCACCATCGCCCTGTCCAGCCTACGTTTCGGCAGAAATATGCCCGGCGTATCCAAAAAGATAATCTGGGTATTGTCATAAATACCTATACCCTTAATAGTGGTGCGCGTAGTCTGCGCTTTTGGCGAAACAATCGATACTTTGGAACCGACAAAGTTATTGGTTATCGTTGATTTTCCCGCATTCGGCGCTCCAATCAGCGCCACATATCCGCATCTGGTATCAGCCATTTTCTTTTTCCATCTGTTTCAACAAATTTTCGGCCGCTTGCTGTTCAGCCAATTTTTTATTTTTCCCCTGCCCCACGGCAAAAGTTTTATCATCAAGAGCAACTCTGATTGTAAACACGGGGTTATGGTCGCTTCCATCTTTGGAAACAAGTTCATAAGTCGGAAATCCCAGTTTCAGTGTATGAAACTTTTCCTGCAGGCGGGTTTTGTAATCTTTTTCCGAACCGCTGTCGGCCATATCTATCATATCGCGCCAATTACGCTCGACAAATGCTATAGCCTGCTCAATATTAGAGTCGATATATACCGCGCCGATAATCGCCTCGCCCACATCGCACAACACGTTTGTACTCTGGATGGTTTCCTTATCCTTAGCGATAATATATTTATCTATGTGCAATTTTTTAACTACCGCTGCCACCGTTTCGGCCCGCACCAATTTAACATGGCGCTGCGCCAACACACCCTCACGGTCGTGCGGAAACATTTTGTAGAGCAAATGCGCCATGGTCATCCCGAGTACGCGGTCCCCCAAAAATTCAAGGCGCTCATAATTGCGGTGTTCGTTACCGGTAACACTGCTGTGCGTCAGTGCCTGTTGCAACAGCTTGGGATTTCTGAATTTATACTGCAGCGTTTCCTGTAACTTTTCCATCTTTAATGAATACCCTTGAAAAATCTGTTCCAACGAATGGAGCTGAACCAGGTCCACGGCTTAAACAAAGAGCTTTTGTCATTATGCGAAAAGAAGATAAATTTGGCCTTGCCGACCAGGTTTTCTTTCGGCACAAAACCCACGCTGATACGGCTGTCGTCCGAGCGGTCACGATTATCGCCCATCATAAAGAACATATCTTCCGGCACAACAAACTCCTCGGTGTTGTCGACAATCCGTTCCTTATCCGAGATTTCCAAAATATCGTGCGTTACTCCGTTCGGCAAAGTTTCGATATATTGTTTATAAAATTCCGGCATAGCCACATATTCGTCAATAATATAACTGCCGGTCCTTTCGCGTTCAATCAGTTCACCGTTGATGTATAAACGCCCCTCCTTAACCTGTACCTTATCCCCCGGAAGTCCGATAATGCGTTTGATAAAGTCGGTGTGCGTGTTTTGCGGAAATTTAAACACTACCACATCGCCGCGCTCCGGTTGCTTATATTTCAAACGTCCCTCAAATATCGGCAATCCGAACGGAAAAGAATAACGTGAGTAGCCGTAAGAATATTTGCTGACAAACAAATAATCGCCCACCCGCAAAGTCGGATACATTGAGCCTGACGGAATGCGGAACGGTTCCAACCAAAAGCTGCGAATAATCACCGCAATCAAAACTGCCAACACAATGGTCTTTATGTTATCCGCCAGCATTTTCTTAAAATCGCCGGTGTTTTCTTTATTTTGCGTATCAGTCACGGCTAATCCTCATTGTTGCTGTCGGCAAAATCATCGGCAACATTGTCGTTATCTTCAATGTCATCATCGTTTTCATTTTCGAGCAACAACTCATCATCCATATCCGACTTTTTACGGCGACCGCGACGCTTTTTAATCGGTTCGCGACGTTGCATGGCACTGATAACGTATTGTCCGCTGACTTTATACAAATCCGGCAGACGATTATTGTATTGGTGATCGGCATCTTCAATCATCGCAAAATCGATTTCGACATTGCGTTGCTGATTTAAATGGCGCGCCATTGAAGCCACCATGGTCGGCGGCACGATATCGTCGGCTCCGCCTTGAATAATCAGGCCCGAAGCCGGACATGGTGCCAAAAAGGTAAAGTCTTGCTCATTGGCCGGCGGGCTGACGGCAATAAAATTATTGATATCCGGGCGCCGCATCAAAAGTTGTAACCCGACCCATGCCCCGAAAGAATATCCGGCAATCCAGCATTGTTTGGCATCAGGATTCATATTCTGCAGCCAATCCAAGGCTATTGTTGCATCGGAGAGCTCACCGTTACCGTTATCAAACTGTCCTTGTGAACGTCCCACTCCGCGAAAATTAAAACGCAAAACCGAAAAACCCAAATCCTTAAAGCAACGGAACAAACTGTATACGACTTTGTTATTCATGGTTCCGCCGTAATTCGGATCCGGGTGCAATATGAGCGCTACCGGAGCATTCGGTCGCGGGCTCTTGAAATATCTGCCTTCAATTCGGCCGGCATGGCCGTTAAACATTACTTCTTCCATATTTTTCACTTTATTATATTAATCTTAACTTATTTACTTTATCTGTATGGTATCAAGATAACTTTTGGGAGTATAACACAAAATGAATCCAAAATACAAGTTAATTTTGCAAGACATTCAAGCGGTGCTGGATCGCGATCCGGCAACCCGCAACAAACTTGAGGCTGTTATCTGCTCGTCGGGATTGCACGCCATCTGGATTTATCGGGTTGCACATTGGTTGTGGCAGCGTAAATTTTATCTGTTGGCCCGCATCTTGTCGCAAACGGCCCGTTTTTTGACCGGCATTGAGATTCATCCGGGTGCCAAAATCGGTACCGGCTTTATGATTGATCACGGTATGGGAGTTGTTATCGGCGAAACCACCGAAATCGGCGACAATGTTACACTTTATCACGATGTTACGCTCGGCGGCCGCAAATTATACGACGAACACGGACATAAGCTGGTTAAGCGCCATCCGACCATCGGCAACAACGTTACCATCGGCTCGGGCGCACAGATTTTGGGGCCGATAACACTCGGAAACAATGTCAAAATCGGTTCAAATGCCATAGTCATTCACGACATTCCGGCCGATTCCACCGTAGTTAATACACCGGCTTATATTGTGCAGAAATCTCACACTCCGGCCAAGGACTTCTGCGCATACGGTATCGAGCCGGAAAAAAACGAGGCCAAAAGCTCGAAACCGACCGCAAAGCGGAAAAAAGTTAAATAAATAAAAGATTATACTGACAATCTGATTTTTTTATGTTACAATGGGCGCATTGATTATGGAGATATACGATGCGCTCATTTATTTTTTATGCTTTGGGGTTTTGTTGCTTGGCCGCCTTGCCGACTTATGCTCAACAACTCCCGGCCAATCCGTGGCTTCGTTCCGAGAATGAAGAAGTCAGACTGCTTTCAAACAACGGTGCATCTGCCGACAATACTGCGGCTAAAACCGCTCGCTTGACACAATCAATCAACGAACAGTTTGATAATTCGCAAACACAGCTTATGCAAATCATTAACGAGTCCCTACCCGAAACGGAGCGACGCTCCAGTGCTTCTCAGCAAATGAATCTGCCAAGCTGGCGGGAACTGATACCGCAAGTAACCATCGACGCCATATTGCCCAAATCTTCCGGTAATACCGCCGGTGCAACACAACCTGCCTCGTCTCCAACCAAAAACTTCTCATCCGGTACCGACGAAATAACGCGAGCTCTTGCCGATATCGAGCGCCAATACAACAAAGCAAAACGCACTTCAAATGCCTATTATAACCAAGCCAAAAGCAATATAAAAAAACTGGGAAATGAAGCAGAAAACTCCGTTAATCAATTGCAGAAAATGCTGAAACAATAGGCGGAGAAAATCATGATGTCACGTGCCATATTTTTGTTAAGTTGTTTGCTTGCGGCCGGCATAACCATTGTTTCGGCCCAGAGTTTGGCTGATAATGAAACGACTGCTGCACCGACCGAGCAAAAGAAACGTTCTCTCATGGAAACGTCGGCGGATTCCGAAAGAATGCAACAGGTATACGGTATGATGTCCACCGAAGAGTTGTCCGTTTTTGCCCAGCGCATTTATCTGGTTAAAAGATTTCAGGCCAAAAAAATGAAACAACCCGTTCCGGAAAAATTGCCCGAAGACATGCTTTCCGACCGCAAACGTTTGATTGAATACATTATAGAAAACGGCAAAGAATGAAAGAAAATCCGTTCAAAATCGAAAGCCCGTTTGAGCCTTCCGGCGACCAACCGCAGGCCATCAGAGAGCTGTGCGAAGGCATCGAACGCGGGGAGAAAAATCAGGTATTGCTCGGGGTTACCGGTTCCGGCAAAACTTTTACCATGGCCAAAATAATCGAACAATGCCAACGACCGGCACTGATTATGGAACCTAACAAAATTCTGGCCGCCCAACTGTATGCCGAAATGAAGGAATTTTTTCCGCATAATAATGTCGAATATTTTGTTTCCTATTACGATTATTATCAGCCGGAAGCCTATATTCCGAAAACCGACACCTATATTGAGAAAGATTCTGCCATCAACGAGCAAATCGATCGTATGCGTCATGGTGCTACCCGTAACGTTTTGGAAGAAAAAGACGTGATTATCGTCGCCTCGGTATCGTGCATTTACGGCTTGGGCAGTATGGAATCGTATTCGGCGATGGTGTTTACACTCAAAGTCGGCGATGTAATCGACATTCAGGAAATCAACCGCCAACTTGCCAATTTGCTTTATGAGCGTTGCACCGTCAATTTCGTGCGCTCCACTTTCCGCGTTAACGGTGATACGCTCGATATTTTTCCGGCCCACTATGAAGACAGGGCTTGGCGTGTTTCCTTCTTTGGCGACGAAATCGAAGAAATTTATGAGTTTGACGTTTTGACCGGCAAAAAAACACGACAGCTTGAAGAAATCACGGTTTATCCGGCCAACCACTACGTTACACCGCGGCCGGCACTTTCGCAGGCAATGACACATATCAAAGAGGATTTGGAAATCCGGCTCAAAGAATTTAATGCCGAAAATAAATTGCTCGAAGCCCAGCGTTTGGAACAGCGCACCCGCTTTGACTTAGAAATGATTGATACTACCGGCCACTGCAAGGGTATCGAAAATTATTCACGCTATTTAACCGGACGCAAACCGGGCGAGCCGCCGCCGACACTGTTTGAATATTTTCCGAAAAATGCACTGCTCTTCATTGACGAGAGCCATATCGCCGTGCCGCAAATCGGTGCGATGTATCGCGGCGACCGCAACCGCAAAACCACCCTGTCGGAATACGGCTTCCGTCTGCCGTCGTGTTTGGATAACCGCCCGCTCAAGTTTGAAGAATGGGATAGAATGCGACCGCAAACCATCTTTGTTTCTGCCACTCCCGGCGATTGGGAACTGGAGCAAAGCAAAGGGGTATTCTCCGAGCAGGTAATTCGTCCTACCGGCTTGACCGACCCGCTGTGTATTGTACGCCCCGTTGAAAATCAGGTGGACGATTTAATGGAAGAATGTCGCAAAACCGCGGCCAAAGGCGAGCGCGTTCTGGTAACGACTTTAACCAAAAAAATGGCGGAAGACTTAACCGAATACCTGAGCGAAAACGGGGTAAAAGTGCGCTATATGCATTCGGATATCGAAACTTTGGAACGTATTGAAATCATCCGTGATTTACGCCTCGGCAAATTTGACGTGTTGGTCGGCATTAACCTGTTGCGCGAGGGCTTAGATATTCCGGAATGCTCACTGGTGGCAATTTTAGATGCCGACAAAGAAGGATTTTTACGCTCCACCCGTTCACTGATTCAGACCATCGGTCGTGCGGCGCGTAATGCTCAAGGTCGGGTAATTCTCTATGCGGATAAAATTACGGATTCGATTAAAGTTGCGCTCGATGAAACCAATCGTCGCCGCCAAAAACAATCGCAATACAATATTGCCAACGGCATCACCCCGCAAACCATCAAAAAGAGCATTTCCGCTACATTGAAAGAAATGACCGAAACCGATTTTGTTAAAACCGATACGCAAGACGTCGAAAAAATCCGCAATATTGATAAAAAGATTAAAGAGCTGACCAAACTTATGCGTGAGGCCGCACAAAATCTCGAATTTGAACAGGCCATGGTATATCGTGACCAGCTCAAAGAATTAGAGGCGCTGGCACTGAAAAATATGTAGCTTTACGGCATAACGAAAAAGAACCAGCCGAACGTCGGTCGCGGACTTCTCGTTGGTTCGCATCCGACCGGGACAATAAAAAAACCACCCCAAGGGGTGGCTTTTTTGTGTGCAGTGCTATAATATTAAAGTCGCCTTTCAGCGACTTCTGTCAGATTGTTCCGCTTCGCGTTTCCTTCGCGCTCATCGCCTTTGGCGACCGCGATACTCTCGTCTCGCTTTCGCTTGGCGTCGAACCAACTCTTCGTTGGTTCGCATCCGACCGGGACAATAAAAAAACCACCCGCAAGGGGTGGCTTTTTTTATGGCTCCGACTGTCGGATTCGAACCAACGACCAATCGGTTAACAGCCGATTGCTCTACCGCTGAGCTAAGTCGGAATAAAGTGGAGGCCGGTACCGGAATTGAACCGATATAGAAGGATTTGCAATCCTCTGCAT
>CAKJXZ020000005.1:0-2840 GCA_918234285.1 Pseudomonadota bacterium | reverse complement strand
GGATAGCATTATCCATCGCCGTACGCTGTGCCGTCTCACTTGCCAGTGCGGTATTGGTTTCATCGATTTTGCCGAGGATAGCATTATCCATCGCCGTACGCTGAACCGTTTCTTCCGCTATTGCTTGCGTATTGGCGTTAATTCTCTCGTTCATACCGTCGGTCATATTTTTAACCGCCGCTGCCGTTACCAGCTGCGTTTGCAATACGCTTTCGCTCGCCGTCGTGTCGATTACATTGACAATATCTTTGGCCACAACTTCACTGTTGCCGAATTTCATACCGCCGGTAGTGCTTAAGGTTGTGGCATCAGTTACCTGCAATCCGCCGTTAACCGTTAAGTTGCGTGCGCCGCCAGAAGCCGAACCGATAGTGACGTTGTCGTTAAATTGTGCCGCACCGCCCACATACAAACCGCTGCCGGCCGTCAGCATTTGGCTGAAGGTCTTCAAACCGGTAATGGTTTCAATGCCGCTCTTATGAACAACATCGGCACCTTCACCGTAAATAGCATCATACACTGCTTTAGAGGTGGCAAGCGTAGTATTATCGGAACTTTTGTTAACCACTGTAGCGAAGCCCTTAATCGTGGTATCTGCATTGTCAAACTTCACGCCGTTGGTACCGCTAAGAGTTGTCAAACCGCTCACTCCCAACGTATTGTTCAGAGTTGTTGCACCGGTTACGGTCAATGTATCACCTAAGGTCGTTGCGCCGGTTACGCCTAATGTACCACCGACAGTTGTGTTGCCCGCAAAGTTGGCACTACCGTCTTTGGCATCAAGCGTTATTTTTGCTGCGCTTTCAGGATCGGTCACTTGGCCCAAACTCAGCGTTTTGCCGCTGAACGCCATGGTATATGTACCGGCATCCGCACCCGTATCAATGGTTTGCGAGAAGATCTTCGCGCCGGTTATGGTCTGCGGAGTGGCAAGTGTTACATAATCCTCTAACGCCGTACGTACCGCGCCGGAGGTGATTAACTTGGCATCGTTGTCATAGGTCGTGGTGCTCGGATCAACCTGATAATACATACCCGTTGCACTCGTACCCTTATCCTTTACCGCCGCTATATTAACATTGGTTCCGCTCTTGGTTACACCAACCGTACCATCGTTTATCGTCAACGTCTGCAATGCCGTACTCGCCGTACCGCTGATAGCATTCTGTAACGCTTTCAGGTTTTGGTTAATCGTTTGATCTGCGCTGATAGCGGTCTGATCTCCGTTAGATAATTGTTCCGACGTACCGATGGTAGAACTCAAATCGGTCAACGCTCCAACAATGGTGGTGGCCGTAAAGCCGCTATCGCCGTACCTTATGGTACCGCCCTTGCCTACCGTACCACTCCAAGCTCCGCTTGTGGTATTAAACGTGCCGCCCAAAGCGCCGTCAACCCGATCGGCCAAAGTGCCTATTACCGTGCCGACGCTGTTGGTTGTGTTTATGGTTTGCGCGCCGAGTATCTTCGTCGTCGCCGCCGTCGAACCCAACTGCGTTTGGATGTTGCCGCTGATATTATCAAGCGCACTCAACTCATCCGCCGTGATATCCGATACCGCAACTTTGCCGCTGGCATTGGAAATCAACGCTCTGCTTGCCGTCAGGTTATCATCCGTTATCGTCGTGGCTGCACCGGTGATGTTATTCTGCTTTGTTGACAATGCTGTGGCCACAGCCAATTCCGTCGGCAATTTTTCATCAGACGCCGTACCGGTACCGCTCGTCGGGCCTATTGTTGTTACAATACCCTTAACATTCTGGCCGTCGCCGAACTGCATACCGTTGTCCGTACTGAACGTAACTAAGTCGCTTGCGGACAAGGTTGTGGTGCTAACTCCGCCGTTGGCCGTAATCGCACCGGTAGAAGTCAGACCGCTGGTGAATACTGCCGCATCGCTGAATGTCTTAGTTCCGGTAATGGTCTCATCTCCGGCTATGTGTACCAACGTGCCGTCGAGAGCGCGCACCGCACCCGAGGTAATCAGCTTGGCATCGTTGTCATAATCTGTCGTTGTGCCGGTATCAGGATCTTGATAGAATATACTGTTCGTATCTGTACTGGTCGGAGCATTATCCGTCTTAGTCGCCGTCGTTACCGTCGTAATATCTACCGTCGTCCCGCTCTTAATTACTCCGGCTTCTGCTCCCTTAGTGTTTATCGTCAACGTCTGTACCGCCGTACCGGCCGTGCCCGAAATAGCACTATCCAAAGCCGCCAAGGCATCTCCTACCGTCATATGCGAACTATCCTTGCCTTGTGTAGCCGTGGTATTGGTCTTAATATATGTACCATCACTCCATGTACCTATAGCAGAATCCAATTTACCAAGATTCGTTCCAGGTGTGGCTGTACTCTTAACCCACGTTCCGTCCGTCGGATTAGATTGCGTCTTATTATAATAAGTGTCGTTCAAATTCAAATTAACTGCACTCGAGGCATTCGCACTAAACGAAGCCAATACCGTATCGCCGTCTTTCAAATTCAACGAAGCCGTACCAACGTAATCTTTTACCGCCTTCGAAGTCGCCAACGCATTCTCCGAACCATCACCGATGGCGTTAACTATGCTCTTGGCTACCGTGGTTTCACTACCAAAGCTCAAGCCATTGTCGGCCGACAACGTAGTTTTACCATTGATGGTAGTATCGCCGGTTACACCTAATATACTGCCTAAGGTCGTTGCGCCGGTTACACCCAAAGTGCCGCCGACAGTTGTGTTGCCGGTTTTGGCATCAACCGAGAATTTCGGTGTTGCACTGCCATTGTTAACGCTAAATGTTTTGCCATTCAAGCCCATGGTATACGTGCCGGCATCATCTCCGGTTAACGTCTGACTG
>CAKJXZ020000004.1:0-4246 GCA_918234285.1 Pseudomonadota bacterium | reverse complement strand
TTCGAAGTCGCCAACGCATTCTCCGAACCATCACCGATGGCGTTAACTATGCTCTTGGCTACCGTGGTTTCAGTGCCAAAGCTCAAGCCATTGTCGGCCGACAACGTAGTTTTACCATTGATGGTAGTATCGCCGGTTACACCTAATGTACTGCCTAAGGTCGTTGCGCCGGTTACACCTAATGTGCCGCCGACAGAAGTATTGCCGGTTTTGGCATCAACCGAGAATTTCGGTGTTGCACTGCCATTGTTAACGCTAAATATTTTGCCATTCAAGCCCATGGTATACGTGCCGGCATCATCTCCGGTTAACGTCTGACTAAATGTCTTAGTTCCGGTAATGGTCTCATCACCGGCCAAGTGTACCAAAGTGCCGTCGAGTTCACGCACTGCACCCGAGGTAATCAGCTTAGAGTCGTTAGCATAAACCGGTGACGCAGTTGTGCCGGTATTATAGAAAATGCTGTTCGTATCAGTACTGGTCGGAGCATTATCCGTCTTAGTCGCCGTGGTAACCGTCGCGATATTGATTGTCGTACCGTCCTTGCTTACACCGGCATCTGCACCCTTAGTGTTTATCGTCAACGTCTGTACCGCACTGCCCGCTGTGGCGTTCAAATCTTGAATCGCCTTCGCTACCGTGTTGGTAGAGTCGAACTCTACTTTCGCTTTACCGCTAACAGCAGCAGCCTTGCCGATTACACTATCCAATGTATTTATCTGGGCTGCCAACGATTTTGCTGCCGTACCGTCGGAAGCTACTACATAACTTCCGGCTGTTACTTTGCCCATCGCTGTATCCAAAGCCGTCAACTCACCGGCAACCGTGTGTGGAGTAGTAGAACTGAATGCACTCGCGGTCAGATAATTAGTGCCCGAGCCGATAGTACCCAACTGGCCATACGTCGCCGCATCATGGTCAGCAGAGCCGTCTTTAACATTCACAATCTTGCGATATTGATAGGTATCGGAATCATCAGAATTACCACTACCAACGGAAACAACATAATTTGCCGTGGTCTGGGATGCTTCACCCAAAGCAACTGAGCCGGTATGTGAGGCCGTTGTTCTTCTACTTTGATACATTGAACCACCGATAGCGACGGAATTTGCACCAGTTGCTTGCACGTCATAACCTATTGCTATTGCTCTATTGCCGGTGGCTATAGCGCTGCTACCAATAGCAACATTATTAGCATAATCATCGGCGGAATCTTTCACACCTGCTACTGTACCGCTTCCGATTGCAACAGACTTGATTCCGTAAGCCTTAGCACCACCGATTGCGCTGGCAAAACCACCTCCCGCAACACTATTTGTACCAAGTGCGGTTGCATGATATCCGCTTGCCACACTACCCAAACCAATTGCCGAAGCACCAAGATCGCTCGCGTTGGCATAACTACCGATAGCCACAGCTTTGTCTGCCGCACCGGTTAAGTAGCGGAGATATTGACCATCATCATCCACTCTACCGCCTTTACCTTCGGTGGTATCATACGTACCAGCGGTGGCAGCATAACCTAAAGCGATGGAGCCTTTGCCTGCCGATTGAGCGTACTTACCCTCGGCAATGGTGCCATAGGTTGTGGTTTCACCTCCGTAGTTAGTCGCAGTCCAACCTGTACTACTGTCATAAGTATAAACTCGGTTGGTTCGTGCGTTAGCACCTAAAGCTAAAGAAGATGATCCGCTTGCAGTATTGCCAAAACCAATCGCAGTAGAATATTGTCCGCTGGCTGTAGTTTGGTTAGTGGTAGTATCAGAATTACCTAAAGCAATAGAATATTTTCCGGTAGCTAAAGCATTAGCACCAATCGCGGAGGCATAAGTACCGCTGTTGGCTATGGCATTATAACCAATCGCGGTAGTATAGTTCTTGGTAGCACTGGCACTCTGACCAATTGCAATTGCATCTGTACCGCTTGCTGTCGCAGCCGTACCGGTAGAGTTTGCTTTGAAATACTTATTTGTCAGCACGTAGCCGCTGTAGTCAATAGCGCCAGTGGTGGTGTTATAGGTTGCAATACCGCTGTTGTTGGTCATTGCATTAATCTCATCCGCCAACGCCGAGGTGTTCATCAACTTGTTGCTGAACTGAACATTACCGCCGGACATTGTAACATCCGTAAAGTAGTTGTTGCCGGTGATATTGCTCATAATGTCGCTGGCAAGCTGATATTTGCCGGTGCTGGCTGTTGCCACTGTAACGCTCGCCGACTTGCCGGAATCGGTGTACTTCGTGCTCGTCATATTAATCGAGTCGATAACAACATTACCGTTGCCGGTAACGCTGGTGGCACCGAGTGTATCCGTTGTATTCTGTTGTGTTGTGCCGTTCAAGCCGAGCTTCATATCAATGGCGAGACCAAGGTCTTTAGTCAGGTTCACAGTGTTTCCGGTGCTACCGTCATTAACGTGACGATTTTGCATGTTGATATGCGTACCGGCGGCATTGTTGTTGATTACGGAGTTCTGAATTGAACCGTAAGACGTGTTGCCGTCAGACTGAATAATCGAACCGAGGTTGATGTTAGCACCGCTTGCTTTGTTGCTGGCCGAACCAAGGTTGAGAGTGTGATTACTTACCGTGTTGTTGAAGTTATAATCTCCACCATAGTTAACCTCATCTTGGTTGAGGTTTAAGATATTTCTTGCAACATAATTTCCATCGCCGTCAATCGTGCCGCCAAAGTTGATGGAATTACCGCTCTTGGCCTTAAGGTTGATAACACCGGAATTAGTCGGAGTTTCAGTACTAGAGCCAAGGCCTTGATAAATATCATTGTAGGTTTTAGTACCACCCTTGGTAACGGTGTTGTTGTAGAAGTTAACATCACCGTATTGTGCTACCAGATTTATGACTTCATCTTTATCGTCGCCACTGCCATAAAATTTATAATATTCATTGTAAATCGCACCGCCGTTTGATTTGGCATTCGTACCTACAACGCTGTTGCCAGCTATAGTAACATCCGTGATGGCAGATATGGTAGCCCCTTGAGCGTTGTAAATCGCACCACCTGAAGCAAAACCTGCGGATACTGCGCTATTGTTCAGTATATTACCTTTAATGTTCTTGATGATTGTTGAAGTAAATATATTAGAAATCGCGCCACCCCTAGCATAAGAGTTAGTACTGCCTTCAGATTCAATACTATTACCGATTAAATCACCGGTAATATCCCCGATGATACCATTATTATTAATTGCACCGCCGTAGGTGTAAGCGGAAGAACTGCTACTGGTTGTTGCCAGTGCTTTGTTACCGACTACATTACCGGTAATACTATTGATGGTCGAACTATAGTTTGAAATAGCTCCACCTTGAGCTTTGGCATAACTATCAGAACGATTTCCAGTGTATTTTGCCGTAACATAGTTGCCGGTTAAATCACCCATAATATCACCGATGGTAGATTTATTATATTGATAAATAGCACCGCCTTCGGCTTTAGCATCAAACTTATCTGATTCAGCCGTAGCATAGTTGTCGCTGAAATCACCGGTTATGTCACCAATGGTGGAACTGTATTCTTGATAAATCGCCCCGCCTTGGGCATCACTTCCTACCCAATTAGTATCAAAAGCTGATGCCTGAACATGATTACCAACAAAATCACCCTCAATATCACCAATGTTACTACTATATTGAGTAATTGCGCCACCATAAGCATAAGCACCATCCTCATAAGATGTTGTTATTGCATAGTTATCGACAAAATCACCTACAATATCACCAATGGAGGAACTACTATTATAAATCGCACCACCTCTATTAGTCATAGAATATCCTACCGCATTGTTGCCGATAAAGTCACCGGTAATACTGCCAATATTGGAGACAGAATTGTTATAGATCGCGCCGCCACCTTCTCCATAAGCTATATTGCCGCTAAAGTCACCATTAATATCCCCGATGGTAGATTTGTAGCCATTGAAAATCGCACCGCCTTTTGCAGCAGAGTTGGTGATAAAGTCAGCAGCAATAACCCCAACTTTATTACCACTTACATTCAACGCACCACCCGTATCACTTATAGCTTCTTGTCCGACATACAGCCCGCCGACCACACTTTCCGTCAGGTTAGCGTTGCGTGAATCTGAAGATACACCGCTTCCCAACGCATATTGATAATATTCCGTCTTTTCTGTACCATCAGCACCTTTATATGTAACCGGTATCGTATTTGTTCCGGAAGCGGAAACCTTAGACCAAGTAACTTTGTTGGAATCGGTGGTCATAT
>CAKJXZ020000003.1:0-167037 GCA_918234285.1 Pseudomonadota bacterium | reverse complement strand
TCACCAATACAAACAGCAGGCTGTCAAAAGCCTGCTTTTTCTTTTATTTTCAAGTACTTAACCGAGTTCGAATCTTTGTTTTTTGAAAATGCTCATTTTAGGAAATTTTACGAACCATTATAGTAACAATGTAATAAAATTAAGAGGATATGATAAACTTAGAGGTTAAAAAAATTTATATTGAATCTTTTGATAAATATGCTATAATCTACTTATGGAAGAAGATAATTACATAAAGGATAATGCGGAATTACTTCAGCTTCTTGATAAAAAAGAAGCTGTTTTGTTATTCACACAACAGCAACTGGAAAAACAGCAAATTGATAGTCTGAAACAAGAAATAGAGTTATTACAAACTCAATTAAAAAGTAATGAAGACAGAAAAAATAAGTTGCAAGGCAGTATAAATTATCTTTCCGATGAACATAAAAAACTTGAATCTAGGCAAAATAAAGAAATAGAACAAGCAAAGCAATTTTGTGATAAACGCGACAAGATGATTGAAGCACTTCCGCCTTCTTTGAGAAAAAAAGCAAAAGACCAATTCCTAACACTCTCTCAATCTCAAGATGAATTTAATACAAAAACCGTAAAATCGGAAAAAATATCAGCTTCTGCCGGTTTTTTCGCAAGAATGCTTCACGGTAAGAAATTAGCGGAATTTGATGCGCAATTTGAGAACATCAAAAAAGATATGGAAAATGGGAAAATCGGAAATTTTGATGTTTCTGCGGATTTTTCCAGAATAGCAGATGATATAAATCATAAATATGATGCTGAGAAACAACAACTACAAAATCAAATGGGCGAAAAACAAAGCGAGCTTGCACTTGTTGATGAAAATACGAATAACGACAAAACAACATTGCAAAACAAAGAAACTTTGCTCGCTCAAAATGAAAAATCTTTGGAAGATAAAGTTAATCAGTTTTCTTCTGTTTATGATACCCATCCCTTTGTAGACACTAAAAGCATTGATCCTATTGTGCAAAAAGCAATGGATAACGGACAGATACTCGGTTCAGAAAGAGAAGTGCAGGTATTGGCTCAACTATTATCAATGGGGTGTCAGAATTCTGATATTGCAAAAGAGGTTTTATCTGCCGCTATTGATAAGGGAACAAAATATATTATCAGTGAACAGGCACCAGGTGTGGGTGGACATTATGGAGGAGGAGTACTTTCTATTGATAGTGCTTCAATGAATCATTTAGATACTGACTCACGAAAGGTTGCAGCCATTGCCACCCTTGTTCATGAATCACGTCATGCCTGTCAAGATACCGGTGAAAATATCGTCAGAGATAATTGGGCAAATACTTTTGTACAATCATCTCTACAGGAAGTAGATGCGTATTCTATCGAAGTTGCAGCGATGTACCAGATGAATCAAAAATTAGGAACTAATGTGGGCAAGGAAAATACTGGGGATGGTCATGAATACATGCTAAAAGCATTTACACTCGAATATGAGCAAAATCATGATATGCACCAAGCTCTAAGTAAAGCCTCTTTAGAATGGGACAAACAATACGGATACGACTACAAAACGCAACAGTATATTACCCAAAATTGGTGCCATTTGGCAGAAAATGCCGAAACTATTCATCCAGAAGAAATTGCGAAAAGAAACAATATAATGTATCAGGGACAACCTTATCTGGATATAGAAAAAGTTACCGAGCAAATTCTTACAATAGATAAAAGTGATTATGACACAATAAAACAAAAATTAGAATTGTCCGGTAAAAAGGATGATAGCTTACAATATTTTACAGTTAAAGCTCCGGAATTCAAAAGAGATGAAAAAGGCAATATTTTACAGGATGAATACGGATTTGATATTATAGATTATAAGACAATACCACCTGCTAAAAAATTTGTTTATTCAGCCAGTACGCTGCAAACAGATTTAAGTGATGCTCGAGTTGCGTTTAATGATATGACACCACAACAACAAGGTGAGTTTATACGACATGAATTAAGACAAGGAAAAAATTCGTTTTTGGCTAATGATACAAAACCGATTGTACCGACCAGAGAAACATCTTTTGAGAAAAGTAAAGTTACGCCTCTAATTCAAATTAATAAGGGGATGGAAATGTAGTTATTCACCTCGTAGGTTGCGAGGTAAGCATCACCAATAAAATAAGCACCCTTTATGGGTGTTTTTTTTATTGGTGACCATAGGCTCGAAGTCATATTGCCCAATATGGGCTCGCGCATGAAAAAATGCCCTTAAATGGCATTTTTTCAGCGCAAGAGGCGAAGTTCCCCGGCAAGCAAGGTAGCGTAAGCGCCCCGCGGCGAGCCGATGGGAACGAGTGACCGCAGCAACACAAAAGTGTTGCAAGAAGAGTCCCACCAAAGATCACCAGTACAAGCGCTTCTTCGGAAGCGCTTTTTTGTTGACCCAGGATCCTCGAACCCATGGTTCGTTCAATTCGGCTGAATTTCGCTGTTGGGTGCTTGATGATTTTGCCGAATGATATTTGCAAAACATAAAATAACCGATAAATTATTTTAGCAGTTTATTTCTAATTTTTCTTTGTAACGATTTATCGAAACCTATACTATTAAGATATGATGTAATTGAGCCATATTTCTTATAAAAATCAACTAAAAACTTTTTCATAAAATACGTATTAGGGATGACAATATCGGCAATTGGACGATTAGATGATGCAATAAAATTTATAAGAATATTATGAAGATTGATTTTGCTCATCATATAATCTTCAATAATTTCTTTATGAGGATAGTTTAAAAACATCATTAAAAGTGCTGTTATAACTCCGGTGCGATCTTTACCTGCGTTACAAAAATATATCAAACCGCCATTGGCATTCATAATCGTTGTGAAAATATTATACATATTTTCCTTATCTTCCAACATCTTCAGGTAGGAGATAGGGACATCTTCGGGTGTTTCCGGGATATCTCTTCCGATAACAAAAGGACAATGCACAAGATTAAAATCTTTTCTATTTTCAAAACATGAAATACGCGAAGTATATTCCTCTTCGCTACGTAAATCAATAATGGTCGTAATTTTCATTTGCTTAAGATAATCAATATCTTGTGCTGAGAGATTTTTAGGTAAATTACTACGAATTAACTTTCTATAGGGAAGCCGGTTGTATCCGCCTATATCACGCATGTTTTCAATTGAGTGACGTAAATATCTTTTCATTTTCCATTCCTTAATAATTTTAAGTCACGAACCATATTTAAGGATAAATTATTATCATTTGCATTTTGGGATTTTTCAAATAGAGTAATTTTTTTAGATGCTTCATAATATTTTTGAAGTATTTCTTTCGAAATAGAAAGATTGTTTTGTGTGTAAATATTCTTATTCTCAGCAAAAAAGTACAAACCTTCAAAAGTTCTGATTTTCATAAGAAAGACCATAAATTTTTGGTCTGAAAAATGATTATTTTGTTGGGCAATTTTCATACAATTTTCCATACTTTCTCCTTCTAAAAGTAAAGTACTTGCAAGATAGCTGGCCATTTGATAATCTTTTGGTAATATGGCAATACCTTCCCAGTCAATAATTTTGGCTGACCATTTATAAGTTGCATATTCGTCAGACACACAAGAGCCTGATGAGGCTGTTCTATTATAGTGTTGATGAGTTGATGTGATATTATTGTTTTTATCAAAAGTGTATTTTTTAACTGAATTATAACCATATTCTATGGGCTCAGTTAAACCTTGACTAAGACCTAAAGCTCCTCGTTCATGCACGGTGTGTTCCGAATGTCTTTCGGTTGATGTTTTTAAAATTCCTTTGCGGTTAAAGGTACTTGCATTTGAAAACTCGGTGGTATGTTCGGAATTTCCTGAGAGACTGTCATATTTATAGATTACATTTGTTGTATCATTTTGAGTCCTCTTTTCAGACTTATATTCACAAGTAGTTGTTTCTGAAATAATGGAGGTTTGTTCCGTTTCATCTATTGATTTTTGTACTTTTATGTGAAGTTGTCCTTTTTTGTTTTCAATAGTGTCTTCTGCAACATCATATGAATAGCCAGAGGGTTCTTGGGCTTTGCCAACAGAAGAATCCTCGGTATTTGTGTTTTCCGGCGTTTTTGGTTCTTTTTCAGTATCTTCAGCCATACAACAACTCCTCTTAGTTATCATATAATAAAATCTTAGAAGATTCAAGATATTTTACTTTTTAACTTCGGCAATTGGAGAGAGGTATTTGTAAAAAGAAATAATATAGTTTTGCCCGTAAATTGTGAGTTTAGCATCATCAATACAAAAACGATCCCCTTGGGGCACGGTATGTTTTTAAGCCGGCAGTTACTGAAACATTGACTTTAAAAACATTTTTTTATATACCTGTTTCAGGTGGGTTTAATGAAAAGTATCAGAATAATTACACAACCTGAAAAAGCAGACATAAACAGCCCTAAAGTCGGCATATTTTGGCTGTTGCCGGCAGATATTGCAGATGCGGATAATGTTTTGTTGTACGCCGAGCAAACACTTGAAAATGCCGCCCATGCCGATATCTTTTACGATTCCACATTTGAGCATTATAGCTTATGGAATACGGTACAGAAAATGTTTCCCAATCTGAAAAATGTTCCGTACGAAAGGTATCCGCGCGGGCGTGTGACAATGATTGCTAAAAATTATCCGCACGACGGAACTTTTAAGCTGATAGCAGATGCTAAAATTTTGCAACAAAAGGATTGTGTCGCAGAAATTAAACGAGTTTTCAACTTAACCGATAAGCACAAGATAGAAATTTTGCGTGATGCACACTATCGCACATAATACAAGGAGAACAAAAATGGCAAGAGAAGATTTTTTGAAATACGTTGCTTCTTACTCAGGCATTGACGGCGGCGATATTGACGCGGAATATTGGTTTATGGGCATGGAATGGTCTGATATCAGTGACGTCGGTGAGGGGTATAACTGGTTATATAATTGTTGGCAAGAGATCACTGAAATATCCGATCATGTTGATATTAAGATGAAACCTGAGGGCTGGAAGTTGGAGAGAAGTATGGATATACTCTACCATATGTTAATGCCGGAAGATGCAGTCGGTAAAACAATTTTTGAAAAAGATTCAAATTCATTCAAATTAAATTTATTGCCATTGCCTATAAATAATTCTGAGATAAAAGAAAAGTGGAACCAAGAAAAAAAAGACGAATATTCAAAACATCTCTTAGAAGCAACAGGATTTTCTTCTTTTGAGGATTATTATAAAGAATCATTAAAATTAAGAAGAAAAATTTTTCAAGAACTTTTGATGAAAAATAATAAACCTAAAACAGTTTTCTGTTTCGGTAAGAACTATCAGGACGGTTTTTTAGAAGTATTGACAGATGATAAAAATAATCACTGCGAAAACTTAGAGATTAAACTTCCTGACAGTAAATCCGGCGGAAAAAATCTCAAAGTGGCCGTATATAATGTTGATAGCAGAAATATCAATAGGATTATTGTGAGCCCGTTCCCTTATTTCAGAAGGACTTGGAATTTTACAATAAACGACTGGGTTACCATTAGAACAGTAGCAACAGAAGATTGGGAACAAATCCGCAATTTGGCGAAAGAATGAATCATTCGCCTTCATGGTTTGTTGTATTTTATTCTCTTTTCGGTAACGGAAAAACCAGATATTTTCTGAAAACAAAATTACCGATAAAGCAAATAATAGAAGTTATCAATTTAGCCGTTAGTGCTCCGACGCCTATTTCAATCAAACCGGCGGTTAAAAGATAATCACAACCTCCCATTATGATTAAGGTTATAAAATACATAATCAATTCCATTTTGCCGGTCCAAAAGGCTTTATGTCTGAACAACAGCTCCATACATAACCAGTAGTTGAATGCTGCAGCAATGAGAAAGGCTGAAATTGTGCTATATGGCAAAGCAATATTTGAATATATGAACATCGCAAATAAAGCTAAGTTAATTAAGGCACAGATACCTCCGATAAACGTGTATAATAAAAACTGCATCGGAAGCGGAGCATACGGAGCGCCATAGTGAAATATACAATACAAAGCGCGTAATCCGTCTTTATATGTAATTTTTTTACCTTCTTCATAAGTTCGCGGTGTATATTCTATTGCACATTCATAAACTCTGTATTTTCCTTGTGCAACATAAGAAGTTATTTCCGGTTCAAAACCAAAACGATTTTCTTTAAGCTTGGGAGCAAGCTCGCGTGCAACCTTTCGGGTGAATAGTTTATAGCAGGTTTCCATGTCGGTAATATCCAAACCCGTAAACATATTAGAACACAGAGTCAAAAATTTATTCATAAGGGTATGCCAAAATGATAAAATTCTCCGACAATCAGGTCTTAAGTATCTTGAACCGTATACAACGTCGGCCTTATCATCTAAAATAGGTTGTAATAATTTCAAATAATTCAGAGGGTTATATTCTTCATCTGCATCTTGAATACCGATAAAATCACCTTTGGCGCAAGCCAGCCCCGTTTTCAATGCCGCGCCTTTTCCCTGATTGACCGAATGTTTTAAAACCTTAATCCATGTAAATTTTTTTTTCAACTTTCCCGCAATAGCTAAACTATTGTCGGTTGACGCATCATCAACAATAGTCAACAGCAATTCAATATTATATTGCTCCAAACATCTTGCGCGCAAAGGAACAATTTTTTCCGTAATAAGTTTTTCTAAAGAGCGTTCTTCGTTATAACAAGGCATAATTAAATTTAAGGATTTCATTTATTTTCCTCCTTTTCCGGAGAGTCTTCTTTTCCAAAAATTTGCGTTTTAAGTTCTTCCGGAACACAAATAGTTAATCGTTTTACAATATTATTTTTAAGATGCTTGCAAACATAGTCATTCGGAATATGCAGTATAATGTCTTCAATATATTTTTCTGTTTCGCAGTAGTTTAAAACACAAGAATCAGTTTGCCGACAATATGAAATTCTTTTTTTAGCTTCAGAAATATTGGTATCTCTTAAAAAAGTGTTATTCATGAATATTATGACTTTAGGACCGACATGCTCCTTTTCAATATCTTGTCTGATTTGATTAAACTTTCCGCGTTCAAGAAAATCCGAACCTTTCATATATGTGCAATTATATTGGTAATATCCGAGTGCTCGCAAATTTGTTTTTGCGGCAAAGAGCGGAACAACAAAAGCCGACGGAAAATTATAAAGTTGAAGCAAAGTATTCGGGGGCAAGTTTATGTTTTCCATTGCGATGAATTTGGTATCTTCTTTATCGCGTTTGCCCCATCCTTTATCTATTATCGGCGAGAGTAAAATAACTATAAGCATAGTGGCAAAAATTGATGCAGGTATAGCATATTCTGCCTTAAAAACAAGATAATCCAAAATTTGAATAAATATAATAGCAGATAATACCTCAATAATTACGGCATAACGCATAATTGAAAACATCGCCATCCAAATCAAAAAGGCTAAGAAAAGAAAAATAAATAAGACTTTTTCCGGTGTTGATGTCTGCCGTTTATTCTTGGTAAAAGATAACAAAAAACCGATAATCATCAAGGGATAAAATAAAGATAGTCTTAAATTTAAAATCGGCACAACAGCTATTCTGTATTGCGGTAAGTTCCATAAAAACGGATATAAGAAAAATTCTTTTATTGTGGGTAAAAATCTTTTATCCGTATAGTTAAAATCATCAAAATATGGCGAATGGAAAATACCGTTTAAGAACGGAAAAAACGGATTGCCGTATGCTTCCCAATATTGCCACATAAAATATCCGTTAATAATAAGATAGCCGGTCAAACCTCCCAATGCAAAGAAACAAATACTTTTAAGCGGCTTATTTAAGCATTTAGGATAAATTATAAGTGCCAGGCCGGAAGCGATGCAATAAGCAACAATCGTTTGTTTTAACCCCAATCCGATACCCATAATTAAGCCGGCAAGCAGGAACTTTTTTAAGTTTTGCGTTTCCGGAAATTTTATCATCTTAAGTAAAATGTAAAATCCCCATAAAAAGAAAAAAGCAACAGGCATTTCATTAGTGGAAGCCCCTATTTGGTGGAAAGTTGCGGATCCGCTGACGGAAAACAGCAAAGCTGTGAACAAAAGAACATAATCCTTTGCATTTTTCAACTCAAAAAAGAGAATATAAATTTTATAAAAAACAAATAAGAGAAGCCCCGCCCAAATTCCTTGCAGAGCATAAATACAATTCAAATGATCATTAAAATACCGAATGTAAAAATATAAAGGCAAATCAATAATCGGATTAAAAAAAGTATTCAACGATGCCGGTGCAATATCATAGTTCAGGCGACCGTTTAAAAATGCCCAGGCGTTGTAATAATGATAGTTTGCAAAATCCCAAAGGAAGTCGTTTTTCAGAATAACGCTTAAGGTAATGCCGACAGTCAGCAAAACAATAAACATGAACGCGTCATAGAATTTTTTATTGATTAAATTCATTTTCTATTACACCAATAACAATCGTATAACAACCGCTCTATACTGTAACAAAACAACCGCTTAATTCAATCGGTTTTTTGCACTTTTACACTTTTTTGTAGGGATAGTAAAATTAATAAAATCAACGATTTTCAGCGGTTCAAAATCTGCAATTAAGCGAAAGAATAACTGCTATTATTATTCATAAAACCACAGTTTGTTTTTATCTTCCGGCAAATCCAAGGACATTTGCAAACCGCCGGCAGTTCCGGTGCGGATTTTTTGTATTTTTTTGGAGTTATTTTTATTACAGAACAGCTCGGCAACGGTGTTATTTTCTGTCGGCTTGCAACGAATAAGAATATCTGCCGCCGGGTGTCGCGCTGCCAATTCGTCATAATCTTCATCGTAATAACAGTTGTCATAAGTAATAACGGGAATTTGCAGTTCTTTGGCAACTATTTTTAATTTTTCGCTATTTTTTGAGCTGTCTGCCATAACAATCGCCGCAACAGGTCTTTTGCCGATGGCAGTTAAAAGAGATTGCCGCATTTCATCAAGATGGGACTGTTCGCGGATGTAGGCCGCTCTGATTTGTTTTAAGGGTAAGCGTCGGCTTAATTCCGCAACCATTTGACTGTAGAATTCGTTTTCACCATAGAAGGCAAATATATTACAATTAAGAGAGGGAAATTTCTCGCAATTCACTAAAATAACAAACTTATCCGGGTTGTTATCCAGAATTCCTTTTAATAAAGATAAGCTTAACTGTTCACCCATAATCGGGTCGCAATCTCCGCCGATATAACACAGCTTATCCGGCAGCAAACCGCCGAGTTTTTCATCAATAAACTTAAATCCGGTAAATTTTTTATTCTCAGACATCTTATTTCCCCGCGTTATTTGCAGACAAGTATAAATTACCAAATCTGTATTGTCTACTTATTTGGTTCAGTTCTTAAACGGATTTTCGCTTGCTCATAAGCTTGCTCACCAAAGGGCGACATTAAGAAGCCGCAAATAACTCCTGCTTGACTTTAAGGTTATGATGTATTGCTCTTACAAAAAAGCCAAAGACGAATTTTTGCGCCAAAAACTATTGCGGAATAGAAAAAGCGGCAGATTGTTAATCTGCCGCTTGCATTATATGGTTTGCTTAAAATTCGTATCTTAAACCGAGCGAAATTTCATGAGCGCGCGGTCTGTATTCAACTTTTTGATACGTGCGGCGCGAATTGCGGTATTCTATATCAAAGTCATCGTAAGTCATATAGCGATAGCCTAAATCAATATAGGTGCGGGCAAGGATTTTGTAATTGATACCGGCGCCGATTTGTGCGGCAAAACCATTATCCTTCACACTGAAATTGTCGGCGGTGAATTCAACGTGTCCCCAACCCAATCCGGCTCCGATATATGGTTTAATCGGCAAGTATGTCCGTAAATTAAAATCATAATAAACATTGAACAATAAGCCCTGTGTTCTGACCTTCATATTTCTTTTTCTGGCTGTGGAATTTTGGGTATATTCCAGTTCAAAACGCAAGTCGCCGTAGCGATAATTCTGAATGCCGCCGAAGGCGAAAGAACCGCCCCATACATTATCATCATATTTCGATTTTTCTTCCAATAGACCCTTTGCTCGTATTTCATCTTGAGTAAAGACGTATTTTGCTTTTGCCGCAACATATGGTCCGGAAGCAAAAGCATTGGCGGAGGTAAAACATGCAACACAAATCAGTAATAAAAATTTTTTCATATCCGTTGTCCTTTAATAGCTGAGAAAAAAATAAATTCTTTATATGGATTAAAACCTCATTTGCGACAAATGTCAAATTAAAATAAAAAAAGTTATAAACCGGCGGAAGTTTTACGGGTAGTTTTCAAATGTTGGCACCGGCGCGGTTGTTTGCATATTGACAAAAAACGCATATATGATATACTGCGTATATGAAAATCGGATAAAAAGGATAAAATATGACGATTTACACTTATGCATCATTGGATAAAGCCGTTGCAAAAGGCGAAACTGGTACGTGTATTTCGGTAGATGCCGACCGTATTATAATTCCGACAGCATGTGCCGAAGTTGTCGGTTTTACCAATCCCGACGATTTGTCGGTGCAGTTGCTTGAGCGCTGGAAAAACGGCGAGCGCGGTCCGGAATTCGAAAATCAGAAATTGATGCCGGGGGATTGTCTGGTGATGTATGATATCGGCAGTAACGTTAATCGGGTTCTTGATGAAAATCCGGAATGGTATAAGACGGCTGACGGCATTAAAAATATGGTCGAAAAACTTTATGATTGTGCCGGAACCGGCGGTAAGATGACCGAACCGGCAATTTGGAATGCCGATTTGGAATGGGCTAAAAGCCGGCAACTTTCTACAGATGACGGGCGAGAAATTACCGCCGAAGTGTGGCGGGAAAGCTGCGGACGGGCACTGAATGTCAATAAAGTTCCGACAACGCATAATTTTGTGCACTTGGCGGCGGGAGATATACTCATTTCACCCAACGGGAGAGTACAGACTGCTGGCGGAATGTCGGCTATTGCCGTCAAACAGCCTACCGGGAATTGGAATATGGTGCAGCTGAATGCTAAGGGATATATCGTGGTTAACGAAAATATCAAAAACGATAAAAATAAAGCAAAAACCGATTGGCTGCAAGTTAAGCAGGATGCGCTTAATAAACAGCTTGGAGATAAAGTAGGGGAAACCGCCGACAGTAAAAGCGGAAAAATTGAAAAAGAACACACCGAAATTGCTGCCAAACAACTTGATATAACGCAAAAGATAATGCGCTCGAAACGGCAAAAAGAAAGTTAATATTGTCCGTACATCGCTGCATTTTTATCAGCGGTAAAAATCGTATCATCGGCCGGCAGATGATGGTATATATATGCCACATTATGCAGTTTGTTGTCAAAAGGATTGAATTCATCGATGATTTGCCGCGAGAGATTGTTTCCAAATACGTGCCGGAAGGTGTTATCTATCCGTTGCGAAAATCTGTTATTAAACAACGGCGAAGTAATGATATTGGCTACCATAATTCCTCCCGGGGCCAAACTTTGTTTTATCATTCCGAAAAATTCCGCAGTGACAAAGTTTATGGGAATACTTGAGGTTGCCGAATAAATATCTAAAACAATCACATCGTATTTTTCTTTGTGGCTGAGCATATAAAGATAGGCATCCGTATAAATAAATTTTTTATTTTTGCCGAGTTTTTCATCCAAAAAACTTTCTTCGGAAATGGTTTGTAAATTTTTTTCGATATCAAGATAAATATAATTGTTTCTGTCATCGTCAATACCGATGGTAAAACCGCCGGCTCCCAATACCAAAATGTCGGATGTTTTATCTTTAGGCAAATTGGCAATAATATTTTCGTTTATAAACCTGACGTAGGCAAACATATTTTCGCGATTTTGCGCTATCTTTGACGCGGCCTGACCGTTTATGTACATGATTTTGGAGTTATCTTCGTCGGCTTCTATTTCCAAACGCGAGATAGCATCGTCCTTAATCAGTGTGTCATTATTGATCAGAAACTCGGCGTAATTCACGTAATATCCCAGTGCTGTCAACCACAATACAAAAAACAGATTATGCAAAAGGTTTTTTTTGCGTGAAAGAATGATAATGGCAGCGGCAGAAATCATGACCATAACAAAAATGGTTTTGGAAACGCCGATAAACGGCATCAGGATAAGAGTTGTGCCGATGGAACCGCCGACGCTGCCTATAGTGTCAACGGCCATAAAACGTCCGGTGTAGTTGCGGTCGGCCCGGTGAATAACGCGTCCGATGAGCGCGGTTACAACTCCCGCCATCATCGCCGGAGCAATCAAGTTTACGGTTGAAAAAGTAAAGATTAAAAACAGCATATTCACGCTGATTTTAGATGCAAATAAGAAAAACAGACCGATAAAATAATAAGAAGAGGAGAGAGCATACCACAGAGTTAAAAAGAACATCAGATGTATACAGATTTTTCTCAAGGAAAATCGCGAGACCGATATGACGGAGCCGATATAATAACCCAAAGACAAGAATAATAAAATAAAGGTGATTACCACGGAAGTTAAAATAGTGTTTGAGCCCATAAAATTTACGAGCTGGCGCAAAACAATCAATTCATAGGCTAAATTGGTGCAGCCCAAAATGAAAACCGCCGCCAACAGAGCATATTTTAGTTTTTGAGTTATCATTATAACCTCTCAATTTTGCAATATACTCACATTTTGCCGATTATTATTTAAGTAATGATTAATGCAACGGGATTTTACTTTAAAATATGTTGACAAAAATAACGGTATTTGTTACAGTAAACACAATAAATTAAACGATGCAAAGGAGAAACTCCATGAATAAAGAAGAAAGCCTCCAAGAATTACATTCCTTTGAAAAAGAAATTATGCTGCGGAAAGCATCCGACGGCAGATTGTGCACGATGCTTCACGAGCTTCCGAGTATATTGGTTGAATATCCGGAGTTGAAGCAAGAAGCTTTTAATGTTTGGAACAACATAGCGGAATCTCCGAAAAACAGCAGATATTCGGTGGAAGACACATACAGCTCGCTGAAAGATGTCGTGCTCAAAGACGGAGACATGGTGCCGCAAGCAGTTGATGTATATTTGAAAACACTATCCTCCAAGGAAAATGACTATGAAACGTTGAGTTTGGCGCACGAAACCCTTATAGCTATTGCGCAATCCAATTCGGCTTTTGCGGGTAAGGCTGCTCAGGCATTCAATAAAGCGCTTGATACGTATGAAGAAAGCATAACACCGAAAACTAAGATTAAGAAATTATTTCAGCGATTGAACGATGTAAGCGGCGAAGTTGATACTGAAAAGCAAAACATTCAGAAAATGCGGGAAGATGCTAAAAGATTTTTTCCTAAAAATATTTCGAATGTCGTGGCAAAGAATCATGGTAACGAAGTATAGAGAGATTATTAAAAACATTGGTGCAGAGGCAGTTCTATCAAGGGCTGCCTTTATTTTTTTATAAAGGAATAATATTGACAATACATTTTAATGTCATTAGTATTGACTGTGTTGAAACAAAAAAGGAGAGTACCGTGTCCGTTATCGACTTAATAAAACCGCAAAAGTTGGTTGCCGGAGATAAGGTGGCGATTGTTTCGCCGTCGTGGGCCGGGGCAAAAGTGTTTCCGGCAAGATATGAGGCCGGAAAAAAACAGTTGGAAGCCGAATTCGGGCTGATTGCGGTGGAGGCACCGAATGCAATGCTCGGCGTTGAGGAAAATGCCGATAACCCGCAAAAAAGAGCGGAAGATATCAATTGGGCGGTCAAAAATAAGGAAATAAAGGCAATAATTCCGGTTATCGGCGGCGATGATGCGGTGCGGATTTTGCCGTTTTTGGATTATGAAGCCATCAGAGCGAATCCGAAAATTCTGCTGGGATATTCGGACACAACAGCGTTGCATTTGGCTTTTTTGCATGCCGGTGTGCGCTCAATCTACGGTCCGGCGATAATGGCCGGCGGCTTTGCCGAAAACGGCGGAATGTTTGATTATTTCGTAAATTCCGTGCGCAAAACATTGTTTTCAAGCGAAGTTATCGGGCAAATCGAGCCGAATATGAACGGGTGGACCGACGAAGAACTGTCGTGGCGAGAGCCGCAGAATCAACAAATAAGAAGGAGTTTGAAAAAATCGACCGGCAACAGAGTGTTGCAAGGGACGGGCAAGGTACGCGGACATTTGTTCGGCGGTTGTATCGAGGTGCTGGAGATGCTGAAGGGAACGCCGGTGTGGCCGCATGAAGAATTTTT
The DNA here is from genome assembly GCA_918234285.1 of Pseudomonadota bacterium. GTDB lineage: Bacteria > Pseudomonadota > Alphaproteobacteria > RF32 > CAG-239 > RUG410. Next base: position 152,793 of record CAKJXZ020000003.1, on the reverse strand, counting down.
TGATAATGCGATATTGTTTTTGGAAACATCGGAAGAAGCACCGTCGCTCGATTATGTGGTGCGAGTGTTGCGTAATTATGCGGCTTGCGGAATATTGCAAAGGGTGAGCGGAATCATGGTGGGACGCGGAGCGAATCTGCCGGAAAATGAGCAAGACAGGTATGATCGGGCGTTTTTGCAGGTGGTGCAGAAAGAATGCCACCTAAACACGCCGATTATATCGCAGATGGATTTCGGACACACCGATCCGATGTTTTTGTTGCCGTACGGTGCGCAAGCGGAAATTGATGCAACCGCCGACACTTTTAAAATAATGGAAAACGCGGTAATTTGAGGAAAATTTTATGGAATTGGTAAAACCTGACATAAAATATAAAGACAGCTTTATCGAGGCAATTGATAACGGCTTTAACGCGGTGTATGTAGGTTCGCCGGAGCCGATAAGTTCAGAGGCGGCCGCACAAATTAAAAGCGATTTTGCGACTTATTTATATAAGAAAGTATTGAAACCGTATGATCCGACTCCGAAATTGCGGCCGGATGGTAAATATTATGCCAATGTTCCGGAAACACCGTATTGGCTAGTAGATGACGGCAAGTTTATCGGCATTTTTTTGTTGCGCACGGAATTAAACGATTTTTTGCGGTATATCGGCGGCAATGTCGGTTACGGAATCGCCCCGCAATACCGGCGTAAAGGGTATGCCACCAAGGGCCTGGGTTTGCTGTTGCAAGAGGCAAAAAGAGCAGGGCTGAAAAAGTTGCTGATAGCAGCCAGAGATGATAATGTCGGCTCGTGGAAGGCCATTGAGAAAAACGGCGGGGTGCTGGAAAATATCATTACCGTACCGTGGGAAGACAGCGGGCAGAAATATAAACGCTACTGGCTGGAGATTTAAAAAAGAAAAATCGTCGACTTATCAGGTCGACGGGTTTCTTCATTCAATCAGCCACTTACATAAGTATACTATTACTTTGCAGATATCTGCAATATACCAGTAGGCTATTCTGCAGAGGTGATAGCAGAGCTTGGCAACCAGGCACAACACCACAAGTATAAAGCCGCCTAGCACCAACTGAACCGCGATATTGCACAGAACACCTACAATGATTGTTGCAATATCAAAGTGGAAATGCGGTATTTCTAATAGCGTACCGGCTACCACAAATACTACGGCACCTATGAAGAATGTCCACTTGGCAATATGCCTGGCTCAAGCTGACTGCAGTTGGAGAAAACCGTATCTTTTACGATTTTCTTTTTTGGCCTTGTAATAATCCACGACATCCAGCAGCATTGCCACAAAAAGCAAAACAACAGCGAACCACTGTACATAACCCCACTGAATGCCCGGCACGGTAAATAATGTGTTCATAATTTTTGATAGCTCCGCCTTTACGGAGGGTCTGAAATGTCAATAATAATAATGATTTGAATTCGGTATATGTATTTCTTTTCTTTTGTCAAGTGAAGGCGTTTTTTTGTATATTATTTTTTAAGCAGAAAGTCGGTAAAAATTAATGATATATAAGCAAAAAGTGCATTTTCTCTATTGCAAAGGTTGTTATTTTGTGATATAGTTGTAGACGTAAATAAAAATAAAATGACAAAAATAAGCGTTCGGGAGTTTGTATTTTTATTGTAAAATGTAACAAAAATGTAACACAAAAAACAAAAAATATGTGTTACTATAATAATGTATCAATATTTTTGAAACAGGAGGAAAAGTCTATGAATAAATTTTGGAAAGGGTTAGGTGTCTGTACATTCTTGTGCATGATGACTGCGGCTCCTTCTTGGGCTGACATCTGCTTCTTACCGACAGGTACGTGTGAGCAGGGTTCTCAAGCTAAGGTTGCCGAAGCCAAAGGGTGCGATGAATATTTAGACATCTACTATGCCGAAGAACAGCCTGGTATGGACTGTCATCCGGCAAATGTTGCGGGCTGCAATCTCTGGAGTTGTACTGGTTTGGATTGTGAAGACCAGGGTTATAAATCCGGTACGAGTAATTCAGCTGATGTATATCCGAAGTCGTTCCCGAAGTCAATGTTTGATTGCGAATATTGCGAAAACGACGGAACTTACTATTGGAAGTGCGAAGCTAAGAAATGTTTGGAAGGATATTACACTAAGAGAGAATGCGACCCTGGTTATGTTTGGGTAGCGAAGGAAGAAGGCGGTATGTCCGGCAGATTAAGTTGCGGTCAATGCGAGATTGAAACTTGTGACGAAGGTACAATGTCGGCCGAAGAAATACCGACTGACGGTTGCTTTACCTGTACCAGTGTTCAGAATCTGGAAACCGGTAAAATTTGCTACACTTGTACGGAAATGTCGAGCGAATCGGGTAAATACCTGAGTGCAGCCGATTGGGAAGAAATGGATCAGAGTTGTTATACATTCAGCTCCATGCAATCGGCCAACGGCGAGACGTGCTATCTTCCGAATCCGTTGGAATGCCCGCTCAATCAGTATGTAGCGCATGAGGCATTGGAAAACGGTAAAACGAAGTGCACCTGTCAAGACTATGAATATGAATTTACCGCTACCGGCGAAGATGTGATTGATGATGAACCTTTGACCAGCGACGGCCACAATACGCGTGAGAGCAAAATCTTGCACTATACAGCCGCCGGCGGGGTTAAGAAGGTTAACGTTAAATCTACGCAAATCGGTGAAGAAACCAAAGTTTGGCCGTATGATGCTCCGGAAACTTCCGGCGATTGCACGGTTAGTAAGTCAAGTGACGGTGCTCTCTTGAAAGTTACTTGTCCGGTAAATCTGACGACCACCGAAAAGACTTCTAAGTTTACGATTACGCAAACCGAAGAAGATAAGGCAACCACTCACACCATTGATATCAAGATCATTATTGATCCGGATACCTGTGATAATCCTAATGATGTTGTTGCTTCTTGCTCCAACGAATTAGGTCGTGCTCCGTATGAAAAAGGTCCGAGACCGGCTTGCTACAAGACGCACCTTGAAGCATCTTGCAACCTCGATGGATATGCTCCGATCGACAGCGGTCACAAATCTGTTGCCGGCCAAGCTTGCTACTATTGCATAAAAGATGTATGCCCGGATGGTTATGAAAAAGGTCAAACTCCGACTCCGGCAGATGGTTACATGACCGAACAAACCGATGTGGGCAATAACTGCTACAAGGAAAAACCGTGTCCGGAAGGATACAGCACTGATTATCCGAATATTGATGCTTGTACCGCCAACGGACATCCGGAAGGCTGGAGCTATACCTCTAACGGTATGTGCGGCACAAAACCTTGCGGTAAATGTACACCGAATAAGTGTACCGGTGAAGGTAAAGACGTTCAGTGTCAGTTGACTCCGTTCTGCGATCCGGCTCAACCGGGCTGCGGATATAAGGATCCGTCGACTGAATACGAAGGTGATACACCGAAGTACAACGCCAACATTAAACCGTGTCCGGATGGAACTTCTACCACCCAAAAACAAGGTTGCGGTACGAATGTTGATTCCGGCTTCAGAAGCGGTACGGAAATCTGCTGGAAGTACAATGAACCGGATAGAAACTGCTCTAATGGCTTTACATACAACGAAGCTACCTGCTCTTGCGTATGCAACAGAACATGCGGTGACAATGAAGATTTGGATGAAACCACATGTACTTGTAAAGAAAAACCGTTTGTTTGCCCGATTGGTAATAACGGTGAACAGGGTCCGGGTACCATGGGTGCAGCTTGTACCGAAGACAGTCAGTGCCAAGCTACTTCCGACTTCTCGTTGATCTGCGTCAACAAAGACGAACATGGATGCGGTGAATGTAGAGAATGCGGCGTCTATGAACATAATGGCAGCATCAAGAGAGGCCTCGAAGTTTGCAAACTGAAAGGTATCCGTGATAAAGGCTATAAGTGGCACTATATTGAGGCAACTTCCGGTCAGGCTTGTGACTTCAAGATTGGTGATCACTGCATGGTAAAAGATCCGACTCAAAAGTACAACTCTCTCTATGACGGCGGTCAGAAATTGAAAAACGGTAGTATACTCGATAGTTCGGAATCCAAGAATTGTCAAAATTCTGACGGTTCCTGCAAGGCGGGATGCTATCCGGATGTTGATCATAATAACCAGAATGATCCGTATCGTTTCCAGAGATGTCAAAGACCTTATGAAGGTCAGGAGACATGGGCTTGCACCACTTGGGGTGAATGCATCTGGGAGCCGAAGAACTCTGCTTCTTGGACTTGCAACAGCGACGGTGTTTGCTGGGAATAACAGTCCAGAATCTGAATAAGATATCATGAAGTAAAAAAAGGGCGGTGGAATTATCCGCCCTTCTTTTATTGCGTAAACGGCTTGACATTCGTTTGAAGATTATATCTAATAAGAACAGCGTAATGTTTTGAAAGGTGATGTCATGCCACAATGTCCCATTTGTCCGCGTCAATGTAATTTAAAAGAAGGTCAACTCGGTTTTTGCCGAGCGCGTGCATGTATCAATAACCTGATTGTGCCGATTAATTACGGCAAAATTACTTCGATAGCGCTGGACCCGATTGAAAAAAAGCCGCTGTATCATTTTTATCCGGGCAGTAAAATTCTGTCGCTCGGCAGTTTCGGTTGCAATCTGCGTTGTCCGTTTTGCCAGAATTATCAAATATCCATGGCCGGTATTGATGATGTGGCACACCAACAGATAACACCGGAGGAGTTGACGGCATTGGCGATAAAATTGACACAGGAACCGGCCGGAAATTTGGGGGTTGCCTTTACTTATAACGAACCGTTTATCAGTTATGAGTTTGTGCGCGATTGTTGTATTTTGTTGCATCAAGCCGGTTTGAAAACGGTGTTGGTCAGCAACGGACACATTAATCGGGAGCCGCTGATTGAACTGTTGCCGCTGATTGATGCCATCAATATTGATTTGAAGGGATTTACGCAAAAGTATTACGACTATGTAGGCGGCAGTTTGGAATGTGTGAAACAGACGATTGCCACGGCATATGATAAATGCCATGTGGAGGTGACGACACTGGTGGTGCCGACCAAAAACGACAGCGTTGAGGATATGACGGCCGAGGCTGAATGGTTGGCAGCGCTTTCACCGGAAATTCCGTTGCATATCAGCCGCTATTTTCCGCGATATAAGAGTGAAATTCCGACTACGCCGCTCGAAACGATTTATCGGTTGCGTGATACGGCGCAAAAATACTTAAAATTTGTGCACGTCGGTAATTGCTGAATCAACGATTTATTTTTATAGCAACCGCTGTCGAAATTTGTTGCAAATCCTGCTGATTATGATGATATTGTGCCAACATATTAAGCAAAAATTCGTCATAGCGATTATGTTTGAAAATTTCTTCGGTTGCCGGATAGTTAAAATCATAAATCCACGATAAAATTTGCAAAAGGCGGTCGGCAAAAGAGCGCAAAGTTGCCGATAAAACAATTTTTTTTGCTAAAAATTGAGCTTTAACTTCGGATGAAAGCGGAGCATTCAATATTGCGTCGGGCAGTTGTGTGTAAAATAAATCGCGATGCAAGCGGTCTTGCTCTTTGGCTGCATAAAGATTGGCCAGTTTATCGGCATCGCGCACCAGATAAAGAATCCGCATAATATCGTCAAATTGCGGTGAATCCTTGATTTGTCGATACATATCTGAAGCGTAAATTTCTTCCGTGTTTTTACCGTGCCAACGCAGCGCAAACAAAATCCGCATATCATTATACGGCGGGCGGTTTTGCATAAGTTCATAACCGATAATGCCGTGATCATAAGTATCGGACATTGCGGCAATCTTGATGCCGTTGCGGCAGGCGTTGAAAATACGCACGTTTTCTTCAAAACGGCCGACGTCGTGAAACAGGAGTGCTTTTTGGGCCAAATCGCGGAAAGTTTCGCCTTTGTCTTGTAACTCCGGCGTATGCGCCAGAATATCGTTACCCTGCCGCAAAACCTCAAGTGAGTGTGTAAATTTATGATTGATCGTTTCCGTAAAAAACGAATCGGCCGGAACTTGCTTTGCGGCCTCGGTATAATATTGCTTTAATATTATTAAATCATCTTTCATTTTATGTATGTCGTTTCAATTTTATCGTATATTGTCTTTTTGCCAATCTGCCTTATACGGTAACGGGGTTTTCGCTTTTGAATTTTCCTGCGGTCTGAGCGGAGTCGGTGTTTGCTCGTCGTCCGGCTGTGAATAAGCATCTTGTGAATTTTTGATTATTTGCCCGCGCATAGATTCTTCGAAATTTTTTGTATGAGGAGTGGTTGCAAATATCAGTGAGCCGTTTTGCAAATCATCTTCAATTTTCTGTGCCTGAGCCGTTGCATTCTGTCGGTCCGTCAGCACTTGAGTTTTACAATAATCTTTATCAGCGGAGATGTGATTTTCGGTTTTTTCAATACTCGCTTGCAAAGAAGCTTCTATCATCATACCGTTTTGCTCATAGAAAGCTGCTTTGGTCTTGCCATTAATATCAGTAACGATTTCAGCTCCGAATTTTTGCCCGTTGATTTGCGGACAGATGTATTCCATACCGTTTTCCTCACGAATATCCAATTTTACATTTGCTGCATCGATTTCTTTACCGTGATCATAAACTTTATATCCCGTGATATTGCCGTCCTTATCGCGAGTAATTTCCGCGCCGTGTTTTTGGCCGTCAAGCATGGCTACTTGTGTAATTTCCCCGGTGTCATCATTGATAGTAGAGCGGATTTCCGCATTATTGAATTGCGGTTTATTCCCTTTGATTGCCATGTCTTCGCTTATCAGGTAGTATACCTCATATTTTTTATCATAAAGAGGTTCAACTTTTTTCAATTCTTCTTCTTTTTTCAGGCGCTCGATTTCTTGTTCCAGTTCGCGTTGTTCACGTTCCGCTTTTAAAAAATCGCCTTCGGCATCAAAAATATCCATGCTTTTAATTTCTGATACACGTTGGTCAGCCGTGGCTTCCGCCCAATCTGGTTCTCCTTCATGATATTCCAAAATAAGGTCAAAGCGTTTTTTATAGGGATGATCGGCCTTATATTTTTCCGGATCTTTCAAAAATTCCTGCAATTTGGCATTTTCGCGGTATGGTATATCGGAAGAACTGAAATTTGAAATATACTGGCGCAAATCAATATCGGTGCCGTCAAGTGTATAGATTTCTTTCAAACGCCGTTCAAATTCGGCATCATCGGCGGCTTCTTTGCCGTTGGCATTAGTTAGAGCTAAATCCATACAAGAGTTGATAAAATATTCCATGTCGTTGGAACCGTCCATATTTCGATGGCTGGTTCTTTTTTTGAAAGTGTCGTACAAATCTTCAACGGGATTGCCTATTATATCATCGTATTCGCCGTTACATAATGACGATTTAAACTTATCGTCTATATTATACTTTATGCTTTTTACGATTTTTTGGTGTTGAAGCAAAATATGATATTGCTCTAAGCTGATTTTGCCGTCATAAGTAAGCCCCGCATCGGCGATGATTTGCGCTCTGTCTGCATCGTTGGCCGCAGCAAGGTCTTTGCTGGCATTTTTGATTTGGCTCGGAATGTAAAATTGTTGTTCGTAGTTACTATCCAAGTATTTTCGGAAGTCAATGCCGGAAATGGTCATATAATGTTTGGCAAAGCGCTCGTATTCTGCATTATTTTCCTGAAAATTGTGATTGGGAATATTCATGTAGCCGCGAGTAGCGATGGAAAATTCTTTTTCATATCCGGATAGTTTTCCGGCATAGTTTGCAAACGTTTCTTTGGCAATAAGTTCCATTTCCCTGTCAAATTCTTTAGGATCGTTGCTTTCCGGATTTATTTTGCCGTTGACAAGGGCGTTGAAATAATCAAAAGGTATATCCGGATTTGACGGATCGGAAAGGGACATTTTTTGAATGTTTGCTAAAAATTCTTTTTTATTTTCGGCTTTCAAATAATCTTCTCGCCAAGCCAAAATTCCGGTAATGCGAGCGGAAATTTCATCCAGTGCTCGCAATTTATAAAATTGCTCGGCACTGACTTCCGGTATGCCGAAGTGAGCATTGGAGGCATGTTTGGCTTCGTGTGCCATGTCAATCCGGGTTTTGGCATCAGATTTATATCCGTATTTTATGTTATTGACTAAACGTCCGGTAGACGTCTCAAAATAAGCATCAGTTTGATAATTCTTATAATTAACTCTAACGGTGTCGTTTTGATATTGAACGCTACGCACACGCTGAGAAGCCTTTTTATGTGCTTCTGCCGCGCGCTTTTGCAGTTCTTTGATGTTTTTCCTGTCGTTGCTCATTTGTGTTTTCCCGTACATGCGCCATTATATCACGCAAATATTTCTTTGTATATGAAATTTTTATTACAAAGCATTGAATGGTTAAAGGAAATCTTTAAAACATAAAAAATATGCGATAAATATAAAGATTTTCTTGACAATACAGGATAAAAACTTTTATATAACAACAAAATATTGTGTTCGCGGCGAGCATGATTCGTTGCGGGCTGTTTGTTAACACATAAAATAAAAGGTTTTAAATGAGTATTAGTCCGTTGCAGTTTTTGCGTCAGGTCAAGCAAGAAATGAAAAAGGTTACTTGGCCGACAAAAAAGGAAGTTATTCCTACATGTACGATGGTTGTTGTTCTGGTTGCAATCGCCACAGCGTTTTTCTTTACGGTGGATATTGTTTTAAGCTGGGGCGTTGATAAGATTTTGCAGTTGGGTTAGGAGAGATTTAAATGACAGCTCGTTGGTATGTTGTAAATGTTTATTCCGGTTCGGAAAAGAAAGTGGCCGAATCGTTGACGGAACAGGCTAAGCTTAAAAATATGGAAGATCGTATTCTCGAAGTTTGGGTGCCGATGGAACAGGAACCGAAAGAGAGAAAAGATGCCGAGGGTAAAAAGCGTAAGGAAGTTGCTCACAAGTTTTTCCCGGGTTATATCTTGGTGAAAATGGAACTCTCTGATGAAACCTGGTTGGTAGTTAAAAATACCCCGCGTGTCAGTGGCTTTTTGGGCCCGCGTAATAAGCCGCAACCGATTAGCGAAGCTGAAGTGGAGAAAATTCGTAAACAGGTTGAAGAAAGTGCAGATCGCACGGTTTCCAACGCTACATACGACGTGGGCGAAACTATCCGTGTTACCGATGGTCCGTTTGAATCTTTCGTCGGTGTGGTTGAAGAAGTAGACCTCGAAAAATCTCGCCTTAAAGTATCGGTTTCTATTTTCGGTCGCGATACGCCGGTGGAGTTGGAATTCTCCCAAGTCGAGAAATCTTAAAAAATCCGTATAATGGTCATCTACTTGTTGCCCTTTTTGCTTATGTACCTCTTTTGTACACCGCGCAAAAAGGGCAACTGCGTATCTGACTCATTCTACGGATTTTTATACGTTCTGCACCGCTGCTTTTTGCTTATGTACCTCTTTTGTACACCGCGCCAACCCGCTTACTGCGTATCTGACTCATTCTACGGATTTTTATACGTTCTGCACCGCTGCTTTTTGCTTATGTACCTCTTTTGTACACCGCGCCAACCCGCTTACTGCGTATCTGACTCATTCTCCGAGTTTTTTATTTGAGAGTTCTTCGAACGAGTTTTAAGCAAAATAATATTATCGTTTATATCTCCTTTTTTGCAAAGTATCTTGACGTTTATAAAAAGTTGATATAAATTGCTTTCAGTTTAATAAAATCAGAGGAAAAGATGAGCCTGTTTTATATATCGCACATTATCAATATTATCCCTTAGGGGATTAGGGCATCTTTTACATAAAATCTTTTCAAAAAATCTGTTACAATAATTTCTATTTAATCTAAGGTATGAAAATGACGAAATACTATGCTGAAGTAAAGGCAAAGCCGGACTTTGTCGAATTGGAAAAAGAAGTCTTAAAGTTTTGGGACGAAGATAATACGTTTGAAAAATCGGTGCATAATCGCGACGGCGCCGCCGAGTTTGTGTTTTATGACGGACCGCCGTTTGCCAACGGTACCCCGCACTACGGCCATATTATGGTAAGCTATGTCAAAGATGTGGTAGCGCGCTTTCAAACCATGAACGGCAAAAAGGTTGAACGCCGGTTGGGTTGGGATTGCCACGGTTTGCCGGCGGAAATGTCGGCCGAAAAACAGCTCGGTGTTTCGGGACGCAAACAAATTGAAGCCTACGGGGTGGAAAAGTTCAATGACTTCTGCCGTAAAGATGTGTTGAAATATTCCGGCATTTGGGTCGAAATGTTCAAACGTATCGGCCGCTGGGTGGACTTTAATCACGACTATAAGACGATGAACCTGTCGTTTATGGAATCGGTGATTCACAACTTCAAGGCGTTGTATGATAAAGGTTTGGTTTATGAAGATTATCGTGTTTTGCCGTATTCATGGGCGGCGGAAACTCCGCTTTCCAACTTTGAGGTAAACCTCGGTTATCGCGATAAGACCGATAATGCCATTACGGTTATGTTCAAACTCGAAACCGGTCAGAAAATTTTGGTATGGACCACAACTCCGTGGACACTGCCATCCAACCTGATGCTCGCCGTCGGCAAAGATATTGACTATGCGGTTATGGAAGAAGACGGACAGCAATATATTATTGCGGTGGCGCGTTTGGGCAGCTATAAAAAGCAACTCGAACATGCAACACAGGTTAAAACAATTAAGGGTAGCGATTTGCTCGGTTTGAACTACGAGCCGATGTTCCCGTATTTTGCCGACTTGAAGCAAAAAGGTGCGTTCAAAATACTTTCCGGCGAGTTTGTATCAACCGAAGACGGTACCGGCGTGGTGCATATCGCTCCGGGCTTCGGTCAGGACGACTTTGAGGCTTGTCGCGCCTATGATGAAAACTTCCCGGTGGTTTGTCCGGTTGATGAGGCCGGTAAATTTACTGCCGAAGTCAGCGATTATGCCGGTCAACAGGTGTTTGATACCAACGAACCGATTATGCAATGGCTCAAAGCCAACGGTTTGCTCGTCAAAAAGGAACAATATACCCACACTTATCCGTATTGTTGGCGTACCGATACGCCGCTGATTTATAAGGCGATGAGTTCGTGGTTTGTAAAAGTTACCGATTTTCGTGATGAGATGGTAGCAAACAACCAGCAAATCAACTGGATTCCGGGGCATATCAAGGACGGCCGTTTCGGTAAATGGTTGGAAGGTGCGCGCGATTGGTCGATTTCGCGTAATCGTTTTTGGGGCACGCCGATTCCGGTATGGAAGTCGGATAATCCGAAGTTTCCGCGCATTGATGTGTTCGGCTCGCTGGAAGAAATCAAAGCCGCTACCGGTGTGACGGTTGATAATTTGCATAAGCCGTACATTGACGATGTGGTCTATCCGAATCCGGATGATCCGTCGGGCAAAACCATGATGCGCCGTGTCAGCGATGTGTTTGACTGTTGGTTTGAATCCGGCTCGATGCCGTATGCACAGGTGCACTATCCGTTTGAAAACAAAGAATGGTTTGAAAATCATTTTCCGGCGGATTTTATTGTGGAAGCAATTGATCAAACCCGCGGTTGGTTCTATACGCTGACTGTGTTGTCAACGGCTTTGCATAATCGTCCGGCATTTAAAAACTGCATCTGTACCGGTTTGTTGATGGCCGAGGGCGGGCAAAAACTCTCCAAGCGCCTGAAAAACTATCCGGACCCGAATGAAATTTTGGAAACCGTCGGTTCGGAAGCGTTGCGTTGGTTCTTGGTTTCTTCGCCGGTGTTGAAGGGCGGAAATGTGGCGGTTGATAAAGAAGGCAAAGAAATTGCCAAAGCTTCCCGTTCGGCGATGATTCCGTTGTGGAATGCTTTTTATTTCTTCACGCTGTATGCCAATGCCGAGGACTACAAAGCCAAGGAAATTTCGTCTTCGACCGAGGCAATGGATAACTATATTTTATCCAAACTCAAAACGATGGCCGGAAAATTGAAACATGGCTTTGAGACTTATGATATTGCCGAAGTTTGCAACGAAACCGCCGCGTTTATGGAAATTTTGAACAACTGGTATATTCGCCGTACCCGCGAACGTTTTTGGCGCGGTGATGCCCAAGCGTTTGATACGCTTTATACCGTGTTGGTTAATGTAGCCAAGTTGACAGCGCCGGTAATGCCGTTTATCTGCGAATACATTTATAAGAATCTGACCGGCGGCGAATCCGTGCACTTGTGCGATTATCCGTCGCTTTCCGCGATTAAATCCGATGAAAAACTGATGGCGGAGATGGATTTTGTGCAGGATTTATGCTCGACCGGCAAGTTTATTCGTGAAGAAAAAAATCTGCGCAACCGTTTGCCGCTCTCGAGTCTGACGGTCATCGGGGCAACTCTTTCGCCGGCGTATCAGGAAATTGTTAAAGACGAACTGAATGTCAAAGAAGTCCGTTTTGATGACAATCTGAGCAATTATGCCACCAAGAACGTGTATTTGTATACGCCGCTTTTGGGCAAAACCCTCGGCAAAGATATGGGCGCGGTAATGGCGGCCTATAAGCAGGGCAATTGGTCGCTGAACGATGACGGTACACTATCCATCGGCGGCAAGACTTTGACAAGCGACTTGTTTGAAGTACGTTTGGATATGAAGGACGGCGTGGCCGGACAGTCGTTTGCCGACAACAAAGCCGTGTTGACGCTTGATACCAATGTTACGGATTCTCTGAAGCGAGAAGGTATGGCGCGTGACTTTGTGCGTTTGGTACAGACTCTGCGTAAGGATAAAGACTTCAATATCTCCGACCGCATTGAACTTTGCTATTCCACCAAGGATGAAGAACTGGCTAAGGCCTTAGAGGAAAATAAATCCTATATTGCCGACCAGGTTTTGGCGGTTAAGGTTAATCCGGATTGCGCCGGCGGAACGGAAGGAGAGATTGAGGGGATTGTTGTCGCTTACGACGCCAAAGTTGCTTAAAAATCCGTATAATGGTCATCTACTAGGAAGTCTGTTTATTTGTGTACCTCTTTTGTACACGGCATAAACAGACTTCCGTCGTATCTGACTCATTATACGGATTTTTATATATTCTGCACCGCTGTTTATGTGCCTCTTTTGTACACCGCGCAAAAAGGGCAACTTCGTATCTGACTCATTAATTGCAGCTTTTGAAAATATATGGTTTTATATTTGTTTATTCATCAAAATCGTAAATATCGGAGCCGTCGGCGGCGATAGACGGGCCGGCAGTATCGGTAGCCGGTTCACACAAATGCAGGTAATCTACCGCATATCCGGCAATAACCAACGCTACCACCGGTAATACCACTTTTTCAAACGGGAAATGGGCGTGGCCGCCGTTCTTTTTCTTCATCCATTGATAAAATACCGAGCTGTAAATCAAAATCAAGCCGCCCAAAATGCCGCAAAACAGGAACGGGTCCATATAGAAAATCAGAATCGGTTTCGGCGTATAAATCAAATCTTTGATATATACCGCAAAAATCATCGAGAACGACAACAACATCAAAATGGTGTTGCGGAATTTGAAATTCCAACCTTTTTTATCAAACCATAGAATGGTCCAATAGCCGATTAAGGTTAAGAGCGCACCGGCCCATACAGCGATAACTCCGTCGTCAACCCCCAATTTGCGAGCGATTTCCAAACCGGCGGCAACCGCAACCGTGCAGACGGCACAGGCCGGATTGGCATACGCCGGCAGAGTCAATACCAAAGTCAATATCAAAACCAATGCAAATGTTGTCATTTTTATTCTCCGTTTTTGTGGTTTACGCACAGTACAATAACTTATTTTACGCAAATGGCAAGGATTTTTTATATCGCGATGTCATAAAAAAACGCCGTTGCTGCACCAACGGCGTTAAGGAGAAAAATCATGAAAAAATTTGTTATCATATACTGTTACTGTTTCCGCGAGCCTTTAATACAAAATCGAGAGGTTGAGCGCTGTTTTGGCCGAATTCCCGCGGATATTTATCGGCAAAATCCTTGCAAAAATGCTTCAACGCATTTTCGGGGGTAGTACGATTGTTGGCGGTTTCCAAATTTATATAGTTTTGCATTATCATATACAATTTATCATTGGTGGACAGGTTTTTGTTGGTAATGGCTTTTCTCAACCCGTTCAAGGAATATAACTTGATGCTGGTCGGGTTAACATACAAATCCTGTTTACGGCGCTCGGCAAAGGTACGCTTATCGTGAGATTCATCGATAACGTCGTGAGCTAATTGTAATAAGCTGTCTTTATCCTTAGCTGCCGCGCCCAATTTGAATACAAATCCTGAGCCGCCGGCTTTCGCATTTTCCACCATCGCTCCCTCCATAATTATATTGTATATGTAGAGTATACCACGTTTTGCGAAGGTTTGCAACAGTTTTTATTTCAATATTTGCGGTCGATAATGTATTGCGCCAGTTTTTGCAAATTTGCGGCTTTGGTTCCGAAAATCGCTACTTCATCAATAGCTTCTTTAACCAGTTCCGTCGCTTTTTGCCGCGCCGGCTCAATGCCGTAGTAGGATACAAAGGTAAACTTGCTTTGTTTATCATCTTTGTGCAAGGTTTTCCCGACCAATTTTTGGTCGCCTTCGCGATCAAGAATATCATCGGCAATTTGAAAAGCCTGGCCTATTTTGCGGGAATATGAAATAAGAATTTGCCTGAGCGGCAACGGAGCTTGTCCCAAAACGGCACCGGCTTCGCAAGCATAGCGTAGCAGGCGTCCGGTTTTCATTTCTTCGAGGCGAGAGATAATATTTTCGTCAGCTTCTTTGCTACCGGTCGGAACAGCGTAAATGTCGAGCGTTTGTCCGCCGACCATTCCGCCGAAAGAGCCGGCGGCCGAAGCCAGAAGCTGAATCAGAGTCAGCCGCATTTCCGGTCGAATTTCCAACGCATTTGCCAAATATTCAAAGGCATAAGTCAGGAGTCCGTCACCGGCTAAAATGGCAGTGGCCTCGTCAAATTGTTTATGGCATGTCGGTTTGCCGCGGCGCAAATCGTCGTTATCCATTGCCGGCAAATCATCGTGAATCAGAGAATAAGAGTGCAACATTTCCAGCGAAGCCGCCGCTTTAAAGGCCATTTCGTACGGCACTCCGAATAGACCGGCACACTCGCACAAAAGATACGGCCGCAGGCGTTTGCCGCCGTTCATCACCGAATACTTCATTGCCTCAATTACGCGGTTTTCGGCACCGTCAACAAACGGAAAACATTTTTCCAAATCGGCATTAAATTTTTGCGAAAAACTATTCAGGCTCTCGACAATATCGGTCATGGTTATTCTTCGACTTTATCAAAAGGTTCGGTAGAAACGGCGCCGTTCGGAGCAACATTTATTTTTTCGATTTTCAGCTGTGCCGCTTTCAATTTTTCTTCGCAGAATTTTTTGAGTGCGGTGGCGGTTTCATAAGCTTCAACGGCATCGTCAAGTTTAATTTTTCCGGCTTCAAGTTCGCGTACGATATTTTCAAGCTGCATTAAAGCATCTTCAAACGATATTTTACTGAAATCAATCTGCTTCATTTTTTTCTCCTTTGGCAACAGCATAAAGGCTCGGGCATTTTTTGACAATCATATTTTCCGACTTATTAAACTTTTTTATTTTGTGTTTGCGAAAAGGCGGATTGCGTCGGTCATGCGGTGTCTTGGCTTGACGAATCGAAATTTTCGATATATATTGCATTTTAGTTGCAACATTTCGAAAGAAAAAACATGGCAAAAGTTTGTTGGAAAGCAGGGACAATGCTCGCTCCGGTGCCGCCGGCGCTGATTTCTTGCAGAACAGCGGAAAAGCCTAATGTAATGGCGGCGGTGCGGTATAATACCACAGCAAAAAAATACGGATAAGGCGGGTCGGCATGGAAAATAGAAAGTGCGATTTTACGGTTGATTATTCCAAAATGAAGATTTTTGAATGCTTCAATTTGGATAAATTCGATTTTCCGCTGATACTGTCGATTCCGCATAGCGGGACTTATTTTCCGCCGGAATTTTTGGAACAGGTTAATGATAGTATTGAGACTATGCGTCGCAACGAAGATTTGCTGGTGGATAAACTGCTGGAAAGAGCAATCGATGCCGGAATTCCGACCATAAAAATGTTGGTTACGCGAGTGTTTATCGACCTTAACCGCGACCGTTTGGAACTTGATCCGGCGATGTTTTATAATTATCCGGAAGAAAAAAACGTGTTGTTTGATAAACATTGTCGCGTCGGTTTGGGCGTGGTGCACCGCATTGATTATTTGCGCCAACCGCTGTATAAAGGCCTGCTGGACTATCACGAAGTGGAAAAACGCCTCAAAAACGTGTATGACGTTTATCATACGCAACTGCAGAAAATGATTGCAAAATGCGTGAAAAAATTCGGTTTTTGCCTGATGTTGGATTGTCACTCGATGCCGTCAAAAATTTGTTCGATTATCGATGATCGTTCGGGGATAGATATTTGCCTAGGCACTTTGTTCAGCCAAAGTTGCCCGCAAGAAATGAGTGACTTTTTCGCCGGTCAGTTTTGGAATAAAAACTACAATGTGGAGTTCAACTGCCCGTATTCCGGCGCGTTTATTACCTTTAATTATTGCCAGCCGCGCAAAAAAATCTATACATTGCAACTCGAAATCAACCGTGCGCTTTATGCTGACGAGGCACGGTTGCTGCCGAACGAGCACTTTGCCAATATGGCTGACGATGTGAGCGAGGCGGTGATTAATTTGGCGCGCAGTTTAGCCCGCTGATTTCCGAGGCGGTAAGCAAAAGCGTTCAGTTATTGTCGGAAAGCCTTGCGATAAGTGCTTTTTTTGCTTGCGATTTTGGGAAAATGTAAGTAAACTCTATCCGTGAAAAATTATGAGAAGGAGTTTATAAGCAAATGTCTAAAATCTTGATTACTTCAGCATTACCGTATATTAACGGCGTTCCGCATTTGGGACACATGGTCGGATGCTTGTTGCCGTCCGATGTTTATGCCCGCTATATGCGAATGATGGGTAACGAGGTTTTATATATCTGCGGTAACGACGAACACGGTACGGCTTCTGAAGTGGGTGCGCTTAAGGAAGGACTGCCGGTGGAGGAATATTGCGATAAATACCACGCGCGTCATGCCAAGACTTATGCCGATTTTAACTTGTCGTTTGATTATTTCGGGCGTTCTTCGAGCGAACAAAATAAGGAAATGACTTATCATATTTTCGAGCAACTCGATAAAAACGGCTTTATCGCCGAAAAGACGATGAAACAGGTGTTTTCGGTTGATGATAATATGTTTTTGGCCGACCGTTATATTACCGGCACCTGCCCGCATTGCGGCTATGAAAAAGCCCGCGGTGACCAGTGCGAAAACTGTACCAAAGTGTTGGAACCGACCGATTTGATTAATCCGCGCAGTACGGTTTCCGGCAGTACCAATTTGGAAGTGCGCGAAACCAAGCACTTGTTTTTGAATTTGCCGAAGATTGAAGAAAAGTTGGTGGAATGGCTCAAAACCAAAGAGGCTTTTTGGCCTGATGTAGCTTATTCCATCGCCAAAAAATGGGTGAAAGAAGGCTTGCAACCGCGCTGTATTACGCGTGATTTGAAATGGGGATTTCCGGTAAACAAAGCCGGCTTTGAAAATAAGGTTTTCTATGTGTGGTTTGACGCTCCTATCGGTTATATCGGCATTACCAAACAGTGGGCGGACGAAAAACCGGACGAGCGCGATTGGAAAGAATGGTGGCTTGATGCCAAAGATGTGCGCTATGTCGAGTTTATGGGCAAAGATAATGTACCATACCACTCGATTACGTTTCCGGCGACCTTGCTCGGTACCGGCGAGAACTGGACCAAAGTGGATTATTTGAAAGGCTTCAGCTACCTGACCTTTGAAGGCGGAAAATTCTCTAAATCAGAACATCGAGGAGTGTTTGCCGAAGATGCCGTGGCGGAATTTCCGGCCGATTATTGGCGCTATTGGTTAATGGCTAATGCGCCGGAAGCGTCGGATTCTTCGTTTACGTTTGACAGCTTTGTCGGCACCATCAATAAGGATTTGAACGGGGTGCTGGGTAACTTTGCTCAACGCGTGATGAAAATGACGGCTTCCAAACTCGGCAGCGTTGTACCGCAAGGCGGAGAACTGCTGACAGAGGATAAGGAAATGATTGCGGCGGTTCAAGCACGAGTTAACGACTATTTCAAATATATGGATGCGATGGAATTCAGAAAAGCGGTGGCCGAACTGCGGGCGATTTGGGTTGAGGGTAATAACTATATTACCAAAACCGAGCCGTGGCAGGTAATTAAGGAAGATGAAACGCGGGCGGCGACGATTTTGCGTCTGTGCCTCAATTTGGTGCGGATTTATGCAATTTTGAGCGCACCGTTGCTGCCGCAAACCGCAGAAAAAATGTTGGCAAAATTCGGGCTGAAACCGGAAGATATGCCGACGCTTAAAAACTTTAACGTTGCCGAGCAGATTACGGCACTGAAGCCGGGAACACCGTTTGAGGCCGGTGAGGCACTGTTTGAGCGTATTACGCCGGAAAAAGCGGCAGAACTGCAGGAAAAATACGGAGGAAATAAATGAATTTCAAAGGAATCGGAAATTGGGGCGAATTGCGTTTAAGCGGTATTTGGGCGTGGATACATCGTTTGGTTATGCTGATTACGTTTCCGATTCGCCGCTTTTGGCAGATTTTGCTGATTTTGTTGGCGGTAGGGTTACTGTTTTTGGTTGTGCATTCATATTACGGCATAGGCTTAAGTCATATTTCCGGCTTGTATCATTCCGCTTCTGCCGATAAAAAAATCAGCGAGGCTAAAGATAAGGCTTTCTCTGATATGTCAGAACGCATTGAGCAAATAAAGAATACGGTGTCGGAAGCAATAGCGGCGCAAAAAGGTAAGACCGGTTCGAGCGCCACGGAAGAGCCGGAGAGAAAACATTTTGTGGCTTGGAATGTGCCGAAATTTAAGAAGGCGAAATATAAACCTACTGCCGGTTTTGCCGGAGCGGTTGTTCGCACCGAAACACAAAAGAATCCGGTTAAACCGCGCTTTGAAAAGGCTCATGTTGTAGAAGAAAGTGTTGATGAAACTGCGGATAAAGAAGAAGTTTTGATTACGACAACCGAAGTTCTGGCCGAAGATAAAAAGGAAGAACCGCTGATTGAAAAACCTAAGAAAATTAAAAAAATCAAAAAACCGACCGGAGAAGATTTTTATACCGGTAAGCTGACCGACTACTATGAAGTTGCGGAAAACCGGGGATTGGTTTATTTGCCTGAGCCGGAGGTTTTATACGGCGCGGCAGAAATCGTGGGTCCGAACAGTTTGTATGTTGATGATACGTTTGTGTTTTTATATGGGATTTATACCGACCCGAAGGAATATGATTATGCGGCGGCACAGGCATATTTGGAGGACTTGGTCTCGAAAAATGCGGTAAGATGCGAAATTGTGGCTTATGCCCCACAAACGCAAGCAGCTACCGCATTATGCTTTACGGAAAAAGCTTTTATCAATAAAGTTTTGACAGAGCGCAATTTGGCTCGAAATATTGCGCTTAAATAAGGCGGAGAAATAAAATGTGGCAGCCGGTTTTAATGATAAGCGGTTATGTTCTGGGGGTTTTGGGCCTGATTATGCTTATTCCGGCCGGAATGGATTTGACCGAAAGTGCCGGCGATTGGTCGCCATTCTTGAGTTCTGCTCTGATTTCGGTGTTTTTCGGATTTTCGCTGTTTTTGGCCAATTATGCCAAGATTGAGCGAATTACCTTAAAACAGGGTTATCTGATAACGGCGGTTTGTTGGGTTTCCGTTTGTTTGTTTTCGGCAATTCCGTTTTGGTTTCATCACAGTGTCGACAGCGTAATCGATGCCGTTTTTGAGGCAACTTCGGGAATTACGGGAACCGGCGCTTCTATTATGAGTGATGTGGAGAGTCTGCCGCATTCGGTATTGTTGTGGCGCTCACTTTTAAATTATATAGGCGGCTTGGGAATCGTGATTTTCGCTGTTGCTCTGTTACCGTTTTTGGGCATCGGCGGCATGCAGATATTTCAGCACGAAAACTCGGATTCAAACGACAAATTTATGCCTAAATTCAGCTATATCGCCAAGCGAATCGTGTCGGTGTATTTGTTTTTGACTGTGTTGGCAGTCGGTGCGTTGTATTTGTGCGGAATGGACGTGTTTAATGCAATCAACCATGCCATGTCGGCCATCGGCACCGGCGGATTTTCTTCAATGAATCATTCGGTTGCATCGTTTGACAGTTTTCCGATAGAGTTGGTAATAATGCTGTTTATGTTGGTCGGAGCGTTGCCGATGACCTTCTATATTTTGCTGTATCGCCGTACGTCCCCGGATCGTAATCGGCAGGTCAGAGTATTTTTGAAAACGGTGTTTTTCCTCGGGGTTATTTTGAGCGGATATATGTATCTGATGTCTGATTATTCGCTATGGTACGCGCTGCGTTACGGCTTTTTCACCGTGATAGCCATTACGACGACAACCGGTCTGTCTTCTTGCGATTATACGGCATGGGGGCCATGGGTTCCCGCGGTGATTTTGCTGTTGTCGCTTTCCGGAGGATGTACCGGCTCAACTACCGGTTCAATTAAGATTTTCCGTTGGCAGGTGATTTATGCGTTTTTGAAAAAATATACTATTTCGGCGGTGGAGCCGAATCGGGTAACGTTGATGAAAATAGGGGATATAAATATGCCGGAGCGGGCAACCATGTCGGTTTTTGTGTATGTTTTTGCCTTTATGATTTCGCTGTTGGGGCTGACGGTTATTGTCAGTGCTTGCGGGTTGGATTTGCGAACTTCTTTAGCGGCGGTAACCGCCTGCATTACCAATGTGGGAGTAGGCGCAATCGATATTATCGGGCCGGAAGGAAATTATGCCTTCTTCTCGCAGACGGTAAAATCGCTGCTATGTTTTGCCATGTTGCTCGGACGCTTGGAAATCATCACTTTTTTGGTAATCGGTACCAAATCATTTTGGCGCAGCTGATTTTTCTTTATAATATTGCAAAACAAACAAACGTACGGCGCTGGAAAGATTTTCGGCTTTGCGCGTACGATCAATAAGTGTAATCAGTTGGTTGCGACTCATTTTCATTTCGGCCGCGATGCTTAAGAATTCTTCGTAAAATTCTTCTTCCAAGCTGATGCTGGTGGCATGTCTGCCGGCGATTAATACCGAAATTTTAATCATGATTTTTTACGCCAGTTGTCGATGGAAATTACTTCGGCATTGCCGGCTTTGCGAGGGTTTTCGTCGCTGTCGGCCTCTGAGGCGCTTAAGGCATCGATATCATCGTGTTCGAAACTTAGGCCGAATTTGGCATACGGATCGGCAAAATAAGTAATGGCATCATACGGAATGGTAATGGTTTGCGGAATGCCGCCAAAGCTCAAATCAACCGAAAAGCTGTTGTGCCGCACCACCAAATTATCAAATTGGTTTTGCAGCACAATGGTCATGGTATCCGGATACTGAATCTTAAGATTTTTGGAAAGAACGACTCCGCGAAAATCCGTGTGAAAAGTTATATAAAAATGGTTTTCGCCCGGTAAACCCTGTTCCTCCACAACCTTCAGCGCATAATAAATTACGTTGCGCAAAGATTTTTCTACCAATTCGTCGTAATTGAATTCCGTAATAAAGTCTACCATTTTTTCCTCTTAATAAAATCAAACGAGCCGTTCTGTTGCTGGGCGGCTCACTCCCCACTTTAAGCTAACCAAAGCTCAAAGAATTGAAATTCGTTGCATTTACCGCATTACGCAGCAACGGCAACAGGTGCAAAATTATCATTTGCGTTTATTTAGTTTGAACCGATAACGGTGGTATCTCACCGGACACAACACATATCTTTACTATACACCGTCAATCCTGTTTCACCCCCGTAAAATGGTGGAGGTGCCGAGTACTGCCCTCGGGTCCGACGTACCTATTTCATAAGGCCTCTGGTGTCACAGTCAGTTGCCTGACGATTCATAATATAGAGATTCTTTTAAAAATATCAAGATAGAATTTTTACAATATGCAAATGAGGAATTTCGGACTTAAAAATATAAAAAACGGCATTTTTATTTATTGAAAAAACCATTATAAAACAATTGGTTGTTTGAATTTTAACTATAAAAATACGGATAAAAAGCGTTTTTTACTGGATTTTTAAAAAAAGCCGTGTTATATGACTCTTGTTTAACGGTTTGTTAATCTTTTTTAATGAACGGTTAATAGGTTTAATACTGCTGAGGCTGTCGGCATTAGGTTGTAAGAACAGGCTGAAATTCTTAAAAGTCGGGAGGCGTGTTTGGCGGCAGGCAGATTTATGGGATGACACGTCATCGTGTTAAACAAGTTTGCAATTTTATTGTTCAGTGTCTGCGTTTTAATCAGCGGGGCAATTTATGCTAATGAAGATACTGAAATATTATCGGCTAAAGAGCATGTTTCGGACAGCTCTCTTTGTTTGGCGGCTGCCAAGGAAGCAAGTGCCGACTACGGAGTTAATTTTGATTTACTCCAAACCATAGCCGCGGTTGAAAGCGGTGTATGGAACGAATTTCATAATGCTTATGTGGCATGGCCGTGGACCGTGAATGCCAAGGGTCGCGGTTACTATTTCAAAACAAAAGAGGAAGCTATTGCTGCCGCTAAAAAGTTTATTGCGAGCGGGGTTACGAGCATCGATGTCGGTTGTATGCAAATCAATATGAAGTTCCACGGTAAGGCGTTTTCTTCGCTTGAAGATGCGATGGATCCGCAGCAAAACGTACGTTACAGTGCTAAGTTCTTGCGCACGCTTTATTCGCGTAACGGCAACGATTGGAAGCAGGCCGCAAAGAGTTATCACTCGGGTAATTCGACCGAAGGTGCGCTTTATGCGAATCGTTTGAGCAAACGTTTTGAGTCTTATAAAGTGGCCGGTTTGTCTTCCGGTAAAGAGTTGTTTTAATAGCAATGTCGCAACAGATTACCAAGTATATCAAAGAATATATCGTCAAAAGTTATGAGGCGGATTGCCACGGCTTTTTGCGCATTTTGACCTTGATGAACATTTTACAGGATATTGCCTGTGAAAATGCCGATGTGTTGGGTCTGGGGTTTGCGCAATGTCACGAACACAATTTGACTTGGGTGGGTTCCAATTATCTGATAAAGATTAAGAGGTTGCCGCGGATTGACGAACATTTTGTGATTGAAACGTGGCCGGCAGAGGCCAAACTTTGGGGCGCAATTCGTAACTTTAATATTAAAGACACAAACGGTGGAGTGATTGCCTGTGCTTCCAGCCAGTGGGTGTTGGTGGATTATGAGCGGCGTCGACCGGTGGCTTTGAGTAAATATTTTCCGGACTACAAATGTTTGGACGAGCGGGTTATGGAAGATGATTTTCATAAGTTGCCGGAAGTAGAGAATCCGGATTTGGTAACAGAATTTGCGGTGCGTTTCGACGATATCGACGTTAATAATCACGTTAACAATGCAGTGTATCCGGTATGGGCCAGCGAGAGTTTGGACAGCAAATACCGTATTTCGCACTTGCCGATTGAAATTGAATTGAACTTTAAGAAAGAAGCGCTTTTCGGTGAAAAGGTTAAAGTGGAAACTAAGCAAAACGAATCGGAGAGTATGCATGTCATCCGCGACGAAAAAAGCGGAGATGAACTGGCAAAATGCCTGATAAAATGGCGTGAAATTACATCAGAACAGTCGGCATAAGTGCTTTGCGCGGGCTGATGTTTTGCTTAAACACGGCATGAAACACCGGATAGGCGCGCTCGCATTCGGTAATGGCAATATTGAGAATCTGCTGCAGTTTAACGATGATATTGGTATCTTTCTCGTCAATTATGACCGAGTGCTTGAAAACAGGCATTCGTACTTCTTCCCAATAAGAAAAATAACCGACCCAGAGATCTTCGTTGAGTAAAGCTAAAAGCTCGAAAATGCTAGGCAGATAAATGTTTTCCGGCTCAATGTTAATCATACAGGAGATGTGCAGGCAATGCATTTCTTCTTCCCAGGCGAAGAAAAACAGCATATTATCCCATTTGCCGCTGATTTCCACCACAACCTCGTGATTGTTGCGACGTTCGGTGGAGTGTTGTCGCTCTACAAACAGGTATTCGATATCATCGATAGGGTTGAAGTTGTATAAGTTTTCTGCCAGCATTTACCTTTTCCCGTGATCAATTTAATTACAAGATGACATACTTTGCAGATAAAACTCAAATTTTAACGTTAACTTTTCCACTTTTTACACATAAAAAAATTTTTTTTGCATAATAAGCAAAAATAAACTTGATTTTTCAGTGGGTTAAAAATAAAGGTGTTTATAATAATTTTTTATGTGTGGATTATCTGTTTTTTCTTAATATACTTTTAAGCAATTCGTTATAAAGGGGGACAAATGGTCGGTTTGGCGTATCCGGAAATATCACCGATAATTTTTTCCATCGGGCCGATAGCGGTCAGATGGTATTCCATGGCGTATTTGGTTGGCATTTTGCTGGGATGGTGGTTGGCTGCCGTCAGAATAAAAAAATATAACCTCGGGCTGACAAAACAGAATTGCGAAGATGCGGCGTTTGCCGTAACGCTCGGGATTATTCTCGGCGGGAGAATCGGCTATATTTTGTTTTACGGCGGGGCGCAGTATTGGCAAAATCCGCTGGAAATGCTGGCAATATGGCATGGCGGAATGTCGTTTCACGGCGGCATAATCGGAGTTATTGTCGCTTTATTTGTTTTTACGAAAATGATTAAATATCCGTTTTTGAAACTGACCGATTTGGTGGCACCGGTGGTGCCGATGGGGATTTTTTTCGGCAGATTGGCCAATTTTATCAACGACGAATTATGGGGGCGCGTGACCGATGTGGCGTGGGCGGTGCGTTTTCCGCGCGGCGGATATCTGCCGCGACACCCGTCGCAAATTTATGAGGCCTGTTTGGAAGGAATATGTTTGTTTATTGTGCTTAATTTAATGTGGCGCAATAAATGGTGTCGCGAGAATACCGGCTTTATTTCCGGCGCATTTTTATTGGGATATGCGCTGTGCCGTCTGGCGGTTGAACAATTTCGCGAACCTGATGCGCAACTCGGATTTTTGTGGCTCGGAATGACCATGGGACAATGGCTTTCCGTGCCGATTACGTTGCTGGGTGTATGGCTGTGCGGTCGCTGTTTGCTGCGAACGGGCGCAAAAAGCTAAGCTACGGTAATGATATTGCAATTGAAACGATAGTTTTTTTGTAGCGCATTATGGGTACGCTCGGTAACTTCGGCGGCATCCAAATCCTTACGGGTTTTTTCCGAAACACACACAGAAATAGTGATTTTGACACTCTTGCGTGAGGCAAAAACAAATTCTGCGGCGGCAATGTTGCGACGGATGTTGTCGGCGAATTCCTTGACATGGCGGGCATCTTCGTTTTTGAAAACTAAAATCAATTCAGCCTCGTTATAGCGATAAATACTGAAATTATACGGCATTTCCAAGATGCGGTTAACCACCATTTGATCGAGTACCTTGCATTGGGCTTCTCCGATGGCGCTGAGCAGTTTATCGCGGTTGTCAATACTGAACAAGGCAATAGTATATTTAAACGGGAATTTGGAATTGGCATGATTCATATAGGCGATTTTGCTGCCGACGTTTTCCAATTCATCGTAATTAAAGCTGCGATAAAGATTTAAGACGGTCACGCACAGCAGAATCAGAGCAAATCCCAAAAAGAACGTGGTTAAACCCGACGGCGAATTGGAATAAACAATTCCCATAAACAGACTGGCAACCGCATAAAACAGACCGGTGTTGACAATGGTGTTTTTGAAACTGATGTTGATTGCCAACGGTGCCAACAAAACAATCCAAAATACGCAAGCCCACAACGGAATCGCCTCCAGGGTGATATCTATGTGCGGAATAAACGCAAACACGGAGTGAAGGTGCGACAACAGGGCAGTCAGCGCCAATAAACCGAGCAATAAATAGGTGTTACGTTTTTCCTGTAATTTTGATTGCGGCAGAAAATATAAGAAAACAAAATTAATCGGCAAAATAAAGCAAAGGCAATAAAATTCCGTAGACGAAATATAATTTTCTCCATACGACATTTTCAGCTGATTAATGATTATATAACTGACGACACCGAGTAACAGACTGAACAGAGGCTTGGATTGGTTAGAAATGCACAGTAAAGCGATGTTTACGGACGCCACCAGAAAAAATAAATAATGCAATACGGTGGCGACATTGTCTTCGTAAGGATTTTGCGCATAAAACGCAATCAGTCCGATAAACAGAATAACAGCCGGCAAAAACGAACTTTTGATGGTTGAAAAAATGTATTTTATATTCTCCGGCGGTTTGATAAACACTGTTTTTCTCCTTTAGAGCAAAAGGATAAAACAAAAGCGTTTAAATTTTATTTATACATTTTAAAATAGAGCTGTCGCCGTACGAATAAAAACGATAGCGCTCGGCAATGGCGTGAGCATAGGCCGCCTTCATCCGTTCGGTGCCGGCAATGGCACAAATCAGCATAAATAAAGTTGACTTCGGCAGATGAAAGTTGGTGATAATCATATCCAGCATCTTAAATTTATAGCCGGGTGTGATGAAAATATCGGTTTCACCGCAAAAAGGATGCAGAATGCCCCGGTCATCGGCGGCACTCTCCAAAAGGCGAACCGAAGTGGTGCCGACGGCGATAATACGGCGTCCTTCCTTCTTGGCTTGATTGATGAGGTCGGCGGTCTCCGGAGAGATAACACCGTATTCGGCGTGCATTTTATGGTCTTTGGTGTCTTCGGTTTTGACCGGCAAAAAGGTACCGGCTCCGACGTGCAGCGTTAAAAACACACGTTTGACTCCCATATTGTCGATTTCTTTTAAGAGGCGGTCGGTAAAATGTAAGCCGGCGGTGGGAGCGGCAACCGCACCCTCATATTTGGCATAAACCGTTTGATAGTTTTCTTTGTCGTTATACGGATTCCATAATCCGGCCAAAGGCTTGTCGCGTTTGATGTAAGGCGGTAGCGGCATAGAACCGTATTTTTCGAGCATGACGCCCAATTTATCCGGCTCGCAATTGAATTTGATAAACACGCCGTCCTCGGTGTCTTTTTGCAAAATATCGGCGGAAAAGTAGGATTCTTCGGCGGTAATGTCGGCATTGTAAAAATGAATGGTATCGCCGACATGCAGGCGTTTGGAATTTTTGATAAACGACCACCAGCGAATGCCGTCGTCCGGGTGATACAGCGTAACCTCGACCAGGGCTTCGCCCCGCTTGCCGTAGAGCCGCGCCGGGATAACTTTGGTATCGTTAAACACCATAACATCGCCCGACTTGAGGATTTGCGGCAAGTCGTAAAAATGGCGGTCGGTAATGGTGTTTTCTTCCGATAAATCCAGCAATCGCGATGAATCACGCGGATTCGCCGGCTCTTTGGCAATCAGCTCTTTATCCAAATCGAAATCAAACAAATCAACTTTCATAACTTTTTCCCTATATATTATAATGTCGCTGTTATATTATGTTCGCGACGATAAAGCAAGATTTTTTTATTTTTAACCAAAAATGTAATTTTCTTCAATTTGTCAAAGCGCCTAAAATAAGGCTGATTCGGGATATTTAGAAAAAAAATATAAAAAAAATGCATTTTTCGACAAAAAAGTGTTGCAAAATAGTAAAAATGGGTGTATAGTCGGTGCAGAAATAATGACGAAATATGCACTTAAAGGAGTTTTCAAATGGCAAATCAAAGAAATGCTGCGGTTGAAGACAAGATCAGAAACGCAGAAAAAATTATTCAGTCGTATGCCTACGGCAAAGATTTGGACCAGGCTATCAGATATTTAAAAGAGCATGATCCGGATAACGGCGTATTGGCAACCATTAAGGATTTTGATAACAATCGTCCGTTACTTAAGGAACTGAACGCATTGTATCGTGCAGATGTGGCACGCGCAGAAAATGACACGGCTGAATTGGAAAAGATTGCCGAGTTCTTGAGTGCGTCCAAAAGTAAGGATTTGCGCAAAGAAGCATTGAAAATGATGCGCGAATTGCCGGAAATCAAAGAAGATCCGGAAAAAGGCGATGCTATCGAAGCCATGATTGCCGAAACCGATAAAATGAAACATATTCAGGAAAAGCAGGAAACCGTTCAAAAACAGACTCCGAGCATGAGCGATGATGCAATTGTTGCCAATGCCGAAAAAATCGACAGTATTCTTGACGGTGATGATTTCCGTAACGTTTGCATTAGCGAAATCAATAAAGTCAGTAATCAGGTAAGCATTGTTGACGAAGAAGGTGCGGCTGTTGAAGATGAAAATGAAATCTGGCTGACTAAGATGCGTGCCGCTTTGAACGAAGTTTCGATGGCTCACATGGACGATGCCGCTTTTGCCGCTAAGAGTGATGATGAGCAGAAAGATGCTTTGAAAGATGATGTTATTACCAATTTCCGCGGCGACATGTTGCAGATGCTCGGCGATGACGATAAAGCCGTAAAAGATTTTATTGACGGTAAAAAAGTTAAGATTCAAGCCAATCAGTTCTATTCCAGCATCGAATCTACCAAAGAGAAGATGCAGGATAAGGTCGATAGATTAAATGAAGCCGGCAAAGAAAAGTCCGGTTCCTGGCTGTCGCGCAAGTTGGAAAAATTCAACAGATTTGTTGAAAAGCATTGCGGTATGACTCCGGTTGAATTCGGTAGAGATTTGTTCGGTTACTTCTCGCACAGACGCGGTATTACCAATACTTTGGCTGCGGCCGGTATGGTGGGTGCGGCTCTGTATTCCATTCCGGCGGGCTTGGCTGCTGCTGCGGCTTATGGTGTTTACCAATCGTTTGCTCCGTCTAAGTGGACGATTTGGGAAAAGAAACATGCCAACTATAAGGCTGCCCAAGCCAGCGGTAACGAACAGGAAATCGCTAACTGGAAAGGTTGGAACGGTATTCGTAACGCTTATAAATCCATTATGGCGAATCCAAAAGAAAAAGAGAGATTCGATCGTCAAAGACGTACCAACAGAAAGTACGGTTTGGCCAGTGCGGCGATTGTCGGTTTGGCCACTCCGGTAATTGTCGGCGGCGGTGCTGTGTTAGGTTTGGCCGGTGCCGGTGCTTATATGGGTACCAGAGCGATTTCCTCCGGTACGCGTATGATCGGCGGCAACGTCAATGCTCATGCACAAATGAA
Source organism: Pseudomonadota bacterium (assembly GCA_918234285.1). Classification (GTDB taxonomy): domain Bacteria; phylum Pseudomonadota; class Alphaproteobacteria; order RF32; family CAG-239; genus RUG410. The sequence goes on along the minus strand of CAKJXZ020000003.1, from coordinate 123,602 downwards.
AGAAGCTGAGCAGCAATATCAGGAAGACCAGACAGCGGAGAGCTTGAAGGGTTACAAGAAGGCTCGTACTTACTTCTACCTCAGCATTTTGGGTACCGGTTTGTCGGAATTCTGCATGGCCAACAGTGCAGCTGATGCTTATAATGCCGACTATAATATGGGTGTTGACCATAATCCGGACCACTTCGCTCCGTTGAACGATAATCAAAATGAAGCTCCGGTTGCCGATAACGGCGGTAATGGTGGTAATGCCGATGCTGCTCCGGTTGAAGTTACCCATGCCGATTGGAGAGAGGGTATTTCTTCCGGTCAGGAAAAATGGATTGAAAACCATGTTCAAGGTCAGGCTGCCGAATATGCTAAAATCTACGGTTGGGATGTAAATCCGGATAATATGGAAGAAGTTACTCAAAAGATGGCAGACAATATTCAGAAAGCTATCGATAACGGTGCTTTGCCGGATAAACCAGTTGGTGAGATTATGTATAAGTATCTGCACCTCATCGCTTGGCGTGAAAAAGGTGAATACGTTTCCGGCGGATTGATTCAATCCACGATGGTTAACGGTGAACCGGATTATTGGACCAATGCAACCGAAATTAAGGCTTTGAATCACATTATCTTCTGCGAAGAAAAAGTGAATGTTTCTGCCGAAGATCTCGGTAATACGTTGAATCGCATTACGGCCAGCGGTGATGACTTGGATAAGAGTTTGGAGCACCTTAACAACAACCGCTATGTCGGTACTTCCGATTTGATGCATAAGGCCGGTGACGTTAATTGCGCTCACGTAAGCTACTGGGAGCACTTTAAGGCAGTGGTTAAGAAGGTTGTTGAGCCGAAACCTGAACCGGAACCGGCCCCTGTTCCTGAACCGGAACCGGCTCCTGTTCCTGCTCCGACACCGGTTGATGGTCATGCTGATGACGGTGCGGTTATCACCACCAAGGAACAGCCGTACAAGACGGGAAGTAATGCAGGTTGGATGGAAAAGGATAAGCAATCCACCGATTACGCTGTACCGACAGCTCCGAAGAAAGTTGTTCCGGGCTCTGCGGTTGAGGCCGGTGCGGAAAAAGCTTCTTCTGTTTCCGGTAACGGCGAGCAGGCTTTGAATGCTATGATTAAGAGCAGAATGGGCAAGGATATGGGTTAATATTCGGCTTTGATGCTCAAATAAAAAGGCGCTTCCGCGGAAGCGTCTTTTTTTGTGCGCTGAAAAATTATGCGGCACAGAAGATACAGCCGATTACATCTTTGCCGTTTTCGCGGCGCAAAACCAATTCGGTTGAGGTAACATCGGTGTAGCCGGAATTATGTAACAATAACTCGATATATTGCGGATTATGTTTATAGCGCCCGTTGGCCTGAATCGTATATTTTTCCGCCGTGTTGTCGGTTTCTACCGAAAAAATCAAGCGAGTAGGGGCGGCGGAAGCAATAAGCGGACGCAAATCGCCGAAATAGCAAAATACGTCGGCGGCAATTATGCAGTCAAAATCCGGATGCGAATCGTGCAAATATTCTGTAATATCAGCCTGTTTCAGCTCGGAATAAATATTTTTCTGCCGCGCCAAATCGAGCATTTTGGCCGATATATCTACGCCGACAAATTCATTTTGCTCGGCTTTAAGCTTTTGCGCCGCCAAACCGGTGCCGCAACCCAAGTCGAGAATTTTGCCTTTAAGCGGGGCATACAGTTCGGCGATTTTATCAATCACCGAATATTGAATGTTTTTGAGTGTCTGCTCATAAGTGGCGGCAAAATTATCAAACAGCAAGGCATTATATTCTTTTTCGTTGGCGGCGGTTTGATGATTGAGAGAAGACCACAGGTGCTGCACAATTATGTTTTCCGGCATTTTTTGATACCAGTTTTCGCAGATTTTGCGCGCTTTTTCCGGCGCCTGCTCGTTAAACAGCACCAATGTTTCGGCGATATTGAGGCTCCAATCGGTATGTTCCGGTGCCAGATAAAAAGCATGAAACATTAAATCAAGTGCTTGTTCGTATTCTTCCAGACTTTTCAAAATCAAGGCTAAATTATAACTAAGTTCCGGCGTTTGCGGAGCCAAAATCACCGCCTGTCGGTATTCTTCCAAGCCCTCAACCGTGCGGCGGTTACGACACAGCATTTCGGCATAATTGGCGTGTAAACGCAGGTTATCCGGCGCGATTTCAATTCCGCGTTTATAAAATTTTTCCGCCTCGCCGAAGTTGTGCGAATCTGCTTCCATATCGGCTAAATTTATCAGCGCGGTCAGGTTGTAAGGATTAAGATTGAGCGCCTGATAAAACAGCTTTTGCGCCGTGTCTTTGTTTTCCAGCACCAATTCGGCTTCGCCGAGCATAGACTTTATTTCATCGTCTTGTGCCAATGCGTCGGCTTGCCGTAAATATTTGGCGGCATCAGCAAAATTATGTGCATTAAAAGCGCGGCGACCGAGATAATAGAGGGCTTGCGGATTGTCGGCGGCTAGTTTTTCGAGCGTGGCGGTATCGTCGCTGACTTCTGCCAGATTGGTGGCGGCTTCGAGGTAATCGGCATCAAAGTTAAGGGCGGCTGAAAATTGTTCTTTGGCGGCATCGAGATTATTCTGCGCCCAATAAAGATTGCCCAGCCCGAAATGCGCTTCTTTACAATCGGGCTTAAGCGAAAGCACCTTTTGATAGGCCTCTGCCGCTTCCACAAACTTGCTCAAGGCACCGAGCGAAACGGCTAAATTGAAGAAAATCGGCCAATGTTGCGGAGCATTTTCTATTGCTTTGTAAAAATAATTTACCGCCTCGCCGTGAATACCGCGGGTTTGCGCAATCAAGCCGAGCAGATTCAGTACATCGGCATTATTGGGTGCGGTTTCGAGAATTTGCCGGTAAATTTGTTCGGCTTCGTTTAAGGCACCGTTTTGCTGCAGCTCAACCGCTTTTTGAAACATTAATTGGTATGACATTTTTTCCTCACTTGGCTTTACTGTATTATCTTTAACCGAAAAATCCAACGCTATTTGTATTTTTTGCTTGAAAAATGTGTAAAAATGATGTACGTTACCCTCACTTCCGAGAAGGCAGATTGTCGGTAATGGCCGGTAATCTCGTTGCAGACAGGGGTTTGCAACTATCGGGACAATAATGTAAACAAACAAAAAAAGGATAAATTTAATGAAAAGTATCGTTTCTGCAAAGAAAAAATTGAGCCGTAGCTACGGCGACAATCTCTGGGGTGATAATAACAGCCCGTTTAACAAAAGATCATATCGTCCGGGACAACATGGTCAAAGAAAAGCAAAAGTTACCGACTACGGTCAACAATTGATTGCCAAACAAAAGATGAAAGTTTACTACGGCAACATTTCCGAAAAGCAATTCGGTAAATATTATGCTGAGGCTATTCGTCGTTCTGGCGATGCCGCCGAAAACTTAATCGGTTTGCTCGAATCCCGTTTGGATAACCTGGTTTATAAAGCAAAATTCGTACCGACCGTATTTGCGGCTCGTCAATTTGTAAACCACGGCCACGTTACCGTTAACGGCAAAAAAGTAAACATTCCGTCTTATATGGTCAAGGCCGGCGATGTTATCGAAGTTCGCGAAAAGTCCAAGAGTATGAATATGGTTATCAATGCTCTCGAATCGCAAACTCGTGATTGGCCGACATATTTGGAAGTTGATGCCAAAAAGATGAAGGCAACTTACACCTTCATTCCGAAGTTTGAAGATGTGCCTTATGCGGCTGTTATGGAGCCGAATTTGGTTATCGAATACTACTCCAGATAATAAAAACTCATATAATTGGCTACTATCAAAGGTTTTTTCCCTTATGTACCACTTTGTACACCGCGGGAAAAAACCTTTTTCTATTAGCCTAATTCTATGAGTTTTTTGGGCGCAGGGCTGAAAGCGTCGTGAGCGAAGCGAAGGACAAAGGCTTTCGGCGTATTAACTCCATTCTCTGAGTTTTTTAAAGGGACGTTCTTGTGGAAAAAACCTTTTTCTATTAGCCTAATTCTATGAGTTTTTTGTAGATGATTTTTACATCGCGCGAAGGGATTTTCTTCGTATATATCACGTTCTGCGAAATCATTGCCGGTATATTTTTTTGCGCTCAAAATAAGATTTTTCATTGTATAAACGGCTTAATTTTATATTTTTCTTATTTTAAACTTGACAATGGTGATACGACGTGTTATCAGTATATTGTTAAAATCATTAGCGATTTATAGTTTTCCATGATAGACCTCATTTGCTTTCGGACTTATGCGGTTTGTTCAGGTATCAAAATATGATAATAAATAAATTATTATATAAGAATTTAATGATAGAGTTTAAGGAGTGAAAATATGCAGAATAGCGAAAAAAATAATCTGTATCAGCGGTTGCACGGGTTTAAGAGTGTAAAACGAGGATATAAAAAGCAAGGACAAAGCGAGTGGTATTATGTTGACCCGCGGTATCGGAGTAATGACCCGTACAGTCAAATTGACGTGGCCAACGAAAACTCACCCAACCCGCGATTAAAGGCAATTTTGGCGGACGATATGGATAAAAATCCGCAAGATTATTATATCTGGCGGACAAAGCGCGACGACCGAGTTCGCGGCAAACACGCCGAGCGTGAAGGTGAAATTTTTAATTGGCATGTGCCACCGGATGGCGCGAGGATAAAAACAACCATTGCTCCGGTTGTTTTTACCGCAAGCGGCGAAGTTTTGTTAATAAGCAAGCTAGTGTAAACGACGCGTGGCGAATTTACAAAACGAGTGACCGAAGCGCAGTTAATGATTGCAAACGAAGTGCAGCAAGAATTTACAAAGCAAGAGGCATCCGGGTGAAGATTATAACTGCCGATGCTGGGCGGAACCATATAAACCGGAAAGATATAAGAATAAGCCGGTAATTGTAGACGTCAGCGGACTTGATATGTTTAAGGAGTTGCAATCAGAAATGAAACCGGTTGATTTCAAGCTTAATGGCTTGCCGCAATATGCCGCAAACGACAAAGCAAATATGGCAAGCGATGCAACGTATACTTCAAATTCTGCATACGCACATCGCAAAGTAGAATTCCGCTCACCTGAAGAGGAAAAGTTGTTAAAACGAATTGGAAAACAAATTATTGCAAGAGAAAATACAAAGGAATATGCTTATTTGGATAGTTCAGGTTATATAACAACAGGTAATGGAGCTTTAATTAATGACTGGGAAAGTTTTAGAAAAGTGCATTGGCTATATAATGGTAGGCCGGCAACCGAAGATGAAATGCGTGCGGAATTTGAACGAATGGAAAAAGTGAGAGCAAAGATTATTGCACAAGCAAAAGCAGAAGCCGAAAAAAGCAAAAAACCTTATTTGAATCCTTTTCAAAAAATTACTGCAAAGAGATATGAGCAAGATGCTGTCCTCAACATAACTGAAGATGAAGCTGATTATTTGATGTATTCGCATTTACAACGGGACTACAGCAACCTTAAACACTATCTGCCTGACATAGATTATGCGCCGGAAGCAGCACAAGATGTTGCTTTTGATATTCAATATAATCCGGGAATTACGGATAATACTTGGACATATTTTAAACAATATTTCAATGAGAAAAATGTTCCCGAATTGGCAAAGCAAGTTCATAGAAAAGGCATCTCGAAAGATAGAAATGATGAGATGAAAGATAAAATATTATCTATAAAACGGTGGTGATTATGGTTTTGTGATTAAATATTCAATACTTTGAAATTCTGGGCGTTTAGGATTAAAGGTTGTTTCTTTTATTTTACCATCAGTAGTTATTTGGTATATGATAATATCATGGTAACAATCTTTAGCTTCTAATTTAGATAAATATCCATAACAAATAGTGCAGTTGAATTTTACATGGTCGTGTTTATTTTCCAACAGTTCACAAGGATATTGCTCTATATAAGCATTCGGATCTGAAAGATTATCAGGAGATGCTATAATACTGCTTGGAGAGAGTTGGGTGTTCCAAGTTTGCTTGCTGTAACCATACAATGTTTTGTTAAAAATAGGATTAACAAACTCTTGCTGTTTCTCAGATGAGCTTTGAGAGTATGAACGGTTACTCAATGTTAATAAAAATCCTAAAATCAAAATAAACTTTTTCATTTTTATACCTCTGGGGTTAATATAGCATAGTTTCGTTAAAATACAATAAATAACCGGCGGGCATCCGGGGGAGGATTACAACTGTCGATGCTGGGCGGAGCCGTATAAACCGGAAAGATATGCCGATAAGCCGATGATTATAGATGTCAGCGGACTTGATATGTTTAAAGAGCTGCAAAAAACACTTAAGCTGGTTGATTTCAAGCTTAATGGTCTACCTCAATACGCCGCTAATGATAAAGCAAATGTGGCAACCGACGCAGGGTATGAAAGAAAGCCATCAAGCAATAATGATCTTAATGTGGATACAATAATATTACGTAATGTTCCTCAAATTATAAAAGAAGAAGGTATTGTTGATTATCCATATAAAGATACTAAGGGATATATAACCGTAGGTGCCGGTCTAAACGTTGATGATTATGAGGTTTTTTGTGATATGCCTTGGCTTGATGATAATAATAAACCAGCCCAATTCGCAGAAATACATAAAAATTACGAGAAGATACAATCTTTGCCTAAAGGGAAATTGCCGATTTTTTATAAAAAATATTCTTCAATACATTTATCCTCGGAAACAATATCGGATAAAGTCATAAAGCATCTCGAAAAAGATATCGAATTTATTAAAGATAATATTCCAGAATTTTATAAATATCCGCCGATTATCCAAGATGTTTTTATTGATTTCCAATATAATACGGGAAATTGCTTGCAATTCGTACGTTTCAGAAAATGGGTAAATGCAAAAAATTTAGATAAAATGATAGAAGAAAGTTTTAGGCCAGATGTAGGAAAAAGCAGAAATGATAGTATTGCGGCAAGGCTTAGATCTAATAAAGATTGGGACTATTAGTTATATTTACTGCAGGATATTTTTTTGCTGAAAAATTGTTTATAACGGTTATTTCAATAGGAATTGTTTCTAAAGCGCGAGCGGTGTTGATTTCGACTATATAAGATATTTCTTTATCTTCAAAGATGTATTTCTCATTGTTCGCGCTTCCATATAGTTTTAACTTTCCGTTATTGATGATTATTAGCGGTTTTTCGGACATTTTTTGCTCTTTTTTCCAAATTGCCAGTCGATATGTCGTTGCACTCAAACCTTTATTAGTCAAATCAATTCTATATATATGGTCGTAAGTTTTCAATGTATATAAATTTTTCTGATATTTCTTTAAAGAAGGATAGATTTTGCTTTTTTCTTCCAATACACATTTTTTATTATTTTGTGTGCGTTTTGCAGTATATTCAATATCCATCAAATAACCATCTGTCGATAATTGAACATAGGGACTATCATAAAAAATTACATTTTGTTTTTCGTTAAAATTCCATAGATTGATATCAGAAGCCATAATTTGTGTTGTTAACAATGAATCAAATATTATATCGAAATTTTGAACAAACTCTTCTTTATTTTGTATATCCGGACAATTATCGCCAATATTAAACGGATATTTTACGTATTTGGAGATAATATGCGGATTGTTGGTGGCTATTAGGGTTTTAAATTTTTCCACTATATTTATTATATTTTTATTATCAGTTGAATGATCATAATTAATTTGATTGTTACCCTTAGCCAACTTTGTTTGCAAATTAAGTACTAATAACAACCCCAAAATCAAAACAAATTTTTTCATTTTGCCACCTCTAAAGTTAATATAGTAAAGTTTAGTTAAAATACCATAAAGAGCCGTAGGAAATCCCGGGGAGGATTATAACTGTCGATGCTGGGCGGAGCCATATAAACCGGAGAAGAACAAAAATAAACGCCCGAGGATGATTCGGGCGTTTATAAAAAGTGGCTACAGCCTTGTGTAGTTAATTTTTCTTGTCTTTCTTTGTTTACGGCGCATTTCCCGTCGTTCCGCCGTTTTCTTCTGCGCGGCGTTATATTCCTCTTTTGCCTCGGCACACATTTTGAAAAATGCGATAACCGTAAAAATAAAATAATCTGTTACGCATTTTTAACATTTTATTGAGGATTTTCGGCTATAATCCGAGCGATTAAGGAGATCTTTAATTTGAGGAAAAAATGAAATCGGGTATACACGAAAATAAAAAATCTGAATCATGGTTCAAAAAGATATTTTGCAATCTGGTGGGGGCGGTTCTGATTATTTTGCCGTTGGCAATTTGGGCGGCAATTTTTGATTATAGTGCCGATGATCCGTCGCTCAATAAGGTCGTGTCAGATGATCGCCCGGTGCAGAATTTTCTGGGATTATTCGGAGCGTACAGCGCCGATTTTGTATTAAGCACATTCGGTTTGGCACTGATAGTGTTTCTTATTGTGCCGATTCTTTGGGGTTTGAGTTTAATCTTTCATCGCGAAATTATTGAATGGAAAATGCGCCTGTTTGCGTGGTTTGTCGGGGTTATCAGCTTTGCCGGTTTTATTGATTTGACCTGTCGCAATTATTTAGGACGCTTCAATCTACCGTACAGTTTAACCGGAGAATGGTCGCGCCATTTGAGTACTTCTCTCAATAATTATGCGAATTATCTGACGCTGTTAAAGCCGCCTTACAATAAGATAATTCTGCTGGTTTTGCTGCTGTTTATCAGCCTGATGGCATTTAATTTTGCGGCCGGGATTACCTTTAAATATTGGTTGCGTCTGCTTTCCAAAATCGCAGCTTTCTTTGGTAAAATTGTTCGTGCAATCGTCAAAATATTTAAGAAAGTTGCGCATATTCGCAGTTTTAACGAATTCAAAGAGGTTAATCCGAATTATGTGCGTGCCAAAATGCAAAATAAATTGGCTACGATCAATCAACGGCGCGAACCGGGGTTTGAACGCATTGAACCGACCATGAACAGTCAAGCGTTGAACACTTCTACGGCGTTGGCTTCTTTGGCGGAAAAACCGGCGCAAAACATAGCTCAAAGCGGTCCGAAAATCGTTATGCCGCAAGCAACGTTGCAACAACCGACTCCGCCGACAGCATCTGTTTCTGCGGTTTCGGTAACACCGGTCGAAAATTCTAAAACATCTTCGGTTAATCCGACGTTTGATTTTATTAACGAGCCGCAAGTTATGCAGAAAAAACCGGCAACCAAGATATCGCCGGAAGATATTTATCACACCGAGGGTGCCAAACAAACAGCCCCTAAGGCCGCAAGTCGCCAACCGGCCGCTATACAGGAAGAACTTTTGAATATTCCGACAACCGCGCCGACACCAACCAAACAGCAGCCACAGGAACAACGTACGGCAACGGCCTCAGCGCAGGTGGTCGTACCTCAGGTAGAAACCGCTTCACGTTCGCAATCTCAACCGCATGAATATACTCTGCCGGATATTAATCTGCTTTCGGTTCCTAAAGAGACCGGTGCGGTAGTGGTTGACGAAAACGCACTCAAAGAGCGTGCTGCTAAGCTTGAGCAGGTATTAAACGACTTTAACATTCACGGCCAAATCGTGGCTGTGCGCCCGGGTCCGGTAGTAACGCTGTATGAGCTTGAGCCGAAAGCCGGTACTCGCACTGCCCGAGTCATCGGTCTTTCCGATGATATTGCCCGCTCAATGGCCGTATCTTCGGTGCGTATGGCGGTTGTTGCCGGCCATAGCACCATCGGTATCGAATTGCCTAACGAAAAACGGCAAACCGTGTGGATACGTGAGCTGTTTGAGGATAACGAATTCGTAACCAGCAAAAACATCTTAAACGTAGCTCTGGGTAAAGATATCGGCGGTCAGCACGTTTATGCCGACCTTTCCAAAATGCCGCACTTGTTGGTTGCCGGTACCACCGGTTCCGGTAAGTCGGTCGGGGTCAACACCATGATTCTGTCGCTGTTATACCGGATGACTCCGGAGCAGTGCCGCTTTATCATGATTGACCCGAAACAGCTGGAATTTTCGATGTATAACGGTATTCCGCATCTGCTTACTCCGGTGATCACCGACCCGGCAAAAGCGGTCGTCGGCCTCAAATGGGCAGTACAGGAAATGGAAAATCGCTATCGTCAGATGGCACTCTTGAATGTTCGCAACATTGCCGGTTATAACAAGAAAATCGAAGAAATGCAAAAAACCGGTAAGGGCTTGAAAAAAACCATTCAGACCGGCTTTGATAAAGAAACCGGTCAGCCGATTTATGAAGAACAGGTTATCGATACTTCGCCGATGCCGTATATTGTGATTGTGGTTGATGAAATGGCCGATTTGATGCTGGTGGCCGGCAAAGAGGTGGAAGCCGCCATTCAACGTTTGGCGCAAATGGCACGTGCGGCCGGTATTCACTTAATTATGTCGACGCAACGTCCGTCGGTTGATGTTATTACCGGCGTGATTAAATCTAACTTCCCGAGCCGCATCAGTTTCCACGTTACCACCAAAATCGACAGCGGTACCATTTTGGGTGAAAAAGGTGCCGAACAATTGCTCGGTATGGGCGATATGCTGTTTATGTCGTCCGGCACACGGCCGGTGCGCGTTCACGGTTGTTTTGTGGCCGATGAAGAAGTTGAGCGTGTGGTTGAATTTATCAAATCGCAGGGCGAGCCGAAATATGTGGCTGAAGTTACCGCCGGCGAGCTGGAAACCAAAGATTCTGGTCCGGTGTTTGATAAGGGCGAATTCGGCGGCGGAAGCGATGAAGAAGAATTATATCGCCAGGCAGTTGAAATTGTGCGCACCGATAAAAAGGCCTCCACCAGCTATGTCCAGCGCAAGTTGCGTATCGGCTACAACCGTGCCGCCAATCTGATTGAACGGATGGAACAGGAAGGCATTGTCTCAAAACAAGACCACGTCGGTCGTCGTGAAGTTCTGGGTGTGGATTAATTTACGGCTTTGTTTTATATCTGCTATTGGCGGACTCGCAAAACACCGAGAGTTTCCGTTTTGCCCGAGTATTTCCGTGTAAAAATAACTTGACAAAAAACACCGGATGACATAGAATAAGGCAATAAGCGACTATAACAAGGAGTACAAAATGACCGTACGCAATAAATTCATTATAGACGAAGACGGAATATTAAATAAAGAATTGGAAAAACTGTCGGAAAGTAAAGACACCGAAAAAATTCTGCGTACCTTGGAAGTCCTACGCGATAAGGCCGCAGTTACCAGCGGAAACCAAAAATTTCATGAAATATTTTGGATTGAACAAATTGTGGGTAATAATGCGAACAACTACAGCATTATTGAACAATCTTTTGAAACAGTCCAAGTTCTTTGTACCGAAGGTGAAAAGTTTTGTAATTTATATGGCTCAGACACCAAATTACAAAATACAGTAGAAAGCGAATTCGGTCTTTTCGGTTTGGAAGAAAAATACCCTCAATTAAAAAGATTTATTGACCAAACAAGAGAATATTTAGAAAAAAATGCGCAATATCACTATGATGAAAGGACCGCTGAACAGTCTTTGCGTGAAGATAAGGAAGAAGACATAGATAAGGCATGGAAGCAACATAAGATAGACGAGCTTCGCGCCAGAAAAAAAGCTGAAAAAACCACACAAAAGGAAATCGGCGAATATCGCAAGAGCAGGGTCGGCCGCAAACCGACCACACTTGATTTTGTGGTAAAAAATTTGAAAAAGAAGACCGACGCCGGTAAAGAATAATTCGTAGGAACTCAATCGCATAATTATATCGGAGAACAAAAATGGGAGCAGCCGCAGATAAATTTGAAGAAGCATTAAGCAGAAGAAGTCCGGATATCTACGTTAATGCCGAAAAAGTTGTGATGAATATCATAAAGGAAGCACCGCAGGAAAAGAAACGTATCTACGCGCGTGATTTGTTGCGGGCCGGTATCGCACGCTCAAATCAAGAAGGTGACGGTTGTATCATGTTAAATGTTATACCGGGGATTGCCAAAGCCTGTCCGGAAGATAAGGGTATCATCGATATTTGCGTAAATGCCGCCAACAGCTTAGGTGACCGCGGTTTGCGTGCGGCTGTTTTATTGATTCACAATCCCGATGATAAGGATGCAATGATGGATATGATGGTGGCCATGACTGCCAATAGTCGCGAATTTCCGAACATGGACGGAATGAATAAGAAAGAATCCAAAGCTTGGCAATACTTAGATATTACCGATGGCCACGATGCCATACTTGATATTATCAAGCATTGCAAAAATGATAAAGCGGTTGCCAGCCGTGCCTGCCAAATTATGCATAATTTTGATTATATATCGGATTCGGTGCGCACAACGTGGACCAGTGTCATTACCGAGGCCAATCCGGGCAACCAACAGGTTATAGATATGGCGTTTGCTCAAGCCAACAAAGTCAGATGGTGGATAGGACATCATGGCATTCTTACCAGTATTGCCCGAGCCAATCAAGATATGCCGGAAGTTCTCGATAAAATTCGCAGGGATGCGGAAAATACCAGCTTCGAAGATGAAAGCACAACCAATACTTACCGTAGTAAGCTGTTGGCTCTCACTTGTGATTTGAAGAAAAAAGATGTTTGTGATCGCCTGATTCAAATGACTTACGGGGCTTGGAACAGCGCTAAGGTTGACGTATATTCCGCCATATTGGAGGCTAATCCGAATAATGAAGAAATCGCCATGCAAATTTTGCGCGATCCTTTCAGCGCCGATATGGCCGCAGATTGGAATAACGGTTACACCGTCAAAGAAGTTTTCTCTAAGCTTTTGGAAAAAAATCCGAACAATGCCAAGTTATTGGATTATGCCGTCAAAAAAGCCGAAATGGTTAAAAACAATCCGAGATCACAGTGGAAAGAAGCGATTGACGATGCTATCGCTCAATGGACCGGCAAGGATAATAAGGTTCCGCAAGATAAATCTCGCACACGCGATTAAGCTGATTATGGCAATACCAGATTACCGGTGTAAATATTGCACCGGTTTTTTTGTATTTTGTTAAAATCAAAGGCGTTTTGCTTGACATTTAAAATACCGGTTATATACATTCACTAGATATTTATTGAAAGGAATTTAATGAAGTACGCTTTTGTATTTCCGGGACAAGGCTCCCAATTTGTGGGAATGGGAAAAGAATTGGCCGAAAATTTTGCTTCGGCTCGTGATGTGTTTAATGAAGTTAATGATGCGCTTTCGCAAGATTTGTTTAAGATTATGACCGAAGGTCCGGATGCCGAGTTGACCATGACGGCCAACACGCAACCGGCACTGATGGCGTTTTCGCTTGCGGTGGTGCGGGTTTTGGAAAAAGATTTCGGTATTGTCTTAAAAGATAAGGCCGCTTATGTTGCCGGACATTCGCTCGGAGAATATTCTGCCGCTTGTGCCGCCGGTGTGTTTAGTTTGAGCGATACGGCTAAATTGTTGCGTCTGCGCGGCGAAGCTATGCAAAGCGCAGTGCCGTTCGGTGTGGGCGGTATGGCTGCGGTTTTGGGACTTTCGTTCCAAGATGTGGGCGCTTTGGTCGAGGCTTGTTCAAACGGCAAGGATGTTTGTGTGGCCGCCAATGATAATTCTGACGGACAGGTAGTTTTATCCGGCTCAATGGCCGCGATTGATCGCGCAGTGGAAATTGCGGCGGAATTTGGTGCGCGCAAATGTGTGAAACTGGCGGTGAGTGCGCCGTTCCACAGCCCGTTTATGGCACCGGCCGCCGATGTTATGGCGCGTGCTTTTATGGAAGTAGCGGCGCAAAATGCCCAGATTCCGTTGGTGGCAAATGTGTTGGCCGAGCCGATTACCGATCATAAAGAAATTATCAAACACTTGATAGAACAGGTTACCGGCACCGTCAGATGGCGGGAAACCATGCTGTTTTTTAAAGAAAACGGCGTTACTGATTTAATAGAACTGGGAGCAGGAAAAGTCCTCTCCGGAATTGCCAAACGCAGTAATAAGGAAATGAATGCGGTTTCGGTAGGTTCCATCGCCGAAATAGAGGAATTGGCAAACAATTTATAACACCTTAAACATGAAAGGAAAATAATATGTTTAGATTAGATGAAAAAGTTGCTTTGATTACCGGTGCCGCCGGCGGTATCGGTCGCAAAATCGCACATACTTTATATGAACAGGGAGCTTATTTGGCCTTGACCGACAGAAACGAAGAAGGTTTAAAGGCTCTGAAGGCCGAACTCGGTGATCATGTCGAATATTTTGTTGCCAATTTGGGCGATACCGAAGCAATTAAAACTTTGGTGAACGATGTGGAAGAGAAATTCGGCAAAATCGATATTCTGGTCAACAATGCCGGTTTAACTCGCGATAACCTCTTTATTCGTATGAGCGACGAAGAATGGCAACTCGTTATGGATGTTAACCTTTCTGCCGGGTTCAAACTGGCGCGTGCCGTGGTTCGCGGTATGATGAAGCGTCGTTATGGCCGCATCATCGGTATGGCTTCTGTCGTGGGTGTGATGGGTAATGCCGGTCAGGCCAACTATTCTGCCTCAAAGGCCGGTATGATTGCCATGAATAAATGTCTGGCGCAAGAAGTTGGCTCACGCGGTGTTACCGTTAACTCCATCGCTCCTGGTTTCATCCGTACTCCGATGACCGATGTTCTGACCGATGATGTTAAAGCTGCTCTGCTGGCGAAAATTCCGGAAGGTAAACTCGGCGAAGCTCAAGACATCGCCAACGTCGTAGCCTTCCTCGCATCCGATGAAGCACAATACATTACGGGACAGACTATTCATGTTAACGGCGGTATGGCCATGATTTAAAAACTCGTATAATTGGTTACTACTTGGGGATTTTTTTCTCGTGTACTGTTTGTGTACACGTCGAAAAAAATCCCCTTCGTATTAACCTAATTCTTCGAGTTTTTATTTGCCGTATAATTTATTGTACACGGCGAAAAAATCCTTCTTCGTATCTGGCTCATTCTCCGGATTTTTAGCTGCAATATTGATTGTGTATCGTGCCACGTACCGCATTCTCCGGATTTTTAGCTGCTATTATTTTATGCTTTTTCTATTGGCGGATAATCGGGGTGCCGGCGAGTTGTCGACCCATTTTTATAAACTGGTATTTCAGGTTGGTGTTATAAGGCTTTACGGCATCTATATCTTCTGCTCTGGTGGTATACATTCGTGCCAAAGAATCTAAAATATAATGCATTTGTGTTTTTTCCTGCTGTGTGACCAAAAACGGCTCAAACAGCGGATAAACCGCACCCTTTTTTTGTTGTTTTGCTGCCCAAATCATACCAGACGGGGCGTTGTGTACGCGCCATGCTTTAACAACCTTATCACAGGTATAAGCCCAATCTTTCAGGCCAAACCCTTGTTGACCGATAACGGTTTGGAATTCGCTTTGCAGGCCGCTCCATTGAATTTTACGCACAAAATTCTGGCAAGGATTCACTATTTGTCGGAACAACAAACTTTCTTCCGGGATTCCGTTTTTGACATCCCAATAATTCATTAGACTTTCGACCATAATTAAAGTTCTTTCGTGTTGACCTTCTTTGCGGAAGTTATCCAATCCGTCAAGAGTGCGAGCAAAAGCGCGCACATCGGCCTTAGACAGAGGGGTGTTACGATCGGGATTGAAATGCCTTAAATCAAGCTCGGCAGTTTTGGCGCGGCCTCTGCGAGTATAATTAACGGCCTGCACTTTGGCCTTGATTTTTTGCATAAATTCAGGATTAATGCGTACGCGCGGACGTTTTTTGCGCGGTTGTTTGGCTATTTGCGGCGTTTCAATCGAAGCCATGTCTTCTCCCCACAAAACCGGATTGAGATACATATATAAATGCGGCGAGGTCAGCTCAATATACGGAACGTCTTTGAAACGCGAAGCGATGTGTGTCGGAAACTGATGCTTTGTTTCCTTAATCCCCGGTAAATCGAGTACCTTGCCGGAAAGACCGCGCATGGTATGAATAAGTGGTCCGATATATTGATAAAACGGTTTCGGTATTTTTTTGAGTTGGCGCAAAATGGCATCTTCATCGGCATTGGATAGGCGTTTTTCGTTGGTGCCGAAAGAGGTAATATTTTGTTTGAATTCCGAATTGAAAAGACTGGACATATTCCAGCGGAAGTCGTAATTCCAACGGTATTTGGAATGAGATTTTTTATATTCCCGTTCCAAACGATACAGCGGCGGAATTTCTTCATCCAAATTATATTCGTACAAATGATTGTATTCTTTGTATTGCGCGTACGCCGGTGCGCAAATGAGCAACGCCAGAATAAAGTAAAATATTTTCATTTTGCACTCCTCAAAACAGTCGATGCAATTATATTTAAAAAAAATTAATAAAGAATAAAATTTAGTCTGGACAGCGGCAAAATAATCAGCTATAACAACGTTAAATATTTTGGGGAGTTTTTATTATGGGATGGACAGACGAAAGCGTGGAAAAATTGCGTCAGTTGTGGGCGCAGGGTTTGACGGCAAATGAAATTGCCAAGAAATTGGGTGTTACCAAAAATGCCATTGTCGGCAAGGTACATCGTTTGTGCTTGACGGCCAGACCTTCACCGATTAAGAGCAAAGACGCAGCCGATGAATTGCCTCTGCAACCTGATTTAATCGAAAAAATAGAAGAAAAATCGGTGGAAGAAGTTGTTGAACCGCGCAAAAACGAAGAACTGACCAATATAAAGTTGGTAGATTTGGATAGTCATACTTGCAGATGGCCGATTGGCGATCCGCGTGATGATGATTTCTGCTTTTGCGGTAAAAAAGTGCGGAGCGGACAAACTTATTGCGATGAACATTCCATGCAGGCCTATGTCAAGGCGTTGCGAAAATAAAATTTCAAATTAAGAGGCTGCGGCCTCTTTTTTTTATCAAAATAAGGCATATATCTCCCGAGTGTTTATAGCATTAAGGAGATATAAAATGTCAAAAAGTTTGTTTATCGGGACGTTGTGCGGAGCTCTCGGAGTAATGTCGGTTGCCGAGGCCGGGGGTTTGAGTGCCGATTATACCGCCTTCAAAAATTATCTGCAAAAAGAATACGGCTTGCAATATAATCTCAATTATTCGCTTATGCCGCAACGCGGTGCTCCGAGCGGGCATTATAATGCGGTGCAATCGTATTTGGCTCCGAGTATTGCTTGGACTACTTTTGATAATAATTACGGTACCGGTATTTTGAATGCATCTTATACCAGCGTATTCTACGGTCGCCATGATGCCAATGATATCGAAAATCGTATCGGTGTGGCAACTCCGATTAACGATGCCGATGACGAGGAGCAGGAATTTTCAACGCTGTATTATACATATCAGTTGCCGCGGCAATATAATTGGCTGACTTTGGGGTTGGGACAATATACTTTGTACGCTTTTGACGGTACCGATTATGACAATAATCCGCAAGTTAATTTCATTAATTATTCGCTGGCGCAAAACGGCAGTGCCACTTATACCGACGCCGGTGTCGGTGCTTATATGCAGGCAACGTACGGAAATTGGTTGTTTGTTGCCGGTGCCCAGGATGCCAGCAATGTTTCGGCGGTAAGTGTGCGCTTTAATCGTCTGCACGACGGACATTATACTACCTTCGGGCAAATCGGCTATAATCCGCATATCAACGGTTGGGGTGACGGGCAATATTCTATAATGATTTATAATCAGCCATATGTGCGTGAGCAACCGCAGTCTACCACCGGTTGGTCTTTGAATATGCAACAAAACATCGGCGAAAAATGGGCGTTGTTCGGGCGCATAAACGGAGTGAGCGGTAATGTCGCCACCATTAAAAATTCGTATGTGGGAGGAATGGTTTATAATAATCCGCTTAATCGTAATGCACTTGATCAAATAGGTGCGGCGTATGCATATAATGACATTGACGCGACGGCGGTGGGAGCTCCGCTTGAAGAAAGTGGTGAGCACGTTTTGGAAGCTTATTGGGCATGGGGTATATCAAAATGGGCGACGATAACACCGGATATTCAATTTTATATTCATCCTACGCTTAATACCAAATCGGATTACGCTACGGTTACATCACTCAGGTTAAGTTTGTTTTTCTGAAAGGCTTAAGTAAAAAAGTGTTGTTTTTTGTGTTGTATAACACATTGTTTTATCATCATACTGATACAGGACGTCAGTGAAGTGAAAGTATCCAGTGATGCGACACATCACATCGTTTCTTGCAAAACGATTGGATTCTTCGGCTATGCCTTAGAATGACGTTCAGTTGTTTTAACAACACTTTTCTTTATTTGCGCATTCTGAAAAACCCTTTATCTTATCAACCGACTTATGTGTATAAGTCGGTATTTTTTGATTTTTTTGTTTTACATTGGGCGAAAAAAGGATGATTATCATAAAAAATCAAAGAATATCGAGGTAAAAATGCGAATAATTTTAAGTGGTTTATGTTGTTTGATGTTGCTGACGGCATGCGCCGCGAAAAAAGAAGAAGCGGTGGTTCCGGGGATTGTGCCGACTACGGCGCAACCGGAGAAGGTGGTGAAAGTTCTGCCGAATAATGTAATAGGCGCGGTTGAACGTATTTATTTTTTGCCGATGAAGTCACCGTTTATGGCGCGTGTTGATACCGGTGCCACTACCTCATCGATTGATGCGGATAATATAAAACGCTTTGAACGTGACGGGCAAAGATGGGTTTCGTTTACTCTCGTGAACCGCGAAACCAAAGAAAAGGCCGATTTTGAAAAACCGCTGTCGCGTCGGGTTAAAATTAAACGTACCGGCGAAGAAGAACATCGCGTTACGGTAAATATGGATGTCAGAATGGGAAAGGAAACGTTTTCGGCCGAGTTTACGCTTAACGAACGGCACGATTTTGAATATCAGGGATTGATCGGACGCAATATTTTGAGCGGACGTGCCATTGTCGACGTTTCTGTTTCAAATACTCTGAAATAAAAGAAAAGCCATGGCCGAAACGCGAGTATCATTCAATATACTGTCAACTTTAAAAAGTCTTTTCAAAAAAACGACATCCGCCGAGGCCGGTAAAAAAATGCGCGACAATACTGAGAAAATGGTGCTTGGCGAGTTGGAATATATTTATTTACCGCCGCTGAAATCAGCATTTTTGGCGCGCGTTGACACAGGGGCAAAAGTTTGTTCTTTGGATGCGGCTGATATTAAATTTTCCGAGAAAGAAAAACAGGTTTCTTTTGTGGTAATCAATCGTGAAACGCAAGAAAAACATACTTTTAAAAAAGCGATTATCAGAAGTACGACGATTACGCGTGCGCTGAAAGATGAAGTGCGACCGGTGGTGGAAATGGATGTGAAACTGGGCGGTGAAAAATTTAAAGCCGAATTTACATTGGCTGACCGCAGTAAATTTCAGTATCAGATGCTGTTGGGACGCAATATTTTGGAGGACCGAGCCGTAGTTGACGTGTCGGTCAGAAATATGTTGGGATAATTTTGTTACAAGGACTTTGAAAATGAAGAAAAAAATTTTTTCGGTACGGGGTGTTTTGGCAATATGTTTGGTTTTGGCAGTAGCATTTGCCGGTTTTGCCACTTATTATAAAATTGCCCATTGGGGATTCAGTTTTAAGCCACGTGAAGGTACGGAAATTTGGACGGTTGACGCGCATATCTCTTTTATACCGACCGGTGAGCCGATTGAGGTGTCTCTGTCTACGCCGCGTCTGGGCGCAGAATATAAGATTTTGAGCGAAGATGTTGTTGCCAAAGGCTATACCGTGGAAAAAGACGAAAAAAATCATCGGATGATTATGAAATCCGGCCCGAAAAAAAATAAGCAGGATATCTATTATCGCATTATGCTGTATGATAATGAAGATGTTATCGGTAAAATTCGCGATTATAATCAGCCGAAAGTGAAAAAGCCGGTGTTTGCAAGCGAGCAGCAACAGGCTATGGTGGAAGAAATTTGGGCGCTTGCCGACAGCAAAAAAGAAGGTTCCGATGCCTCGAAAATCATTCAACTGCTCAATGATGAAATTTTGGAGCCGGAAGTTGATGCTTTTTTGCCGGTAAAAAAATCGCAACGCATTATGGCCGAGAAAATCATTGAGTTGCTTTCGTTCAAAAATGTTGCGGCACGGATTGTGCGCGGAGTAAAGATTTCGGAAAAACGGCGAGAAGCACCGGCCGATTTAATGCTCGAGGTTTATGAAAACAGCAAATGGATGATGTATAATATCGAAACCGGCGTATCCGGTCTGCCGAAAAATTTTGTGGTGTTCCAACGCGGCGGTGTATCGCTGTTTGATGTGGTCGGTGGGCGTAAATCGGAAATAAAATTCTCGGTAATTCAAGCGGCGGTTTCATCGTTCAAAATGGCGGGAAAACGTGCCAAATACGAAAACAGTAAAATGTTTGATTATACGATTTATAATTTGCCTAATTTGGAACAAAATACTTTGAAATGGCTGATGATTTTCCCACTCGGCATTTTGTTGGTGGTGCTGTTGCGTAATGTGGTGGGCATTCCGACTATGGGTACATTTACGCCGATGTTGGTGGCGATGTCATTGGTGCGTACGGGATTTTGGTCGGGGTTGATTTGCTTTTCGCTGATTATCGCTTTGGGCTTGTTAATCCGTACCTTGCTGACGCGGCTTAACCTGCTGTTGGTACCGCGAATTTCGGCGGTGGTGATTTTTGTGATTTTGATTATGCAAATGCTGACGATTTTGGGCTATCAATACAATTTCCGAATTGCGGCTTCGGCGGTGTTTTTCCCGATAATCATCACGGCCTGGATTATTGAGCGTGCGTCGATTACTTGGGAAGAAGAGGGGGCGCGCAATGCCACCAAACAAATCGTCAATACCTGCGTGGTGGCGATACTGACCTATTTTGTTATCAGCAGTTCGTATATTCGCCACATTATGTTTGCGTTTAACGAATGGAACATCGTGATTTTGATTTTGGTAATGCAGCTCGGCACTTATACCGGTTATCGCTTGGTTGAACTGAAACGCTTTGCACCGCTGATAAAGGGATAATAAAATGTGGAATTACTTCAAAATCTTTTCCAATCCGAAAAAATTCCGCGAGCGCGGGGTTTTGGGGATGAATGCACGTAACTTCTTTATTATCGGACGCAACAACAAACGCTCGCTCTATCCGCTGGTTGATGATAAAGTACAGACCAAAACGCTGGCCGACAATATCAACATCAATACTCCGCACAAAATAGGCGTAATTGAGCACCAGTACGAAGTTAAGGATTTGCTGAAAATCGTGGCCGGCCATGAAGAATTTGTGATTAAACCGGCGCACGGCAGCCAGGGCAAGGGTGTGTTGGTAATTAAGCATTTTACCGGCAATGAATTTACGACTGCCAGCGGCAAAACTCTCGGTTTTAAGGAAGTGTATCAGCACGTTTCCAATATTTTGAGCGGATTGTACAGTTTGGGCGGACAGTATGACACGGCGCTGATTGAGGAGTTGGTGCACTTCAGCGATGCATTTCAAAATTTCAGTTATCAGGGAATTCCGGATGTGCGCGTAATCGTTTATAAAGGATATCCGGTGATGTCTATGATGCGACTTGCCACCAAAGAATCCGACGGCAGAGCCAATTTGCACCAAGGAGCCGTCGGCGTGGGTTTGGATATGCGTACCGGTCACGCCAACAATGCGGTTTCGCACAATATGCCGATTGCCATACATCCGGATACCGGTGCCGATTTAATGACGTTGCAAGTGCCGATGTGGCGCGAACATCTGATGATCGGTGCGTTGGCGTATGAAATGACCGGATTGGGCTATCTGGGCGCAGATATTGTTTTGGATAAATTCCGCGGTCCGATGATGCTGGAACTTAATGCGCGGCCGGGGTTGGCTATTCAGATTGCCAACTGCCGCGGGCTTAAGGAAGTCATCAAAAATGTCGATAAACACTACCCGCTGGGGTTGTCGGCGCAAGAAAGAGTTGATTACGTCTTGAATAATGCAAAATAACTTCCTAAATAAAACTTAAAGACAAACGAAAGGAAGCTGACATGACTGATTTATTGGAAAAAAACAAAACAAAAAATCTTTCCAAACCTTCTACTAAAAATTTGGAAAACAAGGAAACTAAAAGATTGGCGATGAGCGAAACCAGAGCCAAGAAAATCAAACATTCGTATAAAGTTAAGGATGCCGATAATGCTTTGTTGTTGCAAACCAAATACGGCGATGTTGTGATTGAAATGTTGCCGGATGTGGCGCCTAACCATGTGGCGCGGATTAAGGAACTGGTGCGACAGGGCTTTTATAACGGACTGAAATTCCATCGGGTAATTGACGGGTTTATGGCACAGGCCGGATGTCCGCGCGGCGACGGTACCGGCGGTAGCGGTAAAAAACTAAAGGCTGAATTTAATCGCACTCCGCACAAACGCGGCACTGTCTCGATGGCGCGCGCCATGATGCCGGATTCGGCCGACAGCCAGTTCTTCATCTGCTATGCCGACTGTCCGTGGCTTGATGGTCAATACACCGTTTGGGGCGAGGTAACTTCCGGTATGGAATATGTCGATATGCTTAAAAAAGGCGGCGAACCGAATGGAATGGTTGATGAGCCGGATGAGATTATTGCCATATCCGTTATCTCCGACATCTAAAAAATCCGTATAATGGGTAACTACTTGGGGGGGTTCCTCGTGTACTATTTGTGTACACGTCGTCAAAATCCCCCTTCGTATTTACCTCATTCTACGGATTTTGGTGTGTGTGTTCTTTAAAAATAAGGCTTAATTTAAGAAAAGTGTTGTTTTTATGTCATACTGAGGCAAAGCCGAAGTATCCATCAACACCGCAGGTGTTGTTTCGTCCTTGGGACGAAATGGATTCTTCACACGACACTAAAGTGTCTGTTCAGAATGACGGAAAATCAATATGTTATGCCTTATTAAAAAAACAACACTTTTCTTTAATAGAGCGAAAAATAAAAAACGCGGCAAGAGGTTAGTCTTGCCGGGTTTTTTAATTTTCTTCCAAATCTATCAGGTGACCGTTGGCCCCGTGAATCAGAACATTCACCGTGTTCTTTTCTCTGAGGCTGTCCCAAACATACACAGGAATCTTGACCTTCTTCTCAATCTCCAGGTTTGAAATCAGGTAGGCGATTTCGCGTTCATCCATACCCAAATCAAACCAGAAATCGGCACTGCGCAGAGCATCTCCCGCAAAGTTATGCACTTCCGGCACGTTCATTTCGTACAGGGCGGTGCGGACGTCCTCGAGTTCAAGCCTTTTCATGGATGCACTTGTTGATAGTGTCTAACATGCCACCGACCGTGTTGTCAGGCATCTGCTTGAACATTTCCTGAGGGATATCCAACCAACCGTGACGGCGCTCGAGCTCAATCACAACGTTGGCAACGCGGATGTTACCCATATTGAGGTCGCGGCCGAAGTCACAGGCCAACAAATCATCGTCGGTAATGTCATTGAGATTGCCGACATAGTTTCCGTTGTTGACATAGACAATGGCTTGTCTCATGTCTTTTACTGTAATTTTTTTCATACTCTAAAAATTTGTAAATAATGATAATTTCCAAACAGAGTAACAAAAATCGTCGATTCTGTCAAGACGATTCGTTGAAAAATATGCGTATACTTGGTAATTTGTGATTTTCCACAGTGTTACGGACAAGCGGTGTTAATTTTTTAAAATTTTTTTACACTTTTATAATATGTTGAAAGTACAGAATATTTTTCAATATATATTGCAACCTACAAGAACAAAAAACGAACAGTTAATAAAATGCTAAAAATTACCATTGAATCCCATAAAATACCATGTTATACCATTTAAATGTGAGGCAACGGTAAGGAAAGGCAAAAAATGCGGAAAATCTTTCTGTTTATGGACACGATTTTCAACAAGGTGGACGCCAAAGGGCGCGTTTCGCTTCCGGCTGACTACCGCGCCATTGCCAAAGAACTATCAACCGAAATAGTATGCTATCGCAGTTTGTCGGCGCCTTGTATTGAGGGGTGTTTGGAGGATTCGCTTGATAAACTGGCGACCGAAATCGAAAATGCCACCGACTTCTTTTCGGAAACTCAAGATAATCTGACCAATTTGATTTTCGGCGATGCCAAACGTTTTGCGTTTGACAGCACCGGACGGATTATGCTGACCGAAAAACTCTTAAAACACGCACAGATTACCGATGCGGCGGTGTTTGTGGGAAAAGGGCGCAAGTTCCAGATTTGGAATCCGCAAAATTGGGAAAAAGAAGAAGCACGGATTCGGGCCGAAGTGATGAAAAACAGACCGACGCTGAAAGCGCCGAAGGAGCAAGAATAATGGTAACACTGCGGCAGAAACATATTCCGGTTATGCTAAAAGAAGTGCTGACTTATTTGCAGCCTAAGGCCGGCGAAATATATGTTGATGCTACATTTGGTAACGGCGGCTACACCCAGGCGATTTTGGAAGCGGCACCGTGCAAAGTTATTGCGCTTGACCGTGATCCGAATGTGATGGTGCGAGCCAATGAATTTAGGAATCTTTACGATTCGCGTTTTGAATTTCGGGCCGGAAAATTCGGAGATTTTGCCGAGCTGGTGCCGGAACGAATCGGTGGAGCGGTTTTTGATATCGGTGTTTCCTCAATGCAACTCGATAATGCCGAACGCGGATTCTCGTTTGCCAAGGAAGCCGAACTGGATATGCGGATGTCTTGCGAAGGCGAGAGTGCAAAAGATATTGTTAATTATTATGGAGAAAGGGAACTGGCTGATATTTTGTATCAGTACGGTGAAGAGAGAAAATCGCGACAAATTGCGGCGCGAATCGTCGAATATCGTCGACACAAGAAAATCGAAACCACAACCGAATTGGCGGAAATTGTTTATACGGTTATTCATAAACATGCCGGTGAAATTGATCCGGCGACTCGGACTTTTCAGGCTCTGCGTATAGCGGTCAATGATGAATTGGGGGAGTTGGAGCGTGGTTTGCAAGGGGCAACGAATCGGTTGATTTCCGGCGGTCGTCTAGTGGTAGTGGATTTCCATTCGCTCGAAGATCGAATCGTTAAGAATTATATGAAGGAAAACGGCGGCAAAAAAGTCCGTATTTCCAAGTATGCGCCGGAATTGGCGCAAGATGACAGTGTGTTTAAAGAAGTTTCAAAAGCAATTATGCCGACGGCGGCGGAGTGTTTTAATAATCCGCGGGCACGCTCGGCAAAACTGAGATTTGCGATAAGGAGATAAGCGGCTATGGGTGGAAGCATCAAAACGGCAATGGTTGTTTTATGGTTTACGGTAACGTTGGTGGTAGCGTTCGGTTCTTCCGTGTTGAAAAACAAGGTGCAAGGGCTTGAGCGTCAGCTTGCCAACATTAACAGCAATATTCAGCGTGATATTGATGAAATCCACGTTTTGAAAGCCGAATGGAGCCACCACAACACTCCGGAACGTCTGCGCAAATTAGCTCAAGAACAATTATCTTTAGAAAATGCAAAACCTGAACAAATTATTAACTATTCTGCGTTACACTTTAACTATGAAGATAACACCGACTCCAATTCGGTACACGTGAATAAAAAAAGTGTAACAACCTTGGTAAAAGCAGAAGTTAAGAAGAAATAAAATGGGGTTTAACGTCAGTTTTTCTAAACGTAAGGAAGAAAAAATTTATCTCCCGGGACAGGAGATAAAGATTTCGCGACGTGCGATTACCTCTAAAAGCTATACTACCGAAAATGATAACGTGCTGACTTGCCGTCAGCGTACATTGTTTGCGCTTTGTTGTTTTGCCGCGGTTTATTTGATTTTGTGCGCGCGCGTAACCTATGTGTGTTTAGGCAACGGCATCAATATCGACACGGCTCTGGTTGAGATGTCCGACGATGATATCATTCATTTCAACAACACGGTCAAACGTGCCGATATTATGGACCGCAACGGCGAAGTCATCGCTACCTCTCTGCCGACCAAGAATTTGTATGCCAATACCAAAAAAATTCGTCATCCGGAAGATGTGGCCGCAACCTTGAGCGAAATCTTTCCGGACGATTCGTATGAATATTTCTTAAAGCGCCTCAATCGCAAGGGGGCGTTTATCTATTTGAAACGTAACCTTTCGCCGGCGCAGCAATCGCAAGTCAATAATCTCGGTATTCCGGGATTGGAATTTGAAAATTGCGAAAAGCGGGTTTATCCGCACAAGAATCTGTTTGCGCATGTTTTGGGCAGTACCGATGTTGATAACAACGGTATCGCCGGTATCGAAAAATCAATGAACGAGCGTTTGACAACCTCGACTAAACCATTGTATTTGTCGCTTGATTTGGGGATTCAAAATCAGATTCGCGATGAACTGATTGCCGGAGTGCAAAAGTTTAATGCCGCCGGCGGCGCCGCGATTCTGATGGATGTTAAAACCGGGCAAATTGTGGCAATGACTTCGGTACCGGACTATGACCCGAATGAAAACAGCAAATTCGGCGAGCGCGAAATGTTTAATTTTGCCACCAAGGGTATTTATGAGGCCGGCTCGGTGTTTAAGGTATTTAATACGGCACTCAGCTTGGAAAGCGGTAAGGTTAAAATAACCGACCGATTCGATACATCGCATCCGATTAAGGTCCATCGCCTGAAGGTTACGGATCCGCACGGTTCGCACGGTTATCTGACGCCGGAAGATATTTTGGTGGAGTCGTCGAACATCGGTTCGACTCTGGAAATTATGCGGGTCGGCAAAAAATTTCAGCGCAAGTTCTTACAAAGTATCAATATGGATAAGGCTCTGACCGAATTTGAGTTACCGGAATTGGCCAAACCATGGTTCTTGAGCGAGAAAAACTGGGGCGAAACCTCGATGGTAACAATCAGCTACGGCTACGGTATTTCTTCGACTCCGTTGCATATCATTACGGCATTTTCTGCTATTGTTAACGGCGGAATGTATCATCAGCCGACGCTTTTAAATAATAATAAGCATAAGGGAAAACGGATTGTTTCTAAGCAAACTTCCGACAATATGCGCACTCTCTTGCGGGCAGTGGTAACCAGAGGTACCGGTAAACGTGCCAACGTTGAAGGGTATCAGGTAATGGGTAAGACCGGAACCGCCGATAAGCTGGAAAACGGGCATTATAATCATAGTAAGAGTATTTCGTCGTTTATTTCGGCATTTCCGCAGTCTGATCCGAAATATGCACTGCTGGTGGTGATTGATGACCCGAAAGCCAGTAAAGAAACATTTGGTTATACCACGGCCGGTTGGAATGCGGTGCCGATTACGCGCAGTATTATCACCGCAGTTGCTCCGCAACTCAACATTAAAGCCGATTTTGATATCGAAAAGCAAAAAAGCATTGTTGACGCGGCTTACAAGGTGAAAAAATAGACCTTTTAGAACCAAAATATATAAAAATAATGCACAGTTTTTAACTTTATTGCTATTTTTTTATTTTTCTTATTGAAAAATTTACAAATATTACCTAAGTTAACAATGTATTAGTTGTTATACAATTAAATAAACGGTCGTAGCAATACGATTAAATATTAAAAAAACCATATGGAGAAAATAAAATGAAAAAACTTTTAAGTTTGTTCGTAGCTCTTGTAGCTTTATCGGGTTGTTCTGTATTTGGTGCGGACGGTGGTCTGTTCAGCGGTGCTGACTGCGAATCCAGACTCGCTCGTTCTTTCGCTGAAAACACAACGGATACCGTATTCTTTGACACAGACAGCTCTGCTTTGTCAGCTGAAGCTCGCGCAGCTTTGGATACTCAGGCAGCTTGGTTGAAGAGCCATGACGATGTAAATGTAATCGTTCAAGGTTACTGCGATGAAAGAGGTACTCGCGAATACAACTTGGCATTGGGTGAACGCCGTGCTAACGCTGTAAAAGCTTACTTGGTATCTCAAGGTGTTGCTGAAAACAGAATCTCTACGATTTCTTACGGTAAAGAAAGACCGGCTGTATTCGGCAGCAACGAAGCAGCTTGGGCTCAAAACCGTCGTGCCGTTACAGTTGTCAGCTCTGCTGAATAATACGACACTTAAGGTAGATCCATTAAAAGGCGCAACTAATTCGGTTGCGTCTTTTTTGTTTTTTTCTACGGTCTGTAATAATCAACCCAAAGGGAACACATGAAAAAAAGATACTATTGTTTCCATTGTCAGCGCGAAGTTGCAACATACTGGTTGTTGCTGTATCGAGTATGCTCCAGATGCGGTCGCAAAATTTATGACAATGGCGAACGATTTTATAAAGTATGCGATAAATGCAAGGCGAATTTACCGCCGGATGCCGCTGTTTGCATCAAGTGCAGTTATCATTTTTCCGGCGACAACGCAATTCGTGTTTATGAAGACAGTAAGCGGAGATATGGAAAGGGGCGTCAGACTCCTGATAACAGTTCTGATGGCGATTCGGATGACGGTGATTCTCGGTTTAAAGGTAATGTGTTTTTTGGGGCGTTGATTGCTCCGTTATTTTTCTTGTTGGTCTGCGTTTTAATATGCAGATTGCTAGGTCTTATTTTGTTTTATACGGTTGTTAAATGACTTTTGTCGGAAGTATGAAACTGTGTATATTTATGCAAACACTTGTCATATCGGAAAAAAATCGTTATAAAACATATAGCAAAACAAATAACGAGGTAGAAAATGAAACTTATTAAATTATGTATGATTTCTTTGTGCGGGGTAATGTTGGCTGATGTTGCTTCCGCTGCTGACTTGGCTCGTGAAGTTGCCAATTTACGCGAAGACGTGACGATTTTACAACGTCAATTATATCGCGAGAACGAAAGAAAGGCTTCGGCAAACGGTGATGTTCAGGGAAAAATCGGTGAATATGATGAAGCGATTCGCAAACTGAACGGACGTTTGGACGAGTTGGATCATAAACTCAAAGAGAATAACGATAAAATCGAAAAATATAATCGCGATATGGAAATTCGCCTGAAAATTTTGGAAGGTCGCCCGATTCCGGATAGTTTAAGCGCACCGGTTCCGAGGTTCCCGACGGTTTATAACGCACCGGTGGCTAAAGATGCGGCCGAGTCCGTTGCCGGCGACAAAATCAAAGGTAAGGATTTAGCTCCGTTGGAAAAACCGGCTCCGAAAGCAGCCGCACCGAAACCTGCTCCGGCACCGGCTCCAAAAGCAGCCGCGCCGAAACCTGCTCCGGCACCGGCACCGAAAGCGCCTGCCGACGATGCGCAAACCATTTATAATAATGCCATGAAAGCATATAATGCCGGTTTGTATGACGAGGCAGAAATTGCTTATGAAGATATTTTGGAGCGTTTTCCAAACCATGCTTTGGCCAGCAATGCGCAGTATTGGCTCGGCGAAGTTTATTTGAAGCGCGGTAATTACAGCAAGGCTAAGGTTGCCTTCAAAGACGGTTACGATAACTATAAGAACGGTAACAAAGGTGCAGACAGTCTGTACCGTTTAGGTACGACTTTTGTATTGCTGGACGATAGTCATCGTGCTTGTCTGGTTTTGATGAACTTTGATGAAGAATATCCGAAGGCAAATGCCGAGCTGAAGAGCAAGGTAAATGTTGAGAAAATTAAACTCAACTGTAAAGAGGTTCTGCACGGATATAAATAATTGCAGGAATTTTTCGCAAAATATAAAATTAAGGCCCAGAGAATCGCCGTAGCCGTATCGGGCGGCGCCGATTCTCTGGCGCTTGTTTTAATGGCTAAAGAGCAATTAGCGGTTTTCGGTTATGAAATAATTGCGCTGACAGTCAGTCACGGGTTGCGCCCGAGTTCGGAAGAGGAGGCGCGATATGTGGCAAAAATTATGCAACAATACGGAATCGAACATCATATTTTGTATTGGCAAGGAACCAAACCGACTACGGGAATAGAAGAGGCGGCGCGGACTGCTCGCTATAAGTTGCTGACCGAATGGTGTCGGCAAAACAAGGTTGAGTTTTTGCTGACGGCGCATCATTTGCAAGACCAGGCCGAAACGTTTTTAATGCGTTTGCAACGCGGCAGCGGGCTCGAAGGTCTGTGTTGTATGCGCGAAATCAGCAACCGCAACGGAGTGTCGATTTTGCGGCCGCTTTTGCAGGTTAAGCCGGAAGTAATGCGGGCCTATCTGCGGCAAAAAGGGGTTGAATGGGTGCAGGACGAATCCAATTTTGATAAGCGTTATCTGCGTAATTCGATCCGGGCTTTTTTGCCGCAATTGGAAGCAGCAACACAGATTTCGGCCGAATGTTTGGCGCAAACGGCAAAGAGGTTACAAAGTGCGGAAGATTATATCGAAAAGCAAGCCGATGAAGTTTTTGCCGGTCAGGTGCAATCAATCGACGATGCTGTGTATTGCTTTAAATATACGGATTTTTTAAACTGGCACGACGAAATCAAGTTCAGGATTTTGGCACGCTTGTGTCGGCGTGAATATATTCCGCGCGCCGAAAGATTGCTTAATGCCCTCAAGCACATACAGAAACTGCCGTTTGCAGGGCTTACTCTCGGCGGGAAAGAAATTTTTAAGGCATACGATAAAATTTGGGTTGTGCCGGAGTTGACGGCAAAGCGTAAATCGAGCCGTGCCGCATGGAAGGATTTTGTTGCGGCGAATCGGCAATTTCAAAATCGGAAAATTCCGCATAAGGCACGGGTGGCGATTTTGTACAAGGCGGGAGCAAAAGATGATTTATAATAATTTGGCCGAAATATCCGCCGGTTTTGATTTGTTCTTGTTTGATGCCTACGGTGTTTTTTGGGAAGGAAACAAGTTTTATGCCGGCAGTTTGGAAACGATGCGAGCGTTGGTTGCGCAGGGCAAAACGGTGGTTGTGATTTCAAATTCGACGCAAATGGCAGAAGATTTAATCGGCAGTTACGGCAAGCGCGGAATGATACAAGGGCGGGATTATAATTATATGCTGTCGTCGGGCGATGTGTTGCGGCAGCATTTGATAAGAACCGATATTGTTTTTGCAAAATGTTTGCATCCGCGCAAATATTATGTAATCGGTAAACCGCACGGTAAAGCTTTTGCCGATACGCCGTATCAAGAAGTTGCCACAATGGAAGAAGCCGACTTTATATATTGCGGTGTGCCGTTTTTATATGAGGAAGATGTGGCAGCGTATCCGCAATATAAAGATATGTATTGGCCGGTAAAAAATAACGAGAGCGACGGGCGCAGAGTATGGGATACCACCACGGCCGAGCCGTTTGTCGCACGTGTGGAGAAAGCGGTCAGTTTGGGTTTGCCTGTCTTAAATGCCAATCCGGATTTTACTGCCAAAGAAGGGCATCCGTTGGTGCCGGAAAAAGAGGCGGTGTTTGTGGTGCGCAACGGTACCATTGCCGAAATGTTCAGAGAACGCGGCGCCGAGGTAGTGGAATACGGCAAGCCGCACGCCAATATTTATGATTATACGTTTGCTTTGCTGAAAGAAAACGGAATTGCCGTCAATAAAAAACGAACCTGTATGATAGGGGATACGGTGCGTACCGATATTAAGGGCGCCGTCAATGCGGGAATTGCCCCGATTTTGTGTGTCGAAACCGGAGTGACGGCGGAAGAAATTTCCAACGGAAAAACCGTGAAAAGTCTTTGCACCGAGCAAAATATTGATGTACAACAGATTATACAAATCAAAAGTGTGGGAGGACTGTAAATGGCTTTTCAACTTGTGGCGGGACTTGCGGCCAAAGACTATATTACGGATTTGAAATTGTGTCGCGTTCTGTTTGAGGATAATAAGCATTATCCGTGGATTTTTTTGGTGCCGAAAAAAGAAAATACCAAAAACATGACGAATCTGAGCATGGATGAAAGGTTTCAGCTGATGCGGGAAATTGCCTTGGCGGAGAGCGTAATGTTTAAGCTTTTTCCTTGTGACCAGGATAATGTGGCAATGATTGGTAATATGACGCCGCAACTGCATGTGCATATCGTGTGTCGCCAAAAGGGCGATCCGGAGTGGCCGGATACGGTGTGGAACCGCACTACCGGCAAATATGATCCGGCTCAAAAAGCGGAGATTATCGCCAAAATAAAGGCAGAATTTACGGCGCAAGCCAAAGATATTAAATACGGTCAACTTTAACAAAGGACGAAAAAATGAGCAGAGTAATTACTTTAATGCCGGTCAGATTGGCCGCCACCAGACTTCCGAATAAGCCGTTGCGGGTGATTAACGGTAAGACCATGGTGCAACGTGTGTATGAAAATGTTAAAAATGCGCTTGATACCGATGTTGCCATCGCCGCCGGAGACCAGGCGATTGTCGATGAGTGCAAAAAGTTTGGCGCAACCGCGATTTTAACCGACCCGAATCTGCCGAGCGGTACTGACAGAATTGCCGCCGCGCTCAAAATTTTGGATCCGGACGGTACAAAATATGATATAGTGGTGGATTTTCAGGGCGATAACATCAATGTCGATCCGAAAGTTACGTTGCCGCTTGTCGAAATGGTGGAGCGTACCGGTTGCGATATTGCCACTTGCGGTATGCTGATTAAAACTGAGGAAGATAAAAATAATCCGAATGTGGTAAAAATCATTATGGGGTTAAAAGAAGGCGAAAAAGAGGCACGTTGTTTGTATTTTACGCGTGCAACCGCACCATATACGCGTAATCCGGAAAAATGCCCGAATCAGGATTTGTATTATCACATCGGTATTTATGTTTTCAAAGCGGCATCGCTGCAGAAAATGGTGTCGTTGCCGACCGGGGTGCTCGAAAAACGTGAAGCTTTGGAACAGCTGCGGGCGCTCGAAAACGGGATGGAAGTGCGCGCCATGTTGGTGGATAATATCAAACTGGTGCAGGAAGCTCCGGCCGATATTAATACCGAAGAAGATTTGGTTAACGCTTTGCCTTATATTAAATAAGTGTGCCGCAAAGCATAAAAAAAGCCCCTTGTTGTTACAAGGGGCTTGAATTATAAGTATTGTTAATTAAGAGCGAACATTTTTGTTCATATCATAAACCTTGCTCATATCCTGATTATTCTGTTGAGCGGATTTTTGTTCGTTCTTGGCGATTTTAGCAAAATCTTCTTTGGCGGTTAATTTCATCAACTTCATTGCGGCCGGAGTTAATACAACCGCAGCTGCGATGCCTGCCGCAATATTTTTCATGCCTTTGGTGTCGACTTTTTTCTTTTCAAACCAACGCATAATCTTTTTGCCGAAGCCTTCTTTTTCTATCGGTTTAACATCCGGCGGAAGGATATTTTCTGCCGGCTCCATCATTCTGAGAGAAAGGTGCTTAAGGTTCGGACGCTTTGCCAGGTTTTCGCTTAAACTCTGCCATTCATTGCCGGAGATTGAAGATAAACCGTCGACAAATCCTTCTTCGGCGCTGGCTGCTCTGGCATAAGAGGCATAAAATTCATTAATCAGATTTCTTTTATCGATTTCCGGGAATTTCTTAACTCCGGCAATAAAGTCTTCTACATAGTCAGGATCAATGCGGCTGAGGCGATAGGCCTGTTCCATTGCCGGCTGATGAAACAGATTATCCAGCATTTCATCAACTTTATGCGGATTGGCGGTAACGGAAGCAAAATATTCAAAAACTTCTTTATGGTTCAGGGTTTGCTCGTGCGCCAAAACATCGCGATATTCATGCACATCAACAACCGGATTTCCGTTTTCCGGATTGGTGTGAATTATCTCCATATTTTTCATATTAATTCTCCTAAAAAATCATCTGTTAAATTCAATATAACATCTGTTTTGTCTAAAATCAAGTAAAAAATTTGTTTTCGTCGATAAAAGTTAACAATAAAACGAGACAACTTAAATTTTGCTCGGTCGGGCGTTTTTTTTTGCGCCGATGAGTAAAA
Organism: Pseudomonadota bacterium; assembly: GCA_918234285.1. Classification (GTDB taxonomy): domain Bacteria; phylum Pseudomonadota; class Alphaproteobacteria; order RF32; family CAG-239; genus RUG410. The sequence goes on along the minus strand of CAKJXZ020000003.1, from coordinate 89,822 downwards.
AAATGCTTGCAATTTTCGCTTTATGTGTTATACAGAGCAGGCATCTTGAGAGAGAATCGTCTTTTGAGGTGTTTTGTGTTAATAATATTGTGGGGGACAAGCCATTGTCTTTACCACAAACCTAAGAGAGGTATAAAATGGCTAAATCTAAAAAGAAAATTTTAGGTCTGATTAAGCTGCAAATACCTGCGGGTAAGGCGAATCCGTCTCCGCCGGTAGGTCCTGCTTTGGGCCAAAAAGGCTTAAACATTATGGAATTTTGTAAAGCATTTAATGCACAAACGCAAAAAATCGAGCCGGGTGTTCCGGTGCCGGTAATCATTACCGCTTACGATGATAAGAGCTTTACGTTCATCACCAAGTTGCCGCCGGTTTCTTATTTGATTAAGAAAGCCGCCGGTGTTCAATCTGCATCTAAAGAACCGGGCAAAAAGTCTGCCGGCAAAATCACTTTAGCGCAAGTTAAAGAAATTGCCACCACCAAAATGCCGGATTTGAACTGCTCAACAGTTGAATCCGCCATGAATATGGTTAAAGGTCAGGCTGTTTCCATGGGTATTGAAGTAACGGAGTAAGTCGATGAGCGGAAAGAGATTAGTAAATGCATATAAAAATATTGATAAGAACCAGGCTTACAGCTTGAAAGACGCTATCAATATCGTAAAAGAAAATGCAACTGCAAAATTCGATGAGACCATCGATTTGGCAATTAACTTAGGTGTTGATCCGAAACACGCCGATCAAATGATTCGCGGTGTTTGCCAGTTGCCGCACGGCAATGGCAAAACCGTTCGCGTGGCTGTGTTTGCACAAGGCGAAAAGGCTGATGAAGCTAAGGCTGCCGGTGCTGATATTATCGGTGCCGAGAACCTGGTGGATTCAATCTTGGCCGGCAAGGTTGACTTTGACAGATGTATTGCAACTCCGGATATGATGGGTATGGCCGGTCGTGTTGCTCGCGTGTTGGGTCCGAAGGGCTTGATGCCGAACCCGAAACTCGGTACGGTTACTACCGATGTTGCTACCGCTGTTAAAAATGCCAAGGCCGGTGAAGTTCAATATCGTGTTGAAAAGAACGGTATTGTTCACGCCGGTGTGGCTAAGGCTTCCTTCAGCAGTGATCAAATCTATGACAATGCCAAATTGTTCATTGAAACGATTTTAAAGGCTAAACCGTCCAGCCTGAAAGGAACTTATTTGAAGAAAATTTCAATCAGTTCGACTATGGGTGTGGGCGTTAAGGTTGATGCCGCAAATCTTTAATTAGGAAAACTCTTCTAGTGAGTTACTAATCGTATACCGATTGCCTTATGTACTACTTTGTACACCGCGGCAGTCGGTATACTTCTATTAACCTCATTAGAAGAGTTTTTTTGTGAAACTGGACTTTTTTGTTGTGAAGTACACCGCGTCAAAGGACTTTCTGCGTATTTATACACGCTATTCGAGTTTTTTCCTTTTGCAGAACACCGCGCAAGACGGCGTTCTTCGTATTAAGCTCTTTAATCGACTTTTTTCTTGTTGCGGGGGTACACCGCGGCAATCACAAAATATTCCTTGCAATAATCATTGAATATGTTACATTGGTTTTACAATCTGAATAATTATGTAAATAAATCAATCATTATGGAGGAAATCAGAATTATTTGCATGCCGTTTATTTTGACGGCAATCGTTGCCACGTTAGTAATGCTCTATTACGATTTGAGCTGGAAAAAGAAGAATCCGTGGTGGCGTCAGAATGATGGTGAGATGAGGCTTTCTGCCGCCGAAAAAACCTATCGCCAAGAAGAGCGTCGAAAACTGAATAATGCCTCGATGTATTGGTTTGCCACTCTGTTCATTATTATCGGTTTGATGATCTTGACCCTCTCGGCCCAAGTTCGCGGCGGAATTACGCAAATCGGTACCTATTGGTTTTATTTAGTGCCGATGGCCTGTGCTGTTGTATATGCAATCAACGGTATAAAACGGCGCAAATAAGCAAAAACCCCTGCATTGAACAGATGCCGGGGTTTTCGTTTTATATAAACTCGATTAGTGCATTTTTTTGCGGATATTATCCAATGCGGTCAGCCTGTCTTTAGTGCTCGGGTGAGTAGCAAACAACCGTGATATGCTGCTCAGGCCGTTAAACGGATTGACAATGAACATGTGTGCGGTTTGCGAAGTAGCATTCTGCATTTGATAATTTTGTGAATATCCTTCGAGTTTGGAAAGTGCGCTCATCAGCCATTCGGGATGACCGGTCAGATAAGCGGCGCCTTCATCAGCTTTATATTCTCTGGTGCGTGAAATAGTCATACGTATAATGGTGGCGGCAATCGGCATCAATATCGCCGCCAAAATCCCGGGACGACTGCCGGAAGAACTTTGCTTGCCTGAGCTTGATCGGGTCATATTGGCCAGCATGGCGACGGCGCCGGCAAAAGTTGCGGCAATGGTGCCGATAAGAATATCACGATGTTTGACATGGCTCATTTCGTGGGCCAAAACTCCCTCGATTTCTTCCGGCGTCATTAAATTAAGTAAGCCTTGAGTGGCGGCAACTGCGGCATGGCTCGGGCTACGGCCGGTAGCAAAAGCATTCGGCACCTGTTCCGGAATAACGTATACTTTCGGCATCGGTAAACCGGCTTTGGCGGAAAGCCGCTGCACAATCTGATACAGTTCCGGAGCTGTCTGTGCCGTGGCTTCTTTAGCGCTATATTGTTTTAAGACCAGTTTGTCGCTGAAAAAATAGCTGACAAAGTTCATGGCACAAGCCGCCAAAAACGCTGATTTCATACCTTCTTCTCCGCCGAGGAGATTGCCGACATACATAAACAGCAGCATTAATGCCACCATCAATAAAACCGTTCGAGACATTTGTTTCCCTTTCACTGTTGTTTTGCATATCATACTCCGATTTGCCGGCGATTCAATAAAAACAAATAAATTATCAACCTGCACACGGATTATTCGAAAAATGTTGATTATTGCCGAAACTTTTAATTAGACAATTAAAATTTATTGTGATAAAACATCATTATTGAAAATTTGTAACGGAGGCACAGATGAAGGGCTTGATAATCATTTTTGGCGCAGTGTTTATGACTATCGGTTTGGCAAATGCGCAAATTACTATTAATTCGAATAAAATGGAAGATAATTCTTTATCGGCAGAAATAAATAGAACTGTAGCTCAAAGAACAGCAGCGGCAGAAAAAGTTGCAGAGGCGGAAGCGGCTAAGAAAGCGGCGGCAGCAAAGGAGGAAGCGGCTAAAAAAGCGACGGAAGCAGAGAAACAAGCAGCTAAAAGAGCGGCAGTGGCGGAGAAAAAAGCAGCAAAAGTCGCGGCTAAAAAAGAGGCGGCAATGGCTAGAAAGACTGCAACCAGAAGTGCTGCGGCAACCAAAAAAATAGAAGCAAGAAATGCTGTGGCGGCTAAAAAAACAGAGGCTAAAAATGCCGTGGCGGCTAAGAAACCTACGGCCAGAAAATCATCCTCGAAAAAGTAATTTTTTGATGTGGAAAAGCAACTCGCATGGTGTTCGGCGAGTTGCTTTTTTATTCGGAAATTTCTTGGCGGATTTGCATTAAAATTTTTCCCATGCGATTATGGCCGCAACCGATACCGAAACCGCATTTATAACATACGGGGCAAGACTTCATCAGGACGGCGGTACCGGTATTTTTCAACATTTCGGCGGCATCGGGGTTTTGCGTAAATTTGGCACGCAGTCCCGCTTCCATAATCGCAAATTTATTTTCTGCAAAATCGAGCCGGCGATTGACTTGATATTTCGGTGTTTTGGTGAGTAATCTGGCCTCGTCGGGGTTTTTGAGGGCGATAATTTTTGCAAAGCGCTTGTCGGCGGCATAAAATTTCATTGCCTGATAATAATGTTCAACTGTCGGAAAAGTATAAAAATTTCCGTCAACTTCCATTTTTATCGGAAAGGCGGCATACGGACTCAAAAACCACCATTCTCCTGTCGGCAAACAAAATTTAATTGCAGCAGCCATTTTTATATATACCTCTGTTGAATGCATTTATAGCAATCGAAACGACAGTTGTCAATCATCTGTGAATGCGGGCGGAGTTTGTTATATTTTGTAAAATTTTTTGATTTGACATCAACAAGAAATAAATATCTAATGTAGCTGAAAGATTTATCTTTCGTGTTTTAACGAATAAAGGATGACAGCTATGAAAAAAATCTTATTACTGGCGGGTATAGTATGCTTGGCGGCTGCAAATGCCTCAGCTTTTCAATTTAATCCTTATGTGGCGGCAAAAGCAAAATACGGCTTTTCCCGTAACGAGATAAAAATGACGGGAGTTGCCGAAGGCAAGCAAGATTTTAATGATGAAGTATGGGGCGGCTCTTTGGCTGTCGGCCATATTTATAAGGTTATGAACGGCGATTTCCGGCTTGAACTGGAATATACCAAAAATACCGATGCCAAAAAAGATGATGTAAAAATCAAAACTCAGGGCGCATTGTTCAATGTTTATTACGACTTTGATTTAAAAAGTCCGTTTGTGCCTTATGTCGGTGTCGGCTTAGGTTGGGGATGTGCCGAATTTGAAGGCCGCGGCGGCAGTATTAAAGATGACGGTCTGGCCATGCAACTCGGCGCCGGTGTCGGTTACAGAATTAGTACTCATGCCAGTATTGACTTAGGTTATCGTTATATTACCTACGGTGATTTCGATAAAGAATATCGCATTCCGAATATTGCGTATGAAAAGCTTGAATACAAGCCGCGTTCTCACGAGATTATGCTCGGTGTGAGATACGATTTCTAAGCGATTTTGCTCGCACAAAAAAGGCTTGTCAAAAGTGACAAGCCTTTTTTGCGTTAATCCCTAAGTTGATAACCTGCTTTTTCAATAGCCTTTTCCAGCAGTATTACGGATCTTGAACCCAGGCCATATATGCGGGCAAGCTCTATATAGCTGTACTGCAACAAATCCCGCACGGTTTTAATATTGGCATAGGGTAACCAGTTGCAAACGCGCGATTTGGTGGATGGTGACATATCCCAGCCGTAGATATCCAGAAATTCCTTGATTTTCATATCCTGAATATCCGTATCAAAGCATACATCGGCCAGTTTACGTTTCGTTTGTTCGCAGTAAAACTCAAAGTTTTGAGCGAAGTCTTTACTTAAGTTTTCCCTGTGCTCACGGATAAAAGCACAAATCAAATCCGGATTGCCGGTTTTGAGTAATAATTCTTCAAACTGTGTCATAATTGTAACAAATAAATAATGCAAATTTGCGCCGATTATAAAATATCGGTTTGCTTTGTCAAGTTTTTTAATGGTGTATTGCTTTGTGAACTCTGTCGACGCTGTCGCTTGCCAATCGTTAACTTCGCTTCGGGCACTCGATTGTTAATTTAGATTTTCCTCCCAATTCCAACAAAATTTCGCCACGGTTGCTGTCGCTTCTCTTGCTCAATTAAGTTTCATTGCGTCTCCTCCTGAAAACATACATTAAGGTATCTTTTCAGGAGGCCGCGTACCTCGTTCAAATCTCGCACGGAAATTCGGGTCAATAAAAAAAACTCCCCGCAAGAGAGAGTTTTTTTATTGGTGATCCCAACGAGATTTGAACTCGTGTTGCAGCCTTGAGAGGGCCGCGTCCTAACCACTAGACGATGGGACCGCTGTCAACAGTTGTTATTTCTAGCGCATATCTTATGAAAAATCAAGCGTTTTTTCGCCCACCGAGGTGTTTTAATCGCTAAATTTACCGATGTCAAATTTTTTTTGATATTCTTGTTAATAATTATTAACAAATACTTTTCATTTGCATTGATTTGATTAAACTCGACTTATCGTGGTTAACTTTTTGGGAAAGGCGGAAAATATGAGAGTTCTTTTGGTCGAAGATGATTATGCGGTATCGCAAAGTATTGAAATGATGCTCAAAAAAGAAGGTATGGTGGTTGACTCTACCGATTTGGGCGAAGACGGGCTGGATATCGCTAAACTTTATGATTATGATATTATCATTTTGGATTTGATGCTGCCGGATATGAACGGTTATGAAGTTTTGAAAAATCTGCGTAATGCCAAAGTTAATACTCCGGTTCTCATTCTTTCCGGATTATCCGAGCCGGATAAAAAAGTTAAGGGCTTGGGTTATGGTGCCGATGACTATTTAACCAAACCGTTTGATAAGGCCGAACTCTTGGCACGTATTCAGGCAGTTGTTCGTCGTTCCAAAGGCCACTCCAACTCCATTATCCGCACCGGCGACGTTGAAATCGATTTGGATACGCAAACCGTTACCGTTAAGGGCAAAACGTTGCATCTTACCGGTAAAGAATACGGCATTATGGAACTGCTTTCCCTGCGCAAGGGCGCCACTTTGAATAAGGACCAATTCCTCAACCATTTGTATGGCGGTATTGACGAGCCGGAACTCAAAATTATTGACGTGTTTATTTGTAAACTGCGCAAAAAACTCGAAAAAGCTTCCGGCGGCAAAAATTATATTGAAACCGTTTGGGGGCGCGGTTATGTCTTGCGCGATCCGGATGAGAAAAAATAAAATGGCGCGGAGTAAGGTTATGAAAATCAATGAAACCGGACGTTCAATGATTGAAATGCTTGGTGTGTTGGCCATCATCGGTGTTCTATCTGTCGGCGGTTTGGCCGGTTACAGCAAAATGATGAGCCAATATAAAATTAATGCATCGTTGGAGCAGGTAGGGGCTATTGCTTCCAAAATCTCGGCATACGGTGCCGGCAAAGATTCTTATGCCGGTTTATCGAATGCGGCGGCATTGAAATTGGGCGCTCCGGTGACCGATACCAATCCTTATGATGGCGGCATTACGGTTAAACCGTCTCCGATTGAAAACAACAGCACTGATTCGCAAGCTTATGTAATAGAATTTTCCGGCTTGACGGATGATGCGTGTGTTGCGCTCGGTTCGAGTGCATGGGGCAACGTACGTAATTCGTCGCTTATCGGTCTCGGTGTAGGTCAGGAATCTAAAGTTGAGACTATTGAACAAGCTCTGTACATCGGATGTACGGGTTCTCCTAACAATACTGGCAATGACAGCGACATAGCTTATGCCGTTGCCTGTTCCGGCGGTTCGGATGTTGATTTGCCGATGGACCCGGGAACGGCATCATTGGCTTGTAATTGTCCGAGCAGCAATTGCGTATTCGTGATGAAGTTTTTCTGATTTGAAGTTATAGAAACTTATAAAGGAGCCTTTGAAACGGGCTCCTTTATATTTTGATTTGTTCGATTGATTTGGCTAATCCGGTTGTGTCATCGGTTTCAACCAGAACGGCGTATATCGTTCCTTTGCCCGCGGCCGGTGTCAAACGGTCATCGGTATAACGGCGGCGCAACCGGTTAATCGGTGCCGCTATATCAAAGCCGAGAATGGAGTTATAGTTTCCGCACATTCCCACATCGGTAATATAGGCCGTGCCTTGCGGCAAAACGCGAGCATCGGCAGTCGGTACGTGAGTATGAGTGCCGGCAACGCAAGAAACTTTGCCGTCGAGGTAATAGCCGAGCGAAAGTTTTTCCGATGAGGCTTCGGCATGCACATCGACGAATATCGCGTCAATATTGCGGCCGAGCGTGTAATTGCGCAGAATGTTGTCAACAGCTTGCACCGGACAATCAACCGCTTCCATAAATAACCGTCCGAGTAGCTGAATAACCAAAATTCGGCGGCCGTCGGCAAGCTCAAATACTATATGTCCGCGCCCCGGATTTTCTGCCGGAATATTGGCCGGACGCACGATAACTTTGCATTCATCCAAAAACGGAATAATATCGCGCTGATTCAAAAAATGATTGCCGGTAACCAAAACATCGGCACCGCGCGCCAAAAAGTCGCGGCAAATGCCGGGAGTAACTCCGAAACCGTGGGCGGCATTTTCAACGTTAAGCATAATTACATCGGCTTTATAATCTGTTTTGAGTCTGGCCATATTTTCCGCAACAACCTCGCGGCCGGAACGTGCCACTATATCTCCGCAATACAATATTCTCATTTTATCTCCTATCGGCTTGAATATAGCAGACCGCGGCGAATATGCAATAAAAACCGATTAAAGTTGTGTATGAACGCTAATTTATACCATAAAAAACTTGCAAAATTGCCGAAAGCGGATACTATTGAAACAAGATTAACAGCGTTGCGGAGAATGAATATGTATGCAAAGTTTTTATTGTGTGTTGCCGGTTTGTCATTAGGGCTGTTGACCGAAGCGTCGGCGCAAGTTTTCGGAAATGCCGCCGCAGATGAAAAAGTTGTCGAAACGGAGCAGTTGGCCAAGCCTATTTCTTTGTTGGCCGAAACAGAGGATAAAGCGGCAGAAGATAATGTTGCCGAGGTAGTGGATGTTGAAGTCAGTGATCCGGATATCAGCTATTATGTGCAGAATCTGAATTTAAGTAAGCAACAGCTGGAGGAAATTAAAAAAATCAGCCAAAACAGCATGGAAGAGCAAAAAAATATTATGCAGGAGATTGCCGCATTGCGTCGTCGTTCCAGAGCTTTGGAAATCAATACTTTGATGTCGTTTGAGGCGGTGTTGGATGATACGCAGAAAGCAGCTTTTCAGGAATTGCGTGCAGGTTATGAGGGAACACAAAAAACAGAAGAAGCCGCGGCAAACGATAACGACGGCGAAAGTTCTGCGAAAAGTCGACTATTCGGCAGAATAAATTATTAAACGATTAATATGTTGATATTGCGATAAAAAATAGAAGGATTTTGTTTTTTTTACAAAAAAAGAAAAATTTTTGTTGCATTATGAAAAAAATGTATTAAAAGAGAGTGAGTTATCGGAGTGTAGCTCAGCCTGGTAGAGCGCTACGTTCGGGACGTAGAAGTCGCTGGTCCGAATCCAGTCACTCCGACCAATACACCAAACCCCGCCACATTGGCGGGGTTTGGTATATTGGTGTTGTGTCGGTTCGGACCAGCGGAAAGCTGGTCCGACCACCAGCGAAAGCGAGACGGAAGTATCGCGGTCGCCGTCAGGCGATGAGTGCAGGGGCGCCGTAGGCAATCCAGTCCAGTCCCCCGCCACATTGGCGGGGTTTGGTGTATTGGTGTTGTGCCGGTTCGGACCAGCGGAAAGCTGCTGGAGGTAAAAAATATCTCCGGCGGAGATATTTTTAACGACAGGCGAAGGTTGCTTGTGAGACAGCTGGCGTAAGCAACGCGCAACGAACAAATCGCAACCGAGTGACCGAAGCTAAAATTTGCTGTTTTAAAATGAATAAAGTAAATTTTAGCAAGATAGTGAGGCGGATAAGGCACACAAGATTACCGCAATTGCTAAAGGCGATGAGCGCAAGGGCAGCGTAGCCAATCCGGTCCTCAGCTTTTACGGTGATATATTTCGACCGCATTATCAGCCGATGTATACCGGTCTGGTCGTAACCGCGCACATTTCGTGACTTAATCTGATGCACTCATCAAGACAATCGCTGTAATATTGATAAGGTTCCGGGATGATTTTGCCGTTTAATTCCACATACCACATTGTTTTTTCCTTTCCGATTTTATTGCCGAGCGGCGTTGCTTGGGCCTTACACTCATATTATAGCATATATTAAACGTGGCGCAAATGATTTTATTACGATTAATTTGCTGTTTTGCGGTTGCGGCAATCCGAAAATCTGCTTGCTTTATTAAATTATTGTTTTTAATATGTCTTACAAAGCGGCGCGGAGTTGGTGCTGCCGGATTGAACGGGGAGCGGTGATGAACACTCAAAATGAGGGCAAATGTTTTGCCTTAAAAAATATTGCGGTAAGTTGTAAAACATATCCGCTGACGGCGGTTATTTTGCTGATATTGATGTTGCCGGCGGCGGCGCTGTCGGTTTCCGAAATAAGCGCAAAAGGTATTTCGCTTGCCGGATTTTTTGCTTTTCTTTTGACGATTTTGCTGTTTTTCCCGATGTATGTTTTGATTTATGCTTTGACCAGACACGGTAAATCCTTTTTCTTGCGCCTATTTTGGTTATTCATCCCATTGTATATTATAATTATGATTGCTTCGGCGTTGGTTTCCGACAGTATGTTTCTCATATTGAAAACGACAATCTACGGCGCATACACTTTGGTTACGCACATATTATGCGGCTCGATGATTTTCTTTTTGGGGCGAAATGACGGAGTCGAATTGCCGAAGGGGAGCAAGCAACCGACATACATGTATCTGTGGACGGCATTTTTGGCTTTGGCGGTCTTTCTCGGGTGCCTCGGCGCAATAGAAAAAATCGGCAATAAGTTGGCGGCCGGTGTGACGGATATCGTGAGTTCGTCAGAGCAGGAGCCGGAGGATGCCTGGGTTGAAATCGTCTGTCCGTGTGTGGATATTGATACGGATTATGATAAAGTTTATGAGCGAAGTTTTGTTTATGATGGAAAAGAGTTTAAAGAATATGATTCCGCAGACGGAGAAATAATCGAGCAAACGGTCCGGAAAACCGACGAAAACGGCAATGTCAGCAGTTACACGGTATATCATAAAGAATACGGGGTTATCGGGTATGTCGATAAGGATAAAAGCGTCAGGGGTTTGCGGGATAAAGTTATCGGTTTTGTCGGCGAAAAGGTGCAGATGGTATGCGATGTGCGAAATTATGTTGCCTATATAAGCGGCGGCACGCTTAAAAATTTCCGCGGCAAAACGTTGGGCGAATATACGGAAGACGGAAATCATATCGTTTTGGATGACGGCAGAACGCTCGGCTTTAAGTGCGGCTCGGAAAACCTAGCCTACGATAAGCACGGCAACATTATCGGCGCGGCAATTATCCGGAAGGGCGAAGAAGACGGGTTTGTCGTCGGGCTTGATGAAGACGGCAACGCGAAAAATAATCGCGACACATTTTCCCCTCATGATAAATTCGGCGATGTCGAGTTGCTGATGTAAAATTAACGGAAAAACGCGGCGAAGGAATAATCAACAAAGCGTTCGGCAAATAATACGGCGGCTTTGCATAAGATAAACTTTATTGACAATTAGCGTAATCGTTGTTAACATTGCGAAGATTTAGAGATTTAATCAATACCGTTTAAAAGAAGAAAAATATGCTGAAAAGTATCAATTCAAAAATTATTGTTTTAACTTTTTCTTTGTTGTGCGCCTTGGGGATTATTGTAACCAGCGCCGCGGTTATTGCTTTTTATAACGACAAAGAGTTGATTATTGAGGCCAATAACGCTTCCATTGCCACCTTTGAAAGACAGATTAATACCGAGATTACCGCGTTGGAAAAAAATGCGCTGGATTTGGCGCTGATGGGCGAAATCTATTATCATAACGGCAAACAAGCCGAGATTGGCGAGTTTTCAACCAAACAAATTTTGCGGAATTATCCGAATTCCATGGGTAACGGTATTTATTTTAAGCCTTATAAAATATATGAAAATCAAAAAGAAGGGTGCATTCATGCCTTTCGCGAAACAGACGGCACGATTGATTTGCTGGCTTCGTGTGAAAAAGGCACTTTTAAATATTTTGAACAAGATTGGTACAGTAAAATTTTGGCAGATTTGCGGAACGGACAACAGATTTCTTGGACAAAACCGTATAAAAGCAGCCAACTCGGAAATTTGATGGCAACTGTCGGTGCCGGCATCTACGATAAAGAAAATTTAATCGGGATGGCAACGGTGGATTGGGATTTGGATACGATTCTGAAATCTATTACGGAAATCAGACCGACAGCTAACAGTTTTGTGTTGTTTGCCGACAAGGCCAGCGATTATATTATGGCAACAACCGAGCCGAACATTGATAACTCGTCAATTATGGGTAAATCTTTGGATACGTTGCAATGGTATTCTGCGACATTAAAAGAGGGAAAGGTGTTTAAATATAAGGGAGTGAAATATGTTCCTTATATTAAGCAACTGAAAAACGGTCTGTTTTTGATTGTTAATGTTCCGTTGTTTGAGTTGTTTCATACGGCAGTGCACCATTTGAGCGTTTTGCTGAGTGTTTTGCTGGTCAGTACACTTTTGATTGTCGGGATTCTGTTTTGGGTTTTACGACGCAATATCAACGAGCCGATTTCAAAATTAACGCAAATTGCTCAGAAAATCAGTCGGGGCGATTTGGATGAAAGCATTAAATTGGATAAACCTTCCGAATTGGCGCAGTTGGCGGAAGCATTTAATAAGATGAAAACCGATATCAAGACGCATCTGACCAAGTTGGCGCAAATCTCCAGAGAAAAAGAAAGAATTGAATCGGAACTGGCTATTGCCAAGAGTATTCAGACCTCTACTTTGCCTACGGATTTTCCGCGCGGTGAGCATTTTGAGTTGGCGGCTTCTATGACACCGGCGCGAGAGGTTGGCGGGGACTTCTATGATTTCTTCTCGATTGATGATAAACATCAGGCTTTTGTGGTGGCGGATGTATCGGGAAAAGGAATCACTGCCGCCTTGTATATGATGTCGGCCAAAACCGCCATTAAAAATATGTTGCAAGCCGGCTATCCGATAGAAGAGGCCATAAACAAAGCCAACGATACGCTTTGTGATAACCAATCCGGAATGTTTGTGACGGCTTTTGTCGGGGTTTTGGATTTGGAAAGCGGTGAGGTTCAATATATCAATGCCGGGCACTGTCCGCCTTTGCATAAAACAAAGAGCGGTTATGAATATATTGATATGAATAGTAATTTGATATTAGGTGCCGCACCGGGTTATAAATATAAAAGCAGAACGTTTGTGTTGCATGATAAGGATCGCCTGTTTTTATATACCGACGGTGTGACCGAAGCTCAAGATAAAGATTTTCGGATGTTTGGCGAGGAGCGCCTGAAAAGTACGTTAAACCAAAAAGAAATGTCGTTGGATGATACCTTGATTTATGAGTATAAAAATATTAAAAACTTTGTGAAAAAAGCCCCGCAATCTGATGACATTACAATGCTGATTTTGGAATTTCACCGGCCTAAAAACAAATAAGCGAAAATAAAAATGTCGTGGCAATTATCAAACAGGGCGAAGAAGACGGGTTTGTCGTCGGGCTCGATGAAGACGGAAACGCGAAGAATAATCGTGATGCGTTTTCTCCTCATGATAAATTCGGCGATGTCGAGTTGCTCAGATAAATTTAAAGGGATTTGACTGATGGAAAAAAACGTAGCGGAAGAAATAATCAATAAAGCCTTGGTTACCTATATTGCGAAAAACACGCGTTATATAACACAGGCACAGGTTTATAATACGGCTGACATTGTAAACTTAACGGCGCAGTTTTCCATAAAAGAATCGTGCTATCTGTCTCCGGGTTCCGGACATTTTAATGCGGTTGAAGCGTTGATGTGCTTTAATCAGATGATATATGTCGCACTTTTGGCCGGTATAGAAAAAAAGATGTTTCCGTTTTATGCCGACATAACGCCCGATGAATTTAATGAACATCGTCGTCGGGTGTATATTTTGGAGTTTGAAAAAATTAAATTCAAAAAGCAGATTAATAATAATTTGTTTTACGGGCACCTAGAGTTGCAACCGCTGCATAAAATCAAAGATAAGATATACGTGAGTTGCCGGATGGGGTTTGGCAATACCGAAGAATGTGATGGTTTTGTCGGCAACGTAAAGCTGTTTATCCCCGTTATATAAATGGAGCGCCTGAATATATTACACCCGTTTCAATAAAATCAAACAAAAGCAGTCGGTATGACAATAGAATTGATAATATGGGATTTTGACGGAGTTAAACATATTTTTTGCGCGATGACTGAGCTTAAAGATTTGCTCGAAAGTTAGCGTATTGACAGTTTTTGCCGATTGCGGTATATTGTTTACGTGTTGCAATAAGGGAGAAGTAATATGCCGAGAAATAAATCCGATACTACACCGTAAGTTACAAAGAATGCGACGAAAAATGATTTGGAACGGTAGTTCTTGATTTAGCGAAGGATGGTTGTGATGAAAAAAAGATTGTTGACGGCAGTGTTGCTTATTGGTGCGGGATTTTTGTACGTGTCACGGGCGGAGGCTTGCATTGATCCGAATTGCCGGCCGTGTCCCGTCGGTTTTGCGGTGACGAAAAAATGTTGTAAAGAAGCCGATAAAGGCGATTGCGTTATTATCAGCGATAAAATCGAAGATTGCGGCAAGGGAGATTGGAAAGACTATCCGCATTCGGCAACGACGACTACAACTGATTATTGTTGCACGGACGAAACGGAAAATAGTTGCCGGAGCGGAGGCGGCGTCGCTCATTATTGCGGAGAGGGCGAATATGCGGCATATCCGTATTCGCCGGTAAAAAAATGCTGCAAGGATGCAACCGAAAACGATTGTGTTGTTATCAGAGCAAAGGGTTATTGCGGTAAGTATCAGCTGGAGGAATATCCGGTGTGGAGCGCCGATTGTTGCAACAAGTTGTTCAAAAAATGCACGGGGTCGGTAAAAGATTGCCCGAAGTGTATTTAGTTGCTTGATAAAAATATCTGTGGCGATTGCTTGTCCGTAACCGGCGATTAAAACAAAATAACGGGGATGCGGTTAACGCAACTTTTTGCCACGAAGGTCTTTTTTGAGGCCGAAAGTATATGAAAGTCCGGCACTAGGGGCTTTATTTTCCGTGTTGTATTGCGCATAAATCTGCATACCTTTTTTACCCAGTCCCAAACGCAAATCAACTCCGCGACCTTCGCCGGCATGCACCAATTCACCGATGACAGCGGTGCCGTTTTTCAGGTTTTTATAAATCCGCACCAGCTCTTTATTTTCGTTGTTGGTAAAGTCGCGCTCAAACAGAGTTTTGAGACCAAATCCGCCGGCTGTTTCAAGGGTGGCAGCGGCGATACCGAGGCGATGGTGTGCGCCTAGACGGGTAGCAGCTTCTACGGAGATGCCGACATTACTTTTGTTCAAGATTGACAAGTGGCCGCGTCCCCAAAAATCGGCGGTATCTTTGTCGGGGCAGATGATGTATTTGCCGGTGCCGGTATCCCAGACGGTACCGGCTTCGAGGTAATTGCCGTTTTTATCTTTGAAACCGAAAACCAAACGCTCAACACTGTTGCCGAAATCTTCAATATCGTTTTCGGCCATATAGTCGATGGCATGTTCGGAAACATCGGCGTCTTGAGTTTCTTCACGACCGACTTTTACAAATAATTCGCCGCCGTTATTTAATTTTTTGCCGAGTTCGGCCGTAAATTTGCTGAGTACCGAAGTGACCGGATCGTCATTATGCAAGGTAATTTCCACCAATGCGGCAAAATCGGCATAGTATCCGTGGAAATTTTCGGCATGAGCCTCGACATACGGCTGAAGATTGTTATAAAAAACGGTGGCATCTTTTTCGACGGTTAAGGCCGAAATATTATCAACTCCGGCACTCAAACCGGTTTTGTTTTTATTTTGCGGAATGCTGTCGGAAGCGGTAGCGGTTTGTGCTCGCGCATCGCCGGCGGCGGAAGCAATCGCCAAATAAAACAGGTTGCTCAAAATGTATTTATACACTTTGCGTTGTTTGATTTTATTGTTTGCAAAATCCGTCATAATCGCTCCTTTGACCTGATTATGCCATGATTTGCCGCCAAAATCAAATATTTTTGAAGGCAAGCGGCTCACTTTTGTGTTTACAAGCGGCGGATGGCTGATATACTGCAACATATTGTCGTTTGAGGGAATAAGTTATGGAAAAGTTTTTTAAGCATTCGGTCAAGGCCGTCATCATAAAAGACAATAAGTTGTTGACGGTGAGTGTCGATTACGGGCGCGGGCGCTATTGCAAATTGCCGGGCGGAGGGCAGGAATGGGGCGAAACCATGGAGGAAACCATCATTCGCGAGTGCAAAGAAGAACTTAATCTGGAAGTTAAGCCGCGGCGTTTGGTGTTGGCGCGGGACTATATTGCCAAGAATCATGACCAGCCGTATGATTTGGATTGCTTTCATTTGTCCGAGCTGATGTTTGAATGCGAAGTTGCCGATTTTTCAACGCTCGGCAACGGCAGCGAGCCGGACAGCGACGAGCAGAAAATAAAATGGATAGAGCTCGATAAACTGGCGACTTCCGATTTTTATCCGAAAGCAATAATTCCGTATTTACAACACCTTGAAAAGATTAAAGAAACCGTTGTTTTGGGCGATGTGAATTAAGCTGAGCTTTTATTTTGTCGGGTGCGGCAATTTTCCGGCATGTCCGCCGTAACCTTGGCCGATGGTACGACCGATACTCATGATTTTGGCACCGATACAGGTTTTGCAGTGGAGCGGGGTGTCGTCCACACAGATTTTGCCCGGATACAGTTCGTAAAGCTTGCGATATTCGCCTTCGGTCACATTCGGCATAACCACGTTGGCGCCGCTTTGCAAAGTCCAAATACGCCCCATCGGGTGCAGGCTCTCCATGGCGGTGGTGGCCGGAATGTTGATATCCGGCATGATTAAGCGCATAATTGCCATAGTGCGACGAGCCAAATCGAGAGTGCCGCCGGCGGCGTCTTTGAGCGGAGTTTGCGGGTGCGGAATAAACGGACCGATACCGGCCATATCAACTCCGATTTTTTTAAGATAAAGCAAATCTTCGGCGATGGATTCCACGGATTGCTCCGGCAAACCGACCATAATTCCCGAGCCGAGTTCGTAGCCGATTTCTTTTATAGCCAGCAGACAATCGTGGCGGTGTTGCCAGCTCATCCCCGGGTCGAGCCGATGATATAAGTCTTTGTCGGTGGTTTCAATGCGCATCAAATAGCGGTCGGCGCCGGCATCAAACCAGGCTTTGTAGTCGTCATAATCGCGTTCGCCGACCGAAAGCGTGATGGCAACATTAAATTTTTTGATGGCCTCGACAATGCGACACATACGGTCGCGCGAAAACCATACATCTTCGCCCGATTGCATTACGATGGTCTTAAAGCCCATATCGGCCGCCTTGCGTGCGGTTTCAATCAGTTCGTCTTCGCTCATGCGATAGCGGGCAAGTTGCGAATTGTCGCGGCGAATCCCGCAATACATACAGTTGTTGCGGCAAATGTTGGAGAATTCGATAAGTCCGCGCAAGTGTACTTCGTCGCCGACGTATTGTTTGCGAACCGCATCAGCCTTTCGGAACAAATCTTCTTGATTTTGTTCGTCGCTTAAGAGGCGGATAATGTCTTGTTTGTATAGTTTCATGGTTGAAATGTATGATATTTGTAAAAGTTTGTAAAGAAAAAACCACCTCAAGGGTGGTAAAAAAGCAGAGCGCTCTGGGCGATAGTCCTTCGCTTACGCTCACGACAGCCTACACCGTCCGCCCCCGCTGCGGTCGGACGACACGGCTCCGAACGAGAGCGTTCTCTTCTCACCAGAGCGAGATTATAAAAAAATACCTAAACGGCGTGCTCCGGGCGATTGTCCTTCGCTTACGCTCACGACGGCCTACACCGTCCGCCCCCGCTGCGGGCGGCCGACACGGCCCCGAACGAGGGCGTTCTCTTCCCACCAGAGCGACTTCATATACCCAAAAAGACCACCTCGAGGGTGGTCTTTTTGGGTATATGGCGCGCTCTGGGCGATTCGAACGCCCGACCCACAGCTTAGAAGGCTGTTGCTCTATCCTGCTGAGCTAAGAGCGCATCGGCTTTTCAAAACAGAAAATTACATAAAAAAACGGCATTGTCAATCACTATTTGTAATTTTTTTAAATTAAGGGCTTGCAATTTGTTATGGATACTGTTATATTGTCTTTTGTCAATTTTATTATTCAGATTATTTTTATCAAACCAAATATATATATCAAAAAATTTATTTATGGAAGAAAAACAAATTTTAGACCATTCTTTCTGCTCTAAGTACAGAAAGGAGTTGAAGGCCTATGGTTTACAGCAGGCCGTGAGAGACTTATTGTCTTCTAACAATAAAGTTGAACTCAAAAAACAGTATCTCGCCCGTGAGGTCGAGAAACGTGAATCCTTCAAGGCAGAGTTTATCGCCGCCTGTGATTCGATTATTTTCGCCGACCGCAAGCTGATGCCTGCCGTCCGCGCGATTCAGAAAGAGATAGTTGTTGCCTGAGCGACGGCAATGAAAATTCTTTGACTTACTTTAAAAAACATCCGGTGCCCTCGCGCAAAAAAGCCGGATGTTTTTTTATTTGCCGATTCGCTATAAAAAAACCTCCCCGCGAGGAGAGGCTTTTATAACAAAGGAGATTGTTATATAATCAATTAACCCTGACGAGCCTTGAGCTTCGGGTTCTTTTTATTGATAACATATACACGACCTTTACGGCGTACAATTTTGCAGTTCAAATCGCGTACTTTCTTAGATTTAAGAGAACTATAGCACTTCATTTTTTTATTCCTTATATAAACGTTTTGAGCGCAAAATAAGCTATTTATCCGCACTTGTCAACCAATTTTTTGAAAAATCGCAAAAAATTAAGACATATTTTAAGATTATACCCTATAAATAAGACCAAGTATACTTATTTGCGGAGAGAATTGTATGGAAAAAATATTTTTCGGCGCGGCTTTGCTGTGTTTGTTGAACATATCTGCCGTTAATGCCAAACAGATAACGTATCAGGAGGAAATGTATGCGTTGGGTGCTGTTTCCGGTCAGGGTTTGGCTTGTAAGTCCTCTAAATATCATCAGTTTGAATTATTGGCTCGTGCCATTGTTATAGGCAAGGCACCTAATGCCGCCGTGCAGGAAGACGGTTTGCGGCAATATGCCAACGGTAAGGCTTCGGCATTTATGGAAATGGAAGAAACACAATTTGCCGGATGTGCCGAAATTTTGCGACGATTTGAAAGTCAGCCGATTTTTAAGAGTGTGCTCTATTCCGACGGCAGATTGAAGCTTCCGGACGGTACGTTGATTAAACCGCGGCAGCCGTATGATGCCTCAAAAATCTATGTCAAAGATCGCGAAGCTTTTACAAAAATGGATGCCATGTATAAAAATTCTGTTGCAGAAACGCAAAAAACAATGCAAAATGCGCCAAAAGTTCCGCTTAAAGATGCGCGGTACGAATCTTATTCCAAACAATTCAGTAAATAGGAGTCAAAAATGGCGGCATACCAATATATATTTGTGATGCAAAATTTAACCAAGGTTCTTCCGGGGGGCAGAGAGCTTTTCAAAGACATTACCCTGTCTTTTTTGCCGGGAGCCAAAATCGGCGTGCTGGGCGTTAACGGTGCCGGTAAATCAACGCTTTTGAAAATTATGGCCGGCGTGGATAAGGAATTTAACGGTGAAGCCTGGGCTGCCGAAGGAGTTAAAATCGGTTATCTGGAACAGGAACCGCAGCTTGACCC
Organism: Pseudomonadota bacterium; assembly: GCA_918234285.1. Classification (GTDB taxonomy): domain Bacteria; phylum Pseudomonadota; class Alphaproteobacteria; order RF32; family CAG-239; genus RUG410. The sequence continues at coordinate 70,533 of CAKJXZ020000003.1, read as the reverse complement.
GAATAAAAACGTGATGGAAAATGTGATGGACGGTTTGGGAGAAACTCAGCGTTTGTTGCAGCGATTTGAAGAAGTTTCCGCCAAATTTGCCGAGCCGATGAGTGATGATGAAATGAATGATTTGATTGCCGAGCAAGCCGAATTGCAGGAACAAATCGATGCGGTTAACGGTTGGGATATTGAACGCATGGTGCAAATTGCCATGGATGCATTGCGTTGTCCGCCGGCGGAAGCCGATGTAACCAAACTTTCCGGCGGCGAAAAACGTCGGGTGGCGTTGTGTCGGTTGTTGTTGCAAAAACCGGATATGTTGCTGTTGGACGAACCGACCAACCATTTGGACGCCGAATCGGTGGCATGGCTCGAACACCATTTGCGCGATTACAACGGTACGGTGGTGATGGTAACTCACGACCGCTATTTCTTGGATAATGTTACCGGTTGGATTTTGGAACTTGACCGCGGTCAGGGCATTCCGTACGAGGGTAACTATACTTCGTGGTTGGAACAAAAACAAAAACGTTTGGAACAGGAAGCGCGTGAAGAAACCGCTCGTCAGCGCACTTTGGCGCAAGAGTTGGAGTGGATTCATAAAAATCCGAAGGCAAGACAAGCAAAGTCTAAGGCGCGTATCAATGCTTATGATGAGCTTTTGTCGCAAGCAAGTCGTGAGAAAATTACGACCGCACACATCAATATTCCGATGACCGAAAGACTGGGCGATTTGGTGATTGAAGCCGAGCACCTGACCAAAGGTTTTGGTGACAGAGTGCTGATTGACGATTTGTCGTTCAAAATTCCGAAGGGAGCGATTGTCGGTATTATCGGTCCGAACGGCGCCGGTAAAACCACGCTGTTTAAGATGATTACCGGGCAGGAAAAACCGGATTCCGGCACCATCCGTATCGGCGAGACCGTGGATTTGGGCTATGTTGACCAATCGCGTGACGAACTCAATCCGGATAAAAACGTTTGGGAGGAAATTTCCGACGGTTTGGATATGATGCAACTGGGTAAAAATGAAATTTCTTCGCGGGCGTATGTCGGACAATTTAACTTTAAAGGTGCCGATCAACAGAAAAAGGTCGGGCAACTTTCCGGTGGTGAGCGCAATCGCGTACATTTGGCTAAGATGCTCAGAAAAGGTGCAAATGTGATTTTGCTGGATGAGCCGACCAACGATTTGGATGTTGATACTCTGCGTTCGTTGGAAGAGGGTATAAGCGCGTATCCGGGGTGTGTTTTGGTGACCTCGCACGACCGTTGGTTTTTGGACCGCCTGGCGACGCATATTTTGGCTTATGAAGATAACGGCCATGTGGAGTGGTTTGAGGGCAATTTTGAGGATTATGAGAAGAATAAGAAATTGCGTTTGGGCGAGGATGCTTGCAATCCGCACCGAATCCGCTATAAGAAATTGGAACGCTGATTTGTTGCGGCCATAAATAAAGGCTTAAGTAAAAAAGAGCGCCTGTTGTCAGGCGCTTTTCGTTTTGCTCGTATTTTATACGATATCAGTAATATTTCCAGCTCACGGCGCAGAGCGATTTATTCGGACAATAGCAAGCCAAACGTGCCTGATCAACCGTCAGCGGAACTTTAACCGTTTCATCCCCCGGTACGGCGATGGCGCTCATCTGCGTAATGCTACCCGGAGTGTATTTATTGACGGCATCCAAAGTGGCATCAATGGAAGTAGGGTCAGTAGTTGTTCCTCTGGATTGACTGTAAACGTGCATTGCGAGCAAACCGGAAGAAGAACCGGCGCCCCAGTCAGCGGTTGCCATGGCAATACAAGCATCGCGAGTTACGCCGTAAAAAGAAACAATGAATGCGTTTTTATCAACCTGGTTGATTTCGCCGGAACCGTCCATTGACGATGCACCGATAAAGATACGTCCGCCGAAAATATTACGTAACTTGCCTACGGCATTATCAGCCAGACCGGCAACAATCAACTCTTCCGGAACCATTCCCATATCGATGGCTAAGGCATTATCCAGATTGCCGTACGTTTGCTGCTGTGCATACATGGTGCGGATGTTGGTAACCAACATGGCAACCTGATCCAAAACCTTATTGGTACGGTATTTACTCATAGCCTTGGAATAGCCGGCAATACCGCCGACAGACAAAACACCGATAATAGCCAACACGCCGAGCATTTCAATCATTGAACGGCCGGATTGATTCACTTTCATTTTTTATACTCCTTAATTACAATATGTTCGAACACAACTGAATGTATTTGCGCCATTATGGATTAATTCGTAAAAATAGTCAAGTTCATAAATCGATATATTACTATGGTAATAACAATATAAAAGAAGAACTGCCGCAAATGACCTCGGCAGTTCTGTTTACAAGTTGCGTAGAAACAAACATCAGTGATGGCGAATCACTTCAAAGCGGTGCAATTGCACTTTTTCACCCGGAGTAATGCCGCCTTTTTGTCGGGCGATGGCAATTTGTTGTTCAACCGTATCAACGCCTTCGATATCCGGCAACAACAACCCGCGTTTGCCGCCGCTTTCAACGATTACGCCGTATTTTTTTACATCAAGTTCGGCGGCAGAGGTAATCGGTTCGGCCGGTTTCAATACGTCGACGCTGTATACCAAATCTGCCAATTCGTCAGGACGTACCGGCATAAAGCGCGGGTCTTGTGAGCAGGCGGAAATAGCGTTATGTGCAATTTCTTCGGCAATATTCGCATAAACTGGCGCAATGGTGCCGATACAACCGCGCAACTGTCCGTGCATTTTGAGCGAAACAAACACTCCGGCGCGTTCAGAAGTGAGAGCAGAAGGTAATTGTTGCGGCATTATTGCCGGTTTGCCGGTCAGTACGAAATTTTCGACGCAATAGCGGGCAAAATGTACGAATTCATCTTCGGTCGCAACCTGTTTATTGAGCTCTTGCTGTTTCCACTCGCGATATTGCACGCCGAAGTTACGCTTTTCATCGGCGTCGCCGGCAGCAAAGGTGGCAACACCGTAACCGACGCCAAACGGACCTTCGTACGACAGTAATTCGCTTTTAACCGCGCGCGAATCAAAGGCTCCGGCCATAATCACAAACGGCCGATGTCCGCATTCTCCGGCTGCCTCACACAACTCCGGCTTTAATTGTAATAGCGGTAGAAAATCAGCGGTTTTGAAGATTTCTTGCACTTTTTTATCAAATTCCGGTCCTTCTTTGGCAAAACCGTACGGCCCATCGTCAAGCAGCTTATGCGACCAGTCACCGCTGGCAATGATTATGCTGCGGCGATTTAATTTGGCCGACACTTCGTTCAAAATCTGTCCCAACATATAGTGGTATATAACGGATAAACCGGAAATGGCAATACGCACCACCTTATAATCTTTTTTGATTTCATCCAAAAAACGCAGCGGAATAAAGGAGCCATGGTCAATATCCCGTTCTTGTTCGCCCAACACGCCGCACGGAAAATCACGTGCCTGACAAGCAGCGTTAAGTGCGGCAATGAAACTTTCGTCGGCAGAAGCGGTTATTTTTACCTGAGGAGCACCGAAACGCGCAAAATCGTCGGTAGTTTCGGTTTGCGATGCCACGTGAAAATAATCGGCATACCAACGCATATGCGGGCTGATTAAAATGATTGTATCGGGAGCAAACGAATCCGCAAATTGCATCGCTTGGCGATATGAATCGACGGTTTTTTTAATTTCTTTCTCGCGGCCGTTACCGACTTCAGGAAAGATAAGCGGCGGGTGAGGTACCGCCACGGCGGCCAGAACAGTCATGGTTTCCTCCGTAAAAATTACAATTTGCGACCGTCTTTTTTGATTCCGACCATTTGCAACAATTTTTGCAAATTGGATTTTCGCGGCTTTGCCGGTTGCTTTTCTTCAGACTTTTGCTTGGCAAACGTCTTCATCGGTAAGGTAATGCTGGCCAAGGATTTCAATTTTGTTTCTAAACTGAGCCATTCGCGATCGCCGGAAATGCGCGGTTTATCGATTTCGCTTTCCATATCGTTGGCCGCCCCGTGATAAATCGCTCCCAGATTAATCATCAATGTTGTTTTGGCACTATGCGGCAATTCAATCCGGCTTTTGATATATTCATCTACCATTTCCGGTTTGATACCGGCTTTGCAATAAACCTCGGCCATTATCGGCTGTTTGAACACGTTTTCGATAGCGGCATTCAATTCGGCTTCGCTACCGTTGTTTACGGCTGCTTTTACGTATTTATCGATATTTTCGTAGTTGAGTGTTTGTTCTGCCGGCAACACGTCTTTATATTCTCCGGTATTAAAAACCGGATTTCCGGTTTGCACATTTGTTCCCAAAATCTCCATGATTTGCTCCTTTTGAAAAAGTTTATTTTATGGCGCAAGAATAACTCATTTTTACGTGATTTGCAATAAAAAATACATGACCGCAAAACAAAATTTAAGCACGGCGGAAGGAATAATATTTGTGCAGCAAAAACGTAACAATGGTGGAAAAAATCAAATAAATTCCCTGTGCCTGCCATGCCATAAGTCCGAATGCCCACATTAAAAAACTCATTATAGGGGCATTTATGGCATAAAGAAAAATATATACCGACCAGGCTTTGGCCCATTCGGCCCAAAAGTTACCGTGACTGCGAAAAACGTAGTAGCGCATGGTGATGAACGACACGTTGATGGTGATGGCATATTGCAATGCCAGAGCTGCATTGGCTATCCAGATTTGAGGAAAATTCCAACCGGCGGCGGTGTTAACGTATCGGAAAGCCCAATCCAAACCGACCAAAACCGACCAGGCAAAGACGGTGTTAAAGCCGCCGACCAGTAAAAAACGCAGTTTTTCGGGGAATTTGAACCAGATATTTTCGGCCCAGAAATATAATTTGACGATTGTTTTAATCAATATTATCTCCGCCGTGAATGTTTTGCAAAATTTCTTTATCCAGAAGTGTCTGTAACTCTACCGAGCGCCACGGCGATAAAATATTGTCGTCCCACACGCTCTCCGGATATTGACGGTCGATTTCCGGTTTTCCCGGGTGAATCATAATTTCTACCGCTTTGTAACCGCGCGGAATTTTAATGTTGCAAAACTGCTCGCGCGAAATTTTGCAGGTAAACAGAATGGTATAAAAATAAATATCGGATTTGTAGCCGTTCCACCAGGTTAAAAAACGCAAAATGAAGTATTTGACCAAGCCGCCGTCTAACAGCCAGCTTTTTGATTTGTTTTGCAAAATTGTATTGAGGGCATTTTCGTTCATCATTCTTATTCGCGGCACGCTATATTCCTGCTGGATTTTGCGCACGATTTTGAAAACGGCCGGAATTAGATGAATGTGGCGATGTCCGTCGATATGAGCCATTTTCAGTCCGCTTGCCAGATATTTTTGCACTTGAGCGCGGATTTCCGTTTCAATTTGGGCGGCAAACTTTTTAGGATGCAAGAGCGAGAGTAACAACAAGTTGACGAAGCCGTTTTTAAGCTTGCCTTCGGAGTTAACCAACAGCGGAATTTGTGCCGGATCGGCCGCCGGTTTTTCGTTGGTTAAGTTGAGGTGTAAACCGATTTCTAAATCCGGCATCTTTTGGGCGGCGGCAACGGCTTCGGCGGCAAATTCCTGATTTATCATCAGACTGGTGGCGTTCAAAATCCCTCGGGTGTGCGCTTCGATAATCGCCGCATTAACGCCGCGGCTGATACCGAAATCGTCGGCATTGAATATTATTTTAAGCGTCATCTTTCTTGGCTTTCTTTTCTATAAAATCGGCCACATAGAGCGGGCGCTTTTTGACTTCCATGTGAATTTTGCCGATGTATTCGCCGATAATACCGAGGCAAATCAGCTGCACCGCACCCAAAAAAACCACCGTGACCATAATGGTGGCATATCCCGGAGTCGGATTGTGCAGGAAGAAATGCTCAACAAAAACATAAACACCCATAAGTAGCGCCAATACGGCGGCAATTACGCCTAAGCCGGTAGCCAGACGCAACGGCATGACCGAGAACTGAATAATACTGTTGACGGCCAAACGCAACGATTTGATAAAATTGTATTTGGATTCACCGCTGAAACGTTCCGGCGCCACAAAACCGATTATTTCCACATTATCTTGCGGCATAATCCAGCTGAGCAAGCCGCGAAAAAGACGGTCCTGCTCGTTAAAACCTTTCAAGAAATCCACATATTTGCGGTCGAGCAGGCGAAAATCCGGCGCACTTTCCATAATCGGCATGTCGGAAAGCAAATTCAAAACATAATAGAAAGTTTTGGCGCACATTTTATACAGTTTGGAGGTTGCTACGTTGTCGAGACGCTTGGTAAGCACGATTTCTTTACCGTTTTGCCATGCTTCCACCATTTTAGGGATATAGAGCGGAGGGTGTTGCAAATCGGCATCCATGAAGATAACGGCGTCGCCTTTAGCATAATCCATACCGGCGGTCATGGCAATTTCGTGCCCGAAGTTGCGCTTTAGCTCCACGATTTTGACACGTGGGTCTTTTTGCTGTAATTTCAGGCAGTTTTCGCGGGTTTTATCTTTGCTGCCGTCGTCAACAAAAATATATTCGAAGTCGACATTTTTGCACTCTTTTGTGCTTGCGTTCAGCTGTTTGTGCAGTTCTGCCACGTTATCCTGTTCGTTGTAAGCGGAAATAACGATACTGATCAGTTTATTTTTCTTCGGCATTTGTAACCTCCCACGGTTCATAAAATCCGTATAATACTTCTTTTTCTTTAGTTTTACCAAAATAGTTTTTAAATGCAAGCGTCATTTTTTGCGGAGCCGAAACCGCCGCACCGTACATCTTTTGGTATTGTTCGTATTCCCAATCGTCAGCGGCAATCAGCAATGCGCCTTTTTGTTTGAAATCGGCTTCATCAAACCACGGGTTATTTTGCGGTTTCAGCCAAATCATCGGCTTGATTTCGTGAGATGCATACAGCGCCATAATGTCACCGAACCAAACGTCGGCCCCCACATATTCCAGCGGTTTTGCGGTATGTTCGGTCCATTTTTGCTCAAAACTTTGCGCCACCTGTCTGACCTCAGTTTGGTAGCGCATACTGGTAGTTACCACGCACTGTATGCCGTAGGCGACCGCAAACAGCGCCACCCAGATAAACATAACATTCAGCAGTTTGTTGACGGTTTTATCGTCGGTTTTGAACGGCGCAAAATAACATAAGGCTGTTCCCCACATAAACAGGCACGGAAATCCCCACATACTCTTGGCGGCATTACCGCTTATGAGGCAAATCAGCGCAAAGGTAAGCGCCGGAATGAGCGCGGTGCAAAAGATAAAACGGGTGGTATCGACTTGATTCTTTGATTCAATTTTTGATTCTAATGTTTTGTTTTTACGCCAAAAACAAAGATAGGTTATCAGCGCCGGCGCGGCAAATAAAATCTGCGCCGTCAGAAATTTCAGCGGATAAATCAAATGGCGCCAAAAAGAAGTAATGTTGCCGCCATGGCTGCGTGATGAGATATAATTAAATGATTCGAAATTATTTTGCCATAACCAATAAAGATGCGGAAAAATCAATATTATAGATACTGTAATTGCAACATAAACTTTAATATTTTTCAGCAACTTCCAAACACTTTTATCACACAAAACGAAAATTCCGAGAGAAATTAACAGCATGGCAACGCTGTATTTATTGAGCAGATTGAGCCCGACCAAAATTCCGAACAACAGCCAATCAAGCAGTTTGTTTTGCGTATAAGCGCGCCAAAAATAGTAGGCACACATCGGCCACAACCCGACCGAGATGACATTGACGTTAAATTCCGGAGTGGAATAGCCGTAATAAATGATACCTAATTGTAATGCGGTTGCCGCGATTGCGGCGGTTTCACTCAAAAAACAACGGGCAAGTTTATAAACATATATCAGGCCCAGTAAGACGAAAATTTGGCTCAATGCGTACATTATCTTGTCGCTTTGCCCGAACAGAGTATACCAAGAATAAGCAACCCATCCCGAAAACGGAGGGTGTTTGGTGGTTCCCCATAAACAATACTTGCCCCAGACAATCGCCTCTTGCGTGTCCATCGAGAGCGAAATGCGCAATATCGGCACGACGCTCCATAAAACAAAGCTGAAAAGCAATAAACAGGCAAATTTTTTCGTAATTTGAGACATTTATTCTCCGTTAACCACTCTTAAACTAAAACTGTTATAGCATACAGAATAGAAAAGTATACTAAAAAAACGGGTTATTGACCGGAATCGCCGGTATTTGACAATATTAACAAAAATTTTGTAAATTTTGTCATTTTTTGCTTGCAATTTAGGTAAATTTGCGTTACAGTATAGAAAAAATAGGCTGTTTAGGAGAACAAATATGGCTGATATGACCGATCAAGAATTCAGAGATAAAATCAATTCTCTTGATGACGTTAAAACTTTGCAGGGAGAGGAACTTGACCGCATTTTGCGCAAGTTTAATACTATCCAGTTGGATGATTTCGACAAAGAATCGCTGGATAAATTGGAAAGTATTATGGGCAACTTTAATCTGCCTACCTCGTTGCAGGATTCGTTGAACAAACAGATTTCGGCACGTCGCGAAAAGTTAAAAGAAATCGAGCAACCGGTGGGCGAAAATACGACTCCGCGGCCTGAACAGCCGGTGGGCGAAAATACAACTCCGAAACCTGAACAGCCGGTGGGCGAAAATACGACTCCGAAACCGGAAGAAAAAACATCTGATAAATTCGAAGGCATGACGTCGTATGATTTGTTGCAATATTATAAAAAATTAAAAGAAGATTATAACAACCTGGTCAGTCAGGGAGTATCGCAATTCGGTGAGGAATTTGCTTCTTTAGATACTCCGGAGGCTAAAGAAATTGCCGAGAAAATGGCTGAAATCAACGGCGAGATGAAAGACATTGAAAAATATGCCGCCAAGGAAATCAAAGAAATCAATCTTGATGAAAACAATGCTCCGTTGGTTAAAGATTATGCCGATATTTTATTGGGGGCAGATCCGAATTACAAATACGAAAAAGCCGACGAGTTGGAACAAAAACTGGCAGAATACGACAAGAATAACGGTTTGGACGGCGAGTTGCCGAGCCCGGAAAAAATCAAAGAAAACGAAGATAAATGGGCGGCTCTGACCGAAAAAACTCCGTATACGGATTCGATGCCGGAAGAATTGAAAAAAGACCCGGCCACGGTAGTGTTTGCAAAAGAAAATCCGGAAGTTTTCAAAGAAACTTTGGATGTTATTCGCACCACTGCTTTAACCCAGCTTTCTTTGGAAACGCCTGACGATGACAACCAAAAGAATATTGAGCGTTATCATCAAAAAGTTGAAGAAATCAGCGCTCAATATCTGGCAACGGTTACGCTGACTTTCAACAATATCATGAGTTCGCCGGAAGAGAGAAATGAGTGGCTGAAAAAATATCTGAAGGATAATAAACTTTCTGCTGACGAATGGAATGAGGCACAGAAAGATCCGGAAAAGAAGAAAGAATATATGGCAAAATTTGCCAAGTATGTGGCTACCAATACCTATACGATTGCCAACGGTATTTATACCGATAAAAATGCAATCTATGCTTCTCGCTTGGGCAGAAAAACCGGTATGAAACAGACGCCGGAAAGAGCGGCAGAAGCCAAAAATCAAATGACGGCTAAGCATCCTACGGTTATGGGCGCGGTTAAGGAATGTATCAAAAACGTGGCCTGGACTGCCGGTTTGGCGGCGGCATTCGGCCCTATCGGTATAACGGCGCGTCAAGGTTGTAAATTGTTTGGAGCCGTTAGAAAATCGTGGAGAAATTATAAAGAAAAGAGTGACGGCAAAACCTCAATTAAAGGCTTTTTCGGATATTTGAAAGATAATCGTGAAGAAACCATCAATTTGGCTCGTCAGGCCGGTTTGTTCCTGACCTCGGCCGCGTTTACCACGGTAATGGCTGCTTCCGGAACTTTAGCATTCGGAGCGTGGGGCAGTATGACCGGATGGGGCGCTCAGGCGGCACAAAACGCGGCGCAGACTACCATTATGGGGTTGGGCAAAGCCAAAGTTGCCGGTACGATTACGGCGGCGGCCGGTTTGGGACAATATCTCAATGTCCGTCATGATGCTGCCAAAGCACAAAAAGATTTGGCGGATTTGCTGCAGAAATATTTGCCGCAACAGGAAGAGCCGGGCAAAGGGTTGTTCGGTATTAAAAAGGCCACTACGGCACAAAAAATCGCCAAAGATCTTTCTAAATTGATACGTAACGGCGATGAAAAAGTGTTGGCAAAGTTGGATCAATATGCTCCGAATATGTCGGCAGAAGACAAAGAAAAGGCTATGGAATTGGTCGGACAAATTAAGGGGAGCAAAGGCAAAGGTTTAGCCGCTGCTCTCGGTGTGGCTGCCGGCGGATTTATGCTGAGCGATACGGCACAGGATTTTGTCGGAGAAAAAGTTACGGGACTTAAAAACTATTTCTTCGGCGCTCCGGAGAATAATGAATTGGCGGACGGTGCACAAACCGGTGCCGCCGTCGGTAAAGAGCTTGGAGAACAGGATAACGGTGGCAGTGATGTAATTACCGAAACTCCGGCAACTCACGAATTTAATATTACCGATGCAAAAGTTACGGACATGCCGAATGCCACTTATGTAATTTTGAAGGAAATGGGCTTGATGGAAGGTAAGGACTTTGACGATTTACGCGGCAGTAATACGCATATTGTTAAATCCGGTATGACTTCTTATTTAAGCAAATTGCAACTGACCGATGCGCAACAAGCAGAATTTCAGGCCAAACTTGACAGCGGCGAGTTCGATCGGATAGCCGGTAAACTTAACTCCGGACACATGATTATTCGTCCGGGCGGCGAAGTAGTGGAACGCGACCACGGTTGGACCCGTTCTTCCGGCGGTAACGGCGGTCACGGTTCTGCAGAAGGCAACGAGGCCGGCGGTAATGGCGGCTCCGCACCGATAAGAGGCGTGGATACACCGGAAGGTCAGCCGCGAATTGTTCCGGACCCGACCAAACAGAGCGGCCTTACCGAAGATGCGCAAAAGGCCATTGAAGAACAGAAGAAGATGGGAAATGTTACCGGCAAAAGCGAATCCGGAAGTTGGTTTAAACGTATTTTCACTAAAAAGCATGAACATACGGTTTATATGCCGGTAACCGCCGATGCCAATGCCACAGCCGAAGAATATGCCGGCAGAGTGGCGATGGAAGAGTATAATGCCAAACATCCGGATAACCCGATTACATCGGCGGAAGAAATGAAAAAGCACGGCTATAATGTTAAGGGTACGGTTAACGGTCATAAAATTCACGTTAAGGTCAGCAACGATGGTAATACCGAAACTCGTACCGTTGACGGTGTCAGAATGAAACTTGAACACCATAACGGTCACGACGTTGCCACCTACAAGGGTGCGAATTTGGCGTCAAACACCGTGGGCGGTGACGGCGGTAAAGAAGACCAGTTAATCGGTAAAATCCGCAATCAAAACGGCGAAATAAGAGAATACATTCGTGACGGCGACAGTAAAAACATGTATGAACGCGATATTGACGCCAAAGGAAATGTTACCGAAGTAAGGGCTTCAAAGCTGTCGGAAAACAAAGTTAAGTCGGTCTTGAAAAATTTCGGTAAAAGCGGACGCGAAATGTAGTGTTGAACCCGAAATAACAAGCATAAATACTGAATTTAACACCCTGCTTTACGGCGGGGTGTTTTTTTGCTTGCGAAAATATAAAACAAAGTATATTTTATGTTCAGATACGGTTTAACGGTTATTATGTGAAAGGAATAAACAATGGAAGTTGCTATCGTTCTGGTTATTTTGGTGTTTCTGATTTTGTTGAAGTATGTGGTTATCGTGCAACAGGGTTATGAATATACCGTGGAAAACTTCGGTAAATATACTCGTTCGCTGAAACCGGGTTTTCATATATTGATTCCGATTTTTGAAAACATCGGCGCCAAAATCAACCGCAAGGAGCAGGTTTTGGATGTGGCTTCGCAGGAAGTGATTACCAAAGATAACGCTATGGTAACGGTGAACGGCGTGCTGTTTTATCAAATTCAGGATGCGGTAAAGGCCGCCTATCAGGTGGAAAATCTCGATTTTGCGATTATGAATTTGGTAATGACCAACATTCGTACGGTTATCGGCAGTATGGAAATCGATGAGCTGTTGTCGCAACGCAACATCATCAACCAACGGCTGTTGGATGTGGTCGACGTGGCAACCATTCCGTGGGGCGTAAAAGTTACGCGTGTAGAAATTAAGGATATTACCCCACCGGCAAATTTGATTGATTCCATGGCGCGCCAGATGATGGCCGAGCGCGATAAGCGTGCCAACATTTTGGAAGCCGAAGGTTTGCGTCAGGCGGAAATTTTGAAAGCGGAAGGTGAAAAACAGGCGGTTATTTTGGAAGCCGAAGGTAACAGAGAAGCCGCATTCCGTGAAGCCGAGGCTCGCGAACGTTCAGCTCAGGCCGAAGCAACGGCTACCAAACTCGTTTCCGACGCCATTGAAAAGGGTAATCAAAACGCTTTATCGTACTTCTTGGGGCAGAAATATATCGATGCTTTGCAAGGTATTGTTACTTCGCCGAATGAGAAGCTGCTGATGTTGCCGGTTGATGCCACGCAGGTTATGGGCACGATTGCCGGTATTGCCGAGATTGCTAAAAACGTTGCTGAAAAACCTAAAAAATAAGGAGAACTATGATGTTATTTGAAACGGCGGCGACAAACTGGCTGATTATCGGTCTGGCCTTGTCGATTTTGGAATTGATAGTGCCGGGAACCTATTTGATTTGGTTCGGTTTGGCCGGGCTGTGTATGAGCGTTTTGACGTATTTTATACCGATGGCGCTCTCCACGCAAATCATCTGGTTTGCCGCATTTTCGGCAATTTTTGCGGTTATCGGCTGGTATTCTTATCGCTTTATTTTCAAAAGAGTGCAGGCACCGCAGGAATATCGCAATTTGAATGACTCGGCGCAACAATTTGTCGGTCGTACGGTGACGATTGCCGAAGATGTAGTCGACAGCCAAACCAAGGTTAAGGTTGGCGATACTTATTGGTTGGCATATACCGAAAAGCCGCTGAAAAAAGGCGATAAGGCCAAAGTTACGGCGGTTAAAGACAGTCTGATTTTGATTGTCGAATAAGCTACAGAGGTATTCTTCATAATCTCCGGCAGCGGTTGTTGTCGGAGATTTTTTATTCGGTGCAATATAAATCTTGAAAAATATTTTTTTACAGGCTAAATATGTAAAAAGCTTTAAAGGAATATGCGATGTATGATGTTTATAAAATAAGGAAAGATTTTCCGATTTTCGATGTGCGTATCAACGGCAAACCGGTGGCGTATCTCGATACTACCGCTTCAGCACAAAAGCCGCAGGCGGTGTTTGATGCCATGCGTCGCGTTTATTATGAATTTTATGCCAATCCGCATCGCGGCACTTATTATTTTGCCGATGCCATTACCACGGCTTATGAACAGGCGCGTGAAACGGTGCGGCAGTTTATCAATGCCCGCGAAACAAGGGAAATAGTTTTTACACGCAACGCTACGGAATCGATTAATTTGGTAGCGGCAACCTGGGGGTTGCAGAATGTTCGTGCCGGTGACGAGATTTTGATTTCGGAGGCCGAACATCATGCCAATTTAGTGCCGTGGCAACATCTGTGTGAAGTCAGCGGAGCCAAGTTGGCGGTGTTTCCGGTGGCGGATAACGGCGATTATATCGAAGAAGAATTTCTCGCGCGTTTGAACGAAAAGACCAAACTGGTGGCCGTCAGTGCCATGTCCAATGTTTTGGGTACCATGTTTCCGATTAAAAAAATTACCGCGGCCGCGCACGGAGTTGGGGCCAAGGTGTTGGTGGACGCCTGCCAGTTTGCGGTGCATTATCCGCTGGATGTGCAGGATATTGATTGTGATTTTGCGGCGTTTTCCGGCCATAAAATATACGGCCCGACCGGTATCGGCGTGTTATACGGCAAGGCGGAGGTTTTGGAAAAAATGCCGCCGTATCAGTTTGGCGGAGACATGATTGATAATGTTACATTTGCAAAAACGACGTATGCCGATATTCCGGCCCGTTTTGAGGCAGGTACTCCGGCATCGGTGCAGGCCGTCGGTATGGCGGAAGGTATAAAATATATAGAGCGAATCGGGTTTGCAGATATTGTTCGACACGAAGAAGAGCTTATCAAATATACCAACGAACGTTTGGCCGAAGTGCCGAAACTCAAAATTATCGGCACGGCTAAAAATAAAGGCGGGGTGTTCAGTTTTGCCGTCGGTAAAATACATCCGCAAGATCTGGCTTTTGTGCTGAATAAAGAAAATGTTGCCATCAGAATCGGGCACCATTGCGCACAGCCGATTGTCAATCGGATGGGGTATAATTCACTGGCACGGGCTTCACTCGGTTTATATACAACCAAAGAAGACATAGATGCATTGGTGGCGGCATTGATAAAGGCCGAAAAGTTTTTCAGAGAAGCATAATGAACGAAGAAATTAAAGAAACGGAAGAAAAAATAATCGGCGCAACCGAAAGTCGGCTGTTGCAGGCAATGAGTGTTGACGACAGCGCGGCGGAAACTTCGGCGGAACCGTTGCCGGATTTTGTGGCTTATGCCGGAGAGGTGTTGGCAGAGGGTACGCAAAAGGCCAAGATGATTGATATTGTCGAGCAAATTCGTACCGTCTCCGATCCGGAAATCCCAATAAACGTTTATGATATGGGGCTGATTTATAAGATAGACCAGAAAGATAACGGTGATTTATATATCGAAATGACACTGACGGCGCCGACGTGTCCGATTGCCGGAGTTTTGCCGCAGCAGGTCGCCGATGCGATTGCTTTGCTGGAGGGAGTTGGCAAAATCGAGGTGAAATTGGTGTGGGAACCGGCTTGGACACCGGATAAACTGACCGATGAGGCCAAAGAAATGTTGGAGTTGCTGTGATGGATATTGAGGAGCTTATCGAAAATTTTTCTTTTTTTGAAAATTGGGAAGAAAAATATCAGTATGTCATAGATTTGGGCAATAAACTCGAACCTTTGGACGCGGCGTACAAAACCGAAGAATGGAAGGTAAAAGGTTGCCAATCGCAAGTATGGCTGGTGCCGCATTTTGTAAACGGATGTATTCATTTTGCCGGCGACAGCGATGCGATTTTGGTGCGGGGAATTATAGCGATTATTTTGCTGATTTATAACGATAAAACACCTGAAGAAATAAAAAGTATTGATGTTATGAAAATTTTTGCTAAACTCGGTTTAGAGGAAAATTTAACGCCGAGCCGCCGCAACGGTATGTTATCGATGGTGGCTAAAATTAAAGAATATGCGGACTTTAAGTAAGGAATTTGTATGAACATCCATGAATATCAGGCGAAGAAAATTTTAGCGCAATACGGTATTCTCGTTCCGCCGGGAGGTATTGCATATACGCCGAGTGAGGCCAAAAGAGTGGCACAAAAGCTGTCGTCACGCGGGCCGTGGATGCTTAAAGCGCAAATTCAATCGGGCGCCAGAGCTACCGGACATTTTATTGATCACGACGCCGGCGGTAAGGGCGGAATCCGGCAGGTAACGCAAATCAGCAACGTTTTGTATGAGGCGGCACAAATGCTCAACAACACTTTGGTTACGGAACAAACCGGCGATAAGGGGCGTTTGGTTACCAAGGTTTATGTGGAAAAATTTGAAGAAGTCAAGCATCCGTTTTATGCGGGTATGATTATTGACAGTTCGGTGCCGTGCATAACTCTGCTGATTTCGGAAGTGGCCGACGAGAATATCGTTACATTGGCACAGCGGCGAGAGAAAATTCTGCGGATTAATTTGCAGCAGGATTCCGGTATCAGCGATGAACAGATTTTCCAGATTTTGGATTTTCTGTCGTTGGATAAAATATATTTGCAGAGTTTTCATGATTTTTTCGGCAAGTTGTTGTTTACGTTTGTTAATTTGGACGCGCAGATGATTGAAATCAATCCGGTGGGGATTTTGCCGGATAAGAAACTGATTGCGCTTGATGCTAAGATTAAGTTTGACAACAATGCTATGTTTCGGCACCCGGATATTGTGCGGATTCACGAAGATTTTGAAGAAGAAAAACGCCACCGTCGCGCCAGATTATGCGGCTTTCAATATCATGAGTTTGACGGGAATATAGGCTGCATCGTCAACGGCGAAGGTTTGGCGCTGGAGGCAATGGATATTATTCAGTCCAAGGGATACGGCACTGCTTGTTCGCTAAATGTTAAGGGCGGTGTGGATAAAGAAAAAATTGCCGCCGGTATTAAAATCATCATGACCAATCCGCGAGTTGAGGGAATGTTGATTAATATTATCGGCGGATTTCTGCGTTGCAATCTGATTGCCGACGGAATTTTGGAAGCATCGCAGGATGTGGGGTTGACCGTGCCGCTGATTGTACGTTTTGAGGGTACCAATAAAGAAGAAGCCAAAGCAATTTTGCAACAATCCAATCTTGCGGTGGTGTTTGCGGATGACATTAACGATGCGGTGGAAAAGCTGTTGGCAAAGATGGAGGTTAACGACTGATGTCTATTTTGGCCGATAAAAATACGCGAGTGCTGATTCAGGGAATTACCGGTACACAGGCCTCCTTCCATGTGAAGCGCTCGATTGAAAACGGGACCAATGTCGTGGCCGGAACGTCGCCGGGGCACGAGGGGGAAAAGCACATCGGAGTACCGGTTTTTGATAATGTGCATAATGCCCAGCGCCAGTTTAATTTTGATGCCAGCGTTTTGTTTGTGCCGGCAATGGCGGTTAAGCGAGCAGTGCAAGAGGCGGTTGAGGCGGAAATCGGACTGATTGTTTCGATCGCCAGCGGAGTGCCGGTGCATGATATGTTGGAAATCCGCGCCATGTTGAAGGGTTCCAAAACACTGATGATAGGACCGAATACTCCGGGATTGATTACGCCGCAAGAGGCACGTTTGGGGATTTTTCCGGATAATATTCATCAAAAAGGTTGCATCGGTGTTATTTCGCGTTCGTCCACTTTGACTTATGAGGCGGTTTTGCAGACAAACGAAGCGAAGCTGGGGCAATCGACGGTGGTCGGTTTGGGCGATGATATGATTATCGGTACCGATTTCAGAGAGCCGTTGCGGCGGTTTATGGAAGATGATGCTACCAAAGCGGTGGTGTTGGTCGGTAAGGCCGATAATGCTTATGAGCAACTGATTGCCGAGTATTATTATGGGCTTGCGGTTAAAAAACCGGTGGTGGCATTTGTGGCCGGAGAAGCGTTGCCGTTCGGGCATACGATGGGGTATGCCGCCGACATTATTACTCACGGTCGGGTTACCGTTGCCGATAAAAAGCGCATTATGCGCGAGGCCGGAATCATTGTGGTTGACCAGATGAATCAGATTCATAACACGTTACAAGAACTTAAAATATGAGAATATGGCAGTATTTTCTGAACATGATTTTACCGCCGCGATGTATTAAGTGCGGTCAGATATTGAGCGAGCATAACGGTATTTGCGCCGATTGTTTTACCAAGATAACCTTTATCAGCGCACCGTTGTGTCATTGTTGCGGGCGGCCGTTTGCCGGAGGTGCGGATGTCAAGTTCGGGGCGGTGCAGTATTGCGGCGAGTGCTTGCGCCGGAAAAGACGTTTGTTTATGTTGCAACGCTCATCTTTTATTTATGACGACGAATCCAAGGATTTAATTCTCAATCTGAAATTCCGCGATCGTACCGGAAGTGCGGAAACACTGGCGGGTTTGCTGTATACGGCCGGAAGCGATATATGGAAAGAAAACCCCGATTTGTTGATACCTGTACCGATTCATCGTTTGCGATTGTTGCAACGCCGTTATAATCAATCGGCACTGCTTTGTAAATATCTGGCGCAGAAAACCGGGGTTGCGGCGGATTACGCAGCATTGGTGCGTCAGCGCAATACCGTGCCGCAGGTGCAGTTATCGGGGGCGGCGCGGCGAAATAATTTGAAGCAGGCGTTTGCGGTAGTATATCCGCAAAATATAAAGGGCAAAAAAGTTGTGCTGATAGATGATGTTTCTACTACCGGTTCAACCTTAAACGAATGCGCCAAGGTTTTGCACAAAGCCGGAGCAGCGGCAATTTATTCGCTGACGTTGGCGCGTACCGACGATTAAAAAAATACAAATTCAGCCCTTAAAGTTATAAAGGATTTTACCTTGAGCGTCACCCAGTTGAAACAGCCAATTTTCAAAATAGCTGCGATTTTTTTCGATGAACTCCGGTACCGATTTGCGAGCAATTTTACCGACTTTCATAGCCGGCTCAAGCCAATAAGAGCCCTCGATTAAATGGATATTGAAAATATAAACCAGCCCGTTTTTAAGTTCTACTTCTATTTGGCGGGTGGATATTTCCAGATTAGGGTTGTTCAGCAGCTCTTCACGAAGTGCGATTCCCTGATAGTCGACGGCACCAAGCGCCAAAATAAAGCGCCGCATATCGCTCGATTGCATAATTTGCTCATGAATTTCGTTGTCATATAATTCTTTTTCGGGGGTTTGGATACGCGCAATTTCATCATGCGGTACGGAGAGTAACGGATAAGGAATCCAGTCGGCAGGTTGGCCGGAAAAACTACCGCAAGAGCTGATGCGCAGGGTGTATGTTTCGGATTGCGGTTGGCGAGCATAACAGATTTTTTTGCCATCTTTTTTGCCGATAATCAAGCTGTCGAGAATTTTGTTATCAAGGGTATAGGTTTGCAACAAAACTCCGGACTGAGTATCCAAACCGCGGCGTTCAAGTTGGTGCTTACCGGTTTCTTCTGCCGAAATAACGGATGAATCGTTGAGCATTCGCAACATATCATTCATCTGATTAAGATTGGCAAAATAATTTTTGGCTTCTTCAAAGTGCCAAATTCCCTCTTGGCGCGATAAGGTAATTTCGCTACCGCCGGGGTTGGTTATTTTGATTTTTCCCAAGTATGACATTTTGGCTTTGGTGGCGGCAAAAGTCGGGGCACCGCCAACCGACAGGCTGTTGCGCCATGAAGTGTATAACCATGCACCGATACCGCAAGCGGCGGATACAAAAACAAAAATGAAAGCGCTTATAAAATATTTTTTATTCATTCATAAACTCCTTTATGTTTTTTCTGTGTTTGCGCCGAATAACAAACATGATAAGAAACAGCACAAAAGTAACAAGCGTCGGCACCACCAAAACTTGCGAAATGAACAGCAGTTGTACCTCGGATTTATATTGTCGGCTCATTTTATGCAGAATATTTTCAGCCTCTATTTCCAACTCGGAAATTCTTTGTCCGGCCGCACCCGATTGCAGCATTTGCTCGATTCTGTCCGGGTTTTGCGGAATGCCGGCTTCAATATCGGAACGGGCGTCAATTAATTCGGCGCTTAATTTAAAATAAGTCGGTGCGTTTTGTGCATATATCCGGTTATATAATTTTTCGCTGATGCTGAAGGTATTATGTTGGGCATGGCGTATCGGCAACGAAAAATAGATATTGTTACCGACCATCCGGTCAATCAGGTTACGCAAGACTTCAATGTTAGACGATTTGAAAACGGTATCATAAGGGTTTTTATCAGGCGATTGCTCGGCTATCCAATTATCATCGATGATTAAATCAACATCGCCGAACACGGCAACCTGAGCATCGGCGCTCTGTTTTGTTGACGCGTTTTCAGAATGCAACGGCGGAAATTTTCCTTGAATTAAGGCACCGATCATTTGTTTGTCGTCGGTTATAAGCGGAGTGACAATCCTTTCGCTGTCTTTTATATCGAAGTCAACCGCTTTATAGATGACAATCGGCAATCCGGACGGAGCATATTCGGCAACCGGTTTTGCTTCATCAACTATTTGACCGCTGAAATTTATACCCCATGAACTGATGAGGTTAAGCAAAGAAAAATGCTCGATATTAACGTTGCTTGATTGGTTGTCGGTGAAAAAATCAAACAAAATAATGACCTTGCCGCCACCTACGATATACTTGTCGATAGCCGATTTAAATTCGGATGATAATTTCTTAGGGTTGACCAACAGCAATAGATCCAATTTAGGGGATATGGCATAGACATCATCCGTGAAATTGATGAGGTTGTAGTCGTTTTCCAGATTAAGCATAAGTCCCTGAAAATCATCGAGATATTGGAAAGGGTCCAGATAAACACCGATGTTTTTTATAACTTCGGCACGGCTGATTTTTAATATGGCCGTATCAATATCTTTTTCCAGATAAGGGCTGCGTGCGGCTAAAAAGTGTTTAATTGCCACACCTTCGCCGTCTTCATTATGAACAGTGGCGCCGAAATAATCCTTACTGCCGTAAATATTTTCTTCAAAATACAGACCCGATTTCAGAACAATGGTTTCCATTTGACTGAACGGCTCCACGGTTACGGCGTTGACTTTTATTTTTTTGTTTGAGAGTTTCTCGTATTTTTTCAGAAAGCGCATAACCTGCTGGTAGTAACGTGAGTATTCAATATTGCGATTAACGTAATCTTTGGAAATGTAAACATCGATACACAACGGTTCTTTCAAATCTTTGACTATATCTCGGCTTATTTGCTGCGGAGTGTAAATTTTTTGTGCGGTTGCATCGTATTTTTGCTCAAACAGCGTGTAAGCGACGAAGTTAAGCGCGGCAACACCGCCGAGCAGCATGGCACCGAAAGCAATAAAACGCGGCATTTTGTATTTTTGCGCCGAGGCTCGCAATTGCAATACCAATATATTCAAAAAGACCAGAACACCACCGACGGTGAGGAAGTATAACCAATCGCCGACGGCGATTTCGGCCAGTAAAAAGTCGGTGTATGCGGCGCGAAAATGTGTGGCCGGGATAAAAGCAAGAAATGCCGTGGAAAATAAGCTGAGCAAGTATACCGATATCATATTCTTGTTTAAGGCCGAAATCAGCGAGCCGACGGCACAGAAAACAAAAATAATCAGCCATAATCCGATGTAATCACATACGATATTGCCCCAATCAAGAGTTATCAGTTCGGCCGAATCGTGGATAAACGGCAACAGCAGCAGGCTCATGAAAACGGCAAACATCATGGCGGCGCAAATCTTGGCGATTACCGGTTTGCGATATTCCAGCGGCTGCGTCAACAAAAATTCCGCCGTTCCGCTCTTATATTCTTCTGCCCATAACTTCATGGTAAGCGCCGGGATTAAAGCGGCCTGAATATAAATCTGCATATTGAAAAGTGCGTAAAGTCCGGTATCATGCATATCCAAATAGGAAGTGTAGAAGGCAATTCCGGAAGAAATAAGTAAATATATAAAGACTATGGCCAGCGCAAAATAACTTTGAAAATAGCCATGAAATTCTTTTTTGAATAAAGCGTAAAATTGTTGCATGATAAACCTCATTTCTGCGTTGCTTTGCGGAAAGATGCCGATAAATCGTTACGGGATTTTTTCTTGAAATCGGCCAATGTCCCGTCAAACAGTAAATTTCCTTGATGCAAAAGCAGAATTTTATCGGCCAGAGCTTCCACATCTTCCAGAGTATGGGTAGAAATTATGATAAGATGATTGCGGGCATATTTTTTGATGATTTTGCGAATGGCATCTTTTTGGTTGGGGTCGAGGCCTTCCGTCGGCTCGTCCAAAAAAAGTACTTCCGGCTCGGCCAACAAAACGGCGGCCAGTTCCGTGCGCTTTTTAAAGCCTTTGGATAAGGTTTCGCATTTTTGCGGTAGTACTTCTTTGAGCTGTAATTGCCCGATTACGTCATTTAAGCGCGCCGAAATCGTTTCTTGCGGAATTTGGCGAATCGTTGCAACAAAGTTCAGAAAATCATAAACACTCATTTCGCCGTATAAGGCGGAGATTTCCTGAACATAACCGATGCGGCGCAGATAAGCGATGCGGTCGGTTTTAATATCCAGATTATCCAACGTAATCGTACCGGTGTCCGCCTCAAAATATCCGCTTAAAATGCGCATCAACGTTGACTTTCCGGCACCGTTTTCGCCGAGCAATGCCGCAACATATCCTTTTTCGAGTTGCAAAGAAATATCAGATAAAACGCGTTTATCATCAAAAGATTTTGAAATATTGTCGATTTTCAGCATATTGTACCCTCAATTTGGTGAATTATACCTATATATAACATTATTTAATAATTTTTTTCAACCATAATGAAAAAACATTGATGACAAATTGATTTTAATAGAGTAATAATTAACAAAAAGCTTAAACGGAGCAAATAAAATTGAACGAATTTACAAAAGAAGAATTACGAAACTTTATCATCGGCCTGGGGGTGTTGATTTTTTGCCTGGCGGCCTTTTTGATATTTAAGTTAAACCAAAACGATTGGGAAAATGCCGAGAATTCCGATTATACCGTGTATGCAACTTATAATCGTACCGATGGTTTGGTAATCGGCGATAAAGTGCGTTTGGCGGGTATTGATGTGGGTTATGTGGCCGATAACGAACTTGATGACGATTTCAGAGCCACTCTGACACTTAAGATTCGCAAGGAAATACAAATTCCGGATGACAGCAGTGCGGCGATTGTCAGTTCCGGAATTATGGGTAACAAGTATATTGAAGTCGAGCCGGGCGGTTCGGAGGATTTTATCGTGAACGAAGGCGAATTTTCGTATACGCAGGACGCGATTATTTTGGAAGAATTGATTGACCGGATTATATCAATGGGCAAAGCTAAGCTCAGTGCCAAATCCGAACCGTCAACAACACCGCAGGAGGAGAATTAAGATGCGTAAAAAACCGGTTGAAACCATTATGGGACTTGTTGTTCTGATTATTGCTTTATTGTTTTTGGGTTTTGCCTATCGGGTGTCGGACCTGCAGGTGGTACAGGGATATTCCGTGAGTGCCGAATTTTTGAAAGTGGGCGGGCTCAGCGTCGGTTCAGATGTGCGGATTAACGGCATTAAGGTCGGTACGGTTACGGCACAAGATTTGAACAATGAAGATTATACGGTAAAAGTTACCTTCAATATTGCCTCAAACGTAAAATTGCCGAAAGACAGTACGGCTGAAATTGTCGGTGACGGCCTGATGGGAGATAAATTCGTTAAAATAGATCCCGGTATTTCCAAAGAATATTTGGCGGATGGCGATGTTTTTGCCAAGACCAAGGATTTCAAGACGCTGGAAGATATGGTCGGCGAAGTGATTTTTATGGTAACTGACAGCGGTAGCAAAGATGAATAAGATATTTAAAATATGTTGCGCTTTGGCGTGTTGTGCCGTGTTTACGGCCGAGGCTTCGGGAATCGATAAAAATACGGCTAAAATGCAAGCGATGGATAAAATCACCGGACGGGTCAGCGTGATATACGTGCCGGTCGGCGGTATGGTCGAGTTCGGTTCGCTTTCGATCGTGGTGCGTGCCTGCAAAACCCGCCCGATGGAAGAAACGCCGGATAATTTCGTATTTGCCGATATTGCGGATAAAACACTGAAAGGCGAAGATGTAAATATTTTTCGCGGTTGGATGATATCGTCGTCGCCGGCCACGCATGCGGTGGAACACCCGATTTATGACGTGTGGTTGCTCAGTTGCGAAGATAGAAAAGTGGATAAGAAATTGTTACTTTCTGCCGAGCAGTTGGCGGCGCATGAGAGTATTCCGTCACTGGTAATGCCGGAATCGGTACATAAAGAAACCCTGTCTGAAGCTGCGGAAAACGGCGAGCCGATTTCCGAGATGCAGGAAGATACATCGCGTCGACAGGAAAACGTTGAAACGGGAATGGAGTTTTCGTATGACGAGACCGATGTTGAAGAAGAAGGCGAAGGGGAAGGAGAGAATACCGACGAAGTGGCAGAAAATGAAAATGCGGTTTCGGAGTAATTTCGGATAAAAATACGTTAATAACTTGAATTTTTAGTTTTTTCTATTGCAAAAAGGGTATAGTAATACCTACATAAAATATTGTTGTAATATGTCAGGAGAAAAAAATGTTTATAAATGACGCCTATGCTGCGGAAACGGCGGCTGCGGTTTCGGGAAGTCCCATTGCCGGTACGTTGATACAGTTGGCATTGATCTTTTTGATTTTCTATTTTGTTCTTATTCGCCCGCAATATAAGAAGATGCGCGAGCATGCTGCGATGGTTGATGCATTGAAGGTAGGAGATAAGGTTTTGTTGACCAGCGGTATTTACGGTAAGATTTCCAAAATAAAAGACGATAAAGTATATGCGGAAATTGCTCCGAATGTTGAAGTTTTGATCGATCGGATGACCGTCGGCGCGGTGATTAATGAAGCGCCTAAGGCGGTTGTTGAGGGTTCAAAAGCTGAAAAAGCAAATAAAAAAGTAAAAAAAGGAAAATAAAATGTATAAATTATCACTTAATCGAATTTTGATAATTATTGCCATTTGTTTGGTAGGTATATTTTTTGCAATACCGAACTTTGCTCCGGATAAGACAAAGTTGCCGAAGTGGTGGCAACCGGTCAATTTGGGTTTGGATTTGCAGGGCGGTTCCAGTTTGCTGTTGCAAGTTAAAATGGATGATGTTTTGCGTGACAAGATGTCTACGGTTGAAGATTTGGTGCGTAAATCTTTGCGCGATCGCAGAACTCGCTATCAGGATTTGAAATCCGATAAAGACGGGGTTACCGTTAAAATTGCCGATTATAATGCACGCGATAAGGCTAAAGAAGCCTTCCGCAAGTTGGATGAAGGCTTGGTGGTAACCGAAGACGAAAACGGCGAGGGAGTTTTGACCGTGACCTACAACGAACAGGCAATGGCTGCTTTGAAAAATCGTGTGATTGACCAATCCATCAGCATCGTGCGTCGCCGTATTGATGAACTCGGAACCAAAGAACCGATTATTCAAGGACAGGGCTCCGACCGTATTTTGGTACAGTTGCCGGGTGTGCAGAATCCGGAAAGTGTGAAGATTTTGCTCGGTAAAACCGCCAAAATGGATTTTCATTTGGTTGATGAATCTACCACACTGGCTCAGGCCAAGCGCGGTAAAATCAGCAAAGCTTCAAAGATTATGAGCGGTTCGGAAGGCGAGCAATATGTTGTGTTCCGTAAGCCGGTCGTCGGCGGCGAACATTTGACCGATGCCAAAGTTACGTTTGATGGTCCGAATCCGGTGGTAAGCTTCCGTTTCGATACGTTTGGCGGACGCCAGTTTGCCGAAGTTACCAGCGAGCATGTCGGCGAAAGATTGGCAATTGTTTTGGATAACGAAGTAATTTCCGCTCCGAACATTCAGACGGCCATTACCGGCGGCAGCGGTATCATTACCGGTAACTTTACCACCAAGAGCGCTAATGATTTGGCTTTGTTGCTGCGTTCCGGTGCTTTGCCGGCTCCGCTTGAAGTGATGGAAGAAAGAACCGTAGGCGCAGGCTTGGGTGCGGATTCGATTAAGGCCGGTGTAACCGCTTCCATAGTCGGATTTGCCGCAGTTATCATCTTTATGATTTTGGCTTACAGTCTGTTCGGTTTGATGGTTGATGTTACCTTATTCTTGAACGTGGCGATTATGCTCGGCATTATGAGCTTTATGGGTACGACCCTGACTTTGCCTGGTATTGCCGGTATTATCCTGACCATCGGTATGGCGGTTGATGCGAACATTTTGATTTTTGAACGCATCAGAGAAGAAGTTAATCACGGCCGTTCGATTCGTGATGCCATTACCGTCGGCTTTACCGAAGCTTATCGCACCATTGTCGACTCTAACCTGACAACATTGGCGGCGGCAGCGGTATTGTTCTACTTCGGCAGCGGTCCGGTACGCGGTTTTGCCGTAACCTTGACCATCGGTATTATCGTTTCGATGTTTACATCGGTTACGGTCAGCCGTTTGATGGTGGAAGCGTGGCTTGCCAAATATAAACCGACAAAGTTACCGTTATAATAAAAAAGGAAAAAGAAAATGAAAATATTCAGTTGGATTATGAAAGATACAACCATCGACTTTTTGAAATGGCGTAAAGTCGGTTATGCAATTTCGTTGCTGTTGATTGCCGCGTCGATTGCCAGTATTGCGCTGAGAGGTTTTAACTACGGTATTGACTTCTCCGGCGGTGTGGCGATGGATGTACGCGCCAAAGACGGTACGGCCGATGTGGAAAAGGTACGTTCTCAGCTTTCGACGCTGAACCTTGATGAATTGAACATTCAATCCGTCGGCAAAGAAGGTGACCAGCTACTCATCAGAGCGCAGGCCAACAATGCCGATGAAGAAAGTCAGCGTATTGCCGTTAATCAGATTAAAGATATTTTGGGTAGCGATTATACGTTTGAGAGCATCGAATCAGTGGGTCCGCAAGTCGGTGACGAGTTGAAACTTTCCGGCGTTTTGGCCTCGATTTTTGCTTGCGTTGCCATCAGCTTGTATGTATGGTTCCGTTTTGAATGGCGTTTTGCCGTAGGTGCTTTGCTCGGTCTGTTTCACGATATTTTTATCACGGTCGGCCTGCTTTCCATCTTCCATTTGGATTTCAGTCTGACGACGATTGCCGCCATTTTGACGCTTGCCGGTTATTCGGTGAACGATACGGTGGTGACATATGACCGTATCAGAGAAAATCTGCAAAAGTTTAAGAAAATGCCGCAATACGATTTGTTAAATAAGAGTATTAACGATATTTTCTCGCGTACGATTTTAACCAGCTTGACCACGTTGCTGGCCTCGTTGGCATTGCTGGTGTTCGGCGGTGCGGCGCTTTACAGCTTTGCATTTGTAATTACCATCGGTGTCGTTATCGGTACATATTCCTCGATTTTTGTGGCAGTGCCGATTTTGAACTGGTTTGATTTGCGCAAAGCCGCACAGGAAGAAGAAAACGTCAATCCGTTCGGAAACGTACAATAATCTTTCTAAGCTTAAGAAGAAACTCCGCAAGTGTTTGACTTGCGGAGTTTTGTTTCAGTAGAGAGGTTTCTTTTTTGCGTATAACTTCATGCGGATTAATACAATCGCCAAAAAGACGGGGTATCCCCAGATGAAGCACAACGAGAACAACATGGTGAACCGAAAGGTTGTCGTAAACAAACCGAACGGAAGAAAGTCGTGATTCTTCCAGCGATTTACTCTGAAATACATTCGGTTAATCGGTTCTCCGCACAGCCGGTAGCGATACATAATCACCGCGTTCCAGAAAGTGTGATAGCTCAAATTGGCATAAATCATCGCCTTTCGGGTGTTTTTCTTCGGCAATTCGTAAGTTCCGTCGTAAAAACTGTAAGGGTCTTGCAGTTTGTCTTGCAGAATATCATCCAGACCGGCAAGGTCGAAAGATATAGACCTCGTAAAAATACGGATAACCGAAAAACACAAGCTGATAATAAACAGCCAGGTACCTACCGTCAGCAGTGCGAACACAAATGCATCGGGAAAATTTTCCCAAGCCAGGCGCAGACTATCCAGCCACGCCTCAAAACCTGATTTAGTCATAATTATTTTTAATTGATAAATTAATAATTCAAAGTTATGGAAACGGTATAAACTTTATTTGCCGCATTGTCAATCGATTATAAAAAAACGGCGGGGTGTTGAGCCCCGTCGGTAAATTCAGATATATGCGATTTTCTAGTATGTGGTAATCGATGTATTGTCTTTAATATACATGTTGAGCGATTGGTAAATCTGCTTTTCCATACTGGAATCAAAGGCTTGGAATAAGTTGATAACCATATCATTCCAATGTTGTTCTTTATCTTCGATATTGGTATCGATTGCCATAACCAAATCACGCCAGGCCTCAACATTGGCAGAGGCCGAAGACTTGTTGTCAACCACACGCAACAACACCTTGAGGGTGGCATGATATTTTAAGCGATCTTTGCTTAAGAATTGTCCAGATTTTTCTTCGGTTTCGGTCACACTGGCATCTTGAATAATAAATTCCGCCACGCTGTTGGAAGAAAAGTCGGTAGCCTGCAAGCGCTCTTTGGCCCATGTTTTGGCGGTTTTTTCAATCGAAATAGGGAGCATATGTTCAACGTGCGGGCGAGTAAACGACGGAGTAAATTCCGATTTGATTTCCACTGACTTAACCATAAGTTGAATCGGTGCTTTGTTGTCAAAATGTAAATCGCTGTAACGTTCCGGTACCGCCGTGTTGTTGTTCATTGAAGAACAGGCGTTCAAAAATACAGCCATAGCGGCCGTACAGACTATTTTGCTGAAAATGTTCATCGTTCATAACCTCGCAAATTGCACAATATTTAATTCAAAATACAGGGTAAAGTTTAAGATATGCTTAAAAAAAGGATTTTCGGTATGATTATTGATTTAATAAAAAAGTTGACAAAACGTAAAAATATGCTATACTGCACGCATATAATACATAAAGGAGATTTAAAATGGCTTATACTTTTAACAGTTTCAGAATAGCGAAAATCCACAAAGAATTCAACCCGAAAACAGCCACCAACATTATAGATGCCGTATTGAGCGATGCGCAGACAGACGAAGAAAAAGTTCAAGCTTCTAACGATGTGGCAAATTTGTTGGCGGAGCGTGCAGAAGAATTTGCGGCTGCTCTGACGAACGGCAGTATGAAAAATAATGAACTGGCGAAAAATATGCAGGCGGCGATTGAGCTGAATCCTAAAAATATTCAGTCTGTTCTTAACAGTGCTATGAAAATCGAAAAAGCGGCCGGAAAAGGAGATATCGGGCTTTTAACCGAACTGGCGGACAGGGTGATTTCAAAGTTTAAGTATAAGCATTCCAACAGTGAGGCAATCCGGCAGACTAAGGTTGTTCTGGCAACACTTAATAAGCATACCGAAAACTATAACAAAACCGCAAATCCGGATTTGGCAACGTATGAAAAAATACATAAAATTTATGAAAAAGCTTATCCGATTGTACCGAGTATCTTACCGGTTTCCAATATACTGGGAGAACGGATTGCGCTTATGAAAAACGGGTATGACAGAAACAAAGGTAACTTTGAAAAGATTATCGAATCGTTCCAAAACAATCCGAGTGGAGGAGAACGTGCGGATATTTTTGAACAAGAGCTGAAATTTGCCATGAAGAAAGATCCGCAAAAGGCCGTTGAAACCATTATGGAAAACATTAAAAGCGTTGCGCAAATCGCCAATGGTTCCGTACGCGGTGATGTTTACGGAGTTATTTTCCGTGAAGCCATGGAAGGTATTCCGGCTGACAGTGAGGCCGAAATCAAAGATAAATCCGCAAAGATTATGACCTATATCAATAAGGCCATAAAAGCGGAAAAGAATCCGGAGGTTAAGGAACGCTTGGCAGTATGTGCCATGTATACGCTCCATAACGCTTTGACAGATGAAAACGGCGGCTTGATATTTGCCGACGGACAGGAAAGTCAAGCCTTCGGCGCTTTGAATAAATTGGTCGAAGTTGCGGGACATCGTGCCGAAATCAGAGAGATATTGGCCTCTACCGCCGATAAATACAGAGGGCAAGATGATATTGAAAACAAAGTAAAAGAGACTATGAAAAAAGCGCTGGCTTTTGAAGATTCTTCACAAAAAGAGATGGCGGTGAACCATGAAAAAACCATGTTTGAAAAGAGAATGCGCAATGTTTATCGTCATGAGAAAAATGTACGGCGTCTGAATAGCGAAATTTGCGCACTTTTGAATATAAACTATCCGGATTCCGATTATAAAATTGATATCAATAAAATCGGCACCCCGAGTAAAAAAGAAATGGAAAAAGCTATTAATAAGCTTAGTGAATATTCTCAAATCAGCGGTTATTTGCCGGATCTTATCATCAACAAAATGGATACGGAAAAATTCAGTAATATCGATGATAAGATGCTCGATAAATTCCTCAGTATTACCGGCAGAATAAAGTCGGAAGAAAATCGTGAGAAAATTGTTTCCAAATTGCAAGATGTGCGTAAGAATATGCATGCCATGAATGTCAGAAAAAAGAACAAGATTGTGTTCAGTAAAGACGATTATATCGCGCCTGACGGTGTTGATTTGGGAAAATTGGCGGAGAAGAAGACGCCGGCGGACCACGCTCCGAAGAAGTTCAACGAATCGTTTAAAGACGATATTAAGAGCGGTGAAGGGCGCTGATTGTAAGCAAATTACGAAAAGGTCGGTTTGATGCCGGCCTTTTTTGTGTCTTATTAACAGTATAATATATTTGTATTACAGTAGCTTACGTGCTTTGTAACATTTTGTAACAACTTGTTAAGTGCGCGCGCGCGAAAAATGTGCTATATATCGTGGCATAATTCGTAATTTAGCTAAATACAAAAGGATTTTTGATGACCAATACAGTAAAAGTCGCCGTTATCGGTGCCGGTATGATGGGTAAAAATCATATCAAAACATACAAAACCATGCAGGGCGTAGAGCTTGTCGGCGTTTACGACATTTTTCCGGAAGCAGCGAAAGCGGCGGCGGAAGCGTTTGGCATAAAGGCATTTTCTTCTATGGAAGAAGTGGCCGCCAATGTTGACGCCGTAAGCGTTGTAACCACATCGGTAACGCACGCCGACGTCGGCGAGTTTTTTATGAATCACGGTATTCATTGTATGATGGAAAAGCCGCTCGCCACCACCGAAGAAGGTTGTATGCGCCTGATTAACGCCGCCAAGAAAAACAATGTGGTATTGATGGTGGGGCATATCGAACGCTTTAATCCGGCGGTGGAACAAATGGGTAAACTGCTTTCGGATACCTCCAAAATTCGTTCGATTACGGCGCAACGCATGTCGGCTGCCAGCGGACGTATTACCGATGTTGACGTGGCGATGGATTTGATGATTCACGACGTGGAAGTTATTCAATCTTTGGTGCAATCTCCGGTTATTAACGTACAGACTGCTTCGGTAAAGACCAAAGAAAGCCCGCTCGGTAAGGACTATATTACGGCATTGCTCGAATTTGCCAACGGCGCAACCGCCAATATTACGGCCAGCCGCATTACGCAATCGCGCGTGCGCACTCTGACGGTTACGACCGATACCAACTATATCGACATGGATTTTATCAACCAGAGTATTAATGTTCATTCGCAGGGACGTATGCCGTTCGTTAATCAGGAAGAAATTCCGGAATGGATGAATTACGGCTTGAAAGGCAGTGTGGAACAGCTGTTTATTCCGACTAATCAGCCGCTGTTGGCCGAACTTAATCACTTTGTTAAGTGCGTCAACGGCGAGGCAACTCCACGAGTTAACGGCGAACAAGCCCTTGCCGCCTTGCGCGTGATTTGGGAGGTTGAGGAAAAACTCGGTTTTTTGAATGAAACCGCACCGTCAAAATCAAGCAAAAATAAGGCCGCTTAAATAGACGGGCAAAGTTTTATAAAAAAAACACCTTCATCGTGTGGCGGATGGGGTGTTTTTTTGTTATACAACACATTGTTTTATCGTCATACTGACACTGAACATTAGTGAAGTGGAAGTATCCGGTGATGCAAAGCATCACATCGTTTCTTGCGAAACGATTGGATTCTTCGGCTATGCCTCAGAATGACGTTTAGTCTTTTAACAACACTTTTCTTTACTTGCGCGTGTAAAAAGCCGACAAAATACAGACTTTGACATATATTTCGGCAAGTA
Source organism: Pseudomonadota bacterium (assembly GCA_918234285.1). Classification (GTDB taxonomy): domain Bacteria; phylum Pseudomonadota; class Alphaproteobacteria; order RF32; family CAG-239; genus RUG410. Next base: position 38,935 of record CAKJXZ020000003.1, on the reverse strand, counting down.
TCGAAAAATTAACCATTTTTTTACGTTCAAAGCAAAGATTTTGCTTGAACATTGTGATTTTGTGATATAAATTCAACGCAAATTAAAGTTTTTTTGATTTTAGTTCCGGTTCATTGTGAGCCGAGACTTCGTTTTAACAAATACAGCTAACAGGAGCTTAACACATTATGAGTAAATGGGTTTATACATTTGGAAACGGCAAAGCCGAAGGCGATGCCAACATGCGTAATCTCCTCGGCGGTAAGGGCGCTAACCTTGCGGAAATGAACAAGGTAGGTTTGCCGGTTCCTCCGGGATTTACGGTTACAACAGAAGTTTGTACATACTACTATGCCAACAACAATACTTATCCGTCTGATTTGAAAGATCAAGTTAAGGCTGCGGTTGCCGGCGTTGAAGCTATTATGGGCAAAAAGTTCGGCGATAACAGCAATCCGCTGTTGTTCTCGGTTCGTTCCGGCGCCAGAATTTCCATGCCGGGCATGATGGATACGGTTTTGAACCTCGGTTTGAATGACGAAAGCGTTAAAGGTTTGGCGCAAACTTCGGGTAATGAAAGATTTGCTTACGACTCTTATCGTCGTTTTATTCAAATGTTCTCCGATGTGGTTTTAGGTGCCGACCTTGATGAATACGAAGGCGCACTTGAAGCTATGAAAAAATCCAAAGGCTATAAGTCTGATACGGATTTGACTACCGAAGATTTGAAGGAATTGGTAAATCAATATAAACAAATCGGTCAGAAATTGGGCAAAGTCGTTCCGCAAGATCCGTGGGAACAATTGTGGCTCGGTATCGGTGCCGTGTTCGGTTCTTGGAACGTGGCTCGTGCCATTACCTATCGTAAGCTGAACAATATTCCGGGTGACTGGGGTACCGCTTGTAACGTACAGACCATGGTGTTCGGTAATGCGGGTAACGATTCCGCAACCGGTGTTTGCTTCTCGCGTGACCCGGCTACCGGTGAAAACAAATACTACGGTGAATATCTTGTAAACGCTCAAGGCGAAGACGTTGTGGCCGGTATTCGTACTCCGCAACCGATGAGCTCAAAAGGTGAAGGCAACTCTTTGGAAGAATTGTGGCCGAATCTGTATAAGCAGTTGGTAGATGTTCGCAACGCTTTGGAAGCTCACTATAAAGATATGCAGGATATGGAATTCACCATTGAACACGGTAAATTGTGGATGTTGCAATGCCGCAACGGTAAGAGAACCGCTGCCGCTGCTGTTCGTATGGCAGTTGAAATGTTTGACGAAGGTTTGATTACCAAAGAAGAAGCCATTATGCGCGTTGGTGCCGATCAGCTCGATCAGTTGTTGCACCCGATGTTGGACCCGAAAGCTGATAAGAAAGTTATCGCTACCGGTTTGCCGGCTTCTCCGGGTGCCGCTGTCGGTCGCGCCGTATTCTGCGCCGAAGACGCGGAAGCTTGGGCTGCCAAGGGTGAAAAAGTTATCCTTATCCGTAACGAAACTTCTCCGGAAGATATCGGCGGTATGCACGCTTCGCAAGGTGTTATTACCGCTCGCGGCGGTATGACTTCTCACGCAGCCGTTGTGGCCAGAGGTATGGGTACTCCGTGCGTTTCCGGTTCTACTGATATTACCATCGACTACAATTCCAAGACCATGACCACCAAGTCCGGTTCTTGCATTAAAGAAGGCGATTGGGTATCTTTGGACGGCGGTAAAGGTCAGATTATCGAAGGTAAAATTCCGACGGTTAAGGCTGATACCAACTCCGGTAACTTCGGTCGCTTTATGAAGTGGGTTGATGAAATCCGCACCATGCATGTTCGCGCCAATGCCGAAACTCCGGCTGACGCCAAACAGGCTTTGGAATTTGGTGCCGAAGGTATCGGTTTGGCTCGTACCGAACACATGTTCTTTGATGCTAAACGTATTTCCGATATGCGTACCATGATTTTGTCGGATAACGAAGAAGGTCGCAGAGCTGCTTTGGCTCGTTTGTTGCCGTATCAAAAGGAAGACTTCAAAGAATTGTATCGCACCATGAACGGCTATCCGGTAGTTATTCGTTTGCTCGATCCGCCGCTCCACGAATTTTTGCCGCATACCGATGCAGAAATGCAGGAATTGGCCGACAAGATGGGTAAGACCTTGGCTGAAGTAAAGAATCGCTCGAATTCTTTGCACGAAATGAACCCGATGCTCGGTCACCGCGGTTGCCGTTTGGCTGTTACCTATCCGGAAATCTGCGAAATGCAAACCCGTGCTATTTTGGAAGCTGCTATGGAATGCCGCGATGAAGGCGTAAAAGTTACTCCGGAAATCGAAGTTCCGCTCATCGGCTCCAAGAAAGAATTGGATATTGTGAAAAACATCATTGATACAACCGCTCAGAAGATTTTCGCCGAAAAAGGCAAGTCTATCGAATACGAAGTTGGTACGATGATTGAATTGCCGCGTGCCGCTTTGATGGCTGAAGAAATTGCCGCTTCTGCTGCGTTCTTCGGTTTCGGTACCAACGATTTGACACAAACCACTTTGGGTATGAGCCGTGATGATACCGGCGCTATCTTGGATTGCTATCGTTCCAAAGGCATTTACGTTGCCGATCCGTTTGCTTCCATTGATGTAGAAGGTGTAGGCAAACTGGTTAAACGTGCTTGCGAATATGGTCGTGAAACGAATCCGGAGTTGCTCTTGGGCGTTTGCGGTGAACACGGTGGTGATCCGAAATCCATCGAGTTCTTCCAACAGTGCGGTTTGGACTATGTTTCCTGCTCGCCGTTCCGTGTACCGGTAGCTCGTTTGGCTGCCGCTCAAGCTGCGGTGAAGTTCGGAAAGACTCAGAAGGAGCACAAAGTAAACAAAGCTGCTTAATTAAAACTCGTCTAGCGGGCGATTGCTCGGAAATTTTTTCCTTGTGTACCACCTTGTACACGGCGTCAAAAATTTCACTTCGCAATCGCCTCGCTATCTGAGTTTTGGCGGGGCCGTGCCAATACGAAAAGGATTCCTTTGTTTGGGAATCCTTTTTTGTGTACTGCCTTATACACGGCGTCAAAAATTCCGCTTCGCAATCGCCACGCTATCCGAGTTTTGGCGAGGCCGTGCCAATACGAAAAAGATTCCTTTGTTTAGGAATCCTTTTTTGTGTACTGCCTTGTACACGGCGTCAAAAATTTCACTTCGCAATCGCCACGCTATCCGAGTTTTGGCGAGGCCGTGCCAATACGAAAAGGATTCCTTTGTTTGGGAATCCTTTTTTGTGTACTGCCTTATACACGGCGTCAAAAATTCCGCTTCGCAATCGCCTCGCTATCCGAGTTTTAAGGTAGGCTGATATTTAAGGGGGATTTCTTTTCTTTGAAGTTCCTCTTTTTTTATGTACTGCTTTTGGATTCTTCGTTTCGTTGGTGCTTCACTCAGAATGACTGGCATCTTTTTAACAACGCTTTTCTTTATTTAAGCCAATAAAAAAGACGCGGCTCATGACCGCGTCTTTGTTTTTGAGAATCGCTTAAAATTATTTTACAACTTTAACGATGTCATCGGTAATATCGTCACCGCCGCCGAGGATCATACCTTTGGCAATAATGAATTTATAGCCTTTTTTATGAGCTTCATCGGTAATGGCAGAATTGATATTTTGTTCAATAGCTTGTAATGCCGTAACATAGCGCTGAGCATAAACGTTGCGCTTAGAATTAAGTTCTTCGTTTAACTTCTGAGCCAATTTCTCTTTCTTTTCCTGGTCTTTTTCTTCGTTAACCGAATTTTGAGCATTTTGAATCCATTGTACCAATTCCGCATTTTGTGCTTCTTGTTCGGCTTTGAGGCCCTGTACCTGAGTGGAGCTTGCCACAACCTTAGCAACATCTACCACGGCAACTCTGGAATTCATTTGTTCCGAATAAACATAACCGGCAAAGAAACCGGAAATGAAAACAGCGATTACTACGCAAAGAGTATAAAAAACTTTCATCTTTTTCCTTTCTGATTTTGGTTTAAGACACATAATCTTTAACTCATTTAATTTAAAAAGTAAAACAAAATTTGCAAAAAAATTGTTTTAAAGCCCGTTTTATGCCGAAAAATGCAATTTTTTTGTGATTAATGCGCTATTTTATTTGACATTTGGCTAAAATATTGTTCAGACTATAGGCAGAGGTGGTTGTTTGCCTCTACTTTAACGTTAGAGAAAGGAAATGAAATGAATAAAACTGAATTCGTTGATGCCGTTGCCAAAGAAGCTGGCGCATCTAAAGTTGCTGCTGCACAAGTAATTAACGCTGCTATCGCTGTTGTTACCAAATCTTTGAAAAAGGGTGTATCTATTCAGATTACCGGTTTTGGTACATTTGATGTAGCTAAGCGTGCTGCTCGCAAGGGTCACAACCCGGCTACCGGCAAAGAAATCAAAATTCCTGCATCTAAGGCTCCGCGCTTTAAGGCCGGTGCTGTTTTGAAGAAAGCTGTTAAGTAATTAATACGTTTTTTCGATAAAAACCCCTGCTATTATTCGTAGCAGGGGTTTTTATTTTGAAGTTGCTGTATCATCAGATAAAGCGGTAAAAAAGGAGAAAATTACACAGCTTTTTCTTTTGATAAAATATCATTTAGTTTTTTGTTGGCGTCTTCAAGCGAGCAATTACTGTATACCGAAACCTCGTTAGCCAAACGGTCAACTGCTTGCTCATATATCTGGCGCTCGCTGTACGATTGTTCCGCAATATTTTCACTGCGGTACAAATCTCTGATAACTTCGGCAATAGCTACCGGGTTACCTGAATTGATTTTATTTTCATATTCCTGAGCCCGACGTGACCACATAATCTTGCGGATTCTGGCTTTTCCTCTGAGAGTATTAAAAGCTTCTTCCATAGTTTTATCGTCCGAAATTTTGCGCAAGCCGACATTCGGAATCTTTGCCGTCGGAATCCGTAAGGTCATTTTATCTTTATCAAAGTTGACGACCAACATTTCTAATTCCGTACCGGCAATCGTTTGTTTGGTAATATCGGATACCTTACCGACACCATGTGTCGGATAAACAACATATTCTCCGGCGTTAAACGTCAATGATGGTAATTTTTTAATACTCATAATTGCTCCTAAAATAAAAATTGTTAAGTGTGAAACAAATTGAATATATCACATTTTTGAGGGTAAATCCAGATAAAAAATGCAAAAAAATGAAAAAAATTTTAAAATCAGTATTTTTTCTGCAAAGAACGGGCAATATATTGGGCGGCAACGTCAAATTCCGCCGCCGGCGCAAAGGTATTGCCGAGTTTTTTAACTCCGGTACGGGCAGCGCATTCCGCAATAAACATCTTTTCAAGCGCATAATTTATTTTTTCCTGTGGGTGGAAAATATATGATTGCTCAATGCCGTTAATATAATTAAGGCGCGGGTTCAACATATCTTCCACCGGCGGAAAGCGAGAATAATCTCCGGTTGCCATGGCAATATGGTTAGTTTCGTGCCAAGCCAGAGCCAAACAGCGAATCCCGCTTTGTTCTTTGAGTTTGTCGGCGCATATATATAATGTTTTATCAAGAGCAAAGGCGTCGGCCTCAACCCAATTATCAAGCTGAAACTGCCGTAATTGTTCGGTGGTCAGCAGTACAAACTGCGGAGTTTTGATGCGGTTGTATTTTGCGGTTATGCTTGCAACCTTATATAACAGCTTTTTTTGTTCCGGTAAATTCAATGTATTAAAATCTTCAAGTTTTTCTTTAATGTGCGGGATTTGGGCGATGTCAGCGGTAATCAGGCGAATCTTGCGCTGTTCGTTTTCCCAAAATTCGGGTGATATCGGCAGCTGCAGCAGTGCGTTAAGTTTATCTGCCTGTCGGTTGAGCGCCGCTTCATGTCGCTCTTTGCCGCGCAGGTTCATATAACATTCTTTGCTGATGGAAAGCAGAATATTCAGCTTTCTTTGCGGTGACAGTTGCGAAAGAGTCTGCGTGGTGTTGCGGCGGAGAAAATGCTGATATTTGCGCCGGTCCGCCGGGTCATAATAAATACGGCCGTCGGCATCGTTATATATAAGGTCGGAATTATGTTGCAGAGCAATATCGCAAAAATCGCTTATGGTCATATCGGTAACGGTAAGCCAGCAGGTATCTTGTTTATCGCGATACAGCTCGGTGTTGTGTTCGGCGAAAATTTGCCGAATCTGCGGCAGGTGCGTTGCGCGAAACAACTTAAACGCCACCGGTGCCGTGTCGCAATCTTCAAAACAGTTGCAGACATTTGCGATATCGGTATTGCGGGTAAGCCAAACGTAATCTTTTTTTTCCATTTCCACCTCGGGAGAAAATATAACACATATTTTGGTCTTAGTCTATTGAAATTTTAGTGCGATTGTTTTTTTTATCGTTGTCGCAAATAGTGCTTGACTTTTGAAATTTTACAGAACTAAAATAGAACAAATTTTCATGGGAGAGTGTCGATGCTGACAGAAAAACAATACAATTTACTCATGTTTATCAATAAAGTTAATCGTGAAACCGGACAATGTCCGTCGTTTGATGAGATGAAAGATGCCATCGGGCTGAAATCAAAATCGGGAATCCATGCTTTGATAACTTCTTTGGAAGAACGTAACTTTATTCGCCGTTTGCCGCATAAGGCACGCGCGATGGAAGTGGTACGGATGCCGCGTTTTAAGCCGCAGGCGATAATTGATGAAGAAAAAAAGCGCGAGCAGGCCATTCAAAACGGTTCGGTGCAGATTCCGCTTTACGGCAAAATCGCCGCCGGTCAGCCGATTGAGGCCTTGGCCGATGAAACCGAAACGATTGCCGTGCCTTTCAATATGGTGGATAAGGGGCAGTTTTATGCGCTGAAGGTTGAGGGCAACTCGATGGTGGAAGCCGGAATTTTGGATGGCGACACCGCCATTATCAAAAAGCAGAATCAGGCGGATAACGGCAAAATCGTGGTGGCGCTGGTTGATAATCAGGAAGCAACACTCAAGGTGCTGAAGAAAAACGGAATGTATGTGCAGTTGGTGCCGTGCAACAAGGAATATAAAACCAAAACACTGGAAGCGAATCGGGTAAAAATTCAGGGTGTGCTTTCGGGAATTATCAGAAACTACTAGCGGAGAGTGATAATGGCGAATATTCTCAATATCAAAGATTTGGATAACTATATCAAGGACGTGGTTTATCGCGGGCAGGATGTGGAAATATTCACGGATGGTAACTTCAACAGCGTTGATTTTGTGCAACAACACAAAGACGAAATTGTGCGCTCGATGCTGTATCAATGGGCAAATTATGCGCTTAAGCCGTATATGAGTACCAAAACGCCGCATACTATGCGCTTTTTGCCGCTGATTAACGTTATGGACGGAGATTTACCGACTTGGGCGCGGAATTGTATGGATAAGGGCGAGCCGGTATATCGTTTCAAGGCCGATAAGATACCGGATTCGCTGAAAAACGATATTACCATGAGCCGCGATTTTTTGTATTCGGCGGGTGAGGCATACGTCAATAAAATTATAGCGCGCGCCAAAGATACGCAAAAGAAATACGAAAAGAATCCGAATGCCAAAGGCAACAAAAATCAGGAAAAGCCGCGAATCCGTATGGATTATCTCAAAACCAACGGCGAATATAACAGCTTTAATAAAGTCTTGAAACTGGCGCAAAAATGGCACGAAAATATTGCTGCCGGCGGTAAATTTAAGAAATATGATGCCGAATTATATAAAGAATCACTCGAGGGCACCAAGCCGGTGATGGATTTGGCCGACGGTATGTATGTGGTGCAACTGACTACGCCGGAGGCACTCGACTTTGAGAGCGAATATATGGGGCACTGCGTCGGCAAAGGAATATATGATGAGGAATTAAAAAGTAAAACGGTTAAAATTTATTCGTTGCGCGATGAAAACGGTGAACCGCACGCCACTTTTGAGGTTCGCGGTAAAAAAATCGAACAATGCAAAGGCAAGCAGGATAAAGCGCCGGTGGCTAAATATCGCCCGTATGTGCAAGAGTTTGTGATAAGAAAAAAACTGGAAATTGAAGGAGATGCCAAAAATATCGGGCTGATAAAATGCAGTGGTAAATATTATGATATATTTAATCTGCCGAAAGATAAAAAACTTGTTTTGAACGGGGATTTGGATGTTTCCGATATGGGGCTTGAAAGATTACCGGATTTTTCAAATTTAGTTGTTAAGGGCAATTTTTATTGCTGCGGCAATAAATTGTCGGATTTGTACGGTTCTCCGGCACAAGTGTTGGGTAATTACGATGTCTCGGGAAATAACCTGAAGGATTTGCGCGGAATTATTCCTCATGTCAAAGACTTGGATATCAGCGGTAATCCGATTGAAAAGTTGGATAATTTACCGATGATTGACCGCAATTTGACGGCGATTAATGTCGAAATTGAAAATATGAGTGATGTCCCGACGGACATAAAGGGAGATGTTTTTGTAAGCAATAAGCAAAATACGCTGTTTGTGGTTAAGCAAGCCGGAAAATATTATAATCTTTTGGAACAAACGGACGGATTTGTTTATAACGGAGATATTTATATCCCGTACGGTACGGAAAAATTACCGGATTTATCGCATATTGTGTTGAATGGAAGTTTTGAGTGCTCGGGTAGTAAGATTACCTCTTTGCGCGGTTCGCCAAAATGTGTAACGGGATATTTTGATGTAGGTGATACGTTAATTACTTCGTTGGAAGGAATGCCGGAAAAGATCGGAGAAAGTGTTGATTTGGTAAGCAATCACCGGCTTAAGTCGCTAAAAGGAATTGCGCGGAGTATAGAAGGTAATCTCAATTTAAACGGTTGTACCGAATTGAAAGAATTTGATGCCTTACCGCAAGAGATAAGCGGGAAGATCATTTTCGGAGAGGAACTGGCTAAGAAGTATCATCTCTCCGTGTGGGGAGTCAGTTTGGATGAGGTTAAAGCGGCTGTTGCCCATAATGTTGCAACTCGAAACGACACTCGCGAACGCTGAGCATAATATAAGGCGACGCAAATGAAGAAGGATATGTGGCAAAGCCGTGTCAAAAAGGCTGAGCAAAATACGATTTGAATAAATTTTTATTTAAAATTCAATATACTGTATTTTGTTAACGTTTCTTTTATGGTGCGTGAGTTATAAATAACTTGTATGACTCGGAAAATGTGTTAAACTACTCTCAGAGAGGTGCGCTATGGATAAGATAAAAGAAATTATACGCAGTCTTTTACGTTTTTTGGTTTTCTTGCTGCCGGTGATTTTTATATTGATTGTCGGTTATATATTCTATTTGAAGCTGACCAAAAATCGTGTGGAAAAAACGCAAGAAGATTTGGTTTATTTTATGCAACATGTGCGCGATAACTATCCGAGTGCCAAATATATTGATTTCAATGCCGACTTTATCGGGTACAGCGATTTTCTGCCGCTCGATGTCAAAATTAAGCAATCAGATACGGGTAACGACATTTATAATCGTTTCGGCGGTAAAATGATTTTCAACGAATCGCCGAGAACGATTGCCGAAAGAAAAAAATATCTTTATATCAAACGTGAAGAAAAGATGTTTAAGGCACAATATCAGGGTTTAGGCGCATACTACATAATGTTTACGGAGTTAAAACGTCAGGAATGTGTTGAAATGGCAACTGCCGATTGGAAGTCGATTTTGCCTAATTTTATGGGAGTTGAAGCTTCGTTTGTTTCTGAGCGCGAACCGTATAACGGGCTTGAACGTATTAACTATTTTTTGCTGAAGGATAATCAGGACGAAGAATACAAATCGGCCGATAACGGCACGTTATCGCGTAAACCGCTCACGCAATGGGAGGCTTTGAAAGCTTGTAATTGCATGACGGATAACTGTGTGGTTACGTTGAAGTTCTTATAAAAGAATGTAAAATGGATATTGTGGGTGAAATAATCGGATATTTGGCAGGTATTTGCACGGCAATAGTATTTTTGCCGCAATCGATACGCACCATCAAAACCAAAGATGTCAGAGGCTTGTCGCTCGGCAGTTATGTGATTTATTGCCTCGGTATGTTGCTGTGGATAGCCTACGGGGTGTATTTGCATTCGGTACAGATGATGTTTTTTAATGCCGTGTCGCTGTTTTTTGCCGCGATTATCCTCTATATAATTATAATGCAGCGCGCGAAATAAATCTTGAAAGGAAAGCTATGAAAAAAGGTTTGGTTATCTTTTTAGGCGTAATGTTATGGTCATTTGCGGCCGCGGCTGACAGATGTGAACAGCGCGGGTTTAATATTGCGGGAACCGAAAATATCAGAGATTTGCCGATTGGGTATAGCAAAAGCGAGTGCAGAAGTTGCCGTGAAGACGGAATCTATTATTGGAAATGCAAAGAAAAGGCTCAAAAGAATAAATCGGGCTCAGAAGTAAATTGTATGGATTATCTGCATGCGGGTGATGCGAACGGCTTTGCTAAGTGTACCGGTTTGCCGGGCACATGGGAGCAAAAGGATAATAAGTTGCTGCGCGTTGAATAGCGTGTTTTATTCTTCCGTCGGCGCGGCTTCGTTATCGCCGTTTAAGTTATCCAAGAAGTGGCTTTCTATTCGAATATATTGATTAAAGAGCCATTGCGAACGCATAATCAGCCAAATCGAAGCCAGCAGCAGCAAGAATATTACTTTAGGATTTTCGGTTAAGAATTGGTGCACCGCCGTCACAATAAAGAAAGAAACGACCAACATACGTATACTGGTTAATATCAGCAGTGACGGGCGATAGATTTTGTTGGCAAACCACAAATCCGTGTAGATTCTGGAGACACTGTCCTTGGAAATAATATTTTTAACGGAACCCTTGACGGTTTCGGTATTGTCATGAATAACGGTTTTGAAATGTTGCGGCATCATAAATTTGTGTTTTTCGGTGTTTGCCTCGTTTTCCTGTTTTTTCGGGAATACTCGCCGCCGCAAAAGATAATACGATACATTAAGTCTTTTGCGAATATTGAGGTGCGGAAAGAGGCTTTTGATATAACTCAATATACGGTCGTAAGGCAATACGGAGCGCAATTTTCCGCCGGTTTTGGCCGAGGTGGTTTTGAGGGTGTTTTTGATGCTGTCCGCGGTAACCGAAGGCAGAATATTGCGGCCGGCCAGACCGGTCAGGAACGGCGCCATCAGCAAGAGGGCAATCGCGGTGGTTAAAATACGGGCGGTTAAATTCGGCATCCATTGCATGGCATAAGGACGAATCCAGAATTTTACCAGAGCGATAATGGCCGCCAGAATGAAAGAGAAGATAAACATTCGAATGAAGGAGATTTTAAATAAATCGGCCCACATCTGGTTTTCTTCAGAGGCAACGGCATGCGATTTGGCGTTCTGGTTGATAAATGTCAGCCAGTTTTCCGGCAGAGTCTGTTCCAAGTATTTTTGGAATTTTGCCGCCGATTTTATCATAATCGGGGTTAAGAAGGTGGTGATTACCGAAACAGCCACGATAATCGGATATACAAAGTCGTCAATGATGTTCAGGCTGGTGCCGAGGGTGGCGATAATGAAGGCAAATTCGCCGACCTGCGCCAACGAAAAACCGCAGGAAACCGCCGTTTTGAGGTTTTGACCGGAGATAACCAGGCCGAAAATGGAAAACATTACCATACCGGTTAAAACCACGCACGTAATCACCGCAATCGGGTAAGCATAAGTGACGAACATTTGCGGATTAACCATCATACCGACGGTAACGAAAAATACCGCGCCGAAGAAGTCTTTCAGCGGTTTGATGATGTGTTCGACGCGTTGAATTACGCCGGTTTCGGAGAGTATCGAGCCCATAATGAATGCGCCCAAAGCCGAAGAAAAGCCAAAATATACTGCCAGATAAACCATGCTCAGGCAAAGGGCAACGGCAACCAGCAACAGCATTTCGTCGTTTACAAAGTCTTGAAGTTTGCGTAAGGCGGTCGGAATCAAATAAATACCGGTTACGAAGCACAAAATCAAAAATGCGGCCAATTTTAAGATGCTCAAGCCGATTTCACTGCCGTCAATGTTGTTGCCTACGGCCAGTGTCGGTAATAATACCAACATCAAAACGCCGACAATATCCTCGATTATCAAGATGCCGAACACCAAGTCGGTGAATTTTTGTTTTTTGATATTCAAGTCGTCGAAAGCTTTGATGATGATGGTGGTGGACGACATGGAAATCATCGAGCCGAGGAAGAAGCTGTCGGAGGTGCTCCAACCTATCAGCATGCCAACGTAATAGCCGACAAACAACATCAGGAAAATGTTGAGCATGGCCGTGATAACCGCCGATTTACCGACGGCAAACATTTTTTTGACGCTGAACTCCAAGCCCAAGCTGAATAAAAGGAAAATTACCCCGATATCCGCCCATAAACTGAGATTGGCATGGTCGGTTACCGTCGGCACCAGATTGAAGTACGGACCGGCAAAAATACCGGCGAGCAAATAGCCCAAAACCATCGGCTGTTTCAGCTTTTTGAACAGCAACGTGGTAATGGCGGCATAAATCGTAATCAGTGTCAAATCGACGATCAGTGGATGCAATCCGTGCATGAGTTTTTCCTTAAGAATGTTGTGATTGCGTCCATTCTAGCCGGAAAATTTTTATAAAAGATTAAACTACCGGAAAATGCCTTATTTTTTTTCGTATTTATGAAATTTTTCGACCATCTCTGCCGGTATTCTGATTGGGCGGTGAGAAGCAACATCCATATAAATCACTTTGATTTCAAGAGTGGCAAGCAAATCGTCGCCGCGGCGGATTTCCTGCGCCACTACCGCGCTGGCGGCACCCACTTCAATAACTTGGCAGGTTACGACCAGAGCATCGTCCAACACTGCGGATTTGAGGTATTCAATATGGCATGAGCGCACGATGAAACCGGTTTGTTTTTGTTCCAAATCCTGCTGCTGATGAATGGTCAGCATCCGCAAAAATTCGGTACGAGCACGCTCGGCAAATTTGAGATAATTGGCATAATAAACTATGCCGCCGGCGTCGGTATCTTCGTAATACACGCGAATCGGATAGGCAAAAATGTTGTCAACGGCAGTGCCGGCAGCCGGCAAAAGGTCAAAAGTCGGCATCGGTTTCCTCCAATAAATCATATTGTTTGCTCGGTTTAGCCGGCATGCGTATCCCCAAATATTTATAGCCGAGTTGCGAAATTATGCGGCCGCGCGGGGTGCGTTGCAAAAAGCCGAGTTTAAGCAAAAACGGCTCGACCACTTCTTCAATGGTGTCGCGTTCTTCGGACAAAGCCGCTGCCAAAGTATCTGCTCCGACCGGTCCGCCGCCATAATTTTTGACAATACAGTTAAGATAGCGGCGGTCAAAATTATCCAGCCCGAAATCATCGACATCGAGGCGCTTCAATGCCATATCGGAAATATGTTCGTCAATGATTTTTTTATCGGAAATCGCGCCGAAATCACGGACGCGACGCAACAATCTGCCGGCAATACGTGGAGTGCCGCGGGAGCGTTTGGCAATTTCCATAGCGCCGCTGTCGGAAATTTCGATATTGAGCAAACGAGCGCCGCGTTGGACGATTTTTTTCAAATCTTCGTGCGAATAGAAATCAAGCCGGAGCGGAATGCCGAAACGTTCGCGTAACGGGGTTGACAGCAGGCCGGAGCGGGTGGTGGCGCCAACCAAAGTAAACGGTTGCAGATCAATGCGCACCGAGCGCGCCGACGGCCCTTCGCCGATAATCAAATCAAGCTGGAAATCTTCCATCGCCGAATACAAAACTTCTTCAATTGCCGGATTAAGGCGGTGAATTTCATCGATAAACAGCACGTCGTTGCGTTCGAGATTGGTTAAAATCGCCGCTAAGTCGCCGGATTTGGAAATCATCGGCGCCGAAGTGGCATGAAAACCCACACCGAGCTCTTTGGCCACAATGGAAGATAAGGTGGTTTTGCCCAATCCCGGAGGTCCAAACAGCAAAACGTGGTCCAGGGCTTCACCGCGTTGACGGGCGGCGGTAATAAACACTTTGAGGTTGTCGCAGACTTCACGCTGGCCGACAAAATCATCAAGAGAGTTCGGGCGCAAGTTAATCGGATTGTTGCCGATTTGGCTGTCTTCTGGTTGCTCTTTCGGGCTCACTATGCGGGTGTCATCTGTCATACTTCAAATTCCTTATTGGCAAATTCTTTAAGCGCCAGGCGAATTAAGGTGGCGACGTTGGCGTCCGGATTGGCAGAAACTACTTTGCTGGCGGCGTGATAAGCCTCCAAACGCTGATAACCGAGATTAACCAATGCCGAGGTGACATCTTCACTTTTGCCGTAATCGACTTCGGTCTGAGGGGCAATAGGAGAGGTTGTCGGTTCGCTTGCGGCGGAAGTCAGCGGATGGTTACCGGCGGTCACCGGAATGGTAACGATTTTATCTTTAAGTTCGGTCACAATGCGTGCCGCCAGTTTGGGACCGACACCGGAAGCGCGACAGAAAGAGGCTTTGTCCTGTGCGCCGACGGCCTGCGCGAGCTGGGTAGGGGTTAACACCGAGAGAATACTCAGGCACACTTTGGCGCCCACTCCCTGAACTTTGGTTAAGGTGTTAAACCATTCTTTTTCCCAGGCATCGGCAAATCCGAACAGCGAAATATCATCTTCGCGCACGGTCATAATCGTCAGCAAGGTCGTTTCTTCACCGAGCCGCAATTTACCCAAAGTTTTGGCCGAAGCGGCTACCGCATAGCCCACTCCGTTTACGTCGATGATACAGGTGTCTTCGCCGATTGTATCTATAATTCCGCGTAATTTTGCAATCATTTTCTTATCCTTTGCTGACACCAAATTATACGATATACTGCCGCGGTGCAAGCTTTTTGTTGCGGTTCTGCAAAGCAAAAATCACTTAACGGCAAAATGTAACAAAAATGTAATACACAAAATGAAAAAAGTGTGATATAAAGAGAGTATAAATAACGTTAAACAGGGAGAAAAGAAATGGCTGATAAGAGTGAGCAAGTTAAGACAATTGAAAATATAATTGCAGGATATGAAGATTGGTTGAAAAAGTACGGCAGTATGGGATATATGTCTTCTGAAGGTCGGGAAGGTCATATTAAGGAACAGCTAAAACAGTTGGCTAAGACCAATTATGATGTTTATACCGCTATGCTTGATAGTATAGCCCATGGTAAAATAGAGGTATCAGACGATTTAAAGGGTATCTTCAATGAATTTATCAAACAGAGAGAAACTGAAGGCAAAAGCAGAACGAATCGCGGAAAGTTATATGAAGTTGTAGATAAAGACCTCAGAGCGCTTAAAACACCGGAAGATAAGAAGGCCTTTGCAAACAGATTGGAAGCCTATGCCAGACAAAATGGGTATGCCAACGACTACTATAAAACGGCGGTTGTTTTGGTAGCCAGCAAAGAATATTCGGAAGATGTCGAAAATATGGTAAGGGACGTTCAGAAAAAAACAAATGAGAGAACTAATACTGAGAAAAAGGTGCAACAACCGATAGATAATCTGACGCGGGAACAGGCTGATGTTATGCTCAGAGGACTTCCGAGCCCGCTTTCGGATGAACAAAAGAGAGTATTTACGGGATTTTTGAAAGGAGCGTCCAGAGAAGACGACCCGAGCCACAAGATTTATCTTGCCGTGCTTGACTTGGTTAATAATCCGGAAACGGCAAAAAATTATTCAGATGAAGTAAAAAATCTCGTTAAAGAATCGGCAAAAAAGCAGGAACATACAACCGATAACAATATCAGTTTCGGTAACACGGCCGCTACAAACCATTCCCGCACTTCCGATAACAGCGGCAGTGCCGGCGGTAATATGACGCTTTCCGCCAATATGAAATATGCACTGAACATGGGACCGACAGTTTTGAAAGAAGAACTGGAAGCAATGGGTTACAAGTTTGATGTAAGTATGATTCGTCACGGCGCAAACGGAGATTATATCCCAACCAGCAAGTTGAAAGCTTGGATGGAAAAACAGGAATTTACGGACGAGCAAATCAACAGATTAAATGCGTTGGTTGACGATCGTGCGGCCTTTAATGCCAAAGTAAAAGAGATTAACAACCGTGATAATTATGTCGCGCCGGCACCGAAGGCCAAAGCTACACATGAGCATACTGCAGCGGCACCGAAGGCTGAAGCTGCACAAGAGCATGCGGCAGCACCGGCAGCTAAAGAAAAACCTGCAGCCGAACAAGAGCAATCCGCACCTGAGAAGACCGGTATTGATAAAATGAGAGATGATTTTGCAAAGTTGGAAGCGGTTGATACTGCCACCTACAATAAATACATGTCTGCATTTAAAACAATTGCCAATGGTAATGATGACTCCGGTGTATCTGATGAAATGATGCTGCTTATTACAAAAATGATGAAACAATATGGCTATGACGATAATGCCATGTGCGATTTTGCACGGGATGCTGTGGCAATAGGTAATGATATTGCTCACGGGCCGAGGAGAAACAGAGCAGAAAATCAGAGTATGGCAGCCACGGCAGAGGGCAACACTCGTGAAAGCGGAGCGGTTGAGGAAGATCCGAAGGTTAAGGAGGATAAGGAAAAAGCTCGCGAATTGCTGAAAAAAGACCCGAAAAAGTTTGAGAAGGCAAGAGCTGCTTATAAAGCCGCCGGTGAAGAGTACTATTTAGGCATTATGGACGAAGTGGCGGCGGAAGCAAAGGCAGATGTCAAGAGCAAAGCCAAGAAGGATAAAGCAAAAGCCGATCAGGCAACACAGGAAGTTAAAGAAGAACAGCAGAAGAAGAGCCTGAAAAAAGCCTTAAAGAATCGCGCTAACGATGTCGGCAGTTTCTTTAAGAAAACATTCGGTATCAAAACCAAGAAAGATAAGGAGAAAGAATCGACGGCGGCGGTCGAACAGCAGAAGGCCGAAGAAATGCAGAAAGCGGTTGCCAGCCGGAAGATTACGCTCGAGCACGATAAGGACGGTAATGCGGTGTATACGTTATCCGGTTACGGTCGATTTGACGGCGGAGACCATAACGGTTTGTATGACGGTAAATATACGGTGTACCAATTCGGAAATGCCAGTGCGGTCAAATTTGCGGCGAACGACGGTAGTCAGTTTACGGACTATTCACCAGGCGGACAGCAACTTTCGTTGATTCAGACTTTGAAAGATGAAATGGCGGCGCGTTCTTCAGAGCAGGCGCAAGTTGCCGCTCGTGCTGCCGCGCAACAAAAAACCAACAGTTAAGCGGTTTATGAGCCAAGTTAAGCCGGTACGAAAGTGCCGGCTTTTTGCTTATAAAATGACAAAAAAAATGAATTGTAACAAAAATGTAATACACAAAATAAAAAAAGTATGTTATAAATATACTATAGACTTGTACAATTTATGACATAAGGAGAACGACCATGGCTAACGATAATGATAAACCGATGTGGATGCAAGGCGCTTCGGACGAAGAAGTGAGAAATAATACATGGGGAATATTGCACGATGCACAGGTTGATGCCCAAAACAAAGAAAAATTCGGCAATACGGGTGTAGCAACACCTCCGGAGTCAAAGGTGTACAGACAAGCCAGTATTGAAAAAGAAAGAGCACAGGCTTCCCGCGAGGCAACCAGAGCACAGACGGCTCCGGCAAAAGAGCCTATTGAACAGCGTTGGAAGAGCATGACGGATGAGGAGAAAAAGTGGTATTATAAATATCAGAAAATGACTCCGGAACAGCGTGCACAAGCGGCTCAAGATGCTCAGAATAATGTCGGCGGCAAAACAATGGCTGAATGGCTCAAAGAAAGACAGACCGATTTGGATAATTTTGCGAAACATCCGGAAGTAACGCAGGAAGAAACCGTAGTGCCTTATGCTCCGGGTAAAGCGCCGAAAGCGGAAGAAAGAACTGGAGGCTCCGGCAATTTAACCATGTCGGCCAATATGAAATATGCGCTGAATGCAGGGCCGACGGTCTTAAAAGAAGAACTGGAAGCCATGGGTTACAAGTTTGATGCAAGTATGATTCGTCACGGCGAAAACGGTGATTATATCCCGACCAGCAAGCTGAAAGCTTGGATGGAAAAACAAGAATTTACGGCCGAACAAATCGATAAATTAAATGCGTTGGTTGACGACCGTGCGGCCTTTAATGCCAAGGTAAATGAGGTTAACAATCGGGATAATTATGTTGCGGCGGCACCGCAAGCCGAAGTTGCGCAGGAAGAAGCTGCAGCGGCGGCACCGGCTGAGGAACAAATTGAAGCTGATGTGGTGACGGAAGAAAAGACCGGTAAAGATCAGCTGAGAGATGATTTAACAACGATGGAAGCGGTTGACAGCGCCACATATAACAACTTTATGTCGGCATTTCAGACGCTTGCTAACGGTAATGATGATTCAAGCATACCGGACGAAATGATGCAACTTGTTATAAATATGATGAAGCAGTATGGTTATGATGACAATTCCATGTGCGATTTTGCCAAAGATGCCTTGTCAATAGGTGAGGATATAGCTCAGGGATCGAAGGCGCAAGAAGATACACAGAATTTGGCGGCCACTGCGGCTACCAATACCCGCGCAGGTCAGGCTGATGAGGGTATTACGGCTGAAGAGGAAGTGCCGGAAGTTGTTGTTGTCGGCAGTAAGGCCAAGTTTGATGAAAAACTGCGTGCGGCTAGTGTGACAGGTGTTACCGCGCCGACCGAAGATGACCTGAAAAACTTGGGTAACACAGTAGCGGGCAATACCCGTGAGAGCGGAGCAATTGAGGAAGATCCGAAGGTAACGTCGGATAAGGAAAAAGCCCGCGAATTGTTGGCAAAAGACCCGAAAAAGTTTGAAAAGGCTAAAGCTGCATATAAAGCTGCCGGTGATGAGTATCATCTGGGAATTATGGAAGCCGTAGCCAATGAAACCAAGGAAGAAACTAAGGAAACAGCTCAAAGAGATAAGGAAAGAGCCGAAGCTAAGGCCGAGAACGATGCCAAACGTGCTCAAAAGGCAGTGGAAAAGGCGGCTACAAAGGCTAAAGAACATAATAATAAAATGTGGGCCAAGATGAAGAAGGCCGCACAAAATGCCGGACATTGGGTATCCGATCGGGCAACTGATGTTTATAACGGAGCTGCTCCGAAACGCGTGAAGGTAGATGCTTCAAATTCGGCACAGACGGTTTACACTTTGTCCGGATTTGAGGGCAGAGATGCCACAAATGCAGGTAAGTTGGCCAATGGTATCTACACCTTCAAGAAAGACGAAAACGGCAATGATATTGTTATGTATAAGGCAAACGCCAAAGCTCAGGAAGTCAGATTGGAGGCCAATGCCGGTGCGTTGCATGATGCGATGACTCAGGCGGCAAAGAAATATCCGGCCAATACTCAGGGCAGTCGCGGCAAGGAAATGGAGGCTTAATACATAACTTTGTTAAGGTATAACCCGTAAGCCGGCGCACTGACGCCGGCTTTTTTACGGTCTTTAGATTCCAAAATGGTTTTAACGTCTTCCGGTTGCAGTTGACCGTTGCCGACCTGCATCAACGTACCGACCATATTGCGTACCTGATGATAAATAAACGAACGCGCTTCCACCGTAAAAATAATCTCGTCACCTGATTGGGCAATATCCAGTTTATCCAGCGTTTTGAGCGGCGATTTGGCCTGACAGCCGGAACCGCGGAATGAGCTGAAATCGTGATGGCCGAGCAGATATTGTGCCCCTTTTTGCATGGCTTCGACATCAAGCGGATAGGTAACCTGCCAGACGCGATTAATGAGTAGCGGGCTGGGACCGCGGCGATTAAGAATGCGATAGATGTAACCGCGGCCTTTGGCGGAAAAGCGGGCGTGAAAATCGGCGCCGACTTTTTCGGTTTTGAGTACGGCAACCGGCGCCTGCAATTCGCGTAACAAGGCATTCAGGCTTTCTTGCATTTTGTATTCGCTCAAATCCAAATCCAAGTCGAAATGTGCCACCTGACCTAAGGCATGAACTCCGGCATCGGTGCGTCCGGCGGCGAAGACTTCGGTAGTTTGGTGCGAAAAACCGAGAATGGCTTGCTCTAAAAATTCTTGCACACTCGGTCCTTCGCGCTGTTTTTGCCAGCCGACGAGATTGGTGCCGTCATATTCTATCGTAATTTTGTAACGCATATTTTTCCCTTTGGAGATAACTTAAAAAAGCCACCCTTTTGGTGGCTTTTTTATATTGGTGCCGACAGAGAGACTCGAACTCCCGACCCACTGATTACAAATCTTGCCAAGCACTTGAATCCCCTGTCTTTTAAGCACCTGTATTTAAATGTTTTTTTCTTTACCGCTAAAAGGTTACAAGAGATTTTGCTAATTGTCAACCTGTTTTAAAATTATCCGTGGAGTCGTCAACTGTTTCTTGCTCACTCACTCGGCGCTCACTCGGATAATTGACTTATGTTCTGAAATGTACGCTTATGTATTGGATTTATTCAGAAAATATGCACAATATACAAAAATTTTTCTAAAATAATATTGACTTTAAAAAAACGATACTATATAAGCGTCTGCAGGTGCTATGCCAACATAGCTCAGTTGGTAGAGCTACTGATTTGTAATCAGTGGGTCGGGAGTTCGAGTCTCTCTGTTGGCACCATTTCAAAGCCTTGATTTATCAAGGTTTTTTTCTTTTTTAAATCCCTTTTCAATCCGACAATTTTTCTTCCTGAGTGAGTGAATTTTTTTATAAATCTTTATAACTATATGATTTTACAATATTTATTTTTGATTTTAAGTGAGTGAAGAATTTCCATTTAAGGTGGTAGTTTTTGTGTAATCATATATTAAAAATCGTTTGTTAAAATGTAGGCCTTAACTTAATTTTCAAGAGAGGTTTTCATGACATTTCCGAGTAAAGAATACTTTTCTATTATCGAAGTGGCTTCTCGCTGGCATAGAAAAGTAAAGGACGTTGAATACTGTATTGAAAATGGCTTACTTAACGCTCACATTAAAGTTTGTGCAGTCAAATTATCCCCTGTCGCAAATAATAATGAGAATAATATATGCAAATTTACCGGTTGCGTAAAAGTATTACCGGAAGATTGCCATATAATGTTTCGCCATTACAAAAGGACTATCTCTGAACTACTAAGTACTACTGAATCTAAAAGAATGAGGCTTGTTCAACCGGAGCATATTATAATAACTAAAGTTGATTTGCTTATATTCCTTAAGGATTTACAAGATTTTGAGCAGAAGTATAAGCTGTCTTGCATACAGACAGAATTGCCTCTGTGGGATAATAGCAATCCAGAACCTATAAATAATCTAACCACACATAACGACAACGATATGCTGATGATTGGACACGATGTTTATACTTTCGGGCCATTACAGGCAAAAATTATCAAAGAATTGTATAAGGCAGCCTCAACAAATAATCCATGGGTATTAGGTAAAAATTTGTTGATGGACAGCGGAGCACGAACGCAACATTTGAGAGACTTGTTTCGCTCGCATCCGATATTGTCGCGTATAAAATATCGTTCAAAAGGCTATTATTGCCTGATGATAACATAATTTATACACAGCTAAATACAACTAAAGTATGATATAAGTCGGATGAGTGTCCGATTAACATTATTGATAAAAACAGCCGAAAGTATCTTTTTGTCGGTTGAATATCCGAGTATGTCCGATTTTTACTCAGACCTATCCGACTTTAATTCTGCGACTTAATTCCTCAAAGTTTGAATGTAATTTTCAATAACTTTATGAGGAAAAAATAATCATGGAAAATCAAAATTCAACTACGAACAGCTATTTAACTACGAAAGAGCTGTCTCAACGGTGGAAAGTCAACCCCAACACAATCGAACATTGGCGTATATATGGTTTTGGGCCGGAATTTATCAAGATTGGGCGCAAGGTGCTTTATTCTCTCGATAGTATAATTGAGTTTGAAAATAAGAATAAAGCTCAAAACACGTTAGAGAACAAATTAGAGAATAACTAAGCGTTATCTGTGATTTGCAATGAGTGGCTGGATAAAAATTCATAGACGTATCACGGAATGGGAATGGTATAGCGATGCTAATACCTTTCGCTTGTTCATGCACTTGCTTTTAACGGCAAATTATGAGGACAAGCGGTGGCGTAATGTCAATGTCAAGCGCGGGCAACTCGTAACCGGCAGACAAGAATTAGCGCAAGCATTAAGACTCTCGGAACGCCAGATAAGAACATCTTTAGATAAACTCAAAATGTCCGGCGTAATAACCACGCAAACGACCAACCAATATTCGCTCATAACCATAGGAAAATATGACCTATTCCAAGAAAAGCCAGTTGAAAATGTCCAGCAAAAAGTCCAACCAATGACAAGCAAAATGTCCGACAAAAGTCCAACGAAAAGCCAGTCAAGAGTCCAAGCAGTAGCCACGACTCAAGAAAATAAGAATTGTTTAAAAAATAAAATATCCTCACTTCATTCGGATATTTTATCAAAAGACGAACCTCAAAAAAATGGCAGGAGCTTTGCGGAATTGCTTAAATCCAAAGGAATTGAGTAATGTCTGTAATGGATTATCTAAATCGCAAGCATAAAGTGATGAATTGTGTTTTCGAGATTTTATACGATTTATATGGCGAGCCGACATGGCTTAGAAAACCAAAAGACGGACAAGAACCCGAAAAAATCATCGAACAATGGATTACCGAGCTGGGTAGTTATTCGGAAGTTCAGTTGCGCCAAGCGTGCTATAACCTTTTCAAATACAAAAAAGTCGCGACATTTCCTAAACTGGCACACCTTTTGGCAGAGTTGAGCGACCAAGAAAAAGAATGCGAACAAGCTCAAAAGCAAGATACTGGCAAATACCGTTATTTTTGCATTGAACACGAGCTGATGCAACGTGATATTGAGAATAATTGTTGCGTTCATATTATCACAGATTACAAATACGCCGCAGATTATGTCTTATCTGTTATGCTTAAAGATGTAATGGGTATTGAGGAATATAAGAACTTAGAGGCAAAATACAAAAACGATTGGCCGCTTATGCAAGGCAAAAAATATCGTAAAGCGATGGAACTCGGGCTGTTCAATAATTTTGATAAAATTTTAGATAAGATTTCTAAGGAGCGGAGTCATGACTAAATTGTCGCGACAAGACATTATGGAACGCTTTGAGGAAGCTGTATATGTTGCAAAACGATTACCACCGGTAATGCCAGCAGGATATAGAACCGCTTGGCCTGAATTCATTTTAACCGAGCTTGAAATATTACAACAAGACAGAAAACCATTAAAGATACTGCCTACACCGGAACAGCTCTCACGATTAGATGAAGTTTTGAACTGGATTGTTTTGCTTACGGAAATAGAGCGTAAATTGATATGGATGCGCGCCAATCGTAAACCATGGCGTGAAGTTTGTATTAGTCTTGGCTTATGTCGTAGTGGTGCAAATGAAAAACTTAATGGTGCGCTTGACTATTTGAGTGAAGTGATTGGCGACGTATAAAATTTGCACAAACAACGTTTGTATAGAGATGTCTTGAACTATAAAAAACGTATTAGAGCTGATGTAGCAAAACTTTTTATGGACATTTTCGCGTTTTTTTGCATATATTTTTATTAAGATGAGAAAAGGTGTCGGCAGGCACTTTTTCTCGTTTTTTATTGCCTCTTAAGGCGAAATAAATATTCTGGGTCCTTCTGAAAGAAAAACCCTATAGGGGTGGCTCAAGTGCGGCGCATTTTTAGCCGATACCCCGAAAATTTTGGTTGACACAGTTGACATTTCTACTCCTTTTGTTTGTGTTTTCAGGGGATTCCAGAATATTTATGAAATTTATCTCTCGATAATTATTATGCAATTTCAAATAGATAATTTTTTTCAGATTTTTCTCTGATTTAGTTGACAATTTCGGCGGTTTTCTTAGGAATTCCGCCGTTTTCATTATAAAAAGGAATGTAAACCAATGGATAAAGTTGAAGTAAACACAAATCTTGAATATAGCCGCCGGAAGTTAGCGGACTTGAAAGAATATGACGGCAACGCGCGTACGCATAATAAAGAACAGATTATGCAAATCGCTAATTCTATGATGGAAAACGGCTGGACTGCGCCGATGCTTATTGATGAAGACGATATGATTTTGGCAGGACACGGCAGAAAAGCGGCCGGCGAATTGCTGGGTGTTGAAGAAGTTCCGGTTATGATTATTCGCGGCTTAACGCCGTCACAAAAAGCGCGGCTTTGTATTTCTGAAAATCAAATCGCGCTCAATGCCGACTGGGATTTGGAAAAATTGTCGGAGCAATTAAAGTTTATCATGGATGACGGGCTTGATTTGGAAATTACCGGTTTTGATGATGACTTCTTAAAAGAAACCTTAAATCTTGATGCCGACAATGAGCTGTTAGACCCCTTAGAGGGCGAAAAGGAAGAAAAAGCTCAAACCAACAAATTTTTATCTTTCGGAAGTTATAAAATTCACATCTCGGAAGAAGAATATCAAGGTTTAGCCGACGCTTACGAAACTTTCGTTAAGGAAAACGGCGTTCGTTATGGATTTGTCGCAAAGGTTTTATTAAAGCAATGTTAGAGTTTGATTATCCTCTTAAAGACTTAGTGGGCGCGGATTACAACCCGAGAGAGATTGACGAAGAATCGTTAAATACGCTTCGAGAATCAATCAAAACGCTTGGAATAGTTAAGCCGATAATCGTATCCGGTAATTTAATTGTTGCCGGACACCAAAGAACAAAGGCTTTGCTTGCCGCCGGTATTGATAAAGCTCCGGTTTATTTATTACCGCCGGATATTAACCAAACAGACGAAATCCGATTTAACCAGTTGCACAACGGTACGGATTTTGACAGCGGCGACGAAAGAGCTTGGGTTGGCAGGAGCGATAAACTCGGCTATGAAATGGTTAATCCGCTTAAATTACGGGGCAATATGCGTGCAAGAATGGCAAATGTCCGTAATGAAATATGCAAGCTGATTATCAAATACGGTAACTGGGGCGCGTGCGTTGCAAATCAAGAGGGAAAAGTTATTCACGCCGGACAATATGTTTTGGCTTGTAAAGCGATGGGTATTCCGGCAAGAGTTTATCGTATTCCGAATGATAAAACCAAGATAGCCGCAGAATTTCTCAATAAAAAGTATGGTAAATTTTCTTACGAACATCTTACAAAGACGACGTTTATTCAGACATTCGCTCAAAAATTCCGGTTGCGCCATGATGAGGAAGAAGAAAAACCGTTTAATGCCTCGCCTACTTATGAAAAGAGCTTAATGCCGAATTATAAACAAGGCGAACGTATTCTTGATTTTGGTTGCGGACAAGCCGATTATGTCCGGAAGTTAAGTAAAATCGGTTATGATATTCATGGTGTGGAACTTTTCTACCGGAGCGGCAACTTTATTGACGCGACAACGGTTCATAAAATGATTGATAATCTTTGCGAACAGTTGGAAACAAAAGGCTTGTTTGACATTGTGATTTGCGACTATGTACTTAACTCTGTTGACAGTATGACGGCAGAAAATGATGTGTTGACGTTTGTAAATGCGATGTGTCATTTGGGCGGAAAGATTTATTTTTCCGGTCGCGCTCGCGAAAAGATTGATTTGCAGGATAGAACAACCTACGCCGGCGAGGCAAAGTCGCACCGATATATTGAGTTTCTTGATGATAACGGATTTTCGGCATTGTTTCGTAAAGGCCATTGGTTTTATCAAAAATTCCACCGACAACGCGAGGCAATAGCTCTTGGTAAGCGTTTTATCAGTGATGACGCTATTTTAGAGCGGCACAATCCGGGTGTTTGGTGTATGTCCGGCATAAAAAGCGTTGAGCTACCGATTGAAGATGTCGAACAATCAATCATTCGCGAATTTGAAATGCTCCACCCTAACGGCAAGCCGATAGGCAGAAGTGCCGATGTGATAAAAGCCTATAAAATAGCGTTAGCTAAGGGAAAATAAATCGGTTTGCGATTGCTCCGGCTCAAAAAAACTCACGCCGAATTGATAATTACGGCAAGAAGTATAAGCTAACGGCAAGCCATTATATCCGTTTGGAAGCGGTGGAATTGGCAGCCGTTTTGCGCCGGTTATGATAACTTTGTCGCCTAAATATGTTTCGGCGGTAATGATGTCTTCTTCATTATCGCTCGGAACAAAGGCAACATGAAGATTATTTACATAACCGATAACGCCGCAAAGGTAGATACATTTATAATCATCAAACTCGTCAATCGTAATTTCGGTATTAACCGGCATTTGTAACCCGACTTTTTGAGAGTAATGACCAAGCAGGCATCGCGCACAATGAACGGAAGCATCAAAACCGTTTACATATTTCATCCAGAAATACTTAAATCCGGTAACTTTTTGGCGGTTTGTAACATATTTAATTTTCATACTTACATTATAATATAACCACATAGGATTGCAATGTTTTTTCTAATGAAACCACAAAGAAGTTTAGTAAATTATGGCATTTATAACGCAAGCAGAATGGGGGCGAAAACATAATTACACCCGACAATATGTAAATAAGCTCGTCAATAATGGAACGATAAAACTGCATAACGGAAAGGTAAACGAGGAAGAAGCTGATTTGGCGATTGCGGCAATTCGGCAACCTATGAAATCAAGCAAAAACGATAATCTTGCAGACTTAAACAATCTCTCTACGGTGTTGTTAAAGACACGCATTAAAAGCGAGCTTGAAAAAGTCAAATACTTAGAAATTAAAAATAAGGAAGCGGAAAAAACGCTTGTTTCGGCAGACGGTGTGAGGATTGCCGCCTTTAATAAAGGCAGAATGGTGCGTGATGCCCTCTTGAATATTCCAGACCGTGTGGCCTCAATGTTGGCAAAAGAAACCGATACAAACCGCATACACGAAATTTTAACAAAAGAGATAAGGCAGATTATTGAGGAAATTTTAGAAAGTGGCTGATGCTTTTATCATTTATAACGACGGATTTAATGCCGGCTTAAAGCCCGAGCCGTTAATGAATATATCCGAATGGGCGGATAAATACCGCATTTTATCGCAAAAAGCCTCAGCGGAGCCGGGAAAATGGCGCACAAGTAGAACGCCGTATTTGAAAGAGATTATGGATTGTTTGTCGCCGTATTCGGGTATTGAAAAAGTCGTGTTTATGAAAGGCGCGCAAGTTGGCGGAACAGAAGTCGGCAATAATTTTTTAGGTTATATTGTGCATCTATCCCCCGGCCCCATTATGATGGTTATGCCAACGGTGGACGGTGCAAAAAGAACTTCTAAAACGCGAATAGACCCGATGTTTGCGGCAATACCAGAAATAAATGGCTTAATCAGCACGCGCCGCTCAAAAGATGCCAGCAACACTACGTTAATGAAAGAATTTCAAGGCGGCGTGTTGGTTTTAACCGGTGCAAATTCGGCGATTGGCCTGCGTTCAATGCCGGTTAGATATATTTTTCTTGATGAAATAGACGCGTATAAAGGCGATGTCGAGGGCGAAGGCGACCCTGTCAATTTGGCGATTAAGCGTACAAGCACATTTAACCGCCGTAAAATTTTTATGGTATCAACACCTACCGTTCAAGGCGTTAGCCGAATTGAATACGAATTTAACCTCTCGGATCAGCGACACTATATTGTGCCGTGTCCGCATTGCAAAAATAAGCAAGTGCTTAAATGGAAGCAGATTCATTGGGAAAACAATGACCCTAAAACTGCCGTTTATATTTGCGAGTTTTGCGGTGGTATTATTGAAGAACATTATAAAACGTGGATGTTAGAAAATGGCGAATGGCAGAGGTTTAATCCCGAAAGTAATGTCGCCGGCTTTCATTTATCGTCTTTATATTCGCCTGTCGGTTGGTTTTCTTGGTCGGATGCCGTCAAACAATTTTTAGATGCGAATAAAAAAGACAATCTTTTGAAAGTTTGGGTAAATACGGTTTTGGGCGAAACGTGGCTTGAAAAAGGCGAAGCTCCGGAGTGGCAAATTCTATTTGACCGCCGCGAAGATTATCCGCAAGAGATTATTCCGAGCGGTGGCTTATTCTTAACCGCTGGTGCCGACGTTCAAAAAGACCGTATAGAATGCGAAGTCGTTGCTTGGGGCAGAAATAAAGAAAGCTGGTCTGTTGGCTATTTCATTATTAACGGCGATACTGCCCGAGATAGCGTATGGAATGAGCTGACAGAATTCGCGCACCGTTATTTCGAGCATAGCTCCGGCATAATGTTGCCGATTTCAAGATTTGCGATAGATAGCGGTTTTGCCACGCAACAAGTTTATGACTGGGTACGCAAGCAGCCGCTCAATTTTGCGATGGCGGTTAAAGGAACAGACAGCGGCGTTACGCCGTTGGGTTTGCCGACAAGAGTTGACCTTAATATCAACGGCAAAAAAATGCGTCGTGGCGCGAAAGTTTGGGCGGTGGGAACGTCAATTCTTAAATCGGAGCTTTACCAGTATTTAAGGCTTACTCGTAATGAAGACGAAAGTTATCCTGCCGGATATTGCCATTTTCCGAAATACGACAGCGAGTATTTTAAGCAGTTAACCGCCGAACAGCTCGTTACCAAAGTTGTCCGCGGTTATCAAAAACGAGAATGGCAAAAAACGCGTGAACGTAACGAGGCGTTAGACTGCCGGATTTATGCACGCGCCGCAAGCATTAGCTACGGAATAGAACAGTTTTCGGAAACAAAATGGAAAAATCTTGAAAAAGCACTCATTTCCGAAAAATCCGAAACGGTTACTATTCCGGCGAAAAAGAAACCTATTCGAGCATTTAAGCCCGATGTTATCAAAGCAGAAGACCCATATTTATAAGGATTTGTCATGACAAGAATTGAAATTTTAAGACAACAATTAACGGAAGCGCAGACTGCATACCATGAGTTGATGATTGGTGCGCGAACTGTCAGCGTAAATGTCGAGGGCGTTGGCTCTACGTCATACGCGCAAGCCGACAGCGCAAAATTAAAGGAATACATCGCTTATCTTGAAAGTGAAATAAGCAAGGAAACAGGAACTAAGCGGCGCAAAGTAATTAAAGTTAGCTTTTAATAGGATTGTTATTCAATGGATGATACAAATTACAAAGGAGCATCACTTTCGGCAAAAGAGATGTTGAGTTGGCGACCTATACGGCATTCTGCAGATGCGGAATTAAACGGCGAATTGTCAACGCTTGTCGCACGTTCTCGCGATTTAATCCGTAATAACGGTATCGCCAGCGGAGCAATTCAGACATTGGTTGACAATGTTGTCGGTAACGGATTAAAGCTCGTTTCTATTCCAGACCATAGAATTTTGGGATTGGATATAGATTATTTAGAAGATTGGGCGCGAAAAGTCGAAAGTTTATGGCGCGTATGGTCTGAAAGTCAATTTTGTGATGCGGCGCGAAAACTTAATTTTAATTCACAAACCGCTTTAATTTTTCGCTCAGTTATAGAAAACGGCGAAGCTTTGGCTCTCGTTTTATGGCGAGATAATCCCGAAACGCAGTTTTCAACGTGCTTACAGCTTATTGAGCCGGATAGATTATCAAATCCGGATTTTCAGCAAAACACCGAATTTTTACGCGATGGCATAGAAATCAATCAATACGGCGAGGCCATAGGTTACTGGATAAGCAAATACTACCCGAATGATTATTACTTTAACCGCGGCGCAAACACTTGGCAGAAAATCGCCGCGCAGACGGATTTCGGGCGAAAGTTAATCTTGCACGTTCATCATCCGGAGCGTATCGGGCAAAATCGCGGGAAGCCGCTGTTTTCCTCAATTATGCCGTTGTTTAAGATGTTAGACCATTATGAGCGTTCGGAATTAAAGGCCTCGGTAGTCAATGCTATGATAGCCGCGTTTGTTGAAACGCCTATGGATAGTGAATCTATTGCCGAGATGTTCGGAGATTCCGTTGATGACTACTTGGAAAAGCGAAAAGATTGGAGCGTAAAGTTAGAGGGCGGCTCGATTATTCCGGTGTTTCCGGGCGATAAAGTCTCGCCATTTACGCCAAGCCGCCCGAACTCCAGTTATGCCGCGTTTGTTGAAAATGTCTTGCGACATATAGGAACAGGCCTAAACATACCGCTTGAACTATTGATGAAAGACTTTTCTAAAACGAATTATTCTTCTGCAAGAGCCGCGCTGATTGAAGCGTGGCGTTTTTTTAACGGTCGGCGCAGTTGGATAATTAACTACTGGGCGAAACCGGTTTTTGAGTTGTGGCTTGAAGAATGCGTTAATAAGGGCTTGATTGAAGCACCTGATTTTTACGAGAAAAAGTCCGCTTGGTGCCGGTGTAAATGGATTGGCCCGGGGCGTGGATGGGTTGACCCTGTGAAAGAGGCGCAAGCCTCGCAAATTCGTATGGAAAACGGATTATCAACCTTAGAGGACGAATGCGCTTCACAGGGTTTAGATTGGGAAGAAGTTTTAATGCAACGCGTACGCGAATTAAAGCGTATGCAGGAACTCGGCATAAAAACTTCGGAAAAAGGAAACATTGAACTTATCAAACAAGAGGAAAATATAAATGAAAATATGGAATAAAATAACCAACGAGCCGTGGGCTACGACAAGCGATACGTTGCAAAATATAATAAATATCGCGCGAAGACAAAACTCCTCTCCAGAAGTCATCGCAGCTCAACTGGGGCGCAAATTGCAAAATACTTATGCGGTATCGGTGCGTGATAATGTTGCCGTCATACCGATTCACGGCCCCTTATTTCGCTATGCTAACCTATTTACGGCAATTAGCGGAGCGACTTCTTATGAGTTTTTGGCTCGTGATTTTAATACGGCACTTGCAGATGACAGCATAAAAGCCATTCTTTTTGACATAGACAGTCCGGGTGGCGAGGTAAACGGCTGTTCAGAGTTAGCCGATATGATTTATAATTCTCGCGGCAAAAAGCCGATTGTGGCGTATGCCTCTGGGAATTGTTGTAGCGGTGCGTATTGGATTGCCTCTGCTTGCGATGAAATCATTGTTACCGATACGGCTATTGTCGGCTCAATCGGCGTTGTCGCTGTTTTTGAAAAGGAAGATGACGAAAATAAAATAGAAATTGTATCTTCTCAAAGTCCGTTTAAGCGGATTAGTCCGTCAACTTCCGAGGGATTAAATCGTATTCAAGCGCAACTTGATACGCTGGCAGGAGTTTTTATCAACAAAATAGCAACATACAGAGATGTTTCAGCCGAAGTCGTAATGAAGAATTTCGGGCAAGGCGATGTCTTTGTTGGCAACTTGGCGGTTTTGAAAGGTCTGGCAGATCGTCAAGGCTCATTCGAGAAAATCTTAACAGACCTTAACCAAGAAAAGGATAATATAATGGATGAAATTGACGTC
This sequence comes from Pseudomonadota bacterium, assembly GCA_918234285.1. Classification (GTDB taxonomy): domain Bacteria; phylum Pseudomonadota; class Alphaproteobacteria; order RF32; family CAG-239; genus RUG410. The sequence goes on along the minus strand of CAKJXZ020000003.1, from coordinate 7,603 downwards.
AAACAAATTGAACGTCAGCGAATGCAAGCTGTCTTAGATAGCGATATTGTTCGCGGACGTGAACAAATTGCAAGTAAAATGCTTGCGACAACTGATTTATCGGCAAATCAGATTTTGGATATTCTCAAAGATATACCGCAAAATAAACCTCAAGCCGTAACGCCGTTTGAACAAGTTATGGCGCAAATTCCGAAACCGCAGATTGTTGCCGCGGACACGGATAAATCAGAAAATATGGATGCGATGGCAAAGCATATTGCATCTTTGGTTAACCATTCTTCAGGAGATTAAAATGTATGCAGAATTTAAGGATGAAGGCACTTTAACGCCTGATAAACTGATTGCCGGCGATTATCCGCGAGTCGCATTTTTGGTAACAATTACCGGCGGCAATTATACGCGCGGCACAGTATTAAGCAAATCAAGCGGAAAATACACACAATGCGCGGCCAACGGCGAACCGGAAGCTATTCTTGCCGAAAGCGTTGATGCTTCCAGCGGTGATAAACAAGCGGTAGTTTACCTTACCGGCGAATTTAATAAAGCCGCGTTAATCGCCGGAGCGGATATTGACACCTTTGTTGATAAGCTCCGCTCCAAGAGCATTTTTGTTCGTAACACTCAATCATAGGAAAGTAAAAATGGATATTTTTTCAACTCATTTATTAGCTAAAGTGGTGGAGAATCTTCAAACTCCGCCATCTTTTTTACTTGATATGTTCTTCTCACAAGAGCAACGCTCGGACACGGAAGAAATATATTTTGACATTCAGGAAAGCAAGCCGCGTATTTCGCCGTTTGTTTCGCCTTTAATGCCGGGAAAAGTCATTGAACACGAGGGTTATAGTACGAAATCGTTTAAGCCTGCTTATGTTAAGGATAAAAGACGGTTTACGCCGGATATGCCTTTCAAACGTGTTGCCGGTGAGCGTATCGGTGGCGAATTAACCGCGGCTCAACGCTTAGAAAAAGCGGTGGCGACCACTCTTGCCAATCAATTAGACTGTTTAACGCGGCGCGAAGAAGTTATGGCTGCCGAAGTTTTGCGTACCGGTAGAATTACGGTGGAAGGCGACGGTTATCCGGCTGTTACGGTTGATTTTGGCCGCGACCCGTCGTTTACAAAGGTTTTAACCGGTAATAACACTTGGGATAATGACGGAGTTAATATTCTGGATAATCTTGAAGACTGGGCTGGAAACGTGCAAACAAAATCCGGTGTTGTTGCTAACTCGGTTATTTTAGACCCGTTGGCATGGAAGCTGTTTCGCGCAAATTCGTATGTTCAAAAATACCTTGATTATCGCCGTGGCACAAATAATACGCTCAATATTGACCCTATTATACTCGGCAACGATAAAGCCAGATATGTCGGCAATATCGGCGATTTTGAAGTATGGGTATATAACGACATATACGTTGAGAACAACGTAGAAAAGAAGATTTTGCCGGATAACACGGTACTTCTCGGAAGTCGAAGCGGAACAGAGGGCGTTCGTTGCTATGGCGCAATCAAAGATGAACAGGCAAATTTCCAATCAAATCGCTACTTTACAAAGTCGTGGCTGGAAAATGACCCTGCTATTCGTTGGATATTGATGCAATCTGCTCCGCTGATTGTGCCGTATCGTCCTAACGCAACAATGTGTGTAACCGTAAGATAGGAGTATGATATATGAAAATCATAGCTTTAGTAACACTCGTTGTCGGCAATAAAGAATATCTGCCAAATTCAACCGTAGATATTCAAAACGATAAAGAGGCAAAATCCTTGATTAGTCGAGGTTTTGCCTCTGCTTTTAAGAAAAATGCCGCTCCGGAAGCTAAAAAGGAAGACGGCAAAACATCGGAACCATCAAAAAATGATGATGACGATATAACGCAGGACAACGAAAATGACGGTTCAACAGTTCAAGAAAGCGGTGGACAGCCAGTTTGAGAAACTTGGCGAACCGGCAGAATATCAAAATCGTGAAGTTTTGATTTTTCTCTTGTGTCCGGATATTGTTGTTAGTGTGGGATTCACAAAATCCCACACGGCAACAAATACCATGAAAATACGCATTGCCGACGCGCCTCAGTTAAAAGTTGGCGATACCATAACCTACAACGATGTCATTTATAAAGTCAGTCAAGAGCCGCAAAAAGACACGAATAATTTAATATGGAGTTTTGAAGTCGTATGCGAATGAAAGCTGCATTAGAGGGCAATCTTGAAGAATATCTTGATAAAGAGCTTAAAAAAGCGGAAACAGCCGTTACGCGCGGTATTTCATCTGCGACTACGCAATTAAAAGAAACCATGCGTTCGCAGGTTAAAGCCGCAAAACTCGGGTCAAGATTAGCTTACACTTGGCGAGGCGATGTCTTTCCGAAATCTTCCAGCAGTCTTAAAACTGCCGGAGTTGTTTATTCAAAGGCAGAAAAAATTATGGAAAGTTTTGAGTATGCCTTAGTTATTCGCGGAAAAGACGGCTTTTGGTTGGCAATACCGACACCGGCAATCCCGAAACGTATAGGCAATAAAAAAATCACACCGGAGCTATACGAAAGGCGAAAAGGTGTGCGTTTGCGCTTTGTTTATCGTGATAACGGCACTTCTTTGTTGGTTCACGAGCAAAAACGCAAGACAATTATTGCCTTTTGGTTGGTTAAACAGGCCAAAATGCCAAAGTTAATAAACTTTACTACGGAAAGTCAAAAAATGGAAAGCCTTTTGCCCTCGTTTATACTGGCAAATTGGAAAGATTAAAGGAAGTTGAAAATTGAATACGCAGGATGTTATCAGCATTTTTTATCAGAAATTGCAAACAATACCAGATATTTTAATACTCAAAAACGCGGCAACACCGCAAACAATACCCGATACCGGCTTAATTATGCTTGGCGATGGTAAAAACACCATAATTCAAACGATACTTTCGCCAGTTTCGTATATTGTGGAGCTTAGACCGGAATTAGAAGTTTTAGTGCAAAACAGCAATGATGACGAACGATGTGCGCTAACTAAGGAAATTGTCGGCAAAATCGCAAAATGTTTTGAATACGATTATACGCTTGATGGCGCGGTGGATTATTTGCATTTTGAAATGCCCGAATATTCGGACGAAGACATTGACGGTGCGCCGCCGATAAGAATTGGCAGATTGCCGGTCATCATGGAATTTATAACGAATAACCCTCTTTTATAAGGAATTTTAACAATGAGCAGAGCTTATGGTTGGAACGCTAAACTATTATTAGCGGAAGAAACAGAATATGGCGTTATGCCGCAAAGCGGATATAGGCAAATACCTTTTATATCCTCATCTTTAGACAGCGAGCAAAATCTCGTATCTTCAAATGTGCTTGGACTTGGCCGCGACCCGACACAACCATTTCAAGATGTGATTAACGTTGATGGCGATATGGCGGTTCCGGTTGATATTCGAAATATCGGCGTATGGTTGAAAGCGATTTTCGGTACGCCTACTACGACAAAAAATGACGTAGTTTATAATCACGTTTTTGAAAGCGGCAAAATCTCAATTCCGAGTTATTCTTTGGAAGTCGGATTATCCGAAGTGCCGCAGTTTATTCATTTTTTAGGTGTTCGTGCAAATAGTATCGCCTTTAATTTTCAACGTTCCGGCGAAGCACAAGTTACGCTCAATTTAATGGCACAATGTGAAAGCGGAAACACGGAAACGATTGAAAGCGAGCCGGAAGTATTCACATATACGCGTGTATCACAATTTCAGGGATATATTAAAAGCGGTGGCGAATTCTTGGCAAACATTACGGCGGCAAGTGCGACTTATTCCAACAATCTCGAAAAAATCGAAACAATCCGCAATGATGGCTTGGTTGAGGCGATTGATTTAGGCGTAGCGAGCTTGTCCGGAAGCATTTCCGCTCGATATGGTGATAATGTTTTGCTTGATAAAGCGCGTGCCGGTACGCCGGTTGATATAGAACTCGGCTATAAACTTTCGGAAAGTCAAAAATTGGTTATTGTTTGCCATGAAGTCTATTTACCAAAGCCGAAACGTTCAATCGACGGCCCGAATGGAATTGAATGCAGTTACGATTTTCAAGGTTCAAAAAATGATGAAATCGGCAGAATGATGACTGTAACGCTTGTAAATGACGTGGAGAGTTATTGATGTTAAAGCTGAAAATCAACAAAGAACCGTATTGGTTGGAGCTTGGCTACGGCGTAAAGGTAAAGGTTAAGCCTTGCACATCGGCGGTATTTTACGAGGCCAAAGCCTATATGAATGCAAAACTGGCAGATTTGGCTAAGGAATACAAAGCCAATAAAGATGCCGGTTTAGCGGTGGATGAAGATATTGAAAATCCGGTAAAGCGTGAGGCATTGGCGGATAAATTCCTGCTTATCGGCTTAGGTATCGCCGGTATTTTGGAATGGCAAGGCATTCAGGAAGCAGACAGCGAGAAAGCCGCACCGTTGACGGAAGCCAAAATTGATGAGCTGTTCTCTAATTTCTGGGTAGTGGCGGAGAACTTTCGCAATCAATATTGCGGCTTGCGGGAGTTGTTGGATGCGGAAAAAAACGACTTTACGCCCGAGCCAAGTGGCACTTCGGTGACGGGCGAAGTTACTGCTCCGGATGCACAGAGCTAAACCCGCTTTGTCCTTTCCACAAATGTCGCTATACCGAAACAACACCGCAAACAACCGAGGGTTATCAAGCGTGGGAAGTTTTATTAAAACTCTCCGAGCCGAATCTCGAAACAGCCTTAAAAATCGCGGAAACATTGAATTTTGATAAAGAAACGCTGACGGAATTGTTGTCTGTTTGCGTTTTTGCTATGAAACAGGGATTAAATGACAGCAACAGCGAAAAAATTATCAATCAGACTTGAAGCGGTGGGCGGCGATAAGGTGCGCCAAGAGTTTAAGACACTCGGTGCAGATGGTCAAAAGGCTTTCCGGCAGATTACGCAGGTAATCACTCCGGCAAACGACAATCTGCTTGCCTTAAGCGACACAGCCAAGACCTTTAACGGTATATTGAAACAAACCGCCGGTTTAGTCGGTGCTTACCTCGGTGCAAGCGGTTTAATGCGGACTTTCAAAGGCATTGTCAGTATAAACAAGGAATTTGAAAGCCTATCCGGCTCATTAAAAACCGTGACCGGTTCGGCTGAAGGCGCAAAGGAAGCGTTTGCCACGATTGAAAAGTTCGCGCTGGATACGCCGTATCAGTTGGAAGAAATCGTTGAGGCTTTTATTCGGCTTAAAGCTCTCGGCTTAGAGCCAAGTATGGAAGCGTTGACGAGTTACGGCAACACCGCATCGGCTTTCGGGCGCGGTATTATGGACTTTACGGAAGCGTTATCAAATGCCGTAATGTTCAACTTCCGCTCGCTTCGTTCATTCGGTATTATGGCGACCACCGAAAAAGACAAGGTTAACTTCACTTTTCAGGGTATAACGACCACGGTTGCCAAGAATGCTAAAGCGATTGAGTCCTATTTGCGCTCTCTTGGCAACGTGCAATTTGCCGGAGCCATGAAAGAGCAAATGGACACGATGGGTGGTGTAATGTCAAACATCGAGGACGCTTTCGGTAAGCTCGCCCGAAACATTGGCGAAGCTGGACTGACAACCGCAATAAAAAACGCCTTGCAACAGTTTAATGATATGGTTGACGGTGCGGAAGATGCCGCCACTTCAATCGGCAAAGGTCTGACAACGGCGGTAAATTTGGCGGCAAACGCATTCTTTTTCTTGGCCAATCACGCCGATGTGGCAATAGAATTGCTGACCGTGCGATTAGGTTCAAAGGCTCTGCTTGGCGGTTTAACCTTGCTACGAGCCGGTATAGGTTATGTTCAAGCCTCGTTTGCCTCTATGTCATTGCAAGCAAAATCGGCTGTTGCCGGTATTGCTATGATGAGTAACGTGTCAAAGTTGGCGGCGGTACAAATGGGCGTTTTGGCAACGGCGGCCGGCGTTTTACGCGGTGCGCTGGCACTTATCGGCGGCCCCGCCGGACTTGCTGTTTTGGCGTGTATGGCGTTATACAAACTCGTAGATAGCCATGATGTGGCTAAACATGCGGCACACGACCACGCCGAAACGCTTAAAAAACTGCAAGATGAACTCAAAGCCACCACAGAGGAAGCGGCGAAGTTCTCGGCAGAACAACAAAAAGATATGTCGCTTGCCGAATGGGGCTTGAAGCTCAAAACCGCCAAGCAAAACATTAAGGATTTGACTGCCGAAATAAAAAACACCGGCGGTTTATCGTTCCGGATCAGATATTCTCCGAAGTCTTTGCTTAAAGATTATGAGATTTATGCCAAAGAATGGGCGGAAACGCTCCGGCAGTCTAAAATCAGCTTAGAGCAATATGAGAAAGAAATTTGGGCGGTGGCGGCGCAGTATCCGGATTTTCAGCCGCAAGCTAAGGAAATTCAAAATAAACTGTTGCTCTTGAAAGCCGCCGAGCAAGATGCTTATAAGGCACAGCAAGAGCTGAAATATCTGCAAAATCCGGAGTTACGGCCAAAGGAAGAAACCAAAACCGTAACGCCGACACCAACATCGAGCATTGTGCCGAAATCTGCGGATAAATCGGCGGATAATGCTTATAAACGCAATATTGAGGACATTAAAAACAAACTGTTGGAGCTTAAAACGCCATACGAACAAGCGATGGCCAAAGCCGACCAATGGAAAGAAAATGCACTCAAAAACTTGCGTTCAAGTGCGAGCGGTTATGAGGACTATAAAAAGCAAATCGAGCAAGTTTACGACAATATGGTTAAAAAAGCCGATGAAACAGCTCTTGCCACTTCAAAAAAAATGGAAGATGGCTTCAAGCGCGGCTTTATCGGCTTAAAAAAGGAAGTTGACGATTTTGCGACATTGGCTGAAAGCACGGTGCGAAACGCTTTTCATAGCATGGAAGATGCGCTGGTGTCATTCGTGACAACCGGCAAAATGAACATTTCGGACTTGGTTAATTCGATTGTTCAGGATTTTGCCAAGCTGGCAATGCGGCAAGCTGTCACGCAACCGCTTATGGCAAGCCTTTCCGCATATATGGGCTTTGGTGCGGCGCATACCGGCGGCATTGTCGGGGCGGATAATTTGAAAACAACCTATGCCAGTCCGGCGGTGTTCTCCGGTGCACCAAAGTTCCACAAAGGCGGCATTGTCGGCGATGAAGTGCCGATTATCGCTAAACGCGGTGAAGGTGTTTTTACCAAGGAACAGATGAAAGCGTTGGGAAACGGCGGCGGAACGGAAGTAAATGTCAACGTTAACGTCGTGAACAATGCCGCCTCGGAAGTCAAAACCTCTGTCAGCAAGACTAATCTCGGCAACGGCGATTTCAGCTTGGATGTCGTTATTGAAAAAATCGAGGGCGCAATCGGCAAAAACATCTCCAAAGGCGAAGGCTTATCGCCGCTTTTGGAGCAACGTTACGGACTTAATCCGGCTTATGGGAGTTACAGATGACAACAATAACCTTTCCAAAACGTCTGCCTTATCCGACTGTTGAAGGCTATTCCATACGGCCGGACGAAGCGATTATTCGTACAGATATGGAAGCCGGACCAGCACGGCAACGGCGCAGATATACGC
>CAKJXZ020000002.1:0-2637 GCA_918234285.1 Pseudomonadota bacterium | reverse complement strand
TGCCGGCCACGACGGTATCATTACCCGCAGCACCTTCAACAGCTCTAAGTATGAGATTGCTCTCAACAGCAGTATTGACGGGAGCAAGCGCGGCGGTACGTATAACTTCAACAATACCGTTTCGGGCAACAACCTCGCGCTCTTCAACGGTGCCAACGTCAAACTCGGCTCGGTTGTTCAGGCAGACGGCAAGACCAAGAGTTACGGTAGCCTGAATCTCGCCAGCAACTACTTGCGTAACGACGCTAACGGCGGCCATATTGATACGCGCAACGGCAACATCGACTCGAACTCTATCGGCACGTTGCAACTCAACTCTGATTTGGGCATGGCAATCGACGTTTCGCTCAAGAGCGGCGGCAACACTTCGGATATGCCGACAATTACGACGATTAATACGGCGCACACCGGCGCTGAGGCGGAAAAAGTTATTGTTGACTCGATTAATATGGTGGGCACGACGTATAACGACGTGAGCACGAAAACCAACGGCATTACCAAGGCGACAGTCAATATCGCCAGCTCCGATAATAGGGAAAAATATGATCTCGATTCAAACATTTTGAGCAACATTGCCGGCAATAACTATTACACGAACGTTAAGTATAACTCAACTACCGGCAATATCGAATTCTCCGACAAGCTGGTGAACGAAAGTATGCTGAATGCGGCGATGGGTGATTATGTCACCATTACCGGTGATGAGACAATCACGGGTGCGAAGACGTTTAGTCAAACGATAGCAAGCGGTGACGATGCCGGCACGTATACCATGGGCTTGAGTGGCAAAACATTTAGCGTTAACAATGGCAGTGCAACACCGAAATTCTCGGTTGATGCCAAAACCGGCAACTTAAGGTTTGGTACCAGCAACAGTAGCTATACTTTTGATGCTACCGGAATTGAATTTAGTACAAATACTACATATCAAACAGATACGTACAGACGCCTTGCCACCACCGGCTATGTTAAAGCACAAGGTTATGCCACCACAACAGCCATGAATACTGCGGTGAACAAGGTAAAGACAGAAGCCGGAATAGGTGCGGGCAAAGTGGCGACGATTGGCGAGGGTACGTCTAGCGACTATTCGTACAAGACCGGTGATACCTATAATAAGATAAATCTTAACACAGCCAATATGACCACCCAGCCAGCCAAAATCACTTGGGCAAAACTCACTCAAGAGCAGTATAATGCGTTGGAAGATAAATCTAAAGTGGTACAAATTGCGCGCAAAACAACAACATCTGGTGCGGAGGCTGATGCGGTTGATTATTATCAATTTACGCCATCGGCTAATTCCGCCAAACGTAGCACTAGTGTGACAGCCAATATCAACGAGAATGTTTATTATAATCAGGCTTCGACAAGTAACGCTCAAGGTGGTGCACTGACCTTAGTCAGTAGTGCCAATGTTGATATAATCAGTGCGGATCTTGCTAATAATAAATCCAGATATTACGGCGGTGCACTGTTTATGACCAGTGGGGCGAAGTTAGGTAATTTGAAAGGCGACTTTGTCGGCAACACAGCGACTTATACATCAAGCAGTGTTCATTCTAAAGGCGGTGCGATTTACAATAACGGCGGTACTATTACCAACATTACCGGCGATTATGTCGGCAACAAGGTAGATTCGGGTTCAACCAGCACCAATACCCAAAACTCGGCAATGGGCGGGGCGATTGCCAACTATGTGTATGATAGTAGTACTACTGCCAGCACCTCTAAGCTCGGCACCATCCGCGGCGATTTCAGCGGCAACGAGGTGAAGGCGAAAAATAATGCCTACGGTGGCGCCGTCAGTAACTTTGTATTCGCCAGTAATAATAATACGGCAAGCAAGTCCTATATTGATGCGATTTACGGCGACTTTAGCAACAACAAGGTAACCACAACCAGCGGCAGTACCTACGGCGGTGCCATCAGCAACTATAGAAGCGGCAACGCGGCCGAAGCCAAAATCGGCGAGGTTGTCGGCAACTTCTCCGGCAACGAAGCTGATACCGGCGGTGCGATTTATCAATACAAAGCTAACATCGGCGACATAACGGGTAACTTTAGCGGCAACACGGCTAGTCGGTATGGCGGTGCGATTTACAACATATCCTCATCCACCATTAGCTCTATAACCGGTGACTTTAGCGGCAACACGGCTAGTTGGTATGGCGGTGCGATTTTCAACAACAATATCTCCACCATCGGCGACATAACAGGTGACTTTACTGGCAACACGGCTACCAGTGAAGGCGGTGCGATTTCGCAATTAGGCTCTACCATCAGTAGCATAACCGGTGACTTTAGCGGCAACACAGCTGGTCAGCAAGGCGGTGCAATTTATCAAAATGACTCCACCATTGGTTTGCTTGCCGATACGCGCGATATTACTTTCTATAACAACACAGTCGGCACCGGCGATAATAAACGCTATAATGATATCTATAATGAAATGGCAAATATTACGTTGAATGCCACTAACGGTAAGTCGATAACCTTTAACGGCACGATTGAGGGTGATAGCAACGGAAATACTGTACCGACCAGCGGTACTGTTGCGGCAACTTACGGCAGCTATGAGGACTATTTGGCGGCCAATAATTTGTGGACGGAAATAGAATATGCTAAGGCTAAGGC
>CAKJXZ020000001.1:0-69267 GCA_918234285.1 Pseudomonadota bacterium | reverse complement strand
AAGGGTTCGGCTGTTCGCCGATTAAAGTGGTACGCGAGCTGGGTTCAGAACGTCGTGAGACAGTTCGGTCCCTATCTGCCGTGGGTGTTAGATACTTGAAAGGATTTGTCCTTAGTACGAGAGGACCGGGATGAACATACCTCTGGTGTACCGGTTGTTCCGCCAGGAGCAACGCCGGGTGGCTAAGTATGGACGGGATAACCGCTGAATGCATCTAAGCGGGAAACCCACCTTGAAACTAGGTATCTCCATTAAGACCGTTGTAGACTACAACGTTGATAGGTCGGGTGTGTAAGCACAGTAATGTGTTTAGCTAACCGATACTAATTGTCTGATTGGCTTGTTTCTTACAATATAAATATTTTGCTAAGTCGTTACTAGCTCAGCTTTTATCGTAGTAATCTGATGAACCGGTGGTAATAGCAAGAGTGTCCCACCCGATCCCATTCCGAACTCGGACGTTAAACCTCTTTACGCCTATGGTACTTTGTCTTAAGACACGGGAGAGTCGGTAGCTGCCGGTTCTTCTGATTACTACTCCTTGTTTATTGTTTTATTTTTATAGCTAATCAGAAAAACACCTTGAGTGATAGCAATACCACCCAAGGTGTTTTTTTTATTTGCATCTTTTTATCCTTGATTTTATACAAAATATTTGCTATCTTGGACATAAAGGAATTTATAGAAGGTGACGGTTATGGAAGTCAGATATTTGGAATTCGAACAAGACGGAATTAAATACAATCTTTACGATATGCCGGACGGATTCGTAATTAAAGACAGCTTGAATTTATCCGGCAAAGATCTGACCGAGCTTCCGGACTTATCCGGGGTCATTGTTGAAGGAGATTTTTTCTGCGACAATAACAAGTTGACATCGTTAAAAGGCTCACCACACAAAGTAGGCGGTAATTTTATCTGTTCCTCGAACAAGTTTACTTCTCTAGAAGGAGCTACACTAAAAATTGGCGGAGATTTTGATTGTTCTTGTGGAGAATTGACTTCTTTGCACGGTGCACCGCGCAAGGTAGGAGGGAGCTTTGATTGTAGTTATAACAAACTTTGTTCTTTGGAAAGCGGGCCCGAGCTGGTCGGCAAGGATTATGATTGTAATGATAACCATTTGACTTCGCTAAAAGGTGCACCGCATGAAATTGACGGAACTTTCAGATGCTTTAAAAATGAACTGATTACTCTGGAGGGGGCGCCGCAAAAGGTTGGCGGAACTTTTAACTGCGAACAAAACAAGCTGACTAATTTGGACGGGGCACCGCAGGAAGTCGGAGGGGATTTTTATTGCACGGAAAATAATCTCAATTCTTTAAAAGGAGCTCCGCAAAAGGTCGGTGGCGATGTGCTTTGCGGGGATAACGAATTGGATTCGTTGTTCTGGATGCCGACCTTAAATCCGGATATGATGGTTTATTGCGACGAAGATATGGGTAAAAAGTACGGTTTTGAGGCGGCGGAAGGCATTTCTTATAAAGATTTGATAGAAAGCCCGACTTATAAAGGTGAAGCGGCTAGATACAGAATATCAATCCAAAAACAGAAAGAAAAACAAGTGTTACAGGAAAAACACAAGGCCGGGTTTGCTGCATTCAAGAGGCAATTTGCCAGCAAAGAACGTGAATAAAGTAAATAACAACCATCAGGAACCGTCGGTTAATCCGACGGTTCCGTTTGTTGCGTAAACATTTTAATTAGAGCAAAATGATATTGCCGGCGGCAATACGTCCGCGGTCATTGTACGGTTCGTAACTGACGCGCTGACCTTCGTACAAGCGGCGAATACCCTTTTCTTCGAGTTTGGTGACGTGTACGAATATATCCTTGCCGCCATCAGACGGCTCGATAAATCCATAACCTTTGCGAGTATTAAACCACTTTACGTTTCCTGTATACATAGTCTCATCTCCTTAAAAAGTTTGAAATTCAAGTTCATCTTTAATGTCCTCAAAGTTCAAAAGTTAAACAAATCAATCAATAATACGCGCCGCTGATATATCGATAAATACAGGCTTATTCGGCCGTTTTATTGATTAAGCCCCATTTAAAAGTATATAATCCGTTATATATTCTATTACGAAAAATATATAATAAATACTCTTAACGCGATAATAAATACATCATCTTTGCGGAGAATCAATATTAAAATGGAAATTTTAATGATTATTTTTGATAACATATTGAAGATAAATGAAAATATCAGAGGAATATTTAATATCCTACACGTGGAAACATTACAACAGGTTTAGCAAAAATTCGTTCAGTCGCTTGATAATTTTGCTTAATATATTGATTTTTCGAGAAATAATTCGATTCGTAAATTTACGAATTTAAATAAAATTTCAGCAGCGTTACGGCTCCCAAGCGATTTGCGTATTCGACGGGATTACGGAGAATGTTGTTATATAATGCTTCGGGTGTGGTCCACCTGACTTCGGCAACTTCGCCGTCTTCAAAGGCAAACGTTTGCTCGTCACCAACTTGCAATAAGAAAACTTCCAAAATCTCGCGATTGCGATTTTTTTGAGAAGTATAGCGTACTTCTCCCAGTTTAATTAAATCGGCAGCATTAATAGTAAGCCCCAGTTCTTCTTTGCCTTCTTTTACGGCATTAGCCAGCATAATGTTGTCGGAGTTTTCGATTTCGGTACAATGTCCGCCGAAGGAAACGTCCCATTTGCCGGGGTCGTCGTCTTTGGTCGGGGCGCGACGCTGAATCAGTATTTCTCCCGCGGAATTCATAATCCAACATTGTACGCCGGCGTGTAAAATGCCGTTATTGTGCACGTACTGTCGGTCTTGTAGGCCGCATACGGTGCCGTTTTCGTTTAATATATAAATATTTTCCGCCATGCCGAGATTATCCTTCTAAAAAGTACGAAAACAAGCATAACAGGATAAAATAATTTTAGCAATCGATAAATGCAAAATCGTCGTAACCGCCTGATTCGGCGGGACTTACCGCAGTAGCAAAAAATATTTTTTTTGTCTTGTTATTAAAATATTAATAAATTCGTCTTAATCTGTACGCAGAAAAGTATATAAGGAGAAAGATTATGCTTAAGCTTAGCCGTAATGGTATAGGGGTTTTATCCTCACAATATAGAAGCGTCTTGAAAAAGTGCGCTTTCTTGAATATGATTGCTGCCGGTATGCTGTTTTTTGCACCGCAGGCACAAGCAGATGAAGTATTCCAAACCGGAGTGAATAAATCAGGGCATGAACTAAGTGAACTGGAAAGTATGGGTACTGAAGTCGGTAAATATGAATATAATCCCGACCCAGTAGAGGTAAGTAAATACGAGACATTGTATATTACCGGTGAAATGTCGGGAACAAATAAGAAAGAAATGTTTTCTGACGATTCTTCCAGCTGGCTCGTTAACTACGGGAACGTTTATTTTGGAACGCAACCGTCGGAAGATCCGAGTCACCCTACGGAGACGGTAACAACCGTTATAAGCGATAAACACAATTTGCTGAAATCGACTTTAAGCGATCTTACTCCGTCACAAGGTGGCGGTGTGTTTCGTAACGATACCGTACTGCATACCCAAATCGGCGGTATGGTCAGTATTGTAGATACCACCTTCCAAAATAACAGTATCAGCAATTTCACTAAATATATACAAGAAGAATCAAGAGAGCTGCCGATTGCCGCCGGCGGTGTAGTTTCCAACATTGGTGTGTATAACGCTGTTGAAGCTCCGTCAAACTGTGTTTCCAGTAATCGAACACAATATATTAATAACTATTCGATGCAGTTTGCCTATGCCGACGGTGGTGCTATTTATAACGGCGTGTACGTAGGTAATCAGGGTACAAAAGTTTATATCGGCAGATACAGATCGACCAATGATACCTATAAGTACAACCATGCCGGTAACGAGGATATGTCAAACTCTATACAAGAGGCGGTAAGAAATGCGCTTACCCCAGATGTTATTACCAATATTACAAATGACTGGGATCAACACAAAGCAGAAGCCAGTATAAGTAACCCGAATGGCGCAAGTAACTATGCTCGCGGCGGTGCTATTTTCAATTCTGCTGAATTTTTCCTGGAAGGAGGCACTTTCATAGGCAACTATGTAATCGGCGATATTACTTACGGCGGTGCCATCTTCAACACCGACAGAATGCTTCCGTATACCGGTGCAACCAGATCGGATGATGGACATTTGGACATTTCCGGAACAAACACGTTTGAAGAAAACGTTTCATTAGCAACCATTAACGATAGCGGATTCGCACGCGGCGGTGCCATTGCCAATGAAGGTACTACGTTAAACTTCATTACTGAAGATACAAGCGCCGAATTTAAATATAACAGAGCAGAAGGTGCAGCTAGAAGTTACGGTGGTGCAATTTACAACGGTAAATTCAGCGAAACCGGCAGCAGTACTGCGGTGATAGACGGTTCTATCAATTATATTAATAATACAACTTTTGAAGGGAACTATGCCAAAGTTACGGGAACTGCCGGTAAAGCAGCTCGCGGCGGTGCAATTTACAACGATAGTGAATTGTCTATTTTGGATGCCACTTTCAAAGATAACTATGTGGAGATTGGTACGACCAATGCCAATGCTACAGCCTACGGCGGCGCTATTGCCAATAACTTCGGTACGATACTTCTCGGCGTTAATGAAGACAAGCCAAGGTATGAGCCGAAGGATATCGTATTCGAAAACAATAAGGCGATAGGTAAAAATGGTTCCGGCGGTGCTATTTTCAACGATGGTGGTACCATCAGCGGTAATATTACAAAATCCGTTGTCTTCAAAGGCAATAGCGATACCGTGACCCACGTTAGTACGGACAGACATGAAGTAAGCAGCGCCGGTGGTGCTATTTACGGTAACGTACACAAAGATATCATGACGCAAGTCTATACACCGAGTATTACTACGTTTAATTTAAGCGGAACCGCTTCGGTGGTATTTGAAAACTTTGGCCAAGATAACGTTTATATGGCAAAACTCGGTACCTATTCATCCACCATTGAGTTCTTAGGTGATAACGCTAAGCCGGTTGAACGCTCTTCAGCTGACGTTACGACCAATAATATTGATAATAATGCCACCAGAGTAGATTTGGGTGCAACCTTTACCGGCGAAGGTAAATACCACATTAAACAGACTCAGTTGAATTTGATGGATGGTAAAAACGGTGCCGGTACCGGTTATATTCACTTTGACCCGAGCATCACAATGGAAGACAGTGTGGTTAATATGGGCGGCAGCAACAGCTCGTACATCTACCTGACTTCGCAAAATGATACTCTGGCAAATAACGATTTCTATATCAGCAATAAGAAAGCCATTCTGTATTATGGTGACTACGACAGCACGTTCAGAAACTTTACTCTCGGTAACTATATCGAGAATGACGGTTTGATTATTTATGATGACAAACCGCAAAACGGTATTGCCGGAAATATGTATCCGGATGAAATAACGTCCGGCGATACGGATATTAAAATTGCCACAACCCTCATCAACCGCGGTATTGTGACCACGGCATCCGATAACTTTATTACCAAGAATATTCATATCGGAACACTCGAAAGCGATGGCGGTGCCATTTATATCAATACGGATAACGACCACCTTATAAGAGGCGATAGTGAGCATGTGTTGATTCCTGAAGAAAAAGAAGGCTATGACTTCGGTATTTATTTGGGCGAACACTATGATTCCGAAGTTATCGTAATTGATAAAGCGGTTCGGGGTACGACCAAGATTACATTGGTTGATTTGGAAAATCATGATTATACGCAAATCAAGCTTGATGAAGGTCAGCGTATCTACTTTGCCCAAACACAATATAATGAAGGTTTGGAAGGCTATAAATGGAATGTGGTTAACGCTGTTAACGATGATTATCAAATCGGTATCGGTTATGACCAAAACGGTACGGTTTATGACTGGTTCTTGTATCGTGCAAGCACAGCGCCTATTCCGGGTATTACTCCTGAAGAAATGGTATCGATTACCATTCCGCGGGCAACTTTGGAACAGTTGCGTTCATTCAGATTCCCGTTGGATAAAACCAATCGCGGTCAGTGCAGCTGCTACAAGGATAATTGTGATAACGCATTCTGCCAATATGAACAAGGCAGCCCGAAAACCAGATTATGGGCAACTCCGTTCTATCGTCAGGGTACTTTCGAGAGACCGTTTGATACCGACTTTAAGCTGTTCGGTGTTGATGCCGGTGTCGATTTCCAACCGACCAGCACAGATATGATTGGCGTGTTCGGTTCTTATCGTCATGGTAAGTATGAGAATGATGGTAACCAGAAGCATTACGGTGATCCGAGTACCTACTTCTCTGAACAGGGCGGTGAATTCGAACTTAAGAGCCTGACTGCCGGACTTTACTATCGTAAATATATCGATAAATTGTATCTTGTGGGTGCGATTTATGCCGGCAAGCTCGATGGTGACATTAAGGCCGATAACGGTGTTAAAGGCTCGATTAAGGGCAAACACCTCGGTGCACAGGCTGAAATCGGTTATGATATCAAGCTGACGCGTCGTGATACTTTGACGCCGTCGGTACGCGGAACTTATGACTACATCAAGTATGATAAGGGTCATACCAGCAGCGGTAAGGAAATTTCCATCGGCAAGATTAACAGCTTTGAAATCGAAGCCGCTCTTAAACTTGAACACCAGTTCAACAATTCTCAACAGTTGCCGACAACCGGTTACATTAAACCGTCGATTGTTCAGACTATTCCGGACGGTGGCAAAGTTAAGGTCGACGACAGAGAATATAAGAAGACTTTGGATAATGAAACCTTGGGTAGAATCGAAATCGGTGCAGATACAAATCTGACTACCGGCTTCTCGGTTGGCGTATTCGGCAACTATACCTTCGGTTCTCATTATGACGCATGGGGTGTCGGCGGTAACGTCAGATACGTGTTCTAATTTCCCGAAATATTATTAGGTCCGTAAAAGAAGGCTTTATCAGCAATGATAAAGCCTTTCTCTTTTTAATTTATCCGCGTCTTTTATTTTTTACCGATTCTTTTATCGAGTTTTTCCAGCTCATCAATATAAGAAGAAATCAGCTCCAACCCGTATTCCCAAAACTCTGCATTATTCGGACTGAGCGCAAACGGTTTGAGAATTGTGGCATAATCCTCAAGCGCGGTTTTGGAAAGCATATCCAAATATTTATCGGCAAAATTCTCCACTTTGCCGGATTCCTTAACGCGATACAGCGAATTGACAAAGCAATCGGCGTACGAATAAGCATATACGTAGAACGGTAAAAAGAAGAAATGTCCGACCATCGACCAAATATGCGTGCTGTCTTCGTCAATCTCCACATAATCACCCAAACTGTCACGCATTTCTTCTACCCAAATTTGGCTCAAGCGTTCTTCCGAAACTTCGCCTTTTTTACGCTCGTCATGGGCACGTGTTTCAAAACAGTGGAATGCTATCTGACGGATGGCGGTATTAATCATATCTCCCACCTTAGAGGCAATCAGACATAATTTAGCCTTGTCGTCTTTAGTATTGTTGAGCATAGATTGAAATACAATCATTTCACCGAACACCGAGGCCACTTCTTCCGAAGTCATACGCGTATGTTCGTTAAGCTCGCCGTTTTTAATACGCAACTGATGATGGCAGCCGTGCCCCAATTCGTGCGCCAATGTCAATACGTCATTTTGCTTACCGGCAAAGTTGAGCATTAAATACGGATGCCAAGTGGTAATCGGCGAACTGCAGAAAGCACCGCTGCGTTTGCCGTCGCGCGGCGGAACATCAATCCAATTGTTATCAAAGAAATCTTTAGCAATATCATACAGCTTCGGTGAAAATTCCTTATAAGCATCCAGTACGATTTTCACCGCTTCATCCCATGTATAATTAATATCGGCAGAAAACGGCAACGGGGCATTACGATCCCAGTAGTTAATTTTCTTCATACCGAGCCATTTGGCTTTGAGTTTATAAAAGCGATGTGCAATATCTTTATAATGTTTCTTGACGGTGGCGGTCAGCACTTCCACGCTTTTATCGCTGACATCCTCACTCATATTGCGGGCGGAAACCGGATATTTGAATCCGCGCTTATCATCTTCAATCGCTTTATCTTTCATTACCATATTATAGATAAAGGTAAACAGATGACTGTTTTCAAACAAAACACGATTCATTTCCTTGCCGGCCTTACGACGCAGTTTTACGTCTTTATCGAGCAAGAGTTTGGACAGTTCGGCATCATTATATTTTTTACCGTCTACCGTATATACCAAACGCGAAGAAGTTTCTTCATATAAGCGTACCCAGGCATCACCCGAGGTTATAGATTTTTCAATAAAGATTTGTTCCTCCGGTTCGGTTAATTCATAGTCTTTGAATTTACGTAATCGTTTAATCCAATATCTGTATTTTTTAATGCGCTTATCTTTAAGCCATTCGTTGATTTTGGCTTGCGGTAATTTATTGAATTCGAGCGAAAAGAACACTATAGGTTTAACATAATCGGTTATTTTTTCTTCAATCGACTGATAAAACGCGACTGCCGCGGTGTTTTTCATCTGCGTAACCATATTAAGATAAGCAAAACCGCCTAAACGCCCCGATAATTTGGAGCGAGCTTCTATATCTTTGATTGCCTCGTAAAATTCATCGGCGGAAAGATTGAGCAAACGCCCTTTATAGGTTTTTGCAAATTTGATTGCGCTTTTGCGGTAGGTTTCCAAATCTTTTTTGATTTGCGGGTCGTCAATACCCTTATATAAGTCCGACAGGTCCCAAGCCGGCATATTTCTTTTCATAATTTAATTTCCTTTCTGTAATTTTTCTTCCGTCTGCTTCTTAATATCCTGCAACAGGTCTTTATTTTGCGGTGCAGCGGCATTCGATGTTTCCGGATTTTCCGGCGGAGTCAGGGAAATATCGGCTTCATCGGCAATATCTCCCTTATCGGTTTCGGTATTCTCATCTGTTGCCGGAACCGACGGAACATCGGTCGGTGTCGCATCGGCCGGATTAAACAGCAAGACATCTTTATCCGCGTTCATCATACGCTGCTTAGCCGCTTCCAACTCCTGATTTTTCTGTTCGAAAAGCTGATTTTGATATTCAATATCCATCATATCGTTCAGCGCGTTGCTCTGGTATAATTCCTGATCTTCCGGTGCGGTTAGTTGCGGTTCAAACAAATAGTTTGCCCACGGCGTTTTCTGTTTACCCTTCAGCCAATCGACGGCACCGGTATAGATGATGCCGACATTGCACTTCATATCGTGCCACAAAAACTTGAGCGGGCATCCGATTCTACCTCTTTCACATTCGGAAAGGTTATTAACCAACTCTCTGGTGCAGACAATAAAGCCGCGGTCATGAACATCTTGGCGCGGTGCCAAAAACAACATAGTCGTCAGATAAATTACGCCGCTGACAAAAAGCGTTAAAACCGTATAATACAGATATTGGAAAAATTTATCCATTATATTGCTTTCTTATAAAAAACTTCCAGTTGAGCCAGCTCCTCCAAAGTGTTGGCACTTGCCACTTCTTCCGGATTCCCCTCCAAAGCAGTACACTTTAGGCCCATTTGATGGGCGATGGCAACTGCATCGGTCAAATAAAATTCGCCGGCAGCATTATGGTTTTCGATTCGTGCCAAAATATCGAACAAATATTTGCCGTCAAAGGCCATAACGCCGGAATTGCAAAAAGTAATGGCGCGTTCTTCGTCGTTGGCGTCCTTATATTCGACAATGCGATCGAGCTCCGAGCCTTTCATTACCAAACGGCCGTAACGTCCGGCATCTGCCGGCACAAAACCCAAAACTACCACCGAAAATCCCTCGGCAACTTTGGCTATGGCACGGCGGAAAGTTGCTGCCGTAATCAGCGGAGTATCGCCAAAAACCACCAAAATAGTGCCGTCAAATCCCTTGAACAAATCTTTGGCACAATTAACGGCATGTCCGGTACCGAGCTGTGCCGATTGCACGCAAGTTTCATACGGGGCAACAGCAGCAGCGACGTCTTGACCTTCGGGAGAAATTACCGTCACTATTTTATCCACCGGTACGGTTTTCAACGTGTCAATAATATGATTAATCATCGGTTTACCGCACACCGGCATCAGAACTTTGGGTTTGTCCGAGTTCATTCTGGTACCTTTTCCGGCCCCTAAAATTATTGCAGCGGTTTTATTGCTCATATAATATCTCCTTATAACTTTTTTAATGTGTTGCCAATAAAATACTATAGGCATATTATCAACATATAGCGTATTTGTAAATACAAGGACGAAGGTTATGAAAAAGTTTTTTTTAGCAATAATAAGTTTATGTTTTGTAACATTGTTGAGCACTCCGGCACCGGCCGATATTTATCCGCTCGGCTCTCCGGATACACGTTCCCAACCGCGTCCGCAGTCGCAATCCGGTTGGCAGAGAAGCAGTGAAGATTGGTTGCCTGATCCGAATAACGAGCAAGAAGTGCGGGCATACTTTAAGAAAAGATTCGAAGAGGTTTCGCAGTCCGTTATGGATAAAGATACCGATTTGAACAACTCTATCGGTGTCAACATCGTGCACTCCGCGGAATATCTCAAAGAACAGGAAGAACAAAATAAAAAGGGCTTATTCCAAACATTTTACGAAAAAGCCTTGGCATCTCTCGGCGGCAAAATACCGGATTCGGAAGAAACTGCATATAAACAGGACGAACAGACCATGCGCGCGGTGGCACAGGCAGCTCAGAAATTTTATTCTTTTGCCGAAGCAGAGCCGGAAAAGCAACCGCAGATACCTACCGTCGGTGTTACGTTACCGAGCGGTCGGCGAATTTTGGCGCCGGCGCGTGAACATATTGCATATTTCCTAAGCTATATTGATATTCAAGCCAACGGATATTTGACGGTTGAAGATACCATTACGCTTGTAGCCAACAACGAAAAATTCGCATACGGATTATCGCGAATGTTTCCGAAATATGCAGCCAAATATCAAAAAATTGATTTTATGCTGGACAGTGTAACGGTTAACGGCACCGAAGTTCCTTATATGGCAGAAGAAATCGGTGATAATATCGTAATAAAACCAAAATACAACCAACGCTTGGAAGCAGGTGTTTATACCTATGTTTTTAACTATAAAATCAATAATAAATTGACCACATCGGAGCAAAAGCAATTTTTGGATTGGAGCCTGACCGGTCGTCCGATGGATATTTTGATTACATCGGCCAACGCTATTATCAGCACGCCTGGCGGGTATAATTCTGACTTGTTTAATAATGGTACCGAGCAGAAGACAGACAATGCATCAAAATACGGCTTTGAAGATGTTGTCGCGTTAGTCGGACGAGCTGAATCGATGACGCAAAGACGTACCAGACGCTTTGATTTAAGCTCTAATGTGGTGGCCTTTTCTAACGTTACACCGATGCTTAACGGAGAAATTATGCACGTGTTGGCGGTTATGGATAGCTCTATCTTCATTAAAGGCTTCAATCGCAACTTTTCTCACTTTTTAACCAACTGGGGGAACATTTTATACGCCCTTATCGGTTTGGCGGCCATTTTGATTTCGTTTGTGCTGTCGCTTCTTAACCTGAAAAAAGACCGTAAAAATCGGAAGTACACTCCTTCTTACAACGGCTCGTTGATGCGCAGTATTATGATCAATAAATACGATAGAGTGGCCTTTGTGGCGCAAATTTTGGATTTATTCCGTAAAAATGCCATTGATATTCAGCAGAGCGATAACCGAGTTTATATCACCAAGAAGAACCTCAGTTCGACCAAGCTGACGTCTCCGGAACGCCGTGCCATTAAAGTGCTGTTCAAAAAACAGGGAAATGCCGTTGAGGTAAATAATGCCAACAACGTCCGTTTCAAAAAGGCCAAGAAAATATTGGAAAAAATCATATTGCGACAAATTAAAAAATATAATATTTTCCATAACATAAGCTATGTTTTGTTCAGCACGGCCATGTTGCTTGTAACGGAGATATTTATCGCCTTTATCAGTATAAACTTTGCGCAGACACTCATCATTTTGCTTTCTACAACCTTGATGTATGCCTTTTATATCTGGATTCTGCGCCATAATTTCAAACACTGGTATATCGCAATTCCGACCAAAGTACTGACTCTGGTGGCTATGGTGCTGATTTGGGGATTCAGCAGTATTTATATCGGCGGAATCTGCAGTTTTCTGATTATGATGATGATAGTTGTCATTTTTGCCTTTACGGGTATATTCGCAAAACAAAACAGTTTTGCGGAAGAGGCTCAGGAAGCCATAAGACAATACAAAGAATATTTGACAAGTAATGCCGAGACTATCAATCTCAGCCGCAACTTTGTCAACCAGCAGTCGAACATATTTGCTCTGGATATCGGCGAATATTTCCCGCAGAATGTCAGCAATAAAGGTTATCACCGACTGGATGTCGCGACAGAGCTTAAACAACGCTTGATAGATATTTTGTAAAGCTTGAAAAAAAAGAAAAAAACTGCTGTTTAAGCAGTTTTTTTCTTGGCAGTGCGAGGGCGCGCGGTTGTTGACGCTCGTTTAACCGCTTTAGGAGCTACGGCCTTTATCAGAGCCATTTTTTGGCCGACTCGGGTTTTTTGCTCACGGGTTAAACCGCCGCTGAATTCAATTTGATTTTTCTCAAACAGGCAGATTACGGTGCTTCCCATCATAAACTTACCGATTTCGTCACCTTTGGCAAAAGATATATCTTGTTTATCATAAATTTTGGTGCTGATTTCCGCCTTGCGTGCCGGTGCAACCGTGCCGGCCCAAGCAGTGACAATACTGCGGACAATCGCGGCACCGACAAAGACTACGGCCATTTTACCCGCAACGGTTTCAAACAGACATACAACACGTTCGTTGCGTGAAAAAAGTTCCGGAATATTGGCCGTATATAACGGATTAACCGAGAACAATTCTCCCGGGATATAAGTCATTTTCAAAAGTTTTCCGGCCAATGGAATATGAACCCGGTGATAGTCCTGCGGCGCAAGGTAAACAGTCATAAATTTGCCGTCGGTAAATAATGCGGCATCATCGCGGCTGCCGAGCAGTGCTGCCGTCGTAAAATAGTGTTCTTTGGCCTGCAGTTGAAAATCTCCGTGCAAGTCGCCGAATTCGCTTATTTTACCGTCAGCCGGAAAAATCACGCTGTTTGTCGCGGCATCAATCGGTCTGGCCCCATCCTTCAATGCTCTGGAAAAAAAGTCGTTAAACGTTTCAAAATCCTCGATTTCTTCATCTATTTCATCCATATTGATTTTATACACGTTTATAAATGATTTTATGGCAAAATTGGTGGCTTTACCGAGTTTTGCGGCGGCTAAAAACCCGACTAAACGGGTGAGTAAATGCTTAGGTAAAAAATATTGCAAATTTACTTTAATCAAATCAAGATTCATAACATTATCCTTTCATTGGCTTTGTCCAGTATATATAGCCAATTTCGTGCCGTGTCAATCGGTAATTTTTCGCACCTAAAAAAGTACGTTTTCAGGCATTTTATACTTGATTTTTTTGCAAAATTGTAGTACTATTAATGAAATATTAAAGTGGACGTTGCTCTATGAGATATGTATATTTGTTACCTATTATACTTTTAGGGTGTTTGTGTGGTACACAAGCGCAAGCCCTTTGGGACGGCCCGGCCGATAAAATATATGCGGCGGCGCGTCGTGGCGATGTAGGTACATTAAACTACTATCTTAACAGCGGATATTATATCGATTCACCAAACAGCGGCGGTACTACGGCGTTATGCTTGGCCTATTATGATAAGGCTTGGCAGGCGTATGATTTGCTGATTCGTTACGGGGCAAATCCTAACAACAACTGTATGTATAAGAAATCAAGCGGAGTCGGTAAATACGTTTTGGGCGGCGTTTTAGTCGCCGGTGTAGCCGGCGGAGTCGCAATAGCTGCCGGAGGCGGCGGTGGCGGCGGAGGCGGCGGTAGTGATAACAGCGCTTCCAACAACAGTAGTAATTCCGGCAACAATAACAATTCTAACACCGGTGGCGACACTGGCGGCGACGGAGGTAAAACCGGTGTTGATGACGGTAATATCCCGGGCAGCGGTTCCGGTAATTCCGGCGGTGATTCGGGTTCCGATTCCGGCAGTGGCTCAGGTTCCGGCTCAGGTTCCGGCTCTGGTTCCGGCTCAGGCTCCGATTCTGGTTCCGGCTCCGGTAGCGGTTCGGGTGGCAACAAGACAGACACAGGATCAGGAGAGGGTAGCGGTACTATTATTGTTCCGATAGAAACGCACGAAGACAACATCAGAGCTCGTATGGCCAGCTATCTCAATTCAATCGGCTATACCTCAATGAATCAGCCGTCATTCCACTATTATACCGAGGATTATTTCCGCAACAATCGCGAATATAACGGTAAGTATTTCAGCGAGCACACCACCAACGGTGTTACCTATAAGTCCGTTAACTTCCACGACTCTGTCCAGGCGGCCACGGCATACAGCAAATTCTTCGGTTATGACAGCGGAAACAATTTAGTCAGTCGCTTGAATAAAGTAGTGACCGTCGGGGTTATTGATACCGGTGTTAACCCGAATCATGCGGAGTTTCAGGATGCGAATATTGCCGGCGGCTCCAAAGTATTCGGTCATAACTTTGACTACGGACCGTGTCACGGTGACTACAAAAACTGTTGGGTTATAACTTCTAACTGCATCGGTTCGTTGTGTTATTCGCAAAAGAGAGAATTATATGATAACAACGGCAACAAGGTTATCATAGATACGCGTTCCAGCTTCTTTGACAAAGGCAACGGTATTTTTGATAAATGGGCTGCCATGTATCCGTCCGATTATAAATGGGAAGATTATAAAGATGATCCGACTCCGCTTTCCGGAAAAGATCCGCTGACCAACAGTTCTTATGCACACGGAACTCATGTTGCCGGTATTATAGCCGCAAATTGGGACAGATCGCAAAGCGGGATGATGGGTATCGCCTTTTCTAACACACTCATAGATGCGGTACGGTGGGATTTTACATCGACGATTGAAGATCCGATTAAAGCATTGGTAGATGATAAAGTTGTGGCCATCAATATGAGTTTGGGGCGTACAGCATCTTCGAGCAATAACGCCAGTTTGGTCAGCAGCCTTAAGGATCATTTGTTCTATGGTATTCTGCCGGGGGCGGCATATACGGTAAACAGCTACGAAAAATTGGTCTACCAGTCATTTACCGCATACAAAGGTGCAATCTGGGTAAAGGCGGCCGGTAACGACGGGTACGAAGAACCTGATTTGGAATCCGGAATTAAAAATCTCGGCAAAGTGACGGTAAACGGCAGCACGGTTGACATGAGCAAACTGATGATGTTGGTTGTGGTGTCGGTAGATGTTAACTTAGACGAGAACGGTGCGGTTACCTCTTACAGTAAATCAAGTTTCTCCAACTCGTGCGGCAGTACCGCAAAATATTGTATCGCGGCACCGGGCGGTAATTCTTCGGATGGCGGTCGCAGCGATTTGTATTCAACCGCCGACAGCGGCTATCTCGGTATGAAGGGAACATCGCAGGCAACTCCGGTGGTAACCGGCAGTATAGCCTTTTTGCATGAAGCATACCCGTTCCTGCATTCATCGGAAATCATCGAAATTTTGCAAGAAACTGCCAATACAAACGGTGTAGGTTATGACCATAGTACCGAACACTATGACGCCACGTATGGTGCTGGTTTGGTTGATTTGGGTAAGGCCGTAACATACTACCTTTCGCCGATTGTCGGAACCAACAGCGTAACGACCGTTTCCGGCAACACCGTGACCTCACCGACTGTGCGGTTGGATGATGCGTCTTTGAATGTAACGGCGGCATGGGCGGATTCTCTTGAAGATGCGTTGCCGGAGAGCATAACCGCGTTTGACCGTTATTTACGTCCGTTTGAATTCCCGACGGCAAACTACATCAATGTTACGCATTCTGGCTATAATGCATTGAAAAATGACGTGAACCATCTGGTACCAAATCAAAAGAGAAGACATGAAACTTATAATAATATGCGGATGTCTTATGCCGAAGGACCGTTGAACGGCAACGGTATGGGCTTTGCCGATACGGATTATGATTTTGACGGAAGTTCCGCCGGATTTTTCTTCAGCGAAAACACGAAGTACAATAATACCGCAGGACTGAAATCGGAGCAGATGAATCCGTTTATGTCATTTAACTCTGCTTATGGTGCACATTACAGTCGTAAAATCGGCGAAAAATGGGGTGTCAGATTTGAAGCGGTAAGCGGACGCAACGGTTTGTACGACGGCGATTACGATTACAGCGACGATAAGTTTACTAAGCAAGCATATGGCTTTAATTCGGAAGTTGAATTTCAGCCGCGAACAAATTGGACCTTAACTTTTTCGTCAGGTATATTGCATGAAGACGATGCTTTGCTCGGTATGAACGGCGACGGTGCCTTCGGGGTTAACGGAAGTCGTACTTATCATACCGGAGTGCGTGCCGCCTGGAAAGCAACACCTAAGCTTACTTTGAGCAGTAGTTATTTTGCCGGCTTTACCAAGGCTCAGGACTTTAATTCTTCTATGCTTTCGACTTCCGACTTAATCAGCGACAGTTTTGCTTTTGAAGCCGATTATAAATACAATCCGACCACCAATTTCGGTTTCAGATTATCTTCGCCGCTGAAGGTTGAACATGGTAAGCTCTATGTCGACTTTGCCGCCGGCCGCGATAATTATTCCGACGAAGTATATCGCAACCGCTATGCCGCCGATCTGAAGTCTGAAAGACGTGAGTATAAGTTAACTTGGTACTTGAACAAAGATGTAACTGAAAATCTCAGTGTCAGCAGTGAATTTGACGTACGCTTCAATCCGGAGCATCGTGCGGGCCGTAACGACTATCGTGCTTTGCTCGGGTTGTCGTGGAATTTCTAATATAAAAATGAGGCATTTATGAAAAACGATTTATGGAAAGGAATGCGTTTTATACCGCTCCTTGTGACGCAATTTTTCGGCGCTTTGAACGATAATTTATTCAAAACAACTTTATTGACTTTTGTGGCGTTTAAGATGGGCGCCGACGAGCAGGTTTCCGGCATATATTCAAATATTATTGCCGGTGTTTTTATTTTGCCGTATTTTTTGTTTTCGGCTTTGGCCGGACTGGTGGCGGATAAATACAACCGGGCGCACTTGGTGCGGATTTTGAAAGTTACCGAACTGTTGCTGATGATGGGAGCCGGTGCGGTATTTATTACCAAAAGCGTGCCGCTGCTGATTGTTATTTTGTTTTTCATGGGGACGCAATCCACCTTTTTCGGGCCGATAAAATATGCGCTGTTGCCGCAATTGCTGCGCCAGGAGGAGCTGATTGCCGGTAATGCTTATGTTGAGGGAAGTACGTATATTTCAATTATTTTGGGTACGATACTCGGTACGATGCTGTCGGTCAATGCCGGTATTGCGTTATTGATTTGCTGTTCGCTTATCGGTATGGCGGCGGCCTATAAAATTCCGAATACACCGTGTGCCGATGAAAATTTAATCATTAACTTTAATTTGTTTAAGCAGATTCGCGACAATTATAAACTAATACGCTCGCATGTCATTATTTTTCGCGCCATTTTGGGCGCCAGCTGGTTTTGGATGCTCGGTGCCTTTGTGCTGACCAACGTGTTTCCGCTGTGCAGTAAGGTTTTGAACACCGAGCAGGAAGTGGTAACGCTGTGTTTGGTGCTGTTTTCGGTCGGTGTCGGTGCCGGATCGTTACTATGTAATAAACTGCTTAAAGGCAGGGTTTCGGTGTTATATGTTCCGCTCAGCGCCTTTTGTATGAGTGCCTGCGCTTTTGCTATCTACTTTTTGGCCAAAGGTTTCGCGGCTCCGGCTGCTCCGATTGCTTTGAGCGAGTTTGTGCTTATGCCGCGCGGTGCGACATTGTTGGTGCTGTTTTTCTTGTTTGCTTGCGCCGGCGGAGTATATGTGGTGCCGCTCAATGCTTTGATGCAAAAACGGGCACCGAAAAGTTGTGTGGCCTCGATTATTGCCGGCAACAACATTATCAATTCACTGGGTATGGTGTTGGTGGCGCTGAGCTCGGTGGCATTGTTGGCGCTCGGTTTGGAAATCGTCGATTTGTTCTTGGTAATGGCGGTGCTTAGTTTGTTGATGGCTTGCTATATCAGCAAATTGCTGCCGGATTCTCTGGCGCGTTCGCTTTTATATATGATATTGGGTGCGCTGTATCGGGTTAAAGTAAACGGTCTGGAGAATTTTGAGAATTCCAAATCGCGTACGTTGGTGGTGGCAAACCACGTTTCGCTTTTGGACGGAGTGTTGGCGGCGGTGTATTTGCCGCGCAAAATGACCTTTGCCATCGACGAGGCGTGGGGCAAAAAATGGTATGTGAAAATGCTCGACGGGTTGGTGCGTTTTTGCCCGCTTAATCCAGCCAGTCCACTGGCGTTGCGTACTTTGATGGAGGTGATTAATCAGGGCCGTACGGTAATGATTTTCCCGGAAGGACGTATCAGCGTAACCGGAACTTTGATGAAAATTTATGAAGGTACCGGCGTGGTGGCGGAAAAAACCGGCGCCAAAATCGTTCCGGTGCGTATCGACGGCGCGCAATATTCCAAATTTTCGTATATAGGTCACTTGGTAAAGGCTCGTTCTTTTCCGCAAATTACGCTGACGATTCTGCCTCCGCAGGAAATTAAAACCGACAACGGACTGTTGGCACGCGAGCGGAGACAAAAAGCGGCATTACAACTCCACGATATGTTAAACGAGATGATGTATGTTACGGAAAATATCGATATACCGTTGTTTAATGCGTTGTTATCAGCCGAGAAAAAATATGGTTCAAAGCATCCGCTGGCCACGGATATAGGTGGCAAAACGCTAAATTATAAGCAAATACTTTTGAAGATGTACGTGTTGGGCACGTTATTTAAGAAATTTATGCCGCAGGAAGAAAAAATCGGGGTTTTACTGCCGAACAGTCTGGTCGGACTTGTCAGTTTTTTTGCTTTGCAAAGTATTGATAAAGTGCCGGCAATGCTGAACTTTTCCTTGGGCGATAAGCAGTTTACATCGTGTTTGAAAACCGTCGGTTTGAAAAAGATTATAACCGCTCATAAATTTATCGAGCAAGGCAATTTGGAGCGGTTGGAAAAATGTGCGCATAAGGCAAAATGCGAATTGGTGTATTTGGAAGATTTGTCCGCAAAAATAAGTTTAGGCGATAAATTAAAAGGTTTATGGAATTATATATTGCGCCGCAAGTCACGGGCCAAGGCCGATGATGTGGCGGCCATACTGTTTACTTCCGGTTCGGAAGGTTTGCCGAAAGGGGTTTTGCTGTCACACCGCAATCTGCTCAGCAACGTGTTGCAGATTCGTTTGGCCGTGCCGTTTACCAGCCGTGATGTGATTCTGAACGCGTTGCCGATGTTTCATTCTTTCGGGCTCACGGTGGGTACGCTGTTGCCGATGTTAAACGGAGTTAAGACTTATTTTTATCCGTCGCCGTTGCACTATCGCATTATTCCGGAAATAGCCTACGGTTTGCAGGCAACCGCAATTTTGGGCACGGATACTTTTCTTTTCGGTTACGGTCGGCGTGCCCATCCGTACGACTTTTTCACGGTGCGTTTTGCCGTGATGGGAGGCGAAAAACTCAAAGCCCGCACCGCAGAATTATGGATGAAAAAATTCGGTGTCAGAATCTATGAAGGTTACGGAACTACCGAAACTTCGCCGGTGTTGGCGGTAAATACGCCGATGTTTTGCAAAGAAAATACGGTAGGTCGTTTGCTGACGCATATTGAATATAGGTTGCAAAAAGTCAACGGTGTAGCAGAGGGCGGTCGGCTCGAGGTTAAGGGTGACAATGTTATGCTCGGCTACATGCGTGCCGACAAGCCGAAGGTTTTGGAAAAGGCCGGCGAGTGGTATGATACCGGAGATATCGTCAGCATTGACGAAGAAGGGTTCGTTTCGATTTGCGGCCGCGCCAAACGCTTCGCCAAAATCGGCGGAGAAATGGTGTCGTTGACAGCGGTGGAACAGTTGCTGGATGCGCTGTATCCTGATGTCAAGCAAGGAATTATCGCGGTTGAAGACGAGAAAAAAGGCGAAAAATTGGTGCTGATAACGTCGGATAACAAAGCCAACGTTACCGAAATCAAAAAGTATTTTCAAAAACAGGGGGTCAGCGAATTATGGATTCCGCGCGAGGTAGTGTATACGGCAACTCCGCCGTTGCTCGGCAGCGGTAAATTTGACTACGTGTCGGCTCAGCAACTTTATGAAAACGGAAAATAACTATTCTTCCACCTGGTGATCATCAAGCGAATAGCCGGTCGAGCGAATGGTGCGGATATAATCCGGTCCGAACTCGTTGAGGGCTTTGCGCAGGCGGCGGATATGCACATCTACCGTGCGTGGCTCCACATAAATACTGTTACCCCACACCGTTTTTAAGACCTCATCGCGCGAAAACACCTGCGTCGGGTTGGAAATCAACAACTGCAGAATACGAAATTCGGTCGGTCCGAGCTGAATGTAATTATCGTTGCGGAAAACTTTTTTCTCGTTACTTTTCAGCACAATATCACGGAAAACATACTCTTTTTTGATACTCGATGCGACGTTACCGGCACGGCGTAAGTTGGTTTGTATGCGCGCCAAAAGTTCCGGAATGGAAAACGGTTTGGTCACGTAGTCGTCGGCACCGGCGGAAAGTCCGGCGATTTTATCTTCTTCCTGACCTTTGGCCGTGAGCATAATAATCGGAATATTTTTCAAATCCGGGTTGTTGCGGATAATTTTGCACAACTCCAAACCGGACATTTCCGGCAACATCCAATCAAGCAAAATGAGAGTTGGCGTTTCTTTTTCCACGGCCGGCAGAACTTTGTTGCCCTGCGCCACGCAAATTGTTTCGTAACCGGCTTTTTCCAAATTGTATTTAAGCAATACGGCAATAGCTTGTTCATCTTCAACAACCAAAATTTTTGCCATTATTTTTCTCCCAAAAGATGCAGTTGTTTTATAATTTCCGCCGGATTTTGTGCCTTAAATATGGCATTACCGGCCACAAAAACATCGGCGCCGGCCTCAAAACACAGTTCGGCCGTTTGCGGATTTATGCCGCCGTCAACTTCAAGCGTAACGGCTCGACCGTTGATGAGCTGCGCCGCTTCTTTGATTTTTTGCAGCATATCCGACATAAAAGCCTGTCCGCCGAACCCCGGTTCAACCGTCATAATCAAGACATTGTCAACATCGTCGAGATACGGTTTTAGCACCTTGGCCGGAGTGCTCGGTTTGAGCGAAACGCCGACTTTGATATGTCGCTGTTTCAAATAAGATATAACCGCCGGCAAATCGGAACATGCTTCATAATGCACCGTAATCTGGTCGGCACCGCAATGCTCAAACATCGGCAGAAAATTCAATGGTTCTTCCACCATCAGATGCACGTCGAAAAACAACGTGCTGACCGGGCGCATTTGCCGCACCAAATCGGCACCGTAACTTAAGTTCGGCACAAAATGTCCGTCCATAATATCAAAGTGCAGCCAATCGGCCTTGGCATCTTCAACCATACGGATTTGCCGATGCAAACAACCGTAATCGGCGGCCAATATACTCGGTGCAACCAAAATCATCGCGCTCTCCTTTGCCCTATAATATAATGTCGGAAAGTTAATATGTCGTAAAATTTCAAGCATAAAGTGATATTGATTTTCGTGCCGCAGTGATTATTTTTGTGGCGTATAACAAACAGCAAAGGAGAAAAAATTATGGGAGAAATGGCAAAGAAAATCGCCAAGGTCGATATTGATAATTTACTTAAAGTATTAAATGAAGCATTTGCCGAAGAATGGCTGGCCTATTATCAGTATTGGGTGGCATCAAAAATCGCTTACGGGCAGGAGCGCGCCAAAATCGAGGAGGAGTTTGCCGAACACGCGACGGAAGAATTGAAACACGCCGATTGGTTGGCGGAGCGCATTATTCAACTGGGCGGAGTTCCGGTGCTGGAACCGATGAGCTGGAACGAACTGGCGCATTGTAAATACATCACACCGCATAACTTTAACGTAACGGCATTGTTGCACGATAATTTGGAAGCCGAGCGCTGCGCTGTCGGTCGCTATGAGGGGATTTGCGATTTGACGCACGGTCGCGATTATGAAACTTATCGTATTGCCGAGAAAATTTTGAAAGAAGAAATTGAACACGAGCAGGAACTCGAGGATTTTCTCGCCGATATCGAACAAACCTGTAAGGAATAAAAACGCAAAAAAAGAAGTCGTCTGAATCAACAGACGGCTTCTCTTAAAAATCAATGTAGGTTAAATCAACAGCGCCAACACATCGGTCGTAATCTCACCCATTACCAAACTCTGGTTAATTTCGCGCTGGGCGGCATACCAATCGAGCAAAAGGTCAACACCCTCAACTCGCGATTGCAACAGCGGGCAGGCAATGTTCCAAATCAAACTGCCTTTGGGGTCATCGAGAATAAGTTCAATGTTAACAACTTCCTCGTCCTGAGCCAATTCGGCGGCATGATTATTATGGACATTCACATGGCCAAAGCTGAACATTGCACCGTCCCAGGTCGGAAATTGTGTATCGTCGCCGACTATTGAGTTAAGTATCTTAGCCCAATGTAACCACGGCAAGCGCACGAAATCAACGTTGGAATTATGCCGTATATCCACCCGAACACTTTGCACTGCATTCATCAGATGATGGGTTTGGCACAAAAGATTCTTCACTGCTTGCGCGATAACGGTTGAAAAATCCGGCTCAATGATAATTGGAGCGCAAATTCCGCCCATGGTAATCTCGCTCAATGCGGCAATTTCTGCCTCGGGCAACATGCCTTGCATAATGGCGGGAATGCCGTTGCTGCGATAGATCTTCACGCGCTGAGAAGTTGAGGCATGCGCAGCAAAATCCAGCACAAGATCAGGCAACTGGGCGTTAAATATCGCATCATCCAAATCTTTGAAACGGGCTTGCTGCGGATCATCGGCCGCATAATGCTTGTCAACCGTCCAGACAATTCTACAGCCCGCAGTTGAAGTCAATACCGTAAGCATTTCTCGCCCCAACGGGCTCAATGCACCTACAACACCAATTTTAATCATAGGCAAAATAGTTTTAATAAAACAATAATTGAAATTTGCGCCGAATATAGCACAATAAGGCATTTTGTCAATAGAAAATGAGCCGAGGTCGGGTAATCAAAAAATGAGACATGCTTCGTTTTCGTTCAGAAAATCTAATATAGAAGTCATCCCTCGCGATACGCAGTGCAAAGAAATAAAGTCATTCCTTGCGCAATATAGAAATAAAGTCATTCCTTGCGCAATATAGAAATAAAGTCATCCCTCGCACAATATAAAAATAAAGTCATCCCTCGCACGATGCGGTGCATTCGTGCGTCAAGGGATCTGACCTTTGCGAAGCGCAATATTTTGTGTGAAGCGGAAGCAATGCTGGCGCATTGAAAGACGAGATCCTTGGACAAGGTGACGCGCAGCGCACCTTGAAGGATGACATTAATTAAAAAAGGCCGGTATGACACCGACCTTTCGCTATGAAAAAAATTAAGTTATAAGACTATATTAGAATGTGTAGCGCAAACCTAGCATAATTTCATGTGCTTTGGATTCTATTTTATTCTTTTCTTCTAGAGTTCCCCAGTCATATTTGTATGATGAGGACTTGTCGAAATCTCCGTAATCTATATAACGATAACCTAAGTCCAAAGCAACGTGTTGGTTTACATTATATGCCACACCGGCACCGAGTTGCCAAGCAAAGTTTGTGTGTTTTATACTGTTGTTAAGCTCAGAATCTTCATCCCACTTAACGGAGCCTTTTAAGCGAGCGAATCCCAAACCGCCGCCGACATACGGAGTAAATGCCGTATGTGTGTCAAAATCATAGTAGGCATTAAACAAAACGGCTTGGCTTTTTAATTTCGTTTCAAATTTGTCTCCCCAATCATCGGTATGGGATTTTTTTGCTTCGCCGTTATGTGAATATTCGATTTCCGTTCTTAACGCTCCGTAATTTAACGGTGCTCTTAAACCTAAAGCAATACTTCCGCCGAATACTTTGTCATCGACATCAATAGTTTTTTCAAAATTATAAACTTCTTCATTTATCAAACGGTCTGTTTCACTCGGTTTCCATGAGTTATCCATCATAGAATATTTCAGTTTTGCGGATACGTACGGATTGATATTGAAAGCTTGAGCTTGCGCGGCAAACAAACAAGCCACTCCGGCAAGTAATAATGTTTTTTTCATTTTTATATTCCTTTTCTAGTTAACAAACAAAAAAGCCGCCGATAAGGCGACTGGACGTTGGTAACTATCAATCAGAATAGTGCGACATATTTGCCTAAACGGGCATATATCTCTGCAGTTATATATGTTGTTATGTAAAACGGCTTATTTTGCCGCCCTCCAGTCATACTTCCATATAACCATTAAGGCGTACAAAATTAACGTCTTGCACAAACGCTGATTGAGAGGCTACCACACCTCAGACAGTTTTACCTATCTGTAAGAGAGTATATTCAATTTTCTGTGTAAATCAATAAAAAAATTAATATGCATAAAAATCGGCGAAAAAATCTGCAAAAAGCGCGAAAAAACACTTGAAAAATAATATTTTTTGTGTATAAGAAAGGCAGTTGTTGATAAGGGTGCGCTTATAAACGGCTGTTGTTTAACCTCGCACAAGTCCGCTTTTATGAAAGTTGGCAATTTTTTGAAAACTAAATTTATATGACAAATACAGAATTTAAAATGCCGGAAATGACCGAGAATTTCGCAGATTTATTGAACGAACAATTCGGTGAAAACGGCATCTTGGGTACCGTTGTAAAAGGTACAATCGTTAGAATTTCCGATGACTATGTTACGGTTGATGTCGGCCTCAAATCCGAGGGCAACATTCCGGTGCGCGAATTCGGCACCAATCCGGAACTTAAAGTCGGCGATGTTGTTGAAGTTTTGGTTGACAGATATGAAGACAAAGACGGCAACATTGTACTTTCTCGTGAAAAAGCTCGCCGTGAAGAAGTATGGGTTGATCTTGAAAAATCCATGAACGCCGGCGAACGTGTTAACGGTATCATTTTCGGTCGCGTTAAAGGCGGCTTTACGGTTGATTTGAACGGCGCAATCGCTTTCTTGCCTGGTTCGCAAATCGATATTCGCCCGATTAGAGATATTACTCCGCTTATGGGTATTTCGCAACCGTTCCAAATTTTGAAAATGGATAAGGTACGCGGCAACATCGTTGTTTCGCGTCGCGTTGTCTTAGAAGAAACCAGAGCCGAAGCTCGTGCCGAATTGATTGACGGCATTAAAGAAGGCGCTATCTTAGACGGTGTGGTTAAAAACATCACCGATTACGGCGCGTTTATTGACTTGGGCGGCGTTGACGGTTTGTTGCACGTTACCGATATTTCTTGGAAACGCATCAATCATCCAGCCGAAGTTTTGACGGTTGGTCAAAACGTAAAAGTTCAGGTGATTCGTTTCAACGAAGATACACAACGTATCAGCCTCGGTATGAAACAGCTTGAAAATGATCCGTGGCAAGCAGTTGCCGATAAGTATAAAGTTGATGAAATTTACAAAGGTAAAGTCACCAACATTACCGATTACGGCGCGTTTGTTGAACTCGAAGACGGTATTGAAGGTTTGGTACACGTTTCCGAAATGAGCTGGACCAGAAAGAACGTTCATCCGGGCAAAATCGTTTCTACTTCGGAAGAAGTTGAAGTTAAGGTTTTGGAAGTTGATGCCGACAAACGTCGTATCAGCCTCGGCATTAAACAATGCCAACCGAACCCGTGGGCTGCTTATGTTGAAGAGCATCCGGTCGGCTCGGTTATTACCGGCAAAATCAAAAACATTACCGAATTCGGTTTGTTTATCGGCCTGACCGATGAAATCGACGGTATGATTCACCTTTCCGACATCTCTTGGGAAAAGTCCGGCGAAGAAGCTGTTAAAGACTATACCAAGGGTCAGGAAATCGAAGCCAAAATCATCGATGTTGATGTTGAAAAAGAGCGCATCAGCCTCGGCATCAAACAGCTTTCCGAAGACAGCGTAAATCAGGCACTCGCCAGCATCAAAAAGGGCGATACCGTAAAGGCTGTGGTGAAAGAAATCGATGATAAAGGTATCACCGTTGAAGTTGAAGGTTTGAACGCTATAATCAAGAAAGCCGACCTCTCTAAGGATAAGGCTTTGCAAAATCCGGCTAACTTCAACGAAGGCGACACCGTAGAAGCCAAAGTAACCTCGGTTGACAAGAAGAACGTTAAAATCGGCTTGTCCATCAAGGCTCTCGAAGTAGATGAAGAAAAGAAAGTTTTGGAAGAATATTCCAACACTTCCGGCGGTTCATCGCTCGGAGAGGCTTTGGGTGAGGCCTTGAAAAAAGCCAACTAAAAACTGCGGATAATGGTCCGCTAATCAAAGAGCGTTTTGCTTATGTACCTTTTTGTACACCGCGCAAAACGCTCTTTTTCTATCGGAGCCATTCTGCGCAGTTTTGCCGCATATACACCGCGCAAACAGACTTCCGTCGTATTTACCGCGTTATCCGAGTTTTTGTGGTGTGTGTACCTTTGGTGTTGCGCAAAAAAGTTTCATCACTCTTGCAAAGTTTGATTTTTTATTTTAAGCTGAATGTAATCAGAGGTGGAATATTATGGCAATCACGATATCAAAACAGGATTTGGAAGCGCACTATAAGCGGCAATACAATCAGGAAATAGAATTTTCCGGTTTTCGTATTGTTTCGACCGGAGGCATTTTTCGGCGCAAGCGCTTTGCGGTTGCATCGTGGTCAATTTCCGGAACCAAACCGGAAACCCAACACGAAGCGGCGCACCAATGCAGTCAATCCAAATATTATGTGGTGCCGATTATCAAAAAAGCCTTGGCTCCTGAGGGCATGCTTTATATAATGACTTCTTTTGCCGCGCATAACCGCTATTATTACAATACTGAAGGTCGTCATGAAGCATGGCGCACCTGTGAGGTTTTTGTTGATATTACCTCCGGTGCAACCGATTTGGCGCATATTCATTCCAGCGGTACCGGTGATACGCCTTATATAGAAACCACCGATAATATACAGGTAAAACCGTGGTTTGAGCGAACCATGCCGGTATATGATTTTGTTATTGATTCCGGTTTGAGTGAGCAAGATAAAATAGCGCTTAACGATAACGACATCAAAAAAAGAAAAGCGATTATTTATAAATTTGCGTTGGAGTTTTTCAATACTTTTATCATTACCAAAAGCGAGTTGAAGGCTGAGCAGGAACGCTTAAAACAAATTGCCCGCGCCGAAGCGGAGAAAAAACGCTCCGAACGGCAAAAAGAACGTGAAATATCGCGCGCTCAGAAAAAAGCCGCAGCCGAAAAAAAGGCGGCTGCACGGATTAAAGTGCAGATGGATGACAAAGATTCGTCGGATAAAAAGAAATTGATGACCGAGTTTTTGGGTAACAATATTTTTGATTAAGCAAAATAAAAAATATCCGCTTAAAAACATAAGCGGATATTTTCAGAAACAATGCACTTAAATATGTTTCTTAAATTATTTTTTGCTCGGAGTAGTGGTTTTCTTTGAAGAAGATGAAGAGCTCTTTTTGCTGGAAGAAGAGCAAGAAGATGTGCTGCAAGAAGTTTTCGAGCAGTTAGAACCGTAAAGTTGCTTAATAGCCATGTTCCAGAAATATTCATCCTGACCCCACGGACAACCGGCATTTTTCCAGCAGTAATAAGCTGCTTCACGGATGTAATTTTCGTTGTATGATTTTTTCGTCGTAGACATTGTAATTTCTCCTAATAAATTTAAATATAATTTACCAATAGTTTATATAACCGTTTCCCAGTATAATCACTTTTTTAAAAGCGTCAATACCTAAATTCGGAAAAATTAGGCGTGTGCAAATTAATTGTTTATTAAGGTTTGAAAACAAAATCTTTGAAAATATTTATTATTGTTGCCGCTTAAACAAACATACTTTTTTTTAGTAATTTTACTTGCAATTTTGCCGATAAACAGATATAGATATAACGAATATTTTATAAGGATTGTAGCGACTGACGATTCGGTCTTATCACACAGGAGTTTATTATGGATAATATGTTGCCTAAAGAAGAAATCGACGCCATTATCAACGGTGATCACGGAAATGTTTTTGCGGTTTTGGGAATACACCGCGACAAAGGAAGCAAAAAAGTTTTTATTCGTGCATATCAACCGTTTGCTACAGAAATAGAAGTAATTGATGCCGCCAAAAAATCTCTCGGTAAAATGACAAAGATTGATGCACGCGGCTTTTTCCAATTCAATTCGGATAAAACCGAAGAGTTCAAATATAAATTCAAAATAACCAACGACCGCGGACATGTTTACGAAGCTGAAGACGTGTATCGTTTTCCGGCAACCATCGGCGATATTGATGCCTATTTGTTTGCGCAGGGAAACCATCGCGAAATGTATAAAAAGCTCGGTGCGCACCTGATTGAAATGGACGGGGTTAAAGGTGTTGCTTTTGCAGTATGGGCCCCGAATGCCAAACGGGTGTCGGTGGTCGGCAGTTTTAATAACTGGGACGGACGTGTCAATGTGATGCGTAAACATATCAGTTGCGGCATTTGGGATATATTTATTCCGAATTTGGTGGAAGGCGAATATTATAAGTTTGAAGTCAAAACTTACGAAGGCCATATTCTGAGCAAAGCCGATCCGATGGCAACATTCTCCGAAATGCGTCCGAAAACCGCTTCAATCGTTTTTGATATAAATCATTATAAATGGGGTGATGAAGGTTGGCTCAATTATCGGGCAAACAACAATATTTATGATAAACCGATGTCGATTTATGAAGTGCATTTGGGCTCATGGCGACGCAAAGGTGACAACGGGTCCGAGTTTTTGACTTATCGCGAATTTGCGGACAGACTGGTGCCGTATGTCAGCAATATGGGCTTTACTCATGTTGAATTTCTGCCGTTGTGTGAACACCCGCTCGACGCCTCATGGGGCTATCAGATAACCGGTTTGTTTGCGCCGACTTCGCGCTTTGGTAACCCTGACGACTTCCGTTATATGATTGATAAATTCCACCAGGCAGGTATCGGTGTGATTATGGATTGGGTGCCGGCGCACTTCCCGAAGGACGGTCACGGTTTGGCCGAATTTGACGGCACATGTTTATATGAACATGCCGATCCGCGTAAGGGCGAACAAAAAGATTGGGGTACCAAAATTTACAATTTCGGTCGCACCGAAGTTTGCAACTTTTTATGTGTGAGTGCGCTTTATTGGCTCAAAGAATTTCATATTGACGGCTTGCGGGTTGATGCGGTGGCTTCTATGCTTTATCTGGATTATTCGCGTAAGTCCGGCGAGTGGATTCCGAACGTTTACGGCGGCAACGAAAATTTGGAAGCAATTGCCTTTTTGCGCAAAATGAATGAGCTGATTTATTCGCAATCTCCGGGCTCGTTTTCTTGTGCCGAAGAATCAACCGCGTGGCCGATGGTATCGCGTCCGGTTTCGGCCGGCGGTCTCGGATTCGGTTTTAAGTGGAACATGGGCTGGATGAACGATACTCTGCGTTATATCAGCCATGAGCCGGTACACCGCAAATATCATCACGGCCTGTTGACTTTCGGGCTGTTGTACGCTTTCAACGAAAACTTTATTTTGCCGATTTCGCATGACGAAGTGGTGCACGGCAAGGGCTCGATGCTCTCCAAAATGCCGGGTGACGAATGGCAAAAATTTGCCAGCTTGCGTGCTTATTACGGCTTTATGTGGACTCATCCGGGCAAAAAGCTGTTGTTTATGGGCAACGAATTTGCACAAGATTGGGAATGGAACTCCGGTGAGAGTCTGCGTTGGCATTTGTTGCAATATCCGATGTATCAGGGTATGCAAAATTGTGTACGCGATTTGAATTTGATGTATCGGGGCAACGCGCCTTTGTATGAAGAAGATTTCGATTCGCGCGGGTTTGAATGGATTGATTATGCCAACTGCGACGACAGCGTGATTTCGTACTTCCGCAAAGGTCACAATCCGGACGACTATGTGATTGTGATTTGCAACTTTACGCCGGTAGTGCGCCATAACTTCCGCGTCGGGGTACGTGAGGCTTGCGCGTATCAGGAAATTTTCAACAGCGACGACAGAAATTATTGGGGCAGCGGTGTGCGCAACGAAGGACCGAAGCAGGCGCAGAATTACGGCGTCAACAATTTACCTTATTCGATAGAATTGATATTGCCGCCGCTTTCTACCATTGTGTTAAAACCTTTGAGATAGAGGTAATATGAAAGAGATAAAAGTTTCAGCGGGACGAGCGTATCCTCTTGGCGCAACTTATGACGGCAAGGGTGTTAATTTTGCTCTGTTTTCCGCCAATGCCGAAAAGGTGGAACTTTGCTTGTTTAATGCTACCGGAACCAAAGAAGAAAAGCGTTTTTGCATCAACGAAAATGACAATAACATTTGGCATATTTATTTGGAAGGTATCAAACCGGAGCAGGTCTACGGATATCGTGTTTACGGGCCGTACAAGCCGGAGGAAGGTAAGCGCTTCAATCCGAATAAACTGCTGCTGGATCCTTATGCCAAAAAGCTTATCGGTAAGCTGATTTGGCACAAGGCTTTGTTCGGTTATGATGTCGACAGTCCGCAAAAAGATTTATCATTCAGTACCCTTGACAGCGCACCTTATGTGCCGAAGTCGGTAGTTGTTGCCGACACCTTTGATTGGGGGCAGGATAAGCATCCGCAGATTCCGTTTGAACAAAGTGTGATTTACGAAATGCATGTGCGCGGTTATACCATGTTGCACCCGAAAGTACCGACCCGCAATCGCGGCAAATTTTTGGGGCTCACCGCGGACTGCATCACAAGCTACTTAGATTGGCTCGGTGTGACGGCGGTAGAATTGTTGCCGGTATTTGCCTTTTTCGGTGAAAAAGACGGAATGTATATCGATAATTTCTGGGGTTACGAAACGCTGTCGTATTTTATTCCGGAAGCCAAATATATGGTTGGTAACGATATTGATGAATTCAAGCGAATGGTCAAAACCCTGCACGCACACAACAAAGAAGTTATTTTGGACGTGGTTTACAATCACACGATTGAAGGTAATCAGATGGGTCCGACGCTGTGTTATCGCGGTATTGATAATGAAAGTTATTATACTTTGCAGGCCGAAAACAAACGTTTTTATTTTGATACCACCGGTTGCGGTGCTTCGTTTAATTTGCAAAACCCGTATGTGTTGACTCTGGTAACGGATTCGCTGAGGTATTGGCATGATGTGATGCATGTTGACGGTTTCCGCCTGGATTTAGCTACCAGCCTGAGCCGGGTCCGCGGTAAGTTTACGCAAGACAGCGGCTTTTTGCTGGCGGCCAGACAAGACCCGAGCCTGCGTTCCTGTAAGATGATTGCCGAGCCGTGGGACGCCACCATGGACGGCTATCAAATCGGCGCATTCCCGCAAGGCTGGGCGGAATGGAACGATCGCTATCGTGATGTGGTCAGACGTTTTTGGCGCGGTGATGATAAACAGGTAGGCGAGTTTGCCAGTCGTATTTCCGGTTCCAGCGATGTTTTCGGTTATGCCAATCGCGATATTTGGAGCAGTATCAATTTTATTACCTCACATGACGGTTTTAATTTGACCGACTTGGTTAGCTACAACGAAAAGCACAATATGGTTAACGGTGAACACAACCGCGACGGCAACGATTGTAACTGGAGCTGGAATTCCGGACAAGAGGGTCGAAGCGATGATACCGAAATCAGACATAATCGCCTGTTGCGTAAAAAGGCCATGTTGGCAACTCTATTGATGAGTTTCGGCACTCCGATGTTGGTGGCCGGTGATGAGTTTGGCAACACCCAGTTCGGCAACAATAATCCGTATTGTCAGGACAATGTAATGACGTGGTTGGTGTGGGAAGCCATTGATAAAGAAGGTCACGACCTTACGGCTTTTGTGCGCAAACTGATTACGCTGCGCAAGAAAATGGGCATCTTTAAACGGATAAAATTCTTTGACGGCAGATTGGTTGAAAAATTTGCGCGTTACAAAGTCAAAGATATGATGTGGATTAAAAACGACGGTAGTGAATTTGAAACTTCCGATTGGTATTTGGAAAATCGTCGCAGTATTGCCAGTTTTGTGTATCAGGAAAATCGTTCATATATGTTAATATGTAATGCCAATGCCGTTGCGGAAGAATGGCACTTGCCGGCATTTTGCAAAAACTTGGCGGTTGAGGCAGTGTTCGACAGTTCTGCGCGAATCAACGGAAAAATCATCAATCCGACCGAAGCATTCAGTGTGCCGGCCTGGAGTGTTATAGTGTTGGAAATCAGAAAACCGGAGTAAAAAATTGGCGTACAGTTGGGATACATTACTTACAAAAATCGGCATTGCCAAAACTTTCAGTGATGCGGCACAGAACCATAAAATATATACCGTTGACGATGAAACGTTACAAAAGATGGTAAATTATCTGGGCTTTAAGCTTAAAGATAAAAGCGAAAGCGAGCATTTGTTGCAAAAAATAGAGGACAGACGTTGGCAATATGTTTTGGAACCGATTTATGTGGTGCGTACGCAGAAAAAATTTTTTGATGCGGTGATTAAGGCAGAAAAAGCGGATTCGCTGAGCTTGCATCTTTATCTTAACGGCAAGCCGCTACAAATAGAATATACCAGAAATATTGTCGAGACCAAACAAATCGGCCGCAACGAATATGTGCGTGTGCAAGTGGAAATTACCTCCGAATTGGCACCGCAATATTACGATATAGAATTGCAAACGGACGGAGCCTTATCGCGCTCGGTACTGGCGGTAACTCCCGATAAATGTTATGTGCCGGAAGTTTTGCAACACAAAAAGCCGTGGGGATTTGCTATTCAGCTTTACGCTCTGACCAGCGCGCGCAATTGGGGAGTCGGCGATTTTACCGATTTGCAAAATTTTGCGTTGATGTGCGCTCAGGTCGGAGCTGATGTTATCGGGGTTAATCCGCTCAACGTGTTGTTTCATGATTATCCGGAAAATGCCAGTCCGTATTCGTCCATCAGTCGGTTGTTTTTGAATCCGATTTATATCGATGTAGAAAAGGTGGCCGGTTACAAGCCGCAGTACGTTGATGAAAAAGCTCTTGCCAAGGCGCGTTCTGCCAAGGATATAGATTATACGACCGTGTATAATCTGAAGATAAATGTCCTCAAAAAGATTTTTGCCGAATTTATTACCAAACCTCAGAGCGGAGAATATAAAAAATTTGCAAAATATTGTGAAAAAGCCGGTGTCGATTTGATTAATCTGGCGACTTTCCAAGCACTGTATTCGAAGCAAAAAGATAAAGTTTACGGCGGGTGGAATGCGTGGCCCAAAGAATTGCAAAATCCGCATTCTCCGGCGGTGGCGGAATTTAAGAAGTCGCATCAAAAAGAAATACTGTTTTTCAAGTTTTTGCAATATGTTGCCGACGAGCAACTGCGAGCGGTTTATCACACCATA
Source organism: Pseudomonadota bacterium (assembly GCA_918234285.1). Taxonomy (GTDB): domain Bacteria; phylum Pseudomonadota; class Alphaproteobacteria; order RF32; family CAG-239; genus RUG410. Next base: position 35,582 of record CAKJXZ020000001.1, on the reverse strand, counting down.
AAAGATAATAATCTGAGTATCGGTCTGTATCGCGATTTGCCGGTGGGCCTATGCAAAGACAGCGCCGAGCTGTGGGCGGAAAGCGATTTATTTATTAAAAACTGCGGTGCCGGAGCTCCGCCGGATGTATTTTTTCCGACCGGGCAAAAGTGGTGTTTGGGCGCATTTAATCCGTATCGCTTGAAAGAAGCGACATATCGGCCGTTTATCAAGATTCTGCGGGCGGCGATGCAAGGTGCGGGGGCACTCAGAATTGACCACGTTATGAGTCTGATGCGTTTATATATTATTCCGGACGCTTCCGAAGACGGCACTTATGTTTATTATAACTTCGACGACATGCTCGGTATCGTGGCACTGGAAAGTTATTTGAATAAGTGCATGGTTGTAGGTGAAAGCATCGGTAATGTGCCGGACGGATTTATCGATAAGCTTCACAATCGCGGCATTTATTCACTGAGTGTATTGTGGGCCGAACGTTGGAACGGCAACGGCGATTTTAAGGCACCGTATGATTTTGCGTCGAGTGCGTTTTGTTCCGTCGGTACCCATGATATGGCGCCGCTCAAGATGCGCTGGTTCGGTTATGATATCGAAACCATGTATAATCTGAAAATGTTGGATGATGTTGAGCGGCAAAATCAATATAAGGGACGCGAAGATGAACGTAAACGCTTGCTCGGGGCACTGGATTGGGCAGGTGTATGGCCGGCAGATAAACCACGGCAGGGCGATTGTCTGTACGGCGAAGGTTATCCGCAGGGTATTATGGAAGCAGTTGAGGCGTATGTATCTTCATCGTGCAGTATAGTGTATTTGGCACAACTTGAAGATATTTTCGGGGTGGAGTTGTTGCAAAATCTGCCGGGAACGGACCGCGATAAACACCCGAATTGGCGGCGCAAATTGCCGGTAAAAATTGAAGATTATGCCGAAAATGCGGATTTCAGACGCGCGATTGAAGTCATTAAAAAATATCGCTGATTATACACCTAAAAATACGTAATTTTGCTTGACAATCACAATCCGCAAAGATATAGATTCTCTATCTGACAATACAAAGAATTGCAATTAAAGTTTAGTTGCAAAAAAGTGGTTTTATAGGAGAGAAAAATGGCTAAACAAAACGTAATCAAGCACTCGCGCACCATTAAGTTGTTCTGCATTTTGCCAATATACGGCTGGGTGCAGCGCGGCGGCAAAAAAACATGGAAGATTTTGGGCTTACCGGTGTTTACGATTCGTCGTTTTGAAAACAACATCACGACCAAATATTATACCTTCGGTCTTCCGTTAATGAAAGTCAGCAAAAAAGTGGTATAGTAAGGAGCAACTTTATGAAGAAGCTTTTGTTCATCGGGCACTCGTATCATCAAAAAACAAAATCTGCCGACTTCGTTGTTAAGATGCTTGAAAATCATTTTGAAATTACAAAATTTTATATTGATCCTTACATAAAGCCGGTGGAACAATGGCTTGACGAAATAAGAGGCGAAAAGTTTGATACGGTTGTTTGTTGGCAAATGATGCCTAGTATGGATATGTTGAAAAAGCATGTCCCTTTTCGTAAAAGTATTTTCTTTCCGATGTATGATGGTATTCCATCAACTACAGCTCCGGTTTGGCAGGAATATGCGGGAACAACCATAATTTGCTTTTGCCGCTATTTACATGAACAATTACAAAAAATGGGGTTTGACAGTAAATACATTCAGTATTTTCCCGAACCGCGTAAAATCAACGATTGGGGTAAAAAGAAATCGCTGTTTTTCTGGCAACGCCGTCGAGAAATAGATTTAGCTTTGGTTGATAAATTGTTTGACGTTTCAAAAGTTTCTCATGTCCATTTACATCAGGCGATGGATCCGAATCAAAACTTTGTCGATTATCCAATCAAGCAAAAGCGAACCACCTCGGTTTGGTTTGATAAAAAAGAGGATATGTATACCGTGTTGCAGAAATCGGCACTATATATGGCTCCGCGCTTGAAAGAGGGTATAGGAATGAGCTTTTTGGATGCGATGGCACAGGGGCGCTGCGTGATTGCACCGAATAATCCGACGATGAACGAATATATAGTCAATGGAAAAACCGGCTTTTTATATGATTTTTCCAATCCGCAGAAAATCGAAATGAAAAATATTGCACAGATTCAGAAAAACGTTGCGGAATATATAGAGAACGGATTCCGTCAGTGGGAAGCGAATAAAATGCAAATAATTGATTGGATTAATGCCCCGATAAAAAAAGTCAAGCTAAAACAAAATAAACATGTATGCAAATACAAACTTTTTGGGATTTTACCACTATTCAGTATTGAGGAAGTTTAATATGAAAACATACTACATTGTTTCCGGCGGTTTTGATCCGCTTCATGAAGGTCATATTAATATGATATTGGATTCCGCAGAACATTCTGACGGGGTTATAGTATTGGTAAATTCGGATGCTTGGCTGTGCCGCAAAAAGGGTAAAAACTTTTATACGATGGATACCCGTAAAGTTATTATGGCGGCCCTAAAAGGGGTTATTGATGTTTTAGAATTTGATGATACTGATAATTCTGCTTCTGATGGCATTCGTAAAGCCAGAGCCAAATATCCGCATGATAAATTGGTATTTGCCAACGGCGGTGACAGAGGTAAAGACAATATTCCGGAAGGTCCGGTTTGTGCCGAATGCGATGTCGAATTAGCATTCGGTGTCGGCGGAGATAATAAAGCCAATTCTTCCAGCTGGATTTTGGAAAGATGGAGAAATAAGTAATATGAAAAAAAATCTGATAACAGTTCAAAATGCCGAAGGAGAGCCAGAGACACAGGCCGAGATTTTGGTGCAAAACAAAATCGATTATACTCCGAAAGTCAGTGTGGTTATTCCGGTTTATAATGTGGAACCATATTTACGGGAGTGTCTGGAAAGTGTTGTCAAGCAAACGCTCAAAGAAATAGAAATTATTTGCGTAGATGATGGCTCAACAGATAATTCACTGAAAATTCTGAGGGAATATGCTAGAAGTGATAAACGATTTACCATCATGACACAGAAGAATTTATATGCAGGAGTGGCGCGTAATGCTGGCTTAAACATAGCCAAAGGTGAATATTTATGTTTTTTGGACTCCGACGACTTTTTTGAGTTGGATTTATTGGAAAGACAATATGAACAAATTACAAGGAAAAAGGCAGATTTATGTATTTGTCGTTCTCAAATGAAAACAGAAAAGGGAAATTTGGATATGCCTTGGGGACTGAGAAAAGATCTTATTCCCAGTAGGAAAGTTTTCTCACCAGAAGATGTTGCGGATAATGTTTTTCAAATCTGTTGCGGATATACATGGGATAAGCTTTTTAAAAGAAGCAATATTATCAAATATAATCGGAGATTTCAGAGTATTCATCACTCAAATGATACATATTTTGTTTTGTCGTATTTGATTATATGTAAAAAAATTACCTTTATAGACGATGTATTAGTACATTATAGGTATACGCCTCATCAATCAATTTCCCAAGTAAAAGAAAAAGATCCTGAATGTTTTATGGTAGCGCTTTCTGCACTATATAATAGAATATCGCAGTATGGTACTAAATATCTAGACAGTTACTTGAATCTTATCAATTCGGTGTCCCGTTGGCATTTTTCATCAATGTCAGAACAGGAAGCCTCTGTTAAAGTGGTTAATTACACAGATAAACTATATAAAAGTATCCGGAGAGAATTGGAGGATGAGAACTACAGACTAAAAATAAATAAGCTTATAAATGAAAATAAAAGAAGAATATATAAAGGATACAAGTCGACATACAAACTGTTCGGTTTTATTCCGTTACTGAGTATTGAGGAAATGTAAAATGAAAAAGAAAACACCGACTTTGAGCATTATAACAATTTGCTACAATATAAAAAATGAAATCGAGCGAACCTGTAAGAGCATTGTCAAGCAAAAATGGCAAGACTTTGAGTGGATTGTGGTTGACGGCGGCTCCACCGACGGCACGGTTGATGTGCTCAAAAAATATCAAAAACGTATCAATATTTTGATTTCGGAACCGGATAAAGGCATTTATAATGCGATGAACAAAGGCATTAGACTGGCCAAAGGTAAGTGGCTTAATTTTATGAACGGCGGCGATCGTTTTGCGGAAGACGATGTTTTGGAAAAGGTATTTAAGAATAAAGAATACGACGCAGATGTGCTGTACGGCTGTATGAATATACATAATATCGATGGGACAATACAACTTCGAGTTTATCCTGATAAAATATCAAAAGCATATTTTTATAACGATGTTATCGGTCATCAATCATCGTTTATCAGGCGTGAACTGTTTGAAAAATACGGAATGTATAATGAGGAGTATCGCATAGTTAGCGATTGGGAAAAATGGATAGTCTTTGCACAAAACAATTGCAAATTTGAGCCGCTGAAGATGATTGTTGCTGACTTTTGGCGTGGTGGTGTTGGATCAAATATGAACGCCAAACATTTGTACGAAAAACAAATTGTGAAAAGTAATTATTATACGATGAAACAACGTTGGCATCTATTCGGTTTTATTCCGTTACTATCAATAGAGGAGCAATAAAATGCCTAAAGTTAGTGTGGTTATTCCGGTTTATAACACAGAAAAATATATTCATGAATGTTTGAACAGTGTTATTAATCAAAAACTCAAAGATGTTGAAATAATTTGTGTCGATGATGGCTCGACCGACGGCTCATTAAAAATATTAAAGCAATATGCTAAAAAAGATAAACGCATAAAAATAATTACACAATCGAATTTAAAACAGGGTGCGGCAAGGAATAATGGAATGAAGGTAGCAACTGGCGAGTATATTGCCTTTTTGGATTCCGACGATTATTGGCGTGAAGATACCTTACAAATTTTATATAAACGGGCTTTTGAAAATAATTTGGATATGTTATCTTTCAGCGGTATTAATTTCATAGATTTCAATAGAAAGTTGCAAGAAAATCCATATTACCAATTCAAATATTTACCAGAAGATTTCGATACAAAATGTTTCAATTATAAACAGTGCACTAAGTTTATAGATAAAGTGGCGGTCTCTGCTTGTTTGACTTTCTATAAACATGAATTTTTACAAAAAAATAATATTACTTTTCCGGAAAATTTGTATTTTGAGGACGATGTATTTTTTACGAATGCTTTTTTGATGGCACGGCGCTGTGGAATTTGCAAAGAAACGTTATATTTTAGACGAGTGCATTCAACATCTACCACACAGAATTGGAGTAAACATTTTTCTGATTATTTGCAAATATGTGAAAAAGTGATTAATTTGGTAGAAGGACTGTCGGTTTCTTCCGAAATTAAAAAACAATACAATAGGATTTATATTAATAATCTTATAGGCACATATAACAGATTAAAACATCAATTCAGTCCTCGGGAACAAATTCAATATGAGAAAAGTATAAATCTATTTATGGAACAGTATGATAACACAAAGAAAGAAGAAGTATACCGTCTCTTCGGCTTTATTCCGTTGTTATCGATAGAGGAAAAATAATATGACAAAGGTGTTTGTATCGGGTTGTTTTGATGTGTTGCACAGCGGACATATTCGCTTTTTTGAAGAGGCGGCGCAATACGGCGATTTGTATGTTTCCATCGGCTCTGATAAAACCGTGGAAGAACTTAAACATCGCCCGACACTGTATAACGAAGACGAGCGTTTGTATATGGTGTCGTCCATAAAATTTGTGCATCAGGCGTTTGTGGCGCGTGGTTCCGGTAAATTGGATTTCGCCGAGGAAATCAAGCGGATTAAACCGGATATTTTCTTTGTGAATTCCGATGGTGATAGCGCCGAAAAACGAGAATTTATTGAAGGTTTGGGTGTGCGCTACATCGTGAGCAACCGTATCCCGAAAGATTTGTTGCCGGTGCGTTCCACAACCGCGATTCGCACCGAACTGAAAAAATAAAACCGCCGATTTATCGGTTATCTCATCCAAAGGCTATATTGAAAGCCGCCTGAAACGACATAAGTCATCTGGCGTATAACATTGTTTTAACCAGAAAGGAGAAAAAGATGACTTATGGAGTTCGTTATCCGACTTTAGCGTTTATTACCGGCGGTGCCGGCGAGGCCAACGACGGTATTCCGCCGCAACCGTTTGAAACATTTTGCTACGATTCGGCCTTAATGCAGGCTCGCATTGAAAACTTCAACGTTATTCCTTATACCTCGGTTTTGCCTAAAGAAATTTACGGCAATATTGTGCCGGTCGACCGCGTGGTGAATCAGTTTAAGCACGGTGCGGTTTTGGAAGTGATTATGGCCGGTAACGGCGCTTGTCACGACGACCATAAAGCAATTGCTACCGGCGTCGGTATTTGTTGGGGCAAGAATTCCGACGGCGAGTTAATCGGTGGCTGGGCGGCCGAATATGTGGAATATTTTGATACGCATATTGATGATGACATTGCTCGCGGTCATGCCGAAATGTGGCTCAATAAATCGTTGCAACACGAACTGGATATTCGCGGTGTGGAGAAACATAGCGAGTTTCAGATGTGGCATAACTACATCAATATAACTCAGCACTTCGGTTATTGCTTGACCGCACTCGGATTTTTGAATTTTGAAAATGCCGAACCGGCAAAAGCCTAAAACGGAGGAGGGGCGGTGCAAAAACACCGCCTTTAAATCATGAAAGGAATCAAAATGCTGAAAAAAGAAAATAGAATTACCGCACCGGCAAATTCGCAGAACAACTATAATGCGCAGGGCTTGGGTGTGTGGGCACTAGCGGCGATTGTTGTCAGCTCGATGATAGGCGGCGGTATTTACAGTTTGCCGCAGAATATGGCGGCGGGAGCTTCTGTGGGAGCGGTGTTGCTGGCGTGGCTGATTACCGGTATCGGCGTTTATTTTATTGCCAATACGTTCCGCATACTTTCGGCCGCCAAGCCGGATTTGACCGCCGGTATTTATATGTACAGTCGTGCCGGATTCGGACCGTTTATCGGCTTTGTCATCGGTTGGTCGTATTGGCTGTGCCAGATTTGCGGCAATGTAGGTTATGCCGTGATTACGATGGATGCGCTCAACTACTTTTTCCCGCCGCACTTTGCCGGAGGTAATAACTTGCCGTCGATTATCGGCGGTTCACTGCTGATTTGGGGCTTTAACTGGCTGGTTTTGCGCGGTATTAAGCAGGCAACAATCATCAATCTCATCGGCACGGTGGCAAAGATTGTACCGCTGATGTTGTTTATCATCATCGTGATGTTTATGTTTCGCTTTAATATGTTTGAGTTTGATTTTTGGGGCAACGAAACGGTAAGCTCAGCCGGCTTGGGCAGCCTCTCCACGCAGATTAAGAGCACCATGCTCGTGACTTTGTGGGCATTTATCGGCATCGAGGGCGCGGTGGTGATGTCAAAACACGCCAAGTCGCCGCAAACGGTCGGACACGCCACGGTTTTGGGTTTTGCCGGCTGTTTGCTTATTTATGTGCTGTTATCGATTTTGCCGTATGGGGTAATGCATCAGAGTGAACTGGCAAAAATCGCTAACCCGTCGACCGCCGGAATTTTGGAAGCTTTGGTCGGCAAATGGGGCGCCTGGCTGATGAATATCGGCTTGTTGATTTCGGTGTTGACCAGCTGGTTGGCGTGGACCATGGTAACGGCGCAGATTCCGCAGGCGGCCGCTGTCAACGGTACTTTTCCGACAGCCTTTGCTAAAGAAAACGAACACAAGGCACCGGCGGTTTCATTGTGGGTAACGAGTGCGCTGATGCAGTTGTTTATGCTGCTCGTTTATTTTGCCGGCAACGCGTGGAACACTATGCTCAGCATTACCGGCGTAATGGTCTTGCCGGCATATTTTGCCAGTTGTGCTTATTTGTGGAAAATCTGCGAAGACCACGAATATCCGAATAATTTTTATATCCGTCGGGCACAAGCATTGTTTTCCGCCATCATCGGCGCGGGATATGCATTGTGGCTGATTTATGCCGCCGGTTTGCAATATTTGTTGCTTGCCGTAATTTTTATGGTGGTCGGCATACCGGTTTATATATGGGCCAAAAAAGAGCATGACGAAGATGAGTGCGCCTTTACCGTGGGTGAGGGAATCATCGCCGGCTTTATGGTGTTGATTGCCGTCTTTGCCGTCTACGCCTTTATGCGCGGCATCGTGCACGTATGATTTCGGCATTTTGCCCGCGAAAACCGTCGCTGTGTGCGGCGGTTTTTTTCTTTCTTTTACTTTTTATAAAGATGATAATGTTAAGCTGAAACCTAAGATAATTTTTTTGAAGGAATGCTTTAATGAATGAGATAATGCGACAGGCACTCGAGCGCGCCCGTGAAACCATGAATAAAGATATCGGCGGCCCGTTCGGAGCGGCAATCATCAGCGAAAAAGGCGAGATTTTGGCGGTGGCCTCCAATTCGGTGTTGCGCGATAAAGATCCGACGGCGCATGCCGAAGTCAACGCCATTCGCGCAGCCTGCAAAAAAATCGGCAGCTACGATTTATCCGATTGTGTATTGTACACTACGGCCTATCCGTGTCCGATGTGTTTGGCGGCGATTATTTGGGCCAACATCAAAAAAGTGTATTTCGGTTGTCGGCCGCAAGATGCCGAAGCCATCGGGTTCCGTGATGATTTTATTTATCGTTTTATCGAAAATAAGTGTTGCGATAAAACGATTATGGAAATCAATGAACTTGACCGTGAGGAATGTTTACGGTTGTTTGATGAATATCGGAAAATGAACAAGACGATTTATTGAGGCGGAAAATGAGTTGGGAAGCGCATAATCTCAAAAAAGAAAAACATTGTTTTTTCGGTGCGGCGGGCGGTGTTTCCGCCGGCAAATATACGTCACTCAATACCAATTTGAGCAGCCGCGATAATCCGGAAAATTTACGCCGCAATTTTGAAATTATAGCCGCTCATTTTAATAAAACCCCCGAAAATATGGTAACATTCAGACAAGGGGTGACCGCTAATGTAATTTATGCCGAGCAACCGACGTGGTTTAAGATTTACGCTGATGGTGCGGTAACCACCAATCCCGAACTTTTGCTCGGTATTAAAACCGCCGATTGCGCACCGGTGTTATTGGCAGATTACGAACACGGAGTTATCGGTGCGGCGCACGCCGGTTGGCGCGGGGCTTATAAAGGCATTGTGCAAAATGTGGCAAAACTTATGTTTGAGCATGGGGCGCGCCCGGAAAATATTGCCGCGGCTATCGGGCCTTGTATGCAGCAACAATCTTTTGTTGTTAAGGATGATATGCGGCAAGAATTGTTGCGAGCTTCGAGCGCCAACGAACAATACTTTACGGCAGACGGTGACGGGGTGCATTATAATTTTGATTTAAGCGGCTACGTTGAGGAGCAACTCAAAAACGTCGGTATTCAAAACATCGAAAATTGCCGGATAGATACTTATCCGCCGCAAAACGGCTATTTCAGCTATCGTCGCAATACCCACTTGAATATAATTGACGCGCCGAAAGATTATCCGACGCAATATTCCTGCATTTGCCTATAGGAGAAAATATGAAAATCATCCGCGAATTTTTACCTTATTTCGACGAACGTCCCAACGGAGCCAAAGTTAAGGCATTGGTGTTGCATTGCAGCTCACATTCTGCCGCCAAAATGGTTGAGGTTTTGCGCGAGCGTGAATTGAGTTCGCATTATATCATAGATACGGACGGCAAAGTGTTACAGCTTGTTTCCGAAAAAAAACGCGCGTGGCATGCCGGACAGAGTGAGTGGCGCGGCATGAAGATGCTTAATCAGTATTCGGTCGGGATAGAACTGAGTTCGCCCACCTTGGGGCAGGATACGTATTCGCCGGTGCAAATAGCAAAATTGATTAAACTGAGCCGGCAGATTATCAGACATTATCAGATTCCGGCCGTTAACGTGGTGGCACATTCCGATATTGCACCGACGCGCAAACCCGACCCGGGATTGGCCTTTCCGTGGAAATATCTGGCCGATAAGGGTATCGGCTTATGGTACGATATCAACGATGCGGCGAAAGTGGAGCAAAACGATGTGGCTGAGCTTTTGCAAATTATCGGTTATGATGTGAGCGATTTGGCGGCGGCAAGTTATGCCTTCTGTCGGCATTTTGTGCCGCAGTTGGTGGCAACCGATGATGATGTTTATCATTTGGTAGACAATGTTTTTGCGCCGGATTTTGTTTTTCCGCCGGCATATCTTTCGGTTTTGAAGGCCTGCGCTTATAAATACGGCAAATTACTTTAAATTTACCGGTACGAATTGGCCGCGGGAGTTGTAGCCGTAGCCGATATCTCGGTCACCGACTTTGGTCGGTACGTATTCGCCGCGCGAGTTGTAGCCGTAATCAATGTTATCGTGGCCTACTTTGGTCGGGACATATTCGCCGCGCGAGTTGTAGCCGTAATCAATGTTATCGTTGCCGACTTTGGTCGGGACATATTCACCGCGGGAGTTATAGCCGTATTCGACCTGCTTGCCGTCGACTTTGATTGGGACATATTCGCCGCGAGAGTTGTATCCGTACTCAATGTTATCGGCAGCGGCCGCAAAAGAATACATTAAGAAAATTCCGATAAGAGTTATCAATTTACGCATGGCTTTTTCCTTATAAAAACATCTTGAAGAACGTCGCCGCAAATATAAAACGACGACGTTCGTGAGTGCTTTCAAGATATTCGTTTTTGCCGTAAAAGTCAAGTGCGGCGAATAGATTTAGTTCGAGGCCTGGGTCGGTAAGAACTGAACTTCTTCGGCTTCAAGCGAAGTTACGTTACCGTCTTTATTGACTTCTGCCGCAATCCAGACCAGAGTGTTCGGGGTGGTGGCAACCGGCGCCATTAAATCATCATCGATTTCGACGGTTATGGTGCCGCTGTCATCTTGGAAAGTATACATTTCGTTACCCAAGTTTTGGATTAAATAACCCTGAATATAAACCATGGTATCTTCCGGCATATTTTGCACGGCACTGACCTGACTGACCGGCTTTTCGCTCGTGCTCATTGTTCCGGCATTGACGGCGGATGCTCCGAACATAACGGCGGCCGCGGCCAAAACGGATAAAAATTTGGATTTCATTTGCTGTCTCCTTATAATTGTTAAAGTAAAACCTCTACCTAAATATGTATGGATAAGTTTCTTTCAAGATGGTATGTTATAATTGGTAACAAAATGTGAGGAAAAACGTGTAAAAAAGTATTTATTTTTTATGAGATACGATTATTATGACGGCAGTATAACAGGAGGATATTATGGATAATACTATTGATGAAAAAAAAGAAAAAGAATATATCGACGCACTGATTAAACGCGTTAGTGAGGCGCAAAAGAAGTTTGCCGACTATACTCAGGAACAGGTTGATGAAATCTTCCGTCGTGTGGCCTTAAAGGCAAGTTCGATGCGTATTCCGATGGCAAAAATGGCTGTTGCCGAAACCGGTATGGGAATTGCCGAGGATAAAGTTATTAAAAATCACTTTGCGGCCGAATATATATATAACAAGTTCAAAAATACCAAAACTTGCGGTGTGATTGAAGACGACAAAGAAAACGGAATGATTAAATTTGCCGAGCCGGTTGGTGTTATCGCCGGTGTTATTCCGAGTACAAATCCGACTTCTACCGTTATTTTTAAATCATTGATAACTCTCAAAACTCGCAACGGTATTATCTTTTCTCCGCACCCTGGCGCCAAAAAGTGCACCATTGAAATGGCCCGCATAATTTTGGAAGAAGCGGTTAAGGCCGGTGCACCGAAAGACATTATCGCCTGGATAGACGAGCCGAGTTTGTTCCGCACCCAATACCTGATGCAAAAATCCGACCTGATTTTGGCTACCGGCGGTCCGGGTATGGTTAAATCGGCATATTCTTCGGGTACACCGTCTATCGGCGTGGGTCCGGGTAACACTCCGGCGGTGATTGATGAAACGGCGGATATTGAAATGGCCGTCAGCTCGATTTTGATGTCCAAAACCTTTGATAACGGCACGATTTGCGCCTCCGAGCAATCGGTTATTATTGTCGATTCGCTTTACGACGCGGTTAAGGCCGAATTTATTAAGCGCGGTGCGTATATTTTGAATGCCAAAGAGCGTGCCAAAGTCGGTGCCACGCTGATTCAGAACGGTAAGCTTAACTCTGCCGTTGCCGGTCAGTCGGCGGCAAAAATTGCCGATATGTCGGGGATTAAAGTGCCGGCAAATGCTAAAGTTTTAATCGGCGAAGTTACCAAAATCGGTGCCGATGAACCGTTTGCTTACGAAAAATTATCGCCGTGTTTGGCTATGTATCGCGCCAAAGATTTTGACGATGCCATGGCTAAAGCCAAAGCGTTGGTTGAATTTGCCGGTTGCGGTCATACTTCGGTATTGTACACCAATCCGCGCAATGATGAGCGCATCAAACTTTACGGCGATACCATGCCGACGGGACGTGTGTTGATTAACTGTCCGTCGGCACAAGGCGGTATCGGCGATATTTATAACTTTAAGTTGGAGCCGTCTTTGACCTTAGGTTGCGGTTCTTGGGGTAGAAACTCGGTTAGTGAAAATGTGGGAGTGAAACATCTGATGAATATTAAATCTGTAGCAAAACGTGAAGAAAATATGTTGTGGTTCAAGGTTCCGCCGAAAATTTATTTCAAACCGGGTTGTTTGGGCTTTGCCTTAAAAGAACTCAAAGGACGAAAAAAAGCCTTTATCGTGACCGACAAACCGTTGTTTGATTTGGGATATACCAAAAAAGTTACCGATGTTTTGGATGAACTGGGTATTCAATATAAAATTTTCAGCGACGTTAAGCCGGATCCTGATTTGACCACCATTAACAAAGCACGCGATATGGTTGAGAGTTTTGAGCCGGATGTGCTGATTGCTCTGGGCGGTGGTTCGCCGATTGACGCTTGCAAGATTTTGTGGATTATGTACGAGCATCCGGAACTCAAGTTTGAAGACTTGGCTCGCCGCTTTATGGATATCCGCAAACGTATTTTTGAATTTCCGGAAATGGGCGTTAAGGCGCAGATGGTGGCGATTCCTACCACCTCCGGTACCGGTTCGGAAGTAACTCCGTTCTCAATTATTACCGACGATGCCACCGGCGTTAAATATGCGATTGCCGACTACGCGCTTACTCCGAGTATGGCAATTGTTGATACCGATTTGGTGTTGACCATGCCGCGCGGTTTGTGTGCCGCTTCCGGTATTGACGTAATGACGCACGCGCTTGAATCGTATGTTTCGTGCATGGCAACCGACTATACGCGCGGTTTGTCAATCGAAGCCGGCAAATTGATTTACGAAAATCTGGTTAAGTCGTATGAAACCGGCGACCACGAAGCACGTGAAAAAGTTCACCACGCCGCTACCATTGCCGGTATGGCCTTTGCCAATGCCTTTTTGGGTGTATGTCACTCCATGGCTCATAAATTGGGCGCACGTTTCCATGTTCCGCACGGTATTGCCAATGCTTTGCTGATTTGTCAGGTTATTCGCTACAATGCGACCGATTGCCCGATTAAGCAGGCAACCTTCCCGCAATATCGTTTCCCGAACACCAAGGCGGCCTATGCGGCATTTGCTCGCGGTATCGGCCTGAAGGGTAAAACCGATGACGAGGCGGTGGAGAATCTGATTAAGGCTTTGCAAGAAATGAAGCGCAAACTCAATATTGCGCCGTCCATCAAAGAATGGGGTATTGCCGAGAAGGATTGGGAAAAAGCAATGAAAGACTTGCCGGAACTGGCCTTTGATGACCAATGCACTTCCGCCAATCCGCGCTATCCGCTGTTTAAGGAAATTGAACAAATGTATCGCTATGCTTATGACGGCGTTACCGAGTTTGAACTTTAAACAAAAAACAGCAAATAAAAAGGGCAGGAGTAAAATCCTGCCTTTTTTGTATCATTTTCTCAGAAAAACTTATGAGCCATATACTCTCTGACGGGCTCTGCCGTACATCTCGCGGCCCAACACGCGCTCGGCATCGCGGGCACGTTTTTTGTCCTCATCGGTGCGCTCATTTTGATGCTGATTTTGCTTATAGAGATAATTGGCCATTACCTTCTGATCCTGTTCTCGCTTAGCTTCAAGAGTAAGTTCGTTCTCCTGCTCAACCGTTCTTTCTTCGGAACGTTCGGAATCGGCCGGATTCATGGCATCAATCCGGGTGTTTATATCATTCAGCAAAAATTTAGCGCGACGTATAGTCATATTTTCTTCTCCTATTTGTCAAATAATAACATCTTTTTGTATAAAATGCAACGAAAAAATTTATTGTTTTTTTAATAATATTCGGATATACTCTGCTCATTAAAATAATTTTGTAAGGAGTAAAACTATGGGTATTATAATTGTTGTTATCGCGATTCTCGCATTCTTCTATGTGCTTTATGCGCGCCTGATTAAAACACGCAACAAAGTGCAGGAATCAATGGCTGACGTTGATGTACAGCTCAAAAAAAGATACGATTTGATTCCGAATATGCTGAATATGGCAGCCAAATTTATGGAACATGAAAAAACCTTGATGACCGAGCTTGCCGATATTCGTACCAAAGCGATGCAAAGCTCTTTCGTTACTTCGCCGAAAGAGAAAATCGATTTGGAAAATATGCTGAACCAGAAATTGCATGACTTCAAAATTTCTTTGGAAAATTACCCGGATTTGAAATCCAATCAAACCATGATAACGGCTATGCAAAGCATGAACGAAGTAGAGGAACATATTGCCGCCGCTCGCCGTTTCTACAACTCCAATGTTAACGAGCTCAAAAACCTTGTGGATATCTTTCCGAGCAGCATGGTGGCGCATATGTTGGCGATTACCTATGAAAATATGCCGTTCTTCCAAGCTACCGAAACCGAAAAACAGCCGATTAACAGTAAAGATTACTTCAAATAATCGTCGGAGTATTTTATGGTTGAGTTTATAGAAACAAACGAAGAAGAACTGTCGGAGTTTGAGCAGTATTATCTGTCGGACATTGTACCGACCGTTGATGACGTAAACCGCCTCAAAGAAAAATATCGTTCCAAGTTTTGGGGGTATTTTTGGACGGTTCTGTTTTTGATGTGCGTAAACCTGCTGTTTTGCTTTTTCGGTTATATATTCAACAATCATCCGATTAATTATGAGCAGATTTTTTTGGTAAACGCAGTGGCAGTGGCCATTGTGTTTTGGCCGATTTATAAATATTATCGGATGCCGAAGCTGGATATTTTTGATACGTTTCTGAGTTTTTACGGTAATTGGAAACACCTGAAAAATGTAGAGGCGCCGGTGATAGATTCGCCGATAATTCCTCCGCATGAGTTTGCAAGCGCAAGTCATAATGTCAGCGCCGAGTATCCGGAATGGGAACTCAATATGTGCGATATAGACTATAAGGTTGCGGCCGCCATCAAAAAAATTCATTATAAACGCAGCGTATCTTTTGGTATTTTGCTTTCGGTAAAGTTAAAGAAGAACTTCAGTGGGAAGATTTATATGTTTGATAAAAAAGGATTTTATCGTAAAAATAAATTCCTTGATTTGTTGAATGTCAAAGATGTTATTGCGGCACCGTTGGCCGAGTGTTTTCATATTTTTTCTGACCGTGCCGATTTTGCGCTGAATATGTTGCCGACAATGTTTTTCGAACGTATTCTGGATTTGCGGGATGCCTACGGCGCCAAGCGTTTATACTTTGAAATACAGGGCAATACATTGCGGATATATTTTGAGGAAGCACAGCTTTACATCGAAAGTAACGGGCTGTGGAGCCGGAAGATAAACAAAGAAAAATTTGTTCAGCTCAATGACAGTATCGAACAAACGCTGACATTTATCGAAACCATACAAACGTTACAGGAGCAGTATGACAGACATTAAACAAACACCGGAATATGCCGAATTAAAACAAAAGTTTGACATATATTATGAAAACAAATTGCGTCCGATTTTGGAAAAAAGCGATCGGACCCGCCGTAAATATGTGTCCGTCTTTATATTGCTGTTGCTGATGGCTTTGGTTTTTTATCCGCTGATTTTGTATTATATATTCACGGGGGCTTTGCACGGTGCCTCTACCGGAATTATATTGGCTCTCTCCGGCGGTGTTATCATGCTGGCCTGCGGTCCGCTCTACTATTGTCGTAAAAAGGTTAAGCCACAGATTATGCCGGATTTTGCTAACTTTTTCGGAACTTTCACTTATGCCTATGAGGGCAAAATCAACGACGCTATTTTGCAGCAATCCAATTTGTTCGGCAAATACAATCAGAATGTAGGAGACGACTATTTTTCGGGCATATATGATAACGTACGCATCAGTATTGCCGAAGAAAAGTTGTTGAATGTGAAACGCGATTTCAGAAATTTTGAAGTCAAACAAAATGTGTTTGGCGGAGTTTGTATTTTATTTGAAATGAACAAGCGTTTCAAGGGGCGCACGGTTGTTCTCAAAGACCGCGGAGCTATCGGGAATGCAATGAACAAAATTCCGGGTTTGCAGAATGTTAAGCTCGAAGACAGTAAGTTTGAAAAGTTTTTTGAAGTATATTCCGACGACCAAGTGGAAGCGCGCTATCTGCTGACCACCGGATTTATGGAGAGAATGTTGCGTTTACGTGATTTGTACGGCGGAAAGTCCATTCAGTTTTGCTTTGATAACAATACACTGTTGCTCTCCATCCCGACAAAACAGAACATGTTTGAAGCCAATTCTTTTTTCCGCACTAATACCGATAAAAAGAAAATCGATTTGGTTTTTGAGCAATTTTATACTGTGTTTTCAATTGTCAACTTACTGAAGTTAAATCAACGAATCGGAATGTGATGCTGTGTATATCCGCAGATTCATAATTGCAAAAAAATAACAAAAACGCTAAGTTCAAAAAAAATGTGTGAGGAGAAACGTTTTGTTTTCAAAATTTGAGCGCCTGACAGCATGGCGCTATTTGCGAGCAAAAAGAAAAGAGGGTTTTATCTCGGTTATTACCGGTTTTGCGTTTACCGGTATTGCTTTGGGCGTGGCAACTTTAATTATTGTCACCTCGGTTATGAACGGCTTTAAGGCCGAACTCCTCAACCGGATTTTGGGTATCAATGGTCATATATCCATAGTATCTTCGGCCGGTTTTCCGTTTAATAATTACAAAAAAGCCGTGAGCGATTTGCAAAGTATCGATGAAATAGAATTGGTGTTGCCGCTGATTGAAAAACAGTTGCTTATTTCCTCCGGCAAAAGTGCCGAAGGAGCGATGGTGCGCGGCATTAACGGTGATGACATCTTAAAGAAAAAGGTCATGCGCGACGGTTTCGCCACCATTGATATGGCCGAATTTAAGGGCGATGTTGTGGTTTTGGGCGATAAGCTGGCGCGCAAACTCGGCGTTTATATCAACGATGAAATTACTCTGATTTCGCCGAACGGTAAGGTTACGGCATTCGGTACCGTGCCGCGGATAAAGGCTTATCGCGTTATCGGTATGTTCAATATGGGAATGTACGAATACGATGCCAATTATGTGTTTATGCCGCTGGAAGCTGCGCAGACTTATTTCGGGCTCAAGGATGCGGTGTCGGTTATCGACGTGAGCCTCAAAGATGAAAATGATCTGGTCAAGGTGCGTGATATGCTGAAAAAGAGCGTCAGTCTGGAAGCGTATGTTTACGATTGGAAGCAGACAAATGCGACCTTCTTTAACGCCATAGATGTCGAGCGCAACGTGATGTTTTTGATTTTGACTCTGATTATTTTGGTGGCGGCTTTCAATATTATCACCGGTTTGATTATGTTGGTTAAAGATAAAAGCCGCGATGTGGCGGTTTTGCGTACCATGGGGGCAACTCGGGCGATGATTATGCGTATTTTCTTTATGGACGGCGCGTTTATCGGCGTTGTAGGTACTACTTTCGGTGTAATTTTGGGATTGTTATTCTGCCACAATATTGAGAATATTCGGCAGTTTTTGCAAAATCTTTCCGGTCGCGAACTGTTCTCGTCCGAAATCTATTTCTTGTCACAACTTCCGGCGAAGGTGGATAATATGGAAGTTTTGTTGGTGGTAGTGATTACTTTGGTGTTGTCGTTCCTGGCTACCATTTATCCGGCATATCGTGCATCAAAGTTTAATCCGGCGGAGGCGTTACGTTATGAGTAGTTTGACTTTGCAACTGAAAAATATCAGCAAAACGTTTCGTCAGGGTAACGAGCAACTTCAGGTTTTGCGCGAGGTTAATTTAGACATCAAACCAAAGGAAGTGGTGGCACTCATCGGCCCGTCAGGTTCGGGTAAATCAACCCTGTTGCAGATTGCCGGATTGCTTGATGAACCGACTTCCGGTGAAGTGTATATCAACGGCGATTTGTGTACCGGCAACAGCGATAATATGCGGACGGCTCTGCGCCGCGATTATCTGGGTTTTGTGTATCAATACCACAATTTACTGCCGGATTTTGATGCCGCCGAGAATGTGATTTTGCCGCAATTGATTATGGGGGTTAAATATAGCGAGGCCGAAGATAAGGCAATGTGGCTTTTGCATAGGCTGGGTTTGGCCGAGCGCGAACATCATCGTCCGGCAGAACTCTCCGGCGGCGAGCAGCAACGAGTGGCAATTGCCCGCGCTTTAGCCAACACTCCGCGCCTGTTGTTGGCGGATGAACCGACCGGCAACTTGGATCCGAACACGGCGGATAATGTTTTTCAGACGTTGTTGGAAGTGGTTAAAGAAACCGGATTATCGGCTCTTATAGCCACACATAATATCGACCTGGCGCATCGCATGGATAGGGAAGTAACTCTTAAAGAAGGGCGGTTGATTGATGCTCGCGCCACTAATTTTATCTCCAAGGGTAAAAATTTTTATTAGCAGACAAAAAATAACTTTTTTTTAACAAAAATATGGTCGTATATCAGAAGAATAACTTGCAACGGAAAAATTATGGGAATTTGGTCTTATATAGTCAATAAAAGCAAAAGCTCGGCCGTTTTGGTTTTGCTGATTTGTTTGTTTTCATATTTTTCATATTTTGCGATTCGCGGTGACCGCGGATACTTAAAGTATTTGTATTTGCAAAATAAGGTGGCGGAAGCTCAGCAGTTGCAACAAACCTATCAAATGCGTCGCGATGAGTTAGATCAAAAGGTTAAATTGTTATCGTCTTCAAGCTTGGATTTGGATTTGCTTGACGAGCGGGCGCGTGCCGTGCTCAATGTTATCGGCGATAACGAATTCATCATTATTGACGACGAGGACGAAGAACCGACCAATTAGTCGGCGGCGCGGCCTTATTCATACGCTTTGGCTCAAACCCACAAATCAGCTTGACATATTTTAAGTCTGTCTTATAGTTAAGCTATGTTAAATCGTGCGCAAAACATACCGGCAACGGATATTTCATCGGCGATGATTTCGGTTATCATCCCCGTTTATAATTGTGCGGAATATCTGCCGCATTGTTTGGAGAGCGTTTTGGGGCAAACCCACTCGGCACTGGAAGTTATTTGTGTTGATGACGGCTCTCCCGATAACTGTGCGGAAATTTTGGCCGCTTATGCGCAAAAAGATAAAAGATTAAAAGTAATAACACAGGAAAATAAAGGGCAATCTGCGGCGCGTAATGTAGCATTAAAAATTGCCGGCGGCGATTATGTTTTTTTTGTTGATGCCGACGATTTTATTCATCCGCAAACGTTGGAAGTTTTGCTGACCGCAGCGCAAAAATCAGGGGTTGGAGTGGTAGCAACGGTTGAAACTAAGCAATATGATCCGGCATTGATAAATATGGCTGATTTGCAGTACGAGACGCATCAAAATCCGCTCTTGCATATTTTGCAAAACGAGGCGTCGGGTTCGGTGATTTGGAACAAACTTTATAAACGTGAGCTCATTCAAGACCGTCCGTTTATTGAGGGAATTTATTTTGAAGATTGGCCGTGGGTTACCTGTTTGTTCGCCGACATTAAAGAGTATGCAACGGTGCCGTATGCTTTGTATGGTTATAACACCGACAATACTTCAACCATGCGCAGTTCGTTTTCGGTACGCAAAATTGATAATTATGCCACCGGCATTCGGGCGGTGACGCGTTATTTTGCGACGCCGGAAAGGCAAAAATTATGGCCGATTGTTCGCAAAATCCGTATAGGTGCTTCTTTGCGACATCTGATTAATGCGGTTTATCACAACAAAGACGGCAGAAAAGAGAAAGATAAATTTTTGTTTGCGACGCTTAAACAGTTACATAACGAAAAGTGTTTTTACTATCGCGAGTTACGTTTTAAGGTGCTTATGCGGCTTATTAAAATCCGGCTCAGAAACGGGGGAAAATAATGCTTAAAGTCAGTATCATCGTTCCGGTTTATAACGTGCAGGAATATTTGGGAAAATGCCTGGAGAGTTTGACGGCACAGACGCTTAAGGATATCGAAATTATCTGTATCAATGACGGCTCCACCGACGATTCATTGGCAATTTTACAAAAGTTTGCCGCTGAAGATAAGCGAATTAAGGTAATAGATAAAGAAAACGAGGGACCGGGGGTTGCGCGTAATTTGGGTATTGCCGAGGCAAAGGGCGAGTATGTAGGTTTTGTTGACCCGGATGACTGGGTAAAAGAGGATATGTATGAGAGATTATACACTCAAGCCAAACAACTCGATTCCGACATAGTTATCTGCGATTATGTGCGTTATCAGGAGTGGACCGAATGCGTCATTCCGCAGAATTTTTTCGAAAAAGCCGTAAAATATATTAAGGCGGTGCCGGTCAATGTCCCCGACGGTCAAAACATCGACCGCGAAATGTTGCTGGATACGTTGTTGGTTTCGCCTTGCTATTCGGTTGTCCGCATTTATCGGCGTGAATTTTTAATAAATAACAATATTTTATTTTCCAAACATAAGTGCTGTGAAGATTGTCCGTTTGTTTTGAAAGGACATGTTTTGGCCAAGGCGGTTTCTTATGTTAAATATGCCGGTTATATTTATCGTCTGCGCAAAAATTCGATTGTTCGCTCATATAATCAAAGATATTTGGATTTTTGCGAGGTGGCCAAAGAATTGGAGCGGTTTTTGGCGGAGCAGAATTTGTTGCCGCGTATGGAATTAAATCTGCATTATATGAAGGTAATGAATTTTTCGTGGAACTATATGGGCTTTTCGGGAAAAGATCGTAAAGTTCTGCTCAAACATGCCAAAAACTTTTTAACCAAAAAAGAATACCGCGAAATGAAAAGGTATTTGAAAATCAGGCTGAAAGACAAGATTAAAAATATCTTCGGTAAGTTTATAAAGGTTTCGAAGACGCCACGTCATAAGGTGGTTAAAATTTTCGGGCTGACCTTGAAAATCAAGCGGCGGTGCGGACGTCTGGGTGCAGAACAGCACTATATTAATCTGGTGCGGAAAAATTACAAAAAATATCCTAAAGATACCTATTTATTGTTTGATTGCCTGCACGATGCAACCGTGGAGGCGATTGATGCGTATTCTCTGTTTGCAAAAATGCGGGAGATGAATATTCCGGCATATTATGTGGTACTTAAACAAACTGCGCTATATCAACGTCTGGCAGCGGAAAATAAACTTGATCACGTTATTGTCCTGAATTTTTCATCTCGCACTCACCCCAATGAGTTTATGCAAAAAATCTGGGAGGTGTTGCTGCGTACCAAGTGCGTTCTGACCTCTTTTGGCGAAAATTCGGGAACGGCCGATATGTTCTTCAGAAAACATCCGTCGTGGCAATATGTCTTTATTCAACATGGTCCGACTTATGCTCGAGACAGCGTACTGTATGCCGGATATCTGTATCCGCAGAAGTTTGATAAGTTTTTGGTGTGTTCGAATCGAGAAGAAAAATTGTTCCTTAAATATGATTTCCCGCCGGAAAAACTGCTGAAAGTCGGTTTACCGCGCTGGGACTTGCTGAACGGATTGCCTAAACCGAAAGAAAAAAGCATTTTGTTGATGCTGACGTGGCGGCACATTAACATGGTGCTTTTTGAGAATTCGCTGTATAAGAAAAACTTACTTAGTTTGTTACACAACGAAAAATTGATGAGATATTTGCAACAAAAAAATATAACTTTATATTTTGCGCCGCACCATGCCCTGATGAGCAATATGAAGATAGATTTTAATTTGTCGGCAGAAAAACATATTAAGATTATAGACACCCAGGATATTTCGCAATATATTCGGCAGTGCTCCGGTTTGTTAACCGACTTTTCATCGGTCGCTTTTGATTTTATGTTTCAAAACAAGCCGGTGGTACTTTATATACTTGACCGACAAGATTCTTCTCTTCCGCAATTTGAGCGCGAAGACTTGGCAAAGTTTGATTACAAACAATATATTTTGCCGAATGTGTATTTTAAGGAAGATGACGTGGTTAATCGGGTTATCGAATATTGTGAAAACGATTTTGAAATCAGTGCTGAGACCAAGAAAATTTATGATTCGTTTTTCTATACAAAAGAAAATATTCGCGAACAAATTATTCAAAAATTGGAAGAAGCGTGCCCGAATAAATAAAGCCGGGCAGGGATGTTTCGAGATTGCAAACGATTTGTATCAGTATTCGTCGCGCAAATTTTTAAGCCGTTTGCGGTCGTATTTGTTTTTCAACTTTGGCAGATTTTTGGAAGTAAACGGCTTGCCGTTATGGTCTTCTATTTCGTCTTGGCGTCGACCGGCGCGTACCGCACGGAATTGTTCTTTTATTTTTTGCAAGTGTTCTTTTTTTGCTTTTTTATCCATGATAATGCTCCGTGTCCGTTGGTTACCGAGTACAATATAGCAAAAAAAGACGTTTAAATCAATAAAATTATAAATTCGCCTTATTTTTAATCATTTATTGACAATATCTCAATTATCATATAATATGACTTTATTGTTTTAACAGAATGAGGTAAATTGTAATTTCAAACCATGAGTCCCGTGTCGACCTATATTATAAATTTAATTTTAGTTTTATTTCTTGTTTTTTGTAATGCTTTTTTTGTAATATCCGAGTTTGCAGTAGTAAAGATTCGCCGCACCAAGTTGGAAGAACTGGCCGCGTCCGGCAACAAGCGCGCTAAAGTCGCACTCGAAATCAACGAACATCTGAACACTTATCTGAGTGCCACTCAGTTGGGTATTACTTTGGCATCGCTTGGCTTGGGTTGGCTCGGCGAACCGGCGGTTTCCAACCTGTTGGAAGATTTGTTCGGCGGTTTTTTTGAAGGAAGAACCGTGTTGTTGCATTCTTTGAGCTTTGGTATTGCCTTTACGTTTATTACGTTGTTGCACGTGGTTTTGGGTGAGTTGGTACCAAAGTCCATGGCTATTCAGGATACCGAGCGCTACGCTTTGTTGGTGGCGATTCCGCTGTATACGTTTAATAAGGTATGCACCCCGATTATTTGGTGCTTTGACCATGTGTCGCTGTGGATTTTGAAGCTGATGAAAATCGAAAAGGCGGACGAAAATGAAGATGCACACTCCGAAGAAGAAATCAAACTGATTATCGACGCGTCGCAAAAGGGCGGGGTGATTGATGATACCGAGAGTGAAATTATTCAGAATGCCATCAATTTTTCGGAAATCTGCGCCCACGAAATTATGGTGCCGCGGCAGGATATGAAGTGCATTTATAAAGACGACAGCTTCGACGATATTATGGCCTTCGTGCGCGAGCATAAGCACACGCGTTTCCCGCTGTGTGACGAAGATAAAGACCAGATTTTGGGAATGATTCACATTCGCGATTTGCTCGAAAATAAAGATGCGATTCATAAAGATATTTTGAAGCATATTGTGCGCAAGATTTTGTTTGTGCCGGAAAATAAATCGATTTCCGATGTGTTGCACGAAATGATGAAAAAGCATATTCATATCGCCATTGTGGTTGACGAATACGGCGGCACTGCCGGTTTGGTTACCATGGAAGATATTTTGGAAGAACTGGTCGGCGAAATTCAGGACGAACACGACGGCGCCGAGCATAAACCGCTGAAGAAAATCAATGATAAAAACTACGAGTTTGACGGAGTTTATCTGGTGGAAGATGCTTATGACGCCATGAATTTGCCGTATCACGAGTTGGAAGAAAGCACCATGGGCGGCTATGTGTTTAACTTAATCGGCGAAGAACCGAAAGTCGGCGATAAGGCCGAAGACGAGTTCTGTGTATACGAAGTTTTAAAAATCGATAATATGCGGATTACACGAGTTAAAGCTACCTTAAAAGACGCGCGGAAGTCGGAAGTCGCCTGACGGGGTATTTTCTGACACCAAAACACACTGTCTTTGTGCAATAATTCAAAAATTGACAAATTTTTTTCTTGACTCAAACGGTTGATTTTTAGTACAATCGTTTCATAAGAAAAATTATTAAAAAAAATATATGCATACAGTTATGAAAAAGACAGTATTAAAGGCAGCCATCTGTTATGATTTTGATGGCACACTCGCTCCGGGCAATATGCAGGAGTATGGTTTTATGCGTGCGCTTAAGACCACACCGCAAAGTTTTTGGAAAAAATCCGATGCTTTGTCTGAAAGACAACATGCCGATAAAAACCTCTGTTATATGCTCACCATGCTTGAGGAAGCAAAGGCCAAGCATATCGCTTTCCGCAAAGAGGATTTACAAGAGTTCGGTAAGGATATTCCGTTGTTTAACGGGGTGGACAGTTGGTTTACGCGTATAAATGCCTTTGCCAAGAAAAACGGCATTGAGTTGCAACATTTTCTTCTTTCTTCCGGATTGAAAGAAATTGTCAGCGGCCTGCCTATCAGCAAACATTTTGAGCGTGTATATGCCTGCTCGTTTATGTATGATGCCAACGGCGTGGCTTTTTGGCCGGCTCAGGTTATCAACTACACGACCAAAACCCAGTATTTGTTCCGCATCAGTAAAGGATGCTTGGATGAAACCGATTTGGCCGTAAATGAGAAGGTTCCGCATGAGCAACGTGTGATGTCATTCGGGCAAATGCTTTATGTCGGTGACGGCTTGACCGATGTCCCATGTATGGCGACTTTACGCAAGTTCGGCGGACAGGCAATTGCCGTGTATCGTCCGCATACCAAAACCGGCAGTACCCACGCGCAGAAGTTGTTGCACGACCGTCGTGTCGACAATATTGCGCCGGCGGACTATGCCGAAGGCGGTAAGATGGATGCCATCATCAAGGCTTGGCTATTAAAACTTAAGGCCGATTATGATATGAAAGCCTAAAAAAAGAACCGTTCGAGTGAAATCGAGCGGTTCTTTTTTATCCATACGAAAATTTAACCAAATCGGGTGTATAATCTCTCCAAATGGAGGAAAAATGCAGTTTTTGACGGCGGAGATTATCGAGGATACGGACAATGTTCGGCAAGTGCTATCATCTGCCGGAATTGTCGCGCGTTCGATTGAGCGGCTGCCCGGCGGCTCGCGCTCGTATGCTTTTGCGGCCGATAACTTGCTGGTGCGCTTTCCAAAAGCCGAAATAATTTGGAATGTAATGCGTCGCGAAAAACTGATAATTGATGCCATACATCCTTTTATGGAAGAAAAAATCCCGCATAAAATCCATAAAATCGAACTGGTGGAAGAAGATTATCCGTTTACGATTTCTTTGCGCTTCAACGGCAAAATTTGTGATAATCGCGGTGAGGGAGAATATACCACCGGTTATGGTGCATTAAACACATTGCAACAGGAAAATCTGGCACGGCAGGTGGCGCAGTTTTTTGCCGCGCTTCACGCCTTTGATTATGAAAATTCGGAGCTTCCGCCGGAGGATACTTCGCTTATTGCCGCCATGGATAGTTGGGATGTGTCGCTGCGGCCGGATTTTGATTATGAAAAAGCCAAAAGTGCCTTATTGCGGCAGAGCGCAAACAAAATAAATCTCGATGATTATCTTACGGATGCTCCGACTACACCGCTTGCTTTGTGCCATAACGATTTGAGCGGCAGCAATCTTTTGATAAATCCGGAAGAATATTCAATCGTTGCCGGAATAATCGATTTCGGTAATGCCCGCGTTGTTCCGGTGGAACAGGAATTTTTCCCGCTTTATAAAATTCATCGCAAACTGGCTCTTGATACTTTAAAGGTCTATAATAAAATAACGGGGAAGAACATTGATACCAGGCAGATTGAGGCTTTGGCCTTAAAATATATCGGACACGGATTGGTCAAAACCGAGGATAATCCGTCGCCGTATATCTTGAATTTACTCAAGCCTTTTTCTGATTGATTTTATCAAATATAAGTGATAATTTACATACATTGTTAATTATTTATAAGGATAAATCGATGTTTTTCCAGAAGTTATTGTATGGTACGAGCTTGTTGCTTTTATGGTCCGGAACGGCAGCTGCCAATGATATTGCCCTATATTCGGCCGACAAATTGAACTTTACCGAAAAAGACGGAGTGGAACAGGTTTATGTTGCGGAAGGAGAACTTTTTTCCGGGGCGGTAGAATTGCCGGATTCGGCCGGGCATAAAACGGTTTATTTATATAAAGACGGCAAAAAGAGCGGAGTGGCTACAACCTACTATGACGGTAAGAAACCCATGCTCAAGACTTCTTATGAAAACGGAATGAAAAACGGAGTGGAAGCAGCCTATTATCCGGACGGCAATATGCAATATCGCCGCACCTATAAAGATAACATCATCAACGGCGAAGAAATTTTGTTCAACAAGGCAGGAAAACCGCAAAGACAAAGTAAATATACCAACGGTTTGTTAGACGGCACTGTCAATTATTTTGATGACGAAGGAAATTTAAGCAAAACAGAAACATATAAGAACGGTGTTAAAGACGGAGTTGAGCGTATTGTGAAAAACAATACTCTGGTGTCGGAAGATACTTATGTGAACGGTCGGATTAACGGGGTGTCCAAAAAATACAGCGAAAAATATCTGACCGATGAAACAGAATATGTCGACGGCCAGCGCGAGGGGTGGCACAAGCATTACAGCGAGGACGGTACCCGCAGCGAAACACCATATCATAACGACAAGAAAAACGGTATGGCGACAATCTATCGACCTGATAATAAGATTGCTTTAACTACGATGTATGTTGATGATACGAAAAACGGATTTGAGAAAAAATTTACCGAAGACGGTTTGCTTGTTTCCGTTGAAAATTATCACAACAATCAGCAGGAAGGAATATCACGTTATTATAACAAGGGTAAGGAACTTGCAGTAATCAAATTTTTTGACGACGGTGCGGAGAAGACTGTGGTTGACTTGTCGCAAACGGAAGCAGTAGCACCGCTTTACCAAAAGTTTAAGGAAGGTAAAATCGGACCGCTTTTGAAGCAGCGCAATACATGGTATCGGATTCTATGGTTGGGTATAACAACCGGGAAAATCGAACTTATCGATGCCTTGGAAAGAGCAATGAAAATGCATAACTTTGCCATTGATGACATGGAAGTGTACCAACGTTTCAGCGGAGCGGATTTTGCCGCCGATACTGAAGGACTGTACTCAGGTATGACACCGTTTATGTATGCCGTTGCCGTTTCTTCATCGCCGGAAATCGTGCAAAAATTTAAGTCGCAACTGTCAACGGCTAATGCTGATGGTGAGACTCCGTTGCAACATGCCGTGCTTGCAAACAATATTGACAGCTTGAAACTTATCTTGTCTTTGTGGCCGTCCGATGACACGGCTACGATAAACAATTTGCTGTTTTATGCCTTACAAAACGGGGCTAATACCGATATTATCAAGCAAATGTTGCAAACGGCAGATGTTAAGATTAAGGACGCGGACGGCCGTACTCCGCTCGATTATGCCATAAAAAACAATGCCGAGCCGGAGATTATCGAAATGCTCGTGAATGCCGGTGCCGATATTAATCAACCGCAATATAAGCACTTGCTGGTGCAGGGACTGCAACAGAATAAGCCGTCTTCGTATATCAATATGCTGGCGGACAAAGGAATTGCAGTATCCGGACTTGATGATGACGGTCATTCCGCACTTTATTATGCCGAAATCAACAGTTATCCGCCGGAAATTATCGAGAAATTGCGGGCCGGCGGTTCCGTACTGAGCAATGCCGACAAACAGGCGTTGCTTAAAGATGCGGCGGAGCATAACGATATTACGTTATTGCAAAGATTAAATATTTCGGCAGAGCAAATGGCGGAAGTTACGGATAACGGGCGCAGTGCTTTGCAATATGCTTATGATATTGCGGCGCCGGACGAGTTTATGCAATATTTGTTGGATAACGGTGCGGATATTAATCATCAAGACCGCGACGGGAACACTGTTTTGCATGATGCCCTGGCTAAACAAGATACTGCATCTGCCCAAAAATTTATTGAAAAAGGGGCGGCGATTAACATTGTCGACAACTATGGAAAATCAGCTGTTTCGTATGTGCTTACGGATGATAAATCCGCAGAGATATATGATGTGGTTTGGGATAAAATCGAAGCCGCGGATGTTATGCTGAAAATGCCGGAAGGCGGGTTGCCGCTATGGAAATATCTGTATCGACAGGGCAATTTAGCTGCGTTGAAAACTTTGTTTGCTAAGTTGGAAAATCCGTTGTCTTTAACTGATGAGAACGGCCAAAACGTTATTGATTTATTGCAGCAAAATTCGCAGGATGCCGACTTATCTGCGTTGGTAAGCGAATATTTGGTCGACAACGATGTTGCCACTCTCAGAACAATTGTCAAGCGTCAACAGATTGATTTGTTGCGCAACATGAATACCGACGAGTTGGATATGAATGAACTGGACGAATACGGCGAAACTTTATTAATCTCGGCTTACAGAAGAGGTACATCTCCGGAGTTTTTACAGGTTCTGCTTGATAAAGGGGCAGATATAAATCAGAAAAATGCTGAAGGTAAAAGTGTGTTGGATTTGGCTTTCGCCAACAATAATCTCGGGATGATTAAATTTATGGTGGAACATGGTGCCAATATCAACAAAGTCAATAACGATCGCTCTTATTTGATGGATTGCAAACGAGGTTCTGTCGAATTAACGGATTTGCTAATGGCGCATAGTGCCGCTGTGTCACATGTCACGGCAGACGGAGAAACCGTTTTGATGGCAACGATTCGCAATTTGAACATGCCGTTGATAAAGTACGTTCTGCAGCACAATGTTGATGTAAATGCCAAGGATGCCGACGGGTTGACGGCAGTTTCTTATTTGATTAAGGCATTAGAGCAATATGGTGCGGAAGATGAGAGTGTGCGCGTCGATGTTTTGGAAACATTAAAGCTTTTGGTCGAACATGGTGCCGACATAAATGCACGTGATTATAACGGGCAAACCGTGTTGGTAGCGGTGGCAAGACAATATCCTGATTTTTATCGGGAATTTGCGGAGGCATTCGTTGCGGCAGGGGGCAACCCGGAAATAAAAGATCAGTACGATAAAAAGGCGGGTGATTATATCAAGGAGCCGGAATTATAAAAAAATAACAATAAAAACAAAAATAATGCTTGCATTTAAGAATATTTTGATATATGAACGTAAAAGTCAAGGCGCCCGTAGCTTAATTGGATAGAGCATCTGACTACGGATCAGAAGGTTGTGAGTTCGAGTCCCGCCGGGCGCGCCAATTAACTCCCTGTTTTTACAGGGATTTTTTATTTTTAAAATTTTTTGCAAGGCTGCAAAATCCCTCCGGTAACACGCTGGTCACACGCATTTTCCCGGTCACACGCCGATCGGAGTGGCGATAACCAAACGACAAAACGGTAATTTTTGAGGCAGAAAGCACGAATCGTCGGCGAATCGCCTGTTGATAAAATTTGCTTGAAAATCATTTTATGCCGCACAAAAAGCAAATAAGTATGCTTATTCCACTTCTATTACTAAATTGGGATTAAATCCACAAGGTTCACCATATTTCACATATCCTCTCGGATTGCATACGACACGGCAATCGCCGATTTCATAGTCGCTGGCTTGATGTATATGTCCGTGACACCACAGCTTTATATTCGGTCGATCCAATATAAAATCTTCTAAATTACTGGCGTAGCATGGTGTTGTTTCGTCGTTCTTGTATTCTCTTGGCACCGACATCATACTCGGAGCATGATGTGTGATTACAACAATTTTCTTATCCGGGAACTTTTTGCATACAGTATCAATCGCCTCTACCGTCTGTTGAAACATCTTGGCACAGTCTTCAGGTTGTAATCTTCTCAATAACCGCGTATCCTCTTTTTCTTTGTTATAATCCGAATTAAATTTGCCATAGCGAAAATCATTTAAATTACGAGTTGCATACCACATATACATATCTTGAGCATCTTTGTTCAATAATTTGTAATCCGTCCATAGCGTTCCGCCGACAAACACTATATCATTCACGATCTTGTAAGTGTTATTCAAATATGACAATGATGCAGAAAGCGGATAATTTCGTTCAAATTGGTTCATAAAATACTGCAAAGAATGTTTACTTTCATTATAAACAATATGATTTCCGCTGACAAACACACCATTTTTGACATTTTTCTTTAGCCACCGTGAAGTTTCTTCATAATATCCGGATATATCTCCGCAGATTACAGTAAATGTTTCGGTATCATCTAATCTAAACGGATGCCCTGAATTTATTTCCAAATGTAAATCTGATATAATGCGAACTTTCATTGTTTCTTTTTGAACCGTTATTAGTGAATATTTTTTGCTATATAATGAATTTTAATAGATATTATTCCCTTTGTAAATGGCTATATATCGGGATTCCAGAACTTTTACTCAATAAATTGAATATCTACTTTTTATAACAAAATCATAAATTAAGTAGAAAATATGGTTTCAACAAAGAATTGTCTACAGAATTATTGAATGATGCATAATTAACATATCTTAGGTTATTTGTATAAATGGTGTAGTTTGTATGCTAAATAATTTCATTTATATAGTAATTATAATTTCGTAATTATCATAAGATATATCAAAATTCTTTTATTTACTGCATTTTATCTATTTACTTTTAAAATAAAATGTCGTATATTTACATTATATATTGTCGTGTTTTTGTAAAAGGATACATATATGCCAGTTGGTAATACGTTAGAAGCTAAAATGAGATATCGTATTAATAAGAGTAAGGTATCTGCATTTATTTTATCTGATTTCTATGATTTAAGCGATAGAGATCAGGTTGGACGTGTATTAAGAAAAATGGTGAAAGAACAATTTCTTATCAAAATTGGACAAGGTATATTTGCTAAAACAAAAGAATCTAAATTAACCGGTAAACGTATTCTGGAAACTGATTTTATTACCATCGCTAAACAGGCATTAAAAAAGTTAAAGGTGAAAATATTTCCATCTAAAGCAGAACAGGATTATAATTCAGGAAAATCTACTCAGGTACCTACCGGTTTGCGTATTGGTGTTAATAAAAGAATATCTAGAACAATATCATATAATGGAAGAGAAATAAGCTATGAACAATCTACTATCTAAAGAAATAATAGAAGAAATATCCGGAGAATTAGGTGTTAATCCAGCTTTTATAGAAAAAGATTGGTATGCAGTCAAACTTATTAAAGCGTTATCAGAAAAGGAATTTGATAGATTCGTCCCAGTTTTTGCCGGTGGAACTTCTCTATCAAAAGGATATAATATTATTCAAAGATTTTCAGAAGACCTGGATTTTAAATTTGTTGGAGCATCAATTTTAACTAGGGAACAACGCAGAAATATCAGAAATAGTTTTATAGATTGTATTAAAGAGATATCAGACTTTAAAATTGCAAATGATAATATTAAGGTTAGAAATGAAGGGAAAAACTGCTGTATTTATGTGGAATATCCTCATAATCCTGATTTACCACAATTTTTACGTCCTTTCTTGCAAGTCGAAATCTTTTTTGATGATGATAAATTGCCATTTGAATTAAGGGCTATCCAGTCATTCGTTACAAAATATAGTAATAATGAAGCAGATACACATATAAACTGCGTTAGACCATTTAATACTGGTGCAGATAAGTTTAATGCGTTGGTTTGGAGAATTTATAATAAAGATAAAGCCACAGACTACACTTTGCTACGACATTTACATGATCTTTATGCTATGAAATCTTATTTAGAAGATAGACAAGCTTTTAAGGAACGCGTTTTACATAACTTTGAAACAAAAGATAAACCTCGTTTGCATGATAACAGCATAGAATTCAAGGATATTGTAAGAGATACTTTGAATTTATTACAAACAGATTCTATATTCCGTAAAAAATATGAAGAGTATGTTGAGGTTATGTCATATGCGTCTATATCTGAACGCATTAAATATGATGATGCTTTATCCTTTTTTGCAAGTTTAAGTAAATTATTTATTGAATAACATCTAACCGGAAAATTAGCCTTATAAATATATATCCAATGTCTACTTTTGGGTATTCAATGTCTACTTTTGGGCTTTCAATGTCTACTTTTTCATCTGAAACATAGTTTAAGCTCAATCCCTATTTCAAGTCGTTCGTAATGCTTGTAAAGAAATCTTTGCTCCATAAATCCAACTTATTAGCATCTTTAACGAATGGTAATACATCTTTCTTGGCTTTTTCGTAGTCAATTGTTGCAAAGCGCTCTATGAGCATTGCTTTCAAAGTCTCCAATGTAAATACATCATTTTCTTTTAGGACTCCGGAATCTTCTAATCTGGCACGCAAATGTGGTAAATTTATCTTTGCTTGATTGGCTAAATAGAACACGTAATCATACAAATCTCGCCCTTTAATCCGGTTTTTCCAAGCACGACAAACAACAGCGTGAACTTTACCGGCAAACAATGACGGCATATCATAGAGTTTTACCGAATACGGCGATGGCAATAACCTGTATTTGTTTTCAAATGTTGCAAATGCCGGCGGATTAACATCAACCTCAAACTTTATTTTGATAACTTCATCAGGGTTAATGTGGTTATTTTGTTCATCATAAATACTCACAATATGCTCTTTGGTATTACCTTTCAAAAATGCTGATTTGATATCCGAATCAACAGATTTAACCTTTTCTTCCACGGAAAATTTCAATCCAACGGAAGCCAATTCCTTTTCTAATCCGCTAAAATACGGACGTAATTCAAAATCAGAATCAGGAGATATGAGAGAAAAGTCCAAATCTTCCGAAAATCTATCCAGTCCGTAAAAGATACGCAGGGCTGTTCCGCCATAGAATGCGGCTTGTTTGAAAAATCCGGCACGAGATAAGCCGCATAAAGCAATTTCCTGGACGACTTCTTTTACGGCATTTTTCTTGTCTTCTAATGTATTGGTCGGATACCCTGCCAACATTTGGGTTAAAATAGTCTGCATTATTGGATTCTCCTAATAAATTTAGCCAGCAAATTAAGGTTTGTAGAATGGTATAAAGGAGCGAGTTGTTCCAATATATCCTTGTTGAGTTTTGCAAATTCGTCCTCATCTATTCGTAAATCATCAAACAGAAGTTCCTTTAATTCGGTCAAATTACTAACCGGGGATATGGTATATAGCTTATCACATAATGCTTTCTCAGGTGTGGCAATTTGATACGAATAACCGTTTTCTTCATGAATGATGACACCGAGCGGGTAAACTTTTGCCGGAACATCGCGATAGGTAAACACTCCAAAAGCATTTTGATACTTCTTTGCCTTACGCTTATCAAATGTTGCCGAAGTATATGTTTTATACACGGCTTCGGGTATGAGAGAATAGATATAAAGCGCATAATCAAAAGACAAATATGACGGGCCATAAATGCGTCCTGCTAAATACTTTCCCGAAATGAAAGCATCCGTCTCGTATAATCCGCGTGCAACAGGAATAAGCCGCCCTGCTTGTATTTCACGGCCTATCTTATCCTTAATATTAGCATAATTGCTAAACTTTATTTTCAAATCGTCAAAAGAATATATCATATTTACTCCATTTGGTCTTATTATATTGGACTTTTTGGAGAAAATCAAGCATTTTCTTTCAGGGATTTGTTATTTTGACATCCCTATAACACCTTTGCTGAAATCTGCTGATTTTGGATTTTCAAAAGCCTGTGGCTAAAGGTATCTTTTGAGCTTATAACTATTGCAAATGAAGGATTTTCCTATAAAATATTTAAGATTTATCAATAAAGAAAGGAAAATAACATGGGAAGACATAAAAGAGAATTTGGCCCAGGCAGTTTTTATTTGTCTGATGAAGAGAGAAAAGAAGTTCGAAAATACCTCAAAATGCAGTTACGCGGAGAACTTCCAAAACCAATCGAGGATTTAACGTTAAACAAATATTTCGCGTTAATCAAAGAAATTGAGCTTTCTTTTTGTGATGAAAACGGCATTTCCAAGCGATTTTACTATAATGACAGAGAAGTTAATTTCCGAGATATGGATGCGGAAACAATCGCACGGCGTGTAATGGACGGAAGGCAAATGTTCCATTCGGACTATGGACATCCCGAGGGCATATTGGCAGATCGCAACCATGACAGTCCAGAAGAATTTAAATGGTGGTATTATCATGTTCAATATCTGGGACACCCGTGGGAAACGATTATCGGTAATTTCTATCCATGTAATCTTTGGAAAACCGGATATAATTTTGAAAACAGCGGAGATATAAAATCGAATTACGAGAAAACGACTTCAAACAAGTGGATCTTTTATATTTCTAGCGCACACCGTTGCACAATATATGGGTTTAGGGCTCTTATAAGGCTGAGAAAACTTGGTTATCCGGTAATATGGCAGCCGGGGCAATATGACAAACAGGAACTAACGAAAAAATACCTGGTTGATTTGTCATCTGAACCTAAATGGTACGATATGGACGAGACAACATACGCAATGTTAACCGGAACTAACGAATTATAAAATCAACAGTTATAAAATTCCAAAATGTTAAAGAACATACCTTCTTTAACATTTTCTCGGAAAAGCCCTAAAAATCAGCACTTTTGAAAATGGCAAAAATACCCCAAACAAAAAAATGTTAAACTTTGTGCGGATTCCTAACATTGTTTAACATTTATAGGTCAACATTCAAATTGTAATCATTGTCTATCAAATGATATGGCAAACCGAATTTTTGACATTGTTGCAAAATACCTTCATTATCCTGAAGGGCATTTTCCAGCGTAAAATCGCTGTCATCAAGTCTTTGTTCAATGACATTTGCATAGCATTTAATATCGTCAAAGTGCTCTGTGATATACTTTTTGCTCATCACAAGGCAGATATATTTAATTTCCGAAAGATAATCGGCCGTAAAATCCTGTTGCCAATCAAACGGAATGTAGCATCCCTCAATAATCAGGTTTTGCTTGTTTTCTATGGCGGTTTTAATCATTTCTCGCACAATCTTCCACAGATAAACCGTTAGTTCATCGTCATCTGTTACGGTTAAATCGGTTTGACCGCTACGGATTAACCCCATTTTCAGCAAATCTATTGATAAAATCGGGTAATGATACTTTTCAAGCAACTTCTGTGCCAAAAGCGTTTTCCCCGTGTGTGATGCACCTGTTACCAATATAATCATAGTCTGCTCTTTATTTCGGCTTTT